>CANJHS010000014.1 GCA_947474225.1 Roseiflexaceae bacterium | reverse complement strand
TCAGCGCTGCTCCAGTTCATCAGCGCGATTATTATGATGGTCGGCAGCTTGTTTTTCATCTTCTCGATGAATTGGAAGCTGAGCCTGGTGGCGTTGCTTATTATCCCGCCATCGTTGTTCTTCTTGGCGTACTTCATGCGTGTGGTGCGCCCGATGTTCTCGGCAATCCAAGAACGCCTCGGTGCACTCAACTCCGTGCTCCAAGAAAACCTCGCCGGAGTACGGCTCGTCAAGGCTTTTGGCCGAGAACACTACGAGACCGAACGATTCGGCGTTCGCAACGAATCACTGCTCGACATGAATCTCAAATCGGTTGTTGCAATGTCGAGTTCTTTCCCGTTGATTTTTATGATCAACAACCTTGGGACATTGGCAATTATCTGGGTTGGTGGATACATGGTGATGAGCAAAGAAGTCACCATCGGCGAATTGATTGCGTTTACCACCTATTTATCTTTATTGTCACAGCCATTGTTTATGCTCGGCATGATTGCAGCGCAGATTACCCGCGCAAGTGTGAGCAACGAGCGTATTTTTGAATTGCTCGACACCAAACAAGAAATCGACGATGCACCAGATGCGGTTGAAATGCCTGCGGTGCAAGGGGCTGTATCGTTTACCCATGTATCACTCCGCTATGCCGGTTCGGCAACCAAAGTGCTCGACGATGTGTCGTTTGATATCCCATCGGGCACAACAGTGGCTATATTGGGAACGACAGGCAGTGGCAAAAGCTCGCTGATTAATTTGATTCCCCGCTTTTATGATGTCAATGACGGTACAGTGGCAATCGATGGCCATGATGTGCGTACGGTCAAAATTGATTCGTTGCGCCGGCAAATCGGGATAGTGTTGCAAGAAACCACGCTGTTTAGTGGCACGATTCGAGACAACATTTGTTATGGCAGGCCGGATGCGACCGACGAAGAAGTCCATGCTGCTGCGGTGAAAGCACAGGCAGATGCGTTTATTAGTGAATTCGACCAAGGCTATGCCACCATTGTCGGTGAGCGGGGTGTGGGCCTCTCTGGTGGCCAACGGCAACGCTTGGCAATTGCGCGTGCGTTGTTGCTCGACCCCAAGATTCTCATCCTCGACGATAGCACGTCGGCTGTCGATGCGGAAACAGAGTACAAAATCCAACAGGCACTCGATGCGTTGATGCAAAATCGAACGTCGTTCGTCATCGCACAACGTATCAGTACGGTGCGCAATGCGGATGTCATTCTGCTTTTAGATGCCGGCAAAATCATCGGACGCGGCACACACGAAGAACTCCTGCGCGACAACGCGGTCTATGGCGACATTATTGATTCTCAATTTGGACACCAATTAGCTCAGGAAGGAGCGCATCTATGATGCACGGCATACGTGGCATGGCAGAACTCCCGGAAGGGAAGGCAGCCAATTCCAGCCAGTCAGCCCGTCGTCTCGCAGCGTACTTGGCTCCCTACTGGAGAACATTGTTAGGCATTGTCGGTTTGTCGATTGTTGGTGCGATTGTAACGGCACTTGGACCGGTGCTCATCGGCAAAGCCGTCGACGAAGCAATGGCAACGAGCAACAAGACGTTATTGCTCTACTACATGCTTGGGTTGTTGGGCTGTTATATGCTTGGCGCGCTTGCATCACGCTACCAATTCTTGTATATGGGGCAGGTAGGGCAACGCACCATTGCGCGCATGCGCAGTGAACTGTTTGCACATTTGCAACAAGTGTCATTGCGGTTTTTTGATCAAAATCCCGCCGGTGACTTGATGTCGCGCATTGTCAACGACATCGATGTCATTTCGCAGCTGCTTGGTCAAGGTCTCGTCATTGTTGTCGGCAATCTTTTCACGTTGGTTGGCATTGTTGTCGCCATGTTGTTGCTCGATATCAGACTTTCGATTGCGAGTTTGATTCTTATCCCGTTGCTGTTCTTGATGACGCAATTATTTGCAGCATCAGCCCGCAGGGCATTCCGCAAAACCCGTGAATCCATCGGAGACGTCTCGTCTGATATCCAAGAAGAAATAGCAGGCGTGAAAGTCGCCCAGGCATTTACGCGCACGGATGTAAATCGTGAACGGTTTGCACAGCGTAATGCCGCAAATCGTGATGCAAATGTCAGTGCAACGGCAATTACGGCTGCATTTGGACCATTGGTCGATGTCCTCGCCGCCATTGGATTGGCCATTGTGGCGGGGTACGGCGGCTATCTGGTGATTACCAACCAAGTAACACCAGGCACAGTGGTAGCGTTCTTGTCGTATGTCCAATTCTTTTTTCGCCCTATTCAAGCGTTGTCCCAGTTTTATACGACGGCGCAATCTGCGTTGGCGGCATCAGAGCGTACCTTCGCACTCATTGACACACCGGTGGATATGCCTCCCACCGCGAATCAACAGGGATCCGCCCATGTGGGTGGTGCCGTCACGTTTGACCACGTGTGGTTCCGCTATGGCGCTCGTGTGGGACAAGGTGGCGAAGGTGATTGGGTGTTGCAGGACATCAATCTATCTGTTGAACCAGGTGAAATGATTGCGGTGGTCGGTCCAACTGGCTCAGGAAAGACGACGTTGGTGTCACTGATTCCTCGCCTCTATGAAGTCACGCAAGGGACGGTAGCTATCGATGGGGTACCGGTCCAAGCGTATGAACACACGCAACTCCGACACCAAATGAGCATGGTTTTGCAAGAGACCTTTTTGTTTTCGGAATCGGTCTTCAGCAATATTCGGTACGGCAAACTCGATGCCACCGACGAAGACATCATTGCTGCGGCAAAAGATGCCAACGCCCACGACTTCATCATGGGTCTCCCTCACGGATATGACACCGTTTTGGGCGGTAAGGGCGTTTCACTGAGTCAAGGTCAACGGCAACTCGTCGGTATCGCACGGGCTATTTTGGCAAAGCCGCAGATCCTCATTCTCGACGAAGCCACCAGCAGTGTCGACACCCGGACCGAATTGCTCATCCAAACCGCGCTTGAAAAACTGCTGCGCGGTCGCACCAGCTTTGTTATCGCCCACCGCTTGTCGACGGTACGCAATGCAACACGCATTGTGGTGCTCGATCATGGCAAAGTCGTCGAGATAGGATCACATGATGCATTGATGGCTGCCCAAGGAATGTATGCCGACCTCTATCAACGACAATTCGTCCCGATGACACAGCCGGCAACAGCTGCCGATTAACGCCTGGAGTGCAAATCCCCCTGGTGCGCTGCATCAGGGGGATTTGTTATGCGTCACTGATCCGGCACAGCATGTGTTCTGCGGCACGTGTCGGGCCAGAGCATGCTGTGCGGCGGTACACCACGGATGAATGGTCGCAGTGTTTGCAAAGAACATCGGTCTGTGTTTTCGTACACCGCACTGCAACGCACGATGGGAAGGTTGGTATTTCTCAATACCGTGCACAATCTACTTGATACTGGTATCTTCCACTGGGTGAAGCGTCCGCTTGACCAGTGAGCCAATTGCCCGAACTGGACCGGTGCGCACAGTGGTAGGCGGCAACGATGCAAGGAACTGCTGCCCGTACTTCTTTGAAACGACGCGGCGATCGAGCACGATGACGATGCCATGATCTGTTTTGCCGCGGACCAACCTCCCGAAACCCTGCTTGAATTTGAGAATCGATTGTGGCAACGAATACTCGTTAAACGCGTCGCTGAATTGTTCGGAGCGGGCTGCATAGATGGGGTCGGTTGGGACTGCAAATGGTAATTTGGTTATGATGAGGGCCGACAGGGCCTCGCCCACGACATCGACGCCCTCCCAAAAACTCGACGTGCCAAATAACACACTGCGCGGTTCGTTTTTGAATCGATCCAAAATCGCCTTGCGTGACCCATCGATACTCTGCCCGATGAGGTTGATATCGTGTTCATTCAGCCTGTCTTGGACAGCGGCGTATGTGGCACGCAATGCACTCGTCGCCGTGAACAACACGAGGGTACGGCCTGCAGCTGCGACTGCGGTAGCCACAATTGCCTCTTCGAGCGTGCGTTGGTAATCGAAGTCCTTTGGTTCGGGCATATCTTGGGGAACATACAACAGCGCTTGTTGTTCATAGTTGAATGGTGATTCGAGCTGGTAGGCATATTCGGTATCGGCGCCGAGTCGTCCTTTGACATAGTCGAAGCTGCCATTGACCGACAGCGTTGCGGAGGTGAGGACAACGGATGATTTTGCGTCAAATAGGTTTTCTCGGAGTAACGTCGCTACTTCGAGGGGATTGATAGCCAGCCGGAGCACTTCGCGTTGGCGGTCATAGACCATCCAGGTGATCAGATTTGCATCGGCACCCGTCAGCAAATTCCCACACTGAATGGGGAACTCCATCGAAAAACGCTGCAAACGCTTGGTCGAGCTGACTAATACCTCATAATCTGCGACGTTTGCTGCTGCAAGATTATCGACAATATTTGTTATGTCAAGCAAATGTTTGGAAATAGACGTGTAGGTATCTTCGACATTTTGCCAGATGGGGGCGATTGCTTGCCACGCTTGACTGCGTCGTGTCACCGCAGTAATACGCAGACGGGTATCGTAGTTACTCTCTTCGGCTTCACGTGTCAGGACGCGGTAGAGTGCATCGTAGAGTTCTTTGGTATGCACGCGGGCACGTTCGATCGACGGAGAAATGCTTTGGACTATTTTGGAGACGCGTTCATAAACTTCAGGGCCAGCGGTACTCCCTTTGAGGAATGTCGGGAAGCGTGAGAGTAATCCTTCGGCCTGATTTGCGCCTCCTTCGTGGATGAGCGCAGTGTAGAAATCCTCGACATCTGTGGCAGTACAGGCCCAACCAAACTGGTCGGTAGCAACTTCTTCGAGGTTGTGTGCCTCGTCAATTACCACATGATCATAGGCAGGCAACACGGGCATTTCGCTGACCATATCGGCCAACAATAAGGCATGATTGACGACGACGACGTGTGCCGCTTCGGCCTGTTTGCGCGCATGAAAGAACCAGCATTCATTGAAAAACGAACACCCAGGCCCATTACACAAATCGAACGCTGCGTGACAGCGATCCCAGAGGAGTTGCTCTTTGTCGAAGAGAGAAATCTCATTGCGGTCGCCTGCACGTGTTTGTGTTGCCCACGTAGCTATTTTGAGGACGGCACGGGCTTCGTCTTCGCTGGCGCCCACAGATGCTTTCACATCCTCGAGGCGGCGCATACAGAGATAGTTTGAACGACCTTTGAGCAGGGCATACTGGAGTGTCACATCTGGAATGTTGCTGTTGCCGTCGGCGCGATCAGCGTCAAACGTGCGGGTCAAGGCAGGAATATCTTTGAAGTAGAGTTGATCTTGCAGGTTAATCGTGTGCGTACTGACCACAACGCGGAGCCCGCGTTCGAGTGCATGCAGCGCAGCTGGGACCAGGTATGCCATCCCCTTCCCAGTACCAGTGCCGGCCTCAACGACCACATGATGTGATTCGTTAAACGCAGTGGCGACTGCCTGGGCCATAGCCACTTGGGGATCGCGTTGTTCGTAGCCATCAAAAAGCCGACCCAACACCCCATCGGTGGCAAAGACACGATTAATCGTGGCAGCGGCAACAGGAGTGCTCGAATTTGTCGGTTCGAGTGTTTGATACTCATCGAGCGAACGGGTCACCCGCGATTTGACGGCACGACCGAAGCTACTCTTGGCAATGTCTCCCAAGGCCTGGGCAAATACCGGGC
Organism: Roseiflexaceae bacterium; assembly: GCA_947474225.1. GTDB lineage: Bacteria > Chloroflexota > Chloroflexia > Chloroflexales > Roseiflexaceae > UBA965. The sequence continues at coordinate 55,893 of CANJHS010000014.1, read as the reverse complement.
GCAAGGACCACTGCGGCAACGATTTGGTAATACGAATGACTTCCTCGACCAACGCCATATCACGGCTGCACAAAATCTCATAGAGCCGGACAAAGAGCCGATGCGCCATACGGGCATCATAGAGTGCACGATGTGCATCACCTGTCCCATCGAGTGGTACATCGAGTCTGCGTACTAACTCGCCGAGTTTAAAGCTGCCGATGGTAGGAACAATCAAAGAAGCAAACTCAAAGGTGTCTACCGAAGTCTGTTTGATACGCATACCAGAACCGGCCAACATGCGGACATCGAATTCAACGGAATGACCGAGTACCGGATTGTCGCCGATGAACGCTTTGAGGTCGGGTCGTATATCTGCAAAGGATGGAGCGTCAGCAACCATCTCGTTGGTAATTCCCGTTAATCGGGAGATTTTGAACGGAATATCACCACTCGGTTTGATGAGTGTGGTGTAATGTTCGATTTCCTCGGTGCCACGGAAGCGGACTGCCGCGACTTCAATGACTTCGTCATCGATATGATTGAGTCCGGTTGCTTCTACATCAATCGCAACCATCGTTTGTTCGTACATGACATGCTCCTCAACAGTAGAGGTATTATACCGACATGCCATCTCTCGTGGGGAAGCTTCCCTGCATCGCCAAGTCGGTTTGACAGAATGTATGTAACCGGGTACCATACACGTCATGAATACACCAATCTGTGCAACGATTACCACAACTACTACTACTCCAACTCGCACGACTACTCGTGTGCGCAGATGTATATAGTGAGGTGGATTGCATAGGTGTCACGATGTTACCCCCCTCCCAGACAGGGAGGGGGGTTTTTATGTGAGGGGTCACCATGTTATTAGCTGATTACCGAGAATACTTACCAATCACAGACAAAACTCCTCTGCTGTCACTCAGCGAAGGGCACACGCCTTTGTTACCTGCGCCAGCATTAGCCAAATCTATTGGCGTAGCAAAACTCTATTTGAAACTTGAAAGTATGAACCCTACCGGATCGTTTAAAGATCGTGGCATGGTCATGGCAGTGGCCAAAGCAGTAGAAGCCGGCTCCAAAACGGTCATCTGTGCTTCGACGGGTAACACGTCGGCTGCCGCTGCTGCGTATGCTGCCCGAGCAGGAATCGATGCAGTAGTGGTTGTCCCGTCCGGCAAAATAGCATTGGGCAAATTAGCACAGGCTTTGATGTATGGAGCTCGGCTCTTGGTCATCGATGGCAACTTCGACGATGCACTGCGTATCGTCCGCGAGATTTCTGATAAACATCCATTAACCTTAGTGAATTCGGTGAATCCGTATCGAATCGATGGGCAGGCTACTGCTGCCTACGAAATCTGTGATGTGCTGGGGCGTGCTCCCGATGGCTTGTGCTTGCCTGTCGGCAACGCAGGCAATATCACCGCCTATTGGGCGGGATTCAAACGCTACCGGGATGCGGGCAAAATCAAAGAATTGCCGCGCATGTTAGGGTTTGAGGCAGAAGGATCAGCCGCAATTGTACAGGGGAAACCTATTGCCTATCCTGAAACCATTGCAACTGCGATTCGCATCGGCAATCCTGCGAGTTGGCAACAAGCAGTGGCAGCCCGCGACGAATCTGAAGGTATCATCGGATCTGTCACCGATACGGAAATTCTTGCGGCCTGGCGTGAGATTGCACGGCTCGAAGGGGTCTTTATCGAACCTGCGTCAGCTGCAGGAGTTGCCGGACTGCGCAAAATGGTCGAAGAAAACACGGTTGATCGGACAGGTACCTATGTCGCAGTATTAACTGGTCATGGACTCAAAGACCCCAATACCGCTGTTGACCAGTTCGCTGCCCCACAAGCAATACCCGCAGATTTGGGCACGATTATCGCCTGGCTTGGACTATAGAGGACGCACATGTCAGTACTTGCAATGAAATTTGGCGGGACTTCTGTGGGCAGCAGCAAAGCAATCCATCAACTCAGCGACATTGTCTCGCAACAAAAGACCGAGTGGGACAACATCGTCGTAATTGTGTCGGCCATGAGTGGCGTCACCGACGTGTTAATCAACAGTGCACACGCTGCTGCAGCAGGAGATTTGGCCAAAGCCAAAGAGGCTGCCGATGGACTGCGTACACGACACACCACAACGCTGAACGAACTCGCGAGCTCAGCAGTCGATTTACCGGACGTCCAAGCAGCGGTTATGAAGCTTATTGATGAATTTGAACTCCTTGCCCAATCCGTTCGGGTCCTCGGTGAAGCGTCGCCACGCGCCCTCGATGCAATCGCCAGTATTGGCGAACGCATGAGTGTCCATCTCGTCTCAGCAGCATTGCGTGCCCATGGCGTAGAATCCGTTGCGCTGAGCGCAGCGGAGGTTGTCCTTACCAGTGCGGAATTTGGCAATGGGGTACCGTTGTATCCACAGACACGCGACAACATCCGTACCAAAATCCTGCCGCTATTTGCGCGCGGGGTAGTGCCAGTCGTTACTGGCTTCATCGGTGCAACAGACAAAGGCGCGATGACCACCTTGGGCCGGGGCGGGAGTGACTATAGTGGTGCAATTTTTGGAGAGGCCCTCGACGCAGCCATGGTCGACATCTATACCGATGTCGATGGTGTGATGACCACAGATCCGCGACTTGTCGCGACTGCGCAGGTGCTTGATCGGCTGTCGTATGCCGAGATGAGTGAGCTTGCATACTTCGGCGCAAAGGTACTGCATCCCAAGACCATCCGTCCGTGTATCGAACGCGGCATCCCCATCCGTATACGCAATACTTTTAATCCGACGCACACGGGCACGTTGGTAACGAGTGTCGCAGAAGCAACTGCTCATGCCATCCGCGCCGTCACGGTAATTCGTCACATGAATCTGATGACGGTAGAGGGACGGGGCATGATTGGTGTGCAAGGAGTCGCTGCACGCACCTTCGGGGCAGTAGCACAAGCGGGTGCGAATGTCTTGATGATTTCACAGGCTTCTTCAGAACAGAGTATCTGCTTTGTCATCCCGCATAGTTCGAGCAATACCGCAATTACAGCCCTCGAGGATTCGCTGCGCCACGAAATCGAACGCGGCGACATTGACCGCATTAAATCTCGCGCTGATGTCGTCATCGTCACTGCGGTGGGTGTGGGTATCCATGAGCGCCCTGGGGTCGCAGCCCGTGTCTTTGGTGCGCTGGCACAGGCCGGAGTCAACATTCTGGTCATCGCACAAGGGTCGTCTGAATGCTCAATCAGCATGGTTGTTGCAGCGAAGGATGGTGATGTGGCAGTCAAGGCTCTTCATGAGTTGGCATTGAGCTAAAATGGAGATTCGCCGCATCAAGACAACAGACGGGCCAGCACTGAAGCTCATCCGTCAACACAGCCTTGTCAGTGATGATACGTCGTTTGGAATCCACCATGACCAACTCGCGGAGCTCAGCGACTCGGATTGGACTGACGTTTGTCGTACCAATGCAGGGGGCTCTGCCAACACGATCGTCGTCGCTGTCGTGGCAGGTGGACTGATTGGTATGGTGGGGTGTCGACAGGATCGCTCGCCCAAACTCCAACATTGTGGGATGGTGTGGGGAATGTATGTATTGCCAGCGTATCGCGGACAACATATCGGCCACAAGTTGCTCTCTGCAGTGATACAGTATGGTGCGAAGATCGGCTATATGATGCTCAAACTCTCGGTCATGGAGCGTTCTGCGAGAGCATTGGCACTCTACACCAAAGCAGGGTTTACCACATACGCACACGAACCTGCGCTGTTTTGTATTGACGGCATCACCTATGATGCATGCCATATGATGTACTTGTATCCACGAAAGTAGGCGTTATGAAGAAAATCCCTATTGCCATCCTCGGCGCGACCGGTGCCGTCGGACAACGCATGATTCAATTGCTCCATAACCATCCCTGGTTTGAGATAGCCGTCCTCACCGGTTCAGATCGCACTATTGGCCGACCGTATGGTGAACTTGTACGCTGGGTGCTCGACGGCAACCCTCCACCAGAAGTAGCCCATCTCATTGTGCAACCCAGCAATGTGGTCGCAGATGTGGCCATTGCCTTGTCCGCACTCCCAACTGATGCAGCGCGTGAATACGAGCCGCTCTGGGCAGCCCAAACGGCGGTGTGTTCGAATGCCTCGGCGTACCGCATGACCACAGATGTGCCACTGCTCATCCCCGAAGTCAATCCCGAACACGTAAATCTCATTGACGACCAACGCCGCCTCCGCGGCTGGCGTGGTGCGTTGGTCACCAACCCAAACTGCTCGGTGATTGGTATTGCTATGGCACTCAAACCGCTCGTCGATGCATGTGGTATTGACGCGGTCCAGGTAGCCACCCTACAAGCGATTAGTGGTGCCGGATATCCTGGCGTCTCGTCAATGGATATCATCGACAATGTCATTCCCAATATCGCCAATGGCGTCGAAGAAGACAAAATCGAGACTGAACCAACCAAAATTCTCGGTGTCTATGGTTCTGCTGCTATCGCATTACACACGATGAAAATGAGTGCACAGGTCACACGAGTACCAGTTATCGACGGACATACCGCATTGTTATCCATCAAAACGAATAAAAAAATATCAATTGAAGAAGCACATGCGTTGATTGCAAACTTCCGCGCCCCAGAATTGGTTCGCGGGTTACCGACTGCTCCTACACTGCCTCTGGCGGTCCACACGCACGCAGAGCGTCCTCAGCCACGTCGGGATCGCGACGCAGGGAACGGGATGACTGTCTCTGTCGGTCGCATCCGCAGTTGTCCAATCAACGATGTGCGCATGGTGGTGTTGTCACATAACACGATACGGGGTGCGGCAGGTGGTGCAATTTTGAACGCCGAACTGCTCGTCGCCGCAGGCTATAGCGGTTCACGGTAAAGGACAATACATGCACATCTATGGCAGACAAGCAGTCGCTGATTTGCTGGGTGATTTTGTTGCATTCCGCAATATTCGACCAGTTGATGCGCGGCTCCCCGGATTATCAGATTTAGCGCCCAACACCCAACCACGCAAAGGTGACGATGCGTATGCCGCTGTGGCAATCGCCATTCTCACTGCTGCACAGGCCACACGTACCAATAAACCCATCCGACAATTCATGATGCTCGGCGACACCCGCCAAAGCGATGGTGGGACATATATGACCATCGCCCAACGCTCTGGATGGCATGGTGCGGCTTTTATTTGCGATGAAAAGCGCTCCGAAGACCCATCGCTGTCGCTCTCCAATGATGCCGGTGTTTATATAGCAAATCGCTGGCAGAAACTAACCCAATTTGCCGAGCAGTTCACTGTCGACCAGCAAACCGCAATCATCATCGACCTCGACAAGACGCTTATCGGTGCACGTGGGCGTAATCATCACCTCATCGATTCTGCGCGATTGACCGCGCTCAAACGGGCAGTAAAAGATGTACTAGGGACGACCTACGACGACGTGCTGTTTAGCGAAACATATCATCGATTCAATCAAGCGCGATTTCATCGCTTCACCGGTGATAACCAAGACTTCTTGGCATTCATCTGTGTGATGGCAGGTGGCGGGATTGTGACGCCCGACGCGTTGCAGGCGATGCTCGAACAGGGCATCATGCTCAACTTTGGTCACTTTGTCGATTTGACCGGTGCGCGCATCCAATCATTCGGCTCGTCGTTAGCACCATTCCATACCGAATTTGCTGCCCTCTATCGGAATGGGGATATGACCCCGTTTAAATCATTTCGCTATCTCGAATACGGCGAAACAGCCGCACGCTTCGGATGTGCACCCGAAGGGCTTGACGCACTCGACATACTTAATCGAGAAATCTGTATTACACACGAAGTCTGGGATGCTGCAATGCGCTGGAAGGAAGCCGGAGCACTTTTGTTTGGCCTATCAGACAAACCAGATGAGGCAGCCTGCGGCACGGGTGAGGGCTTGCCCATCCACCGCCTTGTCACGCATATTATCGGATCGTAGGAGGGCACCGTGGTCGATATATCGTCACTTTTGCACACAGCCAAGACCATCGCTGTCGTTGGCCTTTCTGCGAAACCTGATCGTGCCAGTTATCAAGTTGCAAACTATCTCCAACAGCACGGTTTCCGCATTATCCCTGTGAATCCCACCGAAACGGTTATCCTCGGTGAACCATGTTTTGCACGCTTGACCGATATCCCTTTCCATATAGACATCGTCAATATCTTCCGTGCATCCAAAGATGTGCCACCCATCATAGATGACGCAATTGCAATGAATGCTGGAGCTGTCTGGCTCCAGCTTGAAATCACCCACCCAGCGGCAGAGGAACGCGCACGTACCGCAGGGTTAGTTGTAGTTTCAAACCGCTGTATTAAAATTGATCATCTCCAATACGGCACACGATAACACTCATACACGTCAATAGAACAGTTCCACAGGTAATCGCTTTCAGATAAACAAAAACAGCCCCAGTGCCTTCGGGCACTGGGGCTGTTGCACAATTTACCGACGTCGCAAATCAACGATGAACATAATGGCTATAACCACAAGTAGGGTCGGTAAAACTAATGACGGTGGAATTATTGTAAACTTCATGGCAAAGATAAGCATCGAACTTGCCGCACCGAAAATAGTGCAAATGACTGGCCAGTGGACGTGTTTATGGAAGCGTACCCTCACAAGCAGAATGTACAGTAAAGAACTTGCAGCCAAAGCGATGGTTAACGCAGCACCACTGGTGACCACAACAAACTGCGATGCGATAGATACAGAGATAAGTAAAATACCGATAAAAATTAACCGGATCCAGCGTTCAACAAATGCGACCAAAGTCAAAACACTCGATCCTGCGAGGATAAATACGTATCTTGATGCAATTTCTGTCGCAAAGAATGTCATCAGTTGATGCGGCTCAATAATCAAGAAAAGCGCCACAGCAATCAGCAAACAACCGTGTACAATACTCCGGTTGGTGTCAATATTTCCGAGTTGCAGCGGAAAAGTATTCAAACCCTCGGACGACAATCCTATCGGCGGTGATTCGTTTACTTCTTGCATCGATACTCTCCGTGCCAAACATATTGTTTCTTCATTCTACTATTAGTATAGTCGAAGATGAGTACTTTCGTCGTTCTGCCAAGCTGCGTATATTTATTCCTTGAGCATTCTTCTTTCCTATTGTAACGACATAAATCTATTGTTGATGCTAAAAAACAGCATTTAATATACATTATTTGAACAAATTTCAGGCGACTGTCATCGTCCGTACAGCATTGAACAAATGCCAGTCGAGAGTATACTAGAACTACCCTCATATACTTACGGAGCAGCATTGTGCATACTCTATTCAACGAGAACAATGGAGCATCAGTTGCACACCCACTCTTTTCCTTTATCAGAACAGAGGTTCTCCTACGGTTTTGCTGTGTGGCTATTTTGTGGAGCGCAACATTTTGGTGCATTCAGCAACTCCACGGGCAGGTATCGCCTGCATTTGTAGTGACAGGACGAATCGTCTCCGTTGGTGTCGCAGGATTCATAATTCTTCGACAGTCAGATATACGCTGGTCGCTACTTACACAACTTGGGCATTGTGCAGTCCTTGGGTTGATTTATGCAATACTCCCAATGGTGCTGGTTTTTTGTATAGCCCGCATCGTGCCGAAATCAAGTATGGTGGTTGGTAATACGTTGTTACTATTGGGGTTTGGTCTGGCTCGCTGCTTGCACAACGGACGCCCATTGCGTCTGCGCATTTTGGTGATGACAAATGTCGGTATCATTGCTTTTGCATGGCTCATCAGTACAGCCCCGGGCCAATATCTCGCGGCAGCGGGGGCGCTACTCTTTGTGTTGGGTGTCAATTCCAGCGTAACCTTGGCTGCACGCTTGTACACAACGCGACATTTTGCAACGATTCCTGCCCAAGTCCCCCATGTAGCTGGTCATTTCATGGCACTTGCCTGGTTACTCCCACTGGTGAGCTGGTATGGTACAGCGCTCCCTCCATCGTGGGTTGAAGCTAGTGCGATGGTGCTTATATGGAGTGGTGCTGTGGTAATAAGCTGGTTGTATCGCCACACATCGTTACATCGTATCGCAATGCTCCTTGCAGCGCTTTCCATTATTCCCGCTATTGCAATGAGCATCCCGTATGCAGACAAACCTGTTCAAGTAACAACCACGTTGATTGTGATTTGTATTTCGGCAATCACACTTATGATGCTCTGGAGTCTCAGGCGAACACGCAGAGAAATGGAGTAGGATTCTAAAGGTATGGGCAATAATTCAAATCAAATATATCCACACCTAGCCTACTCTCTGAGGTATATGCGACTCTACAAAGGAACACGATGAAACGCTCTGATTATGGTCGACTTTTTCTGTTAGCTGGGTTGTGGGGGGGATCATTCCTGTTTATGCGGATTGCGGCCCCAGTTATCGGTCCTGCGTGGGTTGCATTCGGTCGCTCAGGCATCGCAGCAGTGTTATTGCTCAGTTATGCAGCGATACAGCGCTTCGATCTACAATTCAAAACATACAAATGGAAGTATGTCATTATTGGTGCATTCCAAAGCGCTATACCGTTTTTTCTCTTTGCGTATGCAGAAACTATTTTGAGTGCTTCTCTCGGAGCAATCCTGAACGCAACGAGCCCGTTGTTTGGGTTAGTTATTGGGATCCTCTTGCGCGACGAAAAGCCTACATGGGACAAAATCCTAGGGGTAATGGTCGGCATCGCTGGCGTAAGTGTCGTAGTTGGGTATGACAACGCGCAACTGAGTGGCACTGTCATAAATGGTGTATTAATGGCTGCTATGGCAGCCTGCTCGTATGGAATCGCTAGTAACTACACACGTAGAGAAGTACGTGGCGCGCCTTCGCTGGGGATGGCAGCCTATAGCCAACTCTTTGCAGCGTTGATGCTCAGCCCGTTACTCTTCATTTTTCACCCCATCACCGCGATTACGCAGACCGCAGTCGGAGCAATGCTTCTACTCGGCATCTTCGCAACGGGATTTGCGTACATCGTGTTCTTTAGGCTGGTGGTCGACGTCGGCCCTGTCATCAGTCTGACAGTGACGTTTCTTGTTCCGGTAACTGCGCTTGTCTGGGGGATTCTGCTGCTTGGCGAACAGATTGCCCCATCACAATATATCGGGAGTGCAATTGTATTGATTGGCACGGCACTTACCACTGGTGTTTTCCGGCGATTTTGGACAAAACCGATTGCTGTCGCGTAAAAAAACTCCATTTCCGGTTCTGCCCCAACAGACCCGCACAACGTCTGTGCGGGTCTGTTTTCTTTACGCAGCGTTACCCATGCATATTGAGTAGCGCAGGTAAGATGACGATTGCGTTGTCTATATCATCGGCAGTCACATAGCCGTGTATAGAAAAACGCAATCGCTGTAAATCCGCATCTCCCCAAATTTCAATTCCAGCTGCGCGAGCCGCAGTGACCACTGCTGCCGGATTGCTACTGGCAACACATATATTACCTGCCCGATGCGCCGCGGCTGCAGGGGTGAGCATAGCAGCTCCAGTAGCTGCAAGTGCCGTATGTAATCGGCCACCGTGTGTCAGTACATAGTCTTCTAGCACAAGACTATCGACACGCTGGTGATATGCAAGCGCGTTGTGCATGAGATATAAATCCAGGAAGTTTGGGTTACCCACCTCGATGCGCGCTGCATCTTCATGGTAAAGAAAGTCAGCGGGGAGCGGCGCCGGGGTTGCTGAACGCCAGCCGACAATCGGTTCGAATGAAGGAACCAAACGACGATTCCACAATACGATCCCGACGTGCGTCCCCAATAACCACTTGTAGCCACTACACACCAAAAAGTCAATATCCGCGGCATCCACCTGGACGATTCCCAATGAGTGGGTTGCATCAACCATGACTTGCGCACCGACTGCGTGTGCAGCCGCCACAATACCAGTCAATGGAATGCGTCTGCCTGTGCGCGTGCTTACATGGCTGATGTAAATAAGTCGTGTACGCGGCGTAATGGCAGCAATAATTGCGTTTGCTTCCATGTCTGGATTCGGGTCATAGGCAGGCATGACTGCTACAACTCCCATGCGCCGCAACCATCCGAATACATACCGGCCAGTGGGATATTCATCATCTACCGTGATGACTTCGTCACCTTCACGCCATGCATAGGAACTGACGATACTGGTAATGCCAGCCGAACTACTGCCGACAAAAGCAATATCATCGGCTTCTACGTTGAGCATTTGGGCTACCTGCTGGGCACAAGCACGTCTTTTGGCAAAGAAGCGAACGCGACCAGGCATGCCCGCTGCTTTATCACGCATAAATTCATCCATGGCATCGCGATGCGAGACAAGCATGGGCGTCTCGCCACCTGCTGCGAGGTGAATGGCTGATTCGAGTCCAACAAAATCCGTTTTGGGATAGAGCATATACTCTCTTTTCAGCTAGGATGCCGCGCGCATGGCAACAACGAGTGCACCGAGCATGCCTGCTTGATTACCTAACATCGGAGGCACGATGTATTCACCAATGTGTTCCAAAATAGCTGGCGTATTGATGTACCCATTGAGCCGTGCGAGGACTTTACGCCAGATCATCGGGAAGAGATGGAGTTGCTCCATCACTCCGCCACCAAGGATAATGCGTTGCGGAGAGACAAACAGCACAGTATTCATGAGTGCCTGGGCAATGTACTCGGCTTCGAATTCCCAGGCAATATGATCAGCAGGGAGCATGTTTGCTTTGACGCCCCAGCGTTTCTCAATGGCCGGACCTGCTGCGAGACCCTCGAGGCAATCCTGGTGAAAAGAACAATTACCAACAAACGAGTCATCCGACAAACGAGTCAGGCGCTGATGGCCTGCTTCCGGGTGGAGCATACACGGCAAAGGATTGCCGTTCACAATAACACCGGCTCCGATACCTGTACCGATAGTGTAGTAGACGATGTGCTGGAGTCCTTTCCCCGCTCCCCATGTCAATTCGCCCAATGCAGCAGTCGTAACGTCGAGGTCAAAACCAACAGGGATGTCGAGTGCAGCTTTGATTGGGGCAACAACCGGCGCATTACTCCAAAATGGCTTGGTCGTCGGTGCGACGCTACCATAATTCGGCAGTGATTTGTCGAGGACGATAGGGCCAAATGATCCTATCCCTATCGATGTCAATGGCGTTTTGCGATGGTGTTTCGCCAAAAATGCAATGATTTGGGGAATGTTTTCTTCGGGTGAAGTCGTGGGGAAGCGGACTTCTGCACGGATATCGTCCGGACCTGCGACGATTGCACAGACCATTTTGGTACCACCTGTTTCGACGACGCCATACAGTGCCATATCTGCCTCACTTGTCTGTCTGCAAAAATCCCTGTGCCCGGAGTTCACTATAGCTGCCACGAGCGGCAATACGCCCATGTTCGAGGATGATAATCTCATCAGCCATCTGCATTACCGAAGGTCGATGTGTGACAATCAGACACGCCACCGTAGCCCGTATATCAGAAAAGCGTGACCACAAGGTTTGTTCGGTGACAATATCGAGTGCACTCGATACATCGTCGATACACCACACCTGTGGAGTCTCATAGAGCATACGGGCAAACGCCGCGCGTTGTACCTGCCCACCGGACAATCGCACACCACGTGATCCAACCAGCGTGTCGACACCATTCTCGAATTGGGCGACATCGAATTCCATGACCGCACCATGTACTGCATTACCGATATGTGTCGTGACACTCGGCCGACCTTGAGTAATATTCTCACGCAATGTGTCAGAAAAAAGGCGCGGCACCTGACTCGTGTAGGCTACAGAGGGTGGTACAAAGCGCTCAGCGGGATCTGGGATGTCGATACCATTCCACTGAATTGATCCCGAAATATCGGGGAACATTCCCAAAAACGCCCGTAACAATGTCGTCTTGCCAGAACCAACCGGGCCGGTCACAACGACGAGTCGACCGGGTGCCAAATCCAGATCGATGTCTTGAACACCGAACGAACCGTTCGCCCATTGAACCCCCAATCCGCGAACACTGACCGTTGTGAGCGGCGGCATTGCTGTCGCAGTCGGAGGCTCTGCGAGCGAAAACATCTCACTGACCGGTTGCCCATGGCCGACATGTTGCAACCGCTGAATAGAGACTTTGAGCTGTTGCTGTCGCCCGATAAACACGCCTATCTCGAAGAGCAACTCGCTGATAATGCCCAAGTTGTAGACAAAGAACGCCACATCGCCGGCGCCAAATCCCCCGACTCGTGCTGATTGATTGACCATGAGCATCATAATTGCAATGCCAATGGTAAGTGAACTATGGAATGAAGCCCCCAAAACGCCGTCATATAACACTTCACGTAGCGTTGCATGCTCTCGGACCTTGTTGAGCGCTTCAAAATGGCGGAGGACATGCTTTTCGGCACCGGCGACCTGCACCGCTTGCACCGAGCCATAGGTCTCGGCAATAAAGCCGATGACACGACCAGTGGCGCGTCGACGCTCGGTCCGATAGAAATATATTTTGTCGTATGCAAACCGTGCACCCACCACGATCATTACCAACGGTAAGGCAATTGCAAGCGTTGCCTGTGGGGCAATCCCGTACATCATCACAAAGGATATCACTGCAAAAAGAGCTAATGCGATGATGTCGTTTATTTGGACGACGACCTGAGGTAACTCTCCGATATCGTCACGCAACCGCGATACGATTTCGCCTGGCGAACCCTTGAGCGCGGTTACCGCAGGGAGCTGTAACAGTCGTGAAAGGAGCGAAAAGCGCATTGCATTCATCGTCGGAATACGCATTTTAATATTGGTATACGTCGCTATCCAGTACATGACGAAGCGGACCAAGGCGATGCCTACGAACGTCCCGAGGAGCATCCAGGGAATCGCCTGTTGTTGGCCGACCTGCAACGCATTGAGTACCTGCCGTACCAAAATACCAGGCAAAAGTTCAACCAAGAGCTCAATAACGATTGCGACAAGATTGAGGACATACCACCACCCTCCCTGGCGTACCATTTTGCGCATCAGTTGCATTGGTGTGGTCATGCGAGTTCCTGTTCTGCACCGTGTTGGAGAAGTTGCGCATAGCGTGTTGTCGAGTCGGCACGTAACGCTGATTCTGCACCGAATTCGACGAGGGAACCGTTGGCAAGAATTGCAATGTAATCACAGCGGCGTACGGTTTGCAGGCGATGCGCGATGATGATGGTCGTTTTGTTGGCGAGAACGGTGTCGAGCGCGCGTTCGACCATTTTTTCTGTCTCGGGATCAATGCGCGCAGATGCTTCGTCGAGAATAATGACCTGCGGCTGCTTGAGGTAGACGCGCGCTAGTGCTATGAGTTGTGCTTCGCCTGCAGACGTCGCACCATTTGCAGCTAAAAGGGTATCTAGCCCATCAGGTTGCTGCGCAAACCACCGATCGAGACCGAGTGTGTGTAGCGCCTCGAGTAATTGTTCGTCGCGGATAGCGGGATTGAAAAACGTCAAATTATCGCGGACCGTGGCGTAGAACAACTGCACATCTTGCGTTACTAAACCGACATGGGTACGCAGTGACGCGAGTGTGTACTCGGGGATTGCATAATCACCGATCTTGATTGAACCGCTGGACACATCGTAGAGGCGAAAAAGCAATCGGATGAGGGTACTCTTGCCTGAACCGGTCCTGCCCAGCAGTCCGACGACCTTCCCTGCTGGGATGTGAAACGAAACATCACGGAGTACCGGAGCCTCAGCTAGGCCTTCTTCGTCGTCCTGGTAGGCAAAAGTGACGTTTTGGAACGAGACAGGCGGAATGACACCAGCCATCTCGTGTACACCATCAATTAAGCGAGATTTGACCGCCAATAATTCCGCAATCCGCACAATCCCGGCAGTCGCTTGCTGGAGTTGATCGATCTCGGATGAAATCGTACGGATAGGGCGCATAATCATGTCGCCATAGAACATCGTCATGACAATCAAGCCAATAGTAATCTCATTACGCAGATACAACCACACCCCAACGGCGAGGATCATCACTGTCAAAAGTGATGACAATACCATCGGAATCATCCATGTCAAAGAGCCATAAACGCGGCCAAGGGTGTCGTATTTATTTTTTTCGTCCATCAAAAGATTGAGTCGTCGGAGTACATATGATCGTGCTCCAAGGCCACGGATGTCCTCAAGCCCTGCGAGTCGTTCTTCGAGGAAACCAAATAACTGTGCCGAAGCTTCGCGACCAGCTTCCCAGAACGGAACAGCAACGCCACGTAACGCAAACAAAATCCACATCGCGAGCAATGCATATCCGAGTAACAGAATGCCCAAACGCCATTCCGTCCAGAGCAATACACTTACCGTAGATGTCAGCAAGAGGATACTGCCGCCTATCTGCAGCACCATTTGCGAAAAGAAGCGATTCAGACTCGCCACATCGCCATCTATCCGTTCGATCATGATGCCGGGAGTTTGTTTTTTGTGGAATGACATATCAAGGTCTAGTGTGTGTTTGGCGATATCGGAACGTAATGCATTCGCCGCTTGCCATCCCGTTTTTTCACCGACATACGTCGCAGACATCGTCATGGCCTGCTGTGAAATGGCGGCAATCAGATACCAAACACTCAGCCAGACCAGCACTGAAGCTGCTGCGCCTGCTACTGCTGCATCGACAAACTGCGACAACACCTTTGGACCTACCAGGAGCAACAAATTATCGCCGATAATCAGCAGCAATAAGAGAGTAACTTGACGCCGCTGCGGCCAAAAATACATCGTCAGTAACGAACGATACCGATCGAATGAAGGGAGACTCATGGTACTCCTAAATATGGCTGGATGACAGACAGCATCTGTTCGACTCCACGTTCACCAGACATCTGTGTCGCCAGAGCGCGACTGCGGTATCGATAGGAAACATTGGTGAGCATGTGCGCCAACGCGTCACTCAGTAACGATTTGGTCAATTCGTTGGGCTTCATTACGGACACAGTTAATTGTACCTGCAAAGCACGGTGCGCCCAATACTCATCAGATTGTTTGAGAGGGATTGCCAGCCCAGGCACACCAGCACGCAGCACCCGATGTGTGGTCCCTGCACCACCTGAGTGGACAACACAGGCTGCGCCTGCGATGACCTGTTGATGCGACAACGGGCCGTGCCAAGCAAATGTTTGGGCATCAGAACGAATCGTTGTGTCATCACTCGGAAGCAGCACCAAACTCCGCATCCCCAAATCTTGGGCACAAGAAACAGCATGTTGGACGACCGTTTGCGCGGGAGCGCCGAGAAACGCACCGTGCGTGATGATGATATACGGCGTATTCACCCGCATGAAACGTTCGAGGGGGCCTGGCAGAACTTCTGATTCTGGCAGAAGCCATTCCCCTGTGATGCGTTGCAGTGCAGACTGCACCATTGCAGGTTCGGCAAGTACCGAGGACGATGCAAACAAGACAGGTCGTTGACGGCCATCCTCGTGCGTGAGCGGTGCTCCAAATCGGGTCACACCTATCGATTGGATTCCTAAGGTATCTGCTTGCTTCGCTACCCGAGCAAACGAACTACTACAGACAATCAATGCGGCATCACGAAGCACTGCGATGAGTTGCGGTTCAGCCGTTGCGCGCACGCTGCCATTGCGAAGCTGACGCAATATCCGCGCGTGATACGGTATTTCGATGGATGATTCGGGAATATCAGGATATGACACATCCGCACAAATATATGTCTCGACTTCCGCCGGCAATTCACGCCATGGCACACCATGACTCCGCACCCAACGCTCCCATAGTCGGTTGGTACAACAGACAACAGGAACTCCTGCTGCAACACATGCACGTGCAGCAGCGATGTAGACACGTATATTCCCTGGGGACCCGGTGGCAACAAAAAGCACACTTTGACGGTTCACGGTAGTACCCTGCGGTATACTTATGAAGAACATTATCAAGGAATCGGCATGTTTTCACAATTACCCACTCTGTTGCGAACGTTGCGTGTGCCTGAGTGGTTCATTGCGCCAAAAGACGGCGACGAGCGCAACATGGCGCGCGGCATGTATGACGGTATGGGGGTAGGGGTTGTCGAAGGGGTACAGATATTTATCCCGGTACTCTTTACCCGTTTAGGTGCCGATCCACTGGTCGTCGGACTCTTGTCTTCACTTCCTGCGGTTGCAGGATTGTTATTGGCCGTCCCTATTGGGATGATGATTGCCCGCAGTCCAACAGTAATTCCTTGGTATGCGTGGAGCCGATTATTTCTATTCCTGAGCTACCCCCTCATGGCCATTATGCCGCTGTTTTTTGATGCGCAAACGGCGATTATCGTGATGCTTGCCGTAGCGGCGATAGCTACACTCCCGCAGACAAGTCTAACGCTTGTTTTCAATGTGGTAATGGGCTCAATTATCGATGTCAAACGACGGTATTTTTTGATGAGTCTGCGGTGGTCGATTCTCGGTGTGTGCAACGGGATTGCAGTCTATCTTGCTGGGATATATTTGGCCAAACATGCGGGTGTCGATGGGTATGCGACAGTGATCGGCGCATCATCAGTCTTCATCGCAATGGCCTTTTTGCCTGCACGCAAGTACGAAGTGCCACCTGAGCGCCGCGAAAAGGTCATCCCACCAACGACCATTGCTGCGGCACTGCGTACCATGCTGGAAAATTTTCGAAATTATCCGGCTTTTCGGTTATTTGTGTTATGTCAAGCAGTATTTCAAACCGGGTTAACTATGGCGATGCCATTGTTCCCTTTGCACTGGGTACGTGTGCTGCATGCGGACGATGCGGCAATTGGCACGGTATCGATGATACAAAGTGTCACCTTGTTGGTTGGGTATACGCTCGGCTCATATTTTGCCACGCGCTACAATGCTCGGGTGCTGATTCTATGGGTTTGTGCGATTGGGTTGGGTATTTATCCACTGATAACAGCAGTGGTCACGAGCATGGGTCCGTTGATCTTTTTTGCGGCAGTGTGGGGCGTCTGCACCGCCGGCATCGAGCTCGTCATTCTGGACGTTCTGCTTGACAGTTGTCCACCAGGATATGTCACAACGGTAATGCCTTCGGAGCGCATGGTGATGTTTGCGGTGCGCTTGATTGGCCCGATTATTGGGACCACGCTCGCCCGCCAAACATCTACCACACTGGCACTCGTTGTTGCTGCCTCATTACATTTTATCGGGGCAGGGATGTTTATTTACTATCGTATCGGGACGAAAAAAGCCAGCGAACTCTACCATTCACCAGCATATCTGATTGAGTGAGTCCCTGCTTGGGCGGCTATCATTGCATAGCGGAGTTCACTTAACTGCCTGATGTGTAGCACATCGTGCGTGACCCATGACCACAGGATATCGCCAGCGGTCAGACCGGCGAGATGCTCGGCATTTAGCGTCTGTTCCCAATTTGTCTTGGTGAAACTCTCGAGCGACGCAATACTATTTCGTCGTTCAAGCAAGAATCCATCACGCAATACGCTAAACTTTTGGCCCGCGTATTGATGAGCCACAACCCAACCCTCAGGATCGATTGCCGGCAAGACCGAGCTCGGTGCGCTCATCGTCTGAAAAACCCGCGTGCGGAAGTCATGCTGTTCTTCGTCGAACAAATGCCCCATCACTTCCTTGAACGACCATTGACCGTTTATGTAGACTACACAAGCTTCTGGTTCACTCAAATCACTCGTCAACGCCGCGATGGTTACTGCGTGGGCTGCCAACATATGGCAGATACGTCCAAGATTCATTCGTTCTCGATCTCTACTCGTCGTCACTTCGCTAATTCTACCCTGAATCGCGTAGACCCGCCTTTCGGAACACAATACGTACACTCTCATGTGCGAATATGTTGTATGTACAACATATCGCATACATCTGTGTAAATGATTAGTATGATTTTACGCATATACCGCAAAGCAAGCTATTTTGACAGGACTGCATAGGTCTGGTACAAAGTATGTTGTATGCACATAGTATTGAGATGTTTGCCATGATTTCACCACATGCCGTGCAAGAACTCGCTGTTCTCTTCGCGAAATTCTCCGGTTTGGTAACCATGACCGGAATTGGTGAATTGTTGACTGTGCTGCAGTCACACGACATTTCGACACCGCGGTTTGCGGTACTCAGATTGTTGAACACCAAAGACGGTGCAACCGTGACGACCATCGCCAACGAACTCGGCCTGACCGTCGGGAGCACCAGTCAACTCATCGACCGTCTCGAAGTCGATGGACTGGTCCATCGGGTCGAAGATGAGACAGACCGACGCGTACGCAGGGTATTTTTGAACGAACGAGGGAGTTACCTCATCAATCAACTAAAAACCATGCGCATGCGGCAGTTGGAGGATCAACTCGGCAAACTCCCTCATGACTTGATAGTGCAGTTATCCGCAACGCTGGCAGCAGCGTTCCCCTACATCACAAAGGATGTCGATTGAGCACACATGTAGCACAGCGTATCGATTACGCAGAGACACTCCCCCATCGCCAGAAGTTGATTATTTTGGCAGGCGTTTTGCTGGGATTATTACTCTCAGCCCTCGATCAAACAATTGTTTCGACGGCCATGCCAGCCATTATTGCCGACTTGAAGGGCCTCGAATATGTGGCCTGGACCTCTACCTCGTATCTTTTGGCAAGCACGACCATGGTGCCTATCTATGGCAAATTATCTGACCTCTACGGCCGGCGCATTGTGTTGCTCTCAGGGATCAGCGTATTCTTGATAGCGTCGATGTTGTGCGGTACGTCACAGGACATATTCCAGCTGATTGGCTATCGCGTGCTCCAAGGGCTTGGTGCTGCTGCGTTGACCTCTACTGCATTTGCAATCCCAGCCGACCTTTTTTCGCCGGCAGAACGCCCGCGCTACATGGGCTTGTTCGGTGCAGTATTTGGGTTAGCGAGTATCCTCGGACCATTCTTGGGTGGCTTTTTGACCGACAGCCTGAATTGGCGCTGGGTATTTTATGTCAATTTGCCGGTGGGCATCATTGCCTTCTTGTTTATTTGGCGCACAATGCCGACCCTATCGAGTGGCATCAAAGCTGCAATTGACTGGGGCGGGAGTGTCACATTGGTACTCTCAGTGGTGCCACTCTTGTTGGCACTGACGCTGGACAAGACGCTCCATGCATGGGATTCGCCGCTGATTCTTGGCTTGTTTGTGACTGCGTTCGTTTTTGGTGCAGTATTCCTGTATATCGAAACACAAGCAGAGTCACCGATTATCAAGTTGTCGTTGTTCAAAGACCAAGTCTTTAGTGTGACGATGATATCGTCGTTCCTCAACGGTGCGGCGTTCTTTGGCGCATTTTTGTTCTTGTCATTGTTCTTGGTCAATGTCGCCGGGGTATCGGCTACCGAATCAGGGACTTCACAGATTCCGCTGATGTTGAGCTTTGTCGTCGGCAGTATTGCGGCCTCACAATTGGTGGCACGTACTGGTCGGTACAAACCATTCATTTTGTTTGGCTTCTCGATGATGTTGATTGGCTTTTACTTTATGACGCAGCTCGAGGTATCGAGTAGTACGCGTGATGTGGTATGGCGTATGTTGGTGCTGGGTATGGGCTTAGGACCAACGATTCCGTTGTTGAATTTGGCGATGCAAAATGCCGTACCATTTGCCTACATGGGGACTGCAGTAGCCAATCGTCAGTTCTTCCAACAGCTTGGTCAGGCAGTCGGAGCCGCTGTATTTGGTGTGATTCTGACAACGACACTGACAGATCAAATCAAAATCCAAATGGAACCCATCAAAACGCAACTACCCGCTGAATATCAGAAACAGTTCGACTCCTTTGATCTGAAGTCGGCAGCTGCTGGCTCAAACCAGGGACAAACCCTCGAACAGAAGATGACCGGGAGCGTCAATACCGGTTTTGACACCCTCACCAACCAACTCACAGCTGCGGTAGAAAAGAAGGACCCGACGGCTATTGACGCATTAGTGGCCAATCCCAACCTACCAGCCGACCTCAAGGCAGGGCTAAAAGCAGGGCAAATACCTCCTGCTGCACTGCCCAAAATTTTGGCAGGGATTGAGTCAGGTCGTGCACCAGCGATACAAAAAGCAGTAAACCTAAGCAAAGACATTGGTCAAGCAATCAAGCAGGCATTCACCAATAGCATCACCCAAATCTATCGCGATGCAATTTGGCTGGTCGTCATCTCGTTTGCGCTGGTGCTCTTCGGCTTACCAGAAGTACCATTGCGCAAGACAAATCGCGAAGCGCCGATTATCAGCGAATAACCCTTCTCGAGCGTACACGGCACCGTCGCACCAGAGTGCGAGGGTGCCGTGTGGTATGATGGCAACCATTCAAATACATCAGGTCACCATGAACGTCCGTACCATCACTGCCACAACCCCGATACGCATCTGCGACCTAGGTGGATGGACCGATACCTGGTTTGCAGGGCATGGAGTCGTCTGCAGCCTGGCGGTCAACCCCGGGGTAGTGGTGCAGGTACGGCTTTCGACGCGACAGACGGAGCGTCAGGCCGTACAGCTCGAAGCGCGCAACTACGGGGAGTCGCTCCAGTACCCCGGTCAAACACCGCGCCACCCGTTGCTCCATGCGGCTATTGCCACCAATCCTATCCCCCCATCGTATGATGCTGTCGTCAGCGTACAATCCGACATCCCGCCGGGATGCTCTACGGGGACATCTGCTGCGGTATCGGTCGCATTGATTGGTGCGTTACGCGCGGCGCAGGGGCATATCGAACCACCAGCGAAGCTTTCCCGTGCTGCACATCTGCTCGAGACAGACGAGCTCGGACTACAGAGCGGCATACAAGACCAAATTGGGGTAGCTCATGGAGGATGTTGCTTCATTGAAATGACGCACTACCCACAGGCGACGGTTTCTGCCGTGCATGTCAACCGCAAGACAATAGTAGCGTTGAATGAGCAACTGCTGTTGTTCTACATTGGGACGCCACATTTATCGACCGTCATACATCAGCGGGTGATCCATCGTCTCGAGTCCCTTCCGGATACATCGGCATTGCTCGAGCCGCTGCGCGAGGCAGCGCTGCTCGGGCGCAGTGCCCTCGTTGCTGGGGACCTGACCGCTTACGGACAGGCATTGCAAGCCAATACCGCAGCCCAACGCAACCTGCATCCCGCATTGGTAGCACCGATATCCGAGCAATTGATCGCACTCGCAATGCAGCATGGGGCCCTCGGCTGCAAGGTCAATGGTGCAGGTGGCGACGGTGGGTCAATTGCGGTCCTTACCAGTGCCGACCCACAGCAACGGGCGGCATTCAACGTGGAAGTGCAAGCGCGCTTGCCACAGATGCGGCGAATTCCTATCACCTATGCCCCCCACGGCATTCAAATAACTGAAACAGAGGGAGAGGACAACACATGACAACAGTCCATTTGCATCCGACTATGTGGCGCGAAGGTGAGCATCTGCTCATCGAGCATGGTGCGCTGAGCGCATCGTTATTTCTGTATAGCAGTGGTGTAATGGCTATCCGTCTGCGTACTGCGCACGGAGAACTCGTGCTCTTGCCCTATCAAGGGCAGCAAATCTGGTCGGCGTCGATGGACGGACGAGACCTCGGGATGCGCTCGATGTTTGATGAACCACAACCGACGACGACGTACTTGCACACCTACGGTGGTTTTTTTGTGCATTGTGGTGCAACACGCATGGGTGTGCCGGGACCAACGGATACCCATCCGTTGCATGGTGAATTACCGAATGCGCGCTATCAAAAGGCGTGGTTGACCGTTGGTAGTGACGAACATGGCGAATATATCAGCATGAGCGGTTCATTTCGCTACACTGTGGCCTTCCAAGATAATTATGTGGCGAGCCCGGAGGTACGGGTATGGGCGCAGCGACGTGTGTGGACGGTGGCAATGACCGTGACAAATCTCAAGAAAACACCAATGGACTTGATGTATTTGGCGCATATCAATTATCGGCCAGTGGATAATGCGGCATTGGTCACCACTGCTCCGAGCAATGCACAGGCCATCAGGGTACGCCAAAGTATTCCTTCGCACATTACCCCCGCACCCGGCTATCGAGCCTTTATCGACGCACTCGCGGTGAATCCTGCGTTGGCGACACGCTTAACGCCTGGGTTGGGATTTGACCCCGAGGTTGTCTTTACGATTGATGCGGCTGCCGACGCACAAGGCTGGGCACATAGCATGCAACACCTACCGGATGGCAGTGCCGACTATGTGGCGCATCGGCCGGAACAGTTACCGTTCGTCATCCGTTGGATTTCGCGGACCGCAGATCAAGACTGCCTCGGCTTTAGTATGCCTGCGACTGCAGAACCAGAGGGCTACACAGCAGAGAAAGCCAAAGGCAATCTGCGCTCCATAGCCGGCCAGCAAAGCTGGCGTTGCGACTTTGTGGTAGGCGCACTCGAAGCACCTGCCGCCACAATCATGAACAAAACTATCGCTGCAATTTCGTAAATCAAAGGCCCCCACGTACCTGTCAGTACGTGGGGGCCCTTTTGTTGGTTATTTACCCAGCCGTTCTCGAATAAGCAACCCGATACCAATGACTAAGGGAATCAGCCCAACCACAAGCCCAACAGACACCGCAGTCAGCAGGTAGGGTGAGCTTTGGTGGGCGTATTGTTCGACATTGGGTGCAAATCCCTTATGCTCGGCCATCGATGTTGCGTTGAGCACCGCATAGCGGAACACAAGCGGCAACAACGTCATTGGGATGCCGATGAACACGAGCAAACGGGCGAGCATAGTTACTTCCCTTTGAGAATTGTTTCGATACGGGCAATCTCGACTGCAGTCAGCGGTGCTGCGGCGAGTGCGCCGACACATTCGGTAATCTGCTCTACCGAACTCGCGCCGATGAGTGCGGTCGTAATACGAGCGTCACGGAGCACCCACGACAGCGCAAGCTGTGCGGTATTTTGGCCGCGTTCGTTGGCGAGTTCCTTCAGCTTGCCGACGATGGCGAGTCGTTCCGGAGTGACGCGATCAGCTTTGAGGAAGCCGTGCGGTTTGGCTGCACGTGACCCTTCAGGAATACCCTGCAAGTATCGGTCCGTCAACATTCCCTGTGCCAATGGCGAGAAGGGGATGCAGCCGACGCCTTCGTCGCCGAGCAAATCGAGCAAGCCGGTCTCTTCTATCCAGCGATCGAACATGTTGTAGGACGGCTGGTGGATGAGACACGGGGTACCGAGTTGCTTGAGGATGGCGAATGCTTTCTTGGCCTCAGCAGGACGATAATTCGACAGACCGACATACAACGCGCGACCACTGCGCACGATGGTGTCGAGTGCTTGCATCGTCTCTTCGAGTGGGGTTTCAGGGTCGGGGCGGTGGTGATAAAAAATATCGAAATAGTCGACACCCATACGTTTGAGGCTTTGGTCACAGCTCGATATGAGGTATTTGCGTGAGCCCCATTCGCCGTATGGACCAGGCCACATGTAGTAGCCAGCTTTGGACGAGACGATGAACTCATCGCGGTATGGTTTGAGATCTTGGCGATAGATTTGGCCAAAGGTTTCTTCGGCAGAACCAGCCGGAGGACCGTAATTGTTGGCCAAATCGAAATGGGTAATCCCCATGTCGAAGGCAGCCAAAACCATGGCACGCGAGGTTTCGTAGCGATCGACTCCACCGAAGTTGTGCCACAGCCCGAGTGAAAGGGCAGGCAGTTTCAGACCGCTTTTGCCGGTGCGATTGTAGCGCATCGATGCATAGCGTTGTGCGTCAGCGACGTACGGCATGTGAACTCCTTTGTTGTAGTACCCGCCTGTATGATACCGTATTCTACTTGGGATTATTGCGTATTGACCGTTCCATTCCGACATATTTTCTTGACATTCTGTCTGTTGTGATAGCTATGCTGTTGCACGAACCGAGGAATTTCGGGCTAAAATGCTACAAGCCTACAAAAGGAGGAACTATGTCCGTTCAAGACGCACTCCCGACCTTAAAAAGCAATGGATTCACCCTCGACATGGCAGCGAATCGACTGGGGCGGTTAGTCGCCTCAGATCCTTCGACATCCATCGTCACACTGCGTGAGCAATTTGCTACACAAGGGTATTTATGGCTGAAGGGGATTTTGCCGCGGGACGGGGTCATGCGCTTCCGCGAACGCTTCTTTACTGCATTAGAACCAGCTGGATTACTCAAACAAGGCACGAATCCACGCGATGGCATCTATAGCGGCGGCAACGAAGATAACCAACGCATCGCCAAAACAATGCACGAAATCGTGCGTTGGTCTGCATATGAATCATTCTGCCTCCAAGAACCCATTTGGTTGTTCTATGAACGGCTGTTTGATGGCGCACCGTACCTCCATAAACGTAAGCTTATCCGATACACCAAGCCGCAGGAAGTCAGTTCGACCGGTGCACACTACGACCTGACGTACTTGCGCGCAGGGACAGATCGGGTTGCGACGAGTTGGATACCCATCGGTGATTGCTCCGTCGAAATGGGTGGTCTAGTGTATCTCGAAGGCTCTGATGTGGCCGGTCGTCAGATGGAAAAAGAATTCAGCATACAAAATACGAACCTGAGTCGCGAAGAGCAAATCAGCGCCTACAACAAAAGCATGAGCGCTACCGGATGGCTTACCAAAGACTTACCTGCGTTGGCAGACAAATGGAACTCACGCTGGCTGGTGGCTGATTACGAGGCTGGCGACATGGTTATCCATAGCGCCTATATGATCCATGCAGCGACGGGCAATGACGTCAAGGACAGCCAGATGCGGCTTTCGACCGATATTCGCTTCCAGCGTGTGAGCGATGAAGTCGACGTGCGCTGGAACAATCATTATTCGATGGATGACATGCTTTGATGGATTACACACCCGACCAGGTCCCATTACTCGAATTCGATCCCAACCCACGTGCATTCATCAATGCGGACGAGCACTACTTGCCGCTCGATATTCCGTCGACGTTGGTGTTCTGCTTTTTCCATGAAGTGATTACAAAACTCGTTGCAGATGGGATTGCCCGTCAGGTGCATGCGCTACGCTCCGAGATGGGGGCACACCCGTTGTATGTGGTGCGTCTGGGCGACGGCCAAGAAGTCTGTTTGATGCATCCCGGTGTGGGTGCTCCGTTGTCGGTGGCTTTACTCGAAGAAGCAATCGGTCATGGGATCCGTAGCGTCGTTGCGGTAGGCGGTGCAGGTTCATTGCGCCAAGAATTGACATTAGGGCATGTCGTTGTGCCAATCAAAGCCCTCCGTGATGAGGGCACGTCGTACCATTATGTAGCGCCGAGTCGTTGGATAGATGCGCAGCCAAAAGCAACCGCAGCGATTACCGCGGTACTCGATACACATCACATCCCCTATATTGCGGGCGCAACCTGGACAACGGATGCTTTTTATCGTGAGACACGCACCAAAATCGAGCAACGGCGGGACGAAGGGTGTCTGACCGTCGAGATGGAAAACGCAGCCTTGCTGGCAGTCGCCCAACTCAGAGGCATCACGTTGGGTCAAATTCTGTACAGCGGCGATGATTTGAGTGGCGTTGAATGGGATAGTCGCAGCTGGCATACACACGCTTCTTTGCGCGAAAAACTGACCTATATCGCGGCAGAAGTCGCGAGCACATTGAAATAAATTCATCAATGGTGAGTTGCTGCCCTGCTTTTACTCAAAGCAGGGCATTCTAATAGACTTCAAATAGATGCTCTATACCCAGCTGATATACTACCAATAGGTCACCGAGACAAACCATGTGACCGAAAGGTGGAACCAATGAAACTCGAACGATTCACAGAAAAAGCTCAGGAAGCCTTCCAAGAAGCCCAGAGCATCATGAGCACCATGCACCACACCCAGTTGGATGTGGAACACATCTTTTTGGCGTTACTGCGTCAAACCGATGGTCTTACGACAAAAGCATTGCAGAAGCTTGGTATCGATGCAGATGTTGTTGCGCAGCGTGTGGAATACGAACTCGAAAAATCACCGAAAGTCTATGGACAGAATATTTATGGGAACCAAGTCTACATTACCCCACGGACACAACGGTTGGTGAAACGCGCCGAAGAAGAATCACAACGATTGAGTGATGCCTTCACCGGTGTAGAACATATCTTGATTGCCATTCTGAATGAGCGTGATGGTGCGTCACAGCGTATTCTCAACAGCTTTTCCATTACCCAAGAGCGACTCTATCAAGCGTTGATGGAGATTCGTGGCACGCAACGTGCCGATACACAGAACCCTGAAGCAAAGTATGAAGTACTGGCAAAATACAGTGTCGATTTGACGGCGATGTCGGCAGAGGGCAAACTCGACCCCGTTGTGGGCCGTGAAGCCGAGATTACCCGGGTGATTCGCATTCTGAGTCGCCGTACCAAAAACAATCCCGTGTTGGTCGGGGAACCCGGCGTCGGCAAGACGGCTATTGCCGAAGGGTTGGCACAAATGATTGTCAATCGAACCGTGCCACAGCCGTTACTTAATAAAAAAGTGATGGCACTTGATTTGGGCGCTATGGTGGCAGGATCGAAGTTCCGCGGTGAGTTCGAAGAACGCCTGAAAGCCGTCATGGACGAGGTCAAAGGGAGCAACGGGCAAATCATCTTGTTTATTGATGAATTGCACACGGTCGTCGGTGCAGGTGCAGCGCAAGGGTCCATCGATGCATCCAATATGCTCAAACCATCGTTGGCACGTGGTGATATGCAGGTCATCGGAGCCACCACGCTCGATGAATATCGCAAACACATCGAGAAAGACCCTGCGTTAGAGCGCCGCTTTAGTCCCGTGTTTGTCGAAGAACCCGACGTTGCAACAACCATTGCAATGCTCAAAGGACTCCGTCACCGGTATGAAGCACATCATAATTTGACGATTAGTGACGAAGCAATCGAAGCAGCTGTCCGCTTGTCGAATCGATTCATCATGGACCGATTCTTGCCCGACAAAGCAATTGATCTGCTCGACGAAGCAGCAGCCAAGATACGCATAGACATGTTTAGCATGCCCAAAGAGATTAGTGCGCTCGAGGAACAGCTGAAAAGCATCGGGGAAAAAGAAGAAGATGCCAGCCAAAAGCGTGACTATGAAAACGCTGCCATTCTGCGTGCAGAATTCCTCCAGCTCGAAGTGCTGTTCAACGAACAACGTAATGCCTGGCGCAAAACCGCAAACATATCCGAGATCGTCGGCGCCGAAGATATTGCCCAGATTGTATCGTCGTGGACAGGGGTACCAGTCACACGCATGATCGAGAAGGAACGTGCGAAGCTCGTCAATATGGAAGAGCGCCTGCAACAGCGTGTTATTGGCCAGAGTGAAGCCATATCCGCAGTCTCAGATGCAATTCGCCGCGCACGTAGCGGGCTTGCGGACCCGCGTAGACCGATCGGTAGCTTTATCTTTGTCGGTCCAACGGGTGTCGGCAAAACGGAGCTTGCCAAAGCCTTGGCAGAATTCATGTTCGATAGCGAAGAAGCAATGACACGCATCGACATGTCCGAATTCCAAGAGCGTCACACCGTATCACGGCTCCTCGGTGCTCCTCCGGGATACGTCGGTTATGACGAAGCTGGCCAATTGACCGAACGCGTCCGTCGTCGCCCATACCAGGTTATTTTGTTCGACGAAATCGAGAAAGCGCATCCTGATGTGTTTAACACGTTGTTGCAACTCCTCGACGACGGTCGCCTGACGGACGGTCAAGGCCGCACCGTGGACTTTAGCAATACCATTGTGATTATGACATCCAACATCGGCACCGAGCATGTCAAGCAACAAGGCATCGGTTTGGTCCGGTCCGACAGCTCCGAGAATCATGATGCCACAACGGTACGAGTGAACGATGCGATGAAGGGCTTCTTCCGTCCTGAATTCCTCAATCGTATCGACGAAGTCATTGTCTTCCACCCATTGCGTGAGGATGAGTTGATCCGCATCATCGATATCATCGTCGCGGATGTCCAGAAGCGTCTGGTAGAACAAAACGTGACATTGAGCATCGACGCACGTGCCAAAGCGTGGTTGGTCCATGAGGGATATAACCCTGCATACGGCGCACGTCCATTGCGCAGGACAATCCAACGCTTTGTAGAGACTCCCCTCGCTCGCGAATTGATGAAGAACACCTACAGCGCAGGCGACCAAATAGTCGCCGAGATGAACGACGAAAACACCGCACTGCGCTTCAGCAAAGTCGAAACACTCGCCGTCGAAATCCCAACGCCGACCGCACAAGCGTAAGACCACCAACAGCCTCCCACGCAATGCGTGGGAGGCTGTTGGATGCGCCGTACGCACAAGAATAAAACTGGTGTGCTGCGTTTTGATCAGCGCGCCGATTGCGATGCTGATGATACGCAATGAATGCGCAGGAGAAGGTCACAAAACAGGGCGGGGCTGGCGCGACGCGCCAGCCCCGTTTTCGCATACAAAAAAAGATTAGAGCACGAGTGCAACAGCACGTTCGATATGTGATTCACGTTCGAGTGATGCAACGACCTCAGCAGGAACGAAGTCATCGAGTGTCAACACCATCAATGATTGTTCTCGCGGGGCAAGTCTACCGACTTGCATGCTTGAGATATTGACGTCACCGGCACCTAAAAGCGTGCCAACTCGACCAATCATGCCAGGCCGGTCACGGTGATAAGTAAAGAGCAGTGAGCCGACCGGTTCGAAGGTAACCCAGTACCCGTCGAGCTCGACGACATATGGTTTGTCCCTCAGCACCGTGCCACTAAAGACCCGCACGCCGCTGGCAGTATGTGCACGAAGCTCAAGCATACCGGCATAATTTTCGACTTCAGGGAGTGTTGTTTCGCTAAAGCGCAAACCGCGTTCTTTGGCAATAATAGGCGCATTAATCGCGGTTATACGCTGTTCACTCACCCCAGACAGCAATCCCTGCAACAGCGCGATACGCAACGGACCGGTGCTGGTGGTGGCGAGTTCGCCAGCATACACAAATTCGTACCGTGTAATTGGTTCTTTGATAATGCCGATGCACATTTTGCCTAAGCTTTTGGCAAGGGTGGTATATGGCGTCACGAGACCGACGTCTTCAGGCGCAATATACGGTGCGTTCACTGCGTATCGCGGTGAGCGTCCGTCGAGCGCATCGAGCACACCCTGCGCGACATCGACACCGGTCATCGCCTGTGCTTCGACGGTAGAAGCACCAAGATGAGGAATCGTAATGATTCGTGGGTCGCCGAGGAGCGGCGAGTTGACGGGCGGTTCTTTTTCGTAGGCATCAATCGCTGCACCGGCGATTTGACCTGCGGCTATTGCCTCAGCAAGCGCTTGCTCGTCGATGACTCCACCTCTGGCTGCATTGATAATCACAGCACCAGACTTCATCAATTTGAGGCGTGACGCATTGATGAGGTGACGTGTCGAATCGACCAACGGCACATGGAGTGAGACGTAATCACTCTTGGCGAGGACATCGTCGACAGAGGCGAGTGTGACACCGAGTTGCTGGGCACGTTCCGTCGAAACAATGGGATCGTAGGCTATCACATCCATCTCGAGTGCGCGTGCACGTCGGGCGACTTCTGCTCCGATACGTCCAAAACCAATCAGCCCGAGGGTTTTGCCACGGACTTCTCGGCCCATAAACTTGGCTCTGCTCCAACCGCCTGCGGCGACATGGGCGTGGGCTTGGGGGAGGTGACGGGCAAGCGAGAGGATCAATCCAATGGCGAGTTCAGCGACCGCTACACTGTTTGACGCCGGTGCATTAACGACAATTATTCCGTGACGCGTTGCGGATTCGACGTCGATGTTGTCGACACCGGTACCAGCGCGGCCAATAACGCGCAAACGTGTGCCGGCTGCGATTAATTCTGCGTCGACCTTTGTCGCACTGCGAACGATAAGTGCATCGTACTGGTCAATGATTGCGAGGAGATCCTGTCGGGTTATGGTGGACTTGACATCGACGTCTGCCGCATCAACCAGATGGGCTAATCCTTCATCGGCGATGGGTTCGGCGATTAGAATGCGGTGCATGGCAGCTTTCTTTTCCATAAAAAAACGGAACCACCCGGTCCCGCCCTACTGCGAACTAAACGTATTGTATCACCAACATTCAAGCACGGTGAGTGGATTGATGTTGATATCATTGTGATAGACCTCGTAATGCAAATGAGGGCCGCTGCTATACCCGGTGGTACCGACCCAACCGATGATCATGCCTGGTTCGATACGTTGGCCATTGGTGATATTGAGCTTTTTGAGATGCGCGTACGCAGTCGCCCACCCATTCATTTCGTCCGTTAACCGTACGTAATTACCGGCCAACCAGTTATTCGGGACGACACGGGCAATCCCAGCGTGCAGGGCAACAACAGGAGCACCAATTGTGGCACTCGGATCTGAATAGCCGTTGCCATCACTGTCCACTGCAAGATCGACTGCCCCCCAAGCCGAGGCTGGGGCATGTGTCCCAACATTGTAGCCCTGCGTCATGACAACCTGACCGGCTGTCGGCTGAATGGGGCAGCCATACGGTGCTCCTAACGCGCCGCGCTTCGAAGCAATTGCCGCAAGCGGAGCAGCATTCCCCTGCGCATCAGGGGCGTTTTCGTCTTGACCACCCATGGCAGGCATTGCAGAAGCAGGGTTGGCAATTGCCAAATCTATCAGCTGATGATGGAGATGTGCACTTGCTCCGCGCAAATCTGATCCAGTGGGATTTCGCATGTCTGCCACTGCCGGCACGTTCCGTGCTGCTGATGCCAATGCAAGTGTCGGCGCGCTGACAATCAAAGAACGTATTTGTAATTGCCCAAACAAAATCAACAGTACAGAAAAACCGACAACTATGCCTGAGACGAGATACGCTGGTTTATTGGAGGATACACGCTTCGGTTCAGTATTGAGCAACGTTGCTAACGTTACCTGATAGACATCGCTAAGGGACTGCAATTCACGCGGGGTAAAGAGGTATTCGCCGCGTTCGGCAGCGGCAATATCACGGACAGAAATACCGGAACGCGCAGCCACCTCAACAATTGAGAGACCAGCGCGTAGCCGAAAGTGTTCGTAGCTTGATTTGACCGTTGCATTCATACTGACTAGTCTACAGTCTGTAGTATCGTGCGACAAGGTCAACAGATTACAGTTCATTTGCAAACTACGGGGCGTAGCACGCTTCGATTGCGCTGTGGAGGGTACGCACACCTTCTTCGAGCCGAATCTCTCGCAGGAGGACAAACGGCAACACCGACTCGTAGGCATCCCACCGACAAATGGTCGTGGCCGAATACCGTTGCACACGAAATGTCGCGGCGAGTTGCATGAGCACAGCAGCATCAGTAGTTTCTGTTATGTCAACCAATTGATAGACATCGGCACGATATGGCACCCAATGTAGCCGTGTGACGAGTGTCGTTTGCGCATTTGCTTCACGAAGTGAAGCAACAATCTGTTGAATAGGGCCATCAATATCCGGTGCATGCCCAGCTGCGAGAATAAGCGAGACGACGTCAATGGGTGGATTAAGAGGCTGTGCTGCAATTGTATAAACTGGCGGCGCTGCAAATGCAAGATTAAGCGTTTGCGAGTACTGACTGTATCTGCGAATCGCAGCGTCCCCATCGAGAGTGAACTGAACCCGCCAATTCACGAAATCTGTAATGGATTCTTGGTACGATGTGGCCTCGCGCGGGCCGAGGGTACGCATTTCTTTGAGGGAGGTTAAGCCTTGCATCAGTGCGTCTTCAGTCGGAGCGCGGATAGCACTAGGTTGGGTTGACTCGGGATCGAGTACTGCAATAAACGCATCAAACCACCTTCCCTCAGCCCAGGCATATGCCATATCGTAACGGGTCCGGCCTAGGGTACGCCGATCGACAGTCATTAGGTCTGCGGTAGATGTCGGTAAGGCTGGTAATAACTCACTGTTCGCTATACCAATCAGGTAGTTCTTTGCTGCAAAGGGATAGACCGCGAGTTGTGGGTGCGTCGCGATTGCGTCAGCTACGTATGGATACGCTGTTGCATCAGGCGTCACGACCCCAGTTGCAACAGCGTTGAAGGAAGCAAGTTGGGCAACATCGAATTCGGTGCCAATCCATACATCTACTCTGGGGCCGACATCAGGCGTTTGCGCCAATGCATACACACCATCAGCAGTATGGACATCAATCACCACGTGTACCGAGGCACGCTCCGCTGCTGCCTGCAGAACACTTTGGAGTGCTGCTTCGCTGTTGAGATCTGATTGGATGATGCGAATACGGAGCGGATTGTCACTTGAGCCCACTGCAGCTATCGGGGTAGCGGTTGCTACTGCTGGGGTCTTGGTGGGGACGCGTGTGGGTTTCGGAGTTGGTATGACGGATGGAGTCGCTGTCGCAGACAACGGAATATACGGGAGATCGGAACAGCTGGTCAAGGAAACGCACAACCACACAAGCAGACAAAACCGACTGGCGTGCTGCATGTTACCACTCCCCTTGGATTCGTTCAGTGAGACAACCGACAGCATCCATTGCCAAAAGCAGTGCCCCAATGACTGGTGGACGGCGCAATACGCTTATTTCGGCAAGTGGGCAAACAGCTTGTACTTCTTGGGTTATGGTGGCAAGAAACAACGGTACAGCGCCTGTCGCAACGCCACCTGCGAGGACCGCATCAAACGCGATTGCATCGATTCCCACTGCACGTGCCATTGCGCTGATGTTTTGGGCGAGCAGACGGCCAGCATCACAAATAATCTGTTGGGCAATCGCGTCACCAGCATCGGCACAACGCATCACAATTGGTGCAAACGTGGCGACATCGGGTACCGATCCCCGCCGTGAAAATGCTTCTGCAAGCGCGGCTATTGATGCAACCCCTGCCCATACCAACAGTTCATCGGTAAGTAATGTTGCTGGTTCAATACCATATCCTGTCCGCGCAGCAGCACGCAATGCCGCACGCGTCAAGTGCTGTGCCCCATCGAAGTCTCCCCAGTCACCGCCCAAGCCAAAGGTGCGTGACTGTCTGCCATCAAGACCAATAGCAGCAACCGTACTCCCGGTTCCGGCAATAGCAGCGACTCCGTAGGGCCGCGTACTGCCGGCACGTAAGGGCAGAAACGCATCATTCACGCAAATATGTGTGGCATACGGCAACAACGAACGTATCCGAGGAGCGAGTCGTTCGTAATCAGAGGGCCAATCGAGCCCCGCCAGACCCCAGCCCACTGAACGCAGCTGTGCAGGATGTACGGATGCTTGACTGCACAGGTCATCAATGACGTGGGAATAGAGCGTCAGTGCGTTTTCGACACCGATGGCTTCCCAATTACCCGGACCAAAGCGCCCTATGGCGAGTCGCTCGCCATTTTCGGCGACAAGCATTGCGTCCGTCTTGGTTCCACCTGCATCGACTCCAAGGTACATTTTGATCTAGTACCCTTCGTCGTAGTTCACGATATTATGGAGCGGGGCTCCGGCTCGAAAGCGTTCGAGATTATCGAGAAAAAGCCCCATCGAGCGCTTCCGTCCGTTCGGCGAGGATGAGGTCACATGTGGGGTAATCCAGACATTTGGTGCATCCCAGAGCGGATGGTCAATGGGCAGTGGCTCTTCGGGGACTACATCGAGTCCTGCGCCAGCCAGACGACCATTGGCGAGTGCCTCAATCAATGCGGGTGTATCGATAACGTTTCCTCGTCCGACATTGACGAGATAGGCCGTAGGTTTTAGGAGCGCAAGCGCTGTACGGTCAAGCATCCCGCGGGTGCGAGGAGTTGATGGTGTGGCAATGACGAGTACATCTGCTTCTGGGAGGAGACTACGCCATGTATCATCACCTACCACATGGTCGACATTTGGTGTAGGTTGCGGCGTGCGTCGGCTCCCGATGACGCGCATTCCAAAGGCTTTGGCTCGTTTGGCGGTCTCTTGGCCGATACCGCCGAGGCCCAATATCGCCATCGTTTTGCCATCGAGCTCGTCGAGTTTCGTTTGTTCAACGTCGCTCCATGCATCACGGGGAAAATCATGCAACTGCCATGCTTTTTTGGCATGTGTCAGCAGATACAGCATGACGAACTCTGCAATAGGGACTGCGTGGACACCTGCGGCGTTCGTGAGTGTGATGTTTCGTTGTTGTAGGAGCTCGAGGTCCATGTACTCAATGCCGGCGCTCGGGGTGTAGACCCAACGGATTTGTGGTGCAGCGGCCAGGGTATGGCGGAATTCATGCATGTCATTCCACCAGCGCATGAACACGAGTGCATCGTGTACGTCTCCGTTTGGGACTCCATCATCACCAAACGTGACCGGGATTATATCTGGAAAACGCTCGTGCAGTTTGGGGATAAGGTACGCGGCAACTGCTTCTGGAATGATAACTTTCATGCTGCTCCTGTTGAAAAAGGTATACCGATTACGGCTGGAATAATAGAACACGAAACACCGCGTGCAGCAATCTCATCGGCGAGGAGTGCAGGCGTACCGGTTAAATCAGGGAATGTTTGATAATGAATAGGTAATACATGCGCCGAACGGAGGAGCATTAATGCATAGGCTGCTTCGTACGGTCCCATCGTGTAGCGGTCACCAATGGGCAAAATTGCGATGTCTGGTGCATATAGGTCAGAAAGAATAGCCATATCGGACATAACGGTTGTGTCGCCAGATGCATAAACGGTGACATCATTGTCGACCCGCAGAATATAGCCGACTTCGGTCCCCAATACGCGTCGACCTGCGGCAGTGGGCCAATTACTACTATGTTGTGCCGTCGTCATCGTAATGCGTGTGTCACCAATACGAATGGTGCCGCCTTTGTTCATTCCTTCGATTGACTCTGGTGGGACATCTTGATAACTCAGCCACTCTGTGACATCGTATTGACAGACAATGCGAGCACCAGTATCGCGATAAAGTGGAGCCACATCCAGAGAATGATCGATGTGACCGTGCGTCAACAAAATGACATCGATACCTAGTGTCCGTATGTTGTTGTGCCATTCCGACGGACATGCTGGATTGTTGTCGACCCACGCATCTACCAAAATACGCGTGCCACCGTTTGTGACCAAATAGACGGTCGCGTGGCCTAACCAAGTAATTTGCATGGAAATCCTTTATCTTCGTGCTATCGCGGGAATAAACTGATTCATATCGATTGTCGACTCAATAGCTGCGGCCATACGGAGCAGCTGTACATCGTCGCGGTACCGGCCTACCAGTTGGAGTCCAACCGGCAAGCCGTTCGTTGCAAACCCACACGGGAGCGAGAGTGCAGGATGCAGTGTCATGGTGATGTAATAACACGAGCGCATCCAATCGACATAGGTCTTTTGTTCTACGCCATTAATATGCGTGATATACGGCTGAGTGACATCGAACGGCAGTACTTGCGTGACGGGCCCGACAACCATGTCGAAATCACGCATGAATTGCTTCATACGGACAAACAACGCGCTCTGGAGTCTTTGCGCACGGGCGATATCTGCACCGGACAACGCACGACCGGCTCTGATATTCCACTGCACGGTATCTTTGAGTTGATCAGGATGGGTGTCGAGCAGTTCGCCAAGTGAGGTCTCAAAACCGAGGGCGCGAAGGGTCTGGAAGGCTTCATCGACACCGGCGAAGTCAGGGCATGCATCAACCACTTCGGCACCCAAGTCAACAAAGCGCTGCCGTTGAGCGGCAATGACCGTAGCCAGATCGGTTTCGATAGACAGGCCACCCCAGTTTTGCGCCCAAGCGATACGCTTATCTTTGAGGCTAATGGGGTCAAATTCTCTCAGCGCCGAAAGGTCAGCCGGAGCAGTCAACGTTGCATGGGGCTCAACGCCGGCTAATGCCGCGAGCATGAGCGCGACATCACCGACCGTGCGTGCCATAGGACCATCTACCGCCAGCGGTGACCATGAATCGTTGACTGGAACAATGCCTGGTGATGGCCGGAAGCCGACGACTCCGCAAAAAGCCGCAGGATTACGCAGAGAACCGCCCATGTCGCTGCCGTCCGCAATCGGCACCATCCGACAAGAAAGTGCAGCGGCCGCGCCGCCTGAACTCCCGCCGGCAGTTTTGGTCACGTCATGGGGATTGTTGGTAGCACCAAACACCGGGTTAAATGTCTGAGAGCCAGCCCCAAATTCGGGCGTATTGCTTTTGCCGAGGGTGACCGCACCGGCATTTTTAAGCCGCGCAACGATGAGTGAATCTGTCACACCAATCGTATCTTTGAATATAGGCGACCCACGGGTAAAGCGCATGCCCGCAACCTCGGTTAAATCCTTGTGCACAATCGGCAAGCCTGCCAAAACTCCCATGTCGACCGCGTGCGCGATCAACGCATCAATATGGCCTGCAATACGGAGCGCACCTTCTGGGTCGAACGTGACAATTGCGTTTATCTTGGGATTGGTATGAGCGATTTGCGCAAGGTGTTCCTGCAGCAGTTCTACTGCACTGATCTGCTTGGTAACAACAGCAGTGCGCTGCGCACGTGCTGTTTGGAAAACGATATCGTCCATTAGACATCACCTGTGAATCGTTGTGCATGCTCAAATTCGGATTTAATCGCTGCCCGTGCGTCATCATCAAACAAGAAATCAATCGCGGTGAGCGCCATTGAGACTGCTCCGTCTACGATGGCCTGATGGCCTTTTGCGGTAATGGTGGCATCTGCGACAGCAGTAGAATGCCAGCTCGCTTCAGTCCCACAGATTTCGAGATAGGCACAAATCGACGGGACGTGGTGGCTGACGTTCCCAAGGTCGGTCGAACCCGATCCGGTTTTGGCTGGTGCTGCCGACACATTCCGACCGATGTGTTCGAGGTTATTGGCGAAAAGCTTTCCCAATGCACGATTTGGGACCATATTAAGATAAGCCGGCATGTATTCTTCCCACTCAAGGGTACAGCCAGTAGCCAACGCGCCGGCTTGTGCGCAGGCAATGACACGGTGAAAGAGCTGATCTGCGTAGGTGATGTCGGCTGCACGGATGCGAAAGCGTGCTTTCGTGAGATTTGGTATCACATTTGGAGCAGTGCCACCGTGTGTGATGATGCCGTGGATGCGGGCATCGTCACGTATCTGCTGACGCAACAAACCAACACTCGAGAATGTGACAATGAGTGCGTCTAACGCGTTGATGCCATCCTCAGGATTGGCAGCTGCGTGCGCCGATTTGCCATGAAACGACAGTTCGAGGCCTTTAGCAACCAACGATGAGTCATAATCGATCCGGTCATACGTCATCGGATGGATCATTATCGTAGCGTCAATACCCTCAAAGCGACCATCGCGAATCATATGAATTTTGCCGCCCGCATTTGGGACGGCAGACTCTTCGGCGGGAGTACCCAGGAGCACGACCGAACCTGGCAAGCGATTGCCGATACGTGCGAGTCCCATGGCAGCACCGAGGGCAGCTGTTGCAATAAGATTGTGACCACACCCCTGGCCTACTTCGGGCAGTGCGTCGTATTCAGCGATGATGCCGATTTTGGGACCGGGCTTCTGACCTGGTAGGGCTGCGACGAATGCTGTTTCCATACCGGCAATGTTTTTGGTTACCGTAGCGCCATATTCCTCGATGATGTCGACTATTTTGGCAGAAGCTTGGTATTCTTGTCGGCCCAATTCTGGATTGTGATACATCCAATCACTCAGGCCGATGAGGGTAGGCAAGGCTGATTCGATTTCAGCACGGACAAGCGCTTTGAGAGCGTCACGAGTATCTGCTGGCATAGTATTCCTTTAGACAACGAGTTCAGGAAAGAGTTCTGCGATACGCTCTAGTGCCCACTCGCCGACGAGAATGGCTTCGGCGGTGTCATCGCGGAGGGCTTTGGTACGTTTGGTTGCGTGGTCGTTGATTTGATTCCGTGCCGACACAATTGCAGCTTTTTTGGCGATATATCCTCGGCGTTGGTCGCGCGGAAGGAGCGCATCAACCCGCCATTGTTCGGCGCTGATGAGTTGAATCGGGATGGTTCGATGACGGGCTGGTTTGACCCACACATCTGCAATCGTGCCACCACCTTCGAGGATGATGGCACGTACAGTTGGTTCATCAGCGAGAAACGCCGTCGCAGCCCGGCGGAGACGTACGAGATTCCCATAATTATGAGAACGGTAGCGGAGTAATTGATGTGAATCCAGGCAAAAGAACGCGAAACCGCAGGTGATCCCTGCATCGATTGCGAGGAGAGTATTGGCGGTCAAACTGCCACCTGCATTTCATACGGGGGATTACACGAGTTCCCTTGGATATGCTATACTATAGCAGATGTCACGGCGAACCCGTGCCATGTTGTGCGTCCACCGATAGGTTTTTTACGCAGAAGTGGGTTTTTCCCGCTTTTCTTTTTTCTCTCACGTAAACGAGGGTGAAGCAGGATGAGAACAGAATTTTTTGCAGCCATCTCCGCCATTGCGGCCGAACGTGGCATACCGCGCGAACGCATTATCGAGCAAGTCGAAAAGGCTCTCGTCGCCGCTTATCGGCGCACGTTAGGCGAACGACCCCCAGCGATTGAAATCGTTGTCAAAATCGATCCAGTCAAGGGTGACCCACATGTTTACTCCGAAATGTTGGTCGTCGACGAAGTCGAAGACGAGCGATTTGAGATAAGCTTTGACGAAGCGCGCAAACACGACCCCAACATTCAAGTCCTCGAAAAAATCGTCGTCGAAACAACACCACAAGATTTTGGGCGTATCGCTGCACAGACCGCCAAGCAGGTCATTCTGCAAGGTATTCGTGATGTCGAACGTGACAATGTCTATAGCGAATTCAACGAACGGCGTGGGGAATTGATGGTGGGTGTTGTCCAGCGAAATGTCAATGGCAACATCATCATTGACCTTGGCAAAGCAGAAGCTATACTGCCGCGTGACCAGCAAGTTGCTTCGGATAATTATCGCCCTGGAACGCGTATCAAAGTCTTGCTCAAAGAAATACGTCGCGAAGACCGTGGCACGCGGTTGCTTGTATCGCGCACCGACAACGACTTGATTAAGCGAATTTTCGAAATGGAAGTTCCTGAAATCTTGGCCGGGACGGTGGAAATAAAGAGCATCTCGCGCGAACCAGGGGTACGCACCAAGTGTGCCGTCGCAGCGCGCCAAGAGGGCATTGACCCCGTCGGCGCATGCGTGGGCATCCGTGGAGTACGCATTCAAAATATCGTCAATGAACTCAACGGCGAAAAAATAGATGTCGTTCAGTGGTCCACTGATGTCAAAGAATTCATCGCCAATGCCTTGTCACCAGCCCAGGTCGTCGAAGTCCAAATACGCGACATGGACAAAGCGGTTGTGATTGTGCCTGACAAGCAATTGTCTTTGGCAATCGGCAAAGAAGGACAAAATGTTCGTCTCGCTGCAAAGCTGACGAAATGGAAAATAGACATCAAGTCTTCGAGCACCCTCATCGACGAAATGCGCGAAGCAAGTGATTTCCGTCAAGCAGCCGAAGCAGAAAGCATGGCACTCGATGTCGAGCTTGCAAATGCCAAGGTCGAAGACCGTTTGGTCTCGGAATACGGCACTTTTGTCTATCAGAATATAGAATACGGTCCGCTTGGTGCGGACTACGTTGGCCAGACGATTCAGATCCGAGCAACATCGGTCAAGCTGTTTATCTATGCGAATGATCGTTTGATTGCATCGTTTATGATTCCCGATATCGACTACACGGTGAATGAATGACCAGTTCCCATCTGCGCCCGAAGCATATCCCAACCAGGATGTGCATCACATGCCGTTCAACCGGAGCCAAACGTGGTTTGGTACGGGTTGTGCGCACCGATGAAGGGCGTGTGGCTATAGATCTCACAGGGAAAAGAAACGGTCGCGGAGCATACCTCTGTCACACCCTTACATGCTGGACTACTGCCCTTGAGCGCACCAGCATCCAGAGCGCACTGCGACTCTCCACACTCACAGAAGAGGATCGGGCAACGCTGACGTCCTTTGCACGGACACTTACTCTCGAACAACCGATGACATCAAGTGATGTCAGCACCCGCCTACACGGAGGATAGCGAATGCGACGATTTTGGAATGACATGCTGCGACTGCCACTGTATGCAGCCAGTGATGATAGCTCCCAGGGCAGCACAAACAACAGCGATGAAAAAATTCGTCCTGATGAACCCCGCCCAGCGGACACCCGGCCGGTACCGGCTACGCGTCCGCCCCAGAGTGCGGACGCGCCCGCACCACGTCCTGTCGGGGATCGCCCGCCCCGTCCCGCAGGTGATCGCCCAATGGGTGAACGTCCGCCGCGGCCAGCTGGAGATCGTCCCTTCGGAGACCGTCCTCCTCGCCCCGCAGGTGACCGACCTTTTGCAGATCGTCCACCACGGCCGGCGGGTGACCGACCAGTCGGGGATCGTCAACCTTTCGGTGACCGTCCGTATACCCCACGCCCTCCTGGTGAACGTCCTCCAGTGAGTGCGGATCGACCATACACGCCACGTCCTCCAGGAGAACGCCCACCCCCACGGCCGGCTGGCGACCGCCCATTTACGGCAGCACGACCTGCAGGTGATCGCCCATTCGGCGACCGTCCGCCACGTCCGCCAGGAGATCGCCCATTTGGCGATCGTCCACCACGCCCTCCCGGTGACCGCCCATTCGGTGGCCCTCCTGGCGCTTCAAGTAGTACCGGTGGTCCAAGCCGTGGTGGATTCAATAGTGGTCCAGTTGGCGGTGGCGTTGGTGGAGCAGTCCCTGGGAGTCGAGGTGGCAATTCTGGCCAACGACGCAACAGTACTGACCGCAAAGGTGCAGTACGCGGCTCTGATGCCGCCGAGAGCGATGGCCAGGGACGTGGCAAAGGTGCGAAGGCAGGCAAACCAGGCTCGATGATGAATCGTGGCTTTGGTGGTCGCCAGCAGGTAGCCCGCCCAGTCGTTCGTCCAAAGGGTCCAATTCAGCTCGGCAATAACCTGACCGTCCGTGAATTGTCTGAAGCCACGAGCGTTGGCGCTGCCGAAATTCTCAAGGTTTTGCTCAAGAGCGGTGTGGTCGCAAATATCAATCAACAAATCGACTACGAAACTGCTGCACTTATCTGCGCAGAATTCAACATCGAAACAAACGAATACGTCCCAGAATCAATGATTGGGATTGTCGACAACATCAAAAATGTGTTGGCAGCCGAAACAGACGAAACGTTGATTACCCGGCCACCAGTTGTGACCATCATGGGTCACGTTGACCACGGTAAAACCAAGCTGCTCGATGCAATTCGACAGACCAAGGTCGCCGAAGGCGAAGCCGGTGGTATTACCCAGCACGTAGGTGCCTATCAGGTCGAAGTCAGTGGTCGCAAGATTACCTTCCTCGATACACCGGGTCACGAAGCATTTACCGCTATGCGTGCCCGTGGCGCACAAGTCACCGACATTGTAGTGCTCGTGGTTGCTGCCGACGACGGCGTGATGCCGCAAACTGTCGAAGCCATTTCGCACGTCCGTGCTGCGGGTGTGCCAATGATTGTCGCCATTAATAAGATGGACTCACCGAGTGCAAATCCTGACAATGTACGTCAACAACTCGCAGTAAACAACGTCATCGTCGAATCCTACGGCGGCGATGTACCCTGTGTCGAAGTTTCTGCTCGATTGCGCACCAACATCGAGGGTTTGCTCGAGATGATTTTGTTGGTCGCTGACTTACAAGACTACAAAGCAAATCCACAAGCCAAAGCAGTTGGCACCGTCGTCGAAGCCGAAATGGATCGACAGCGTGGCCCTATTGCGACCGTATTGATCCAGAACGGCACGTTGCGCCTCGACGATAACGTCTTGGTGGGCAATGGTACCGGGACGGTCCGCGCAATGTTCAACGAAACGGGCAAACGCATCCGCTTTGCAGAGCCTTCCACACCAATTCTTATCCTCGGTTTGAACGAAGTCCCACAAGCCGGCGATATCCTACAGGTGATGACTGATCTGACAATCGCCCGTGAAGTTGCCCTGCAACGTCAGCGCCAGATTCGGCTTGATGCAATGGCAAATCTGCGGTCAGTCAGCTTGGATGGATTATTTGCCAACATCCAGCAAGGCAAAATCAAAGAACTGAACCTGATTGTCAAAGTAGACGTGATGGGGTCTATTGGCGCTATCGAACACGCACTCGGCCAGCTCAACACGAGCGAAGTACAGATCAAAATTATCCACCGTGGCACCGGTACGATTACCGAAAGCGATGTCAACTTGGCAATTGCCTCACGTGCCATTATCATCGGATTCAATGCCCGTCCTGACCCCGCAGCGCGAAAGTTTGCTGAGGCGAATGGCATCGACATCCGCTTCTACAACATCATCTACAACCTTGTGGAAGAGATGAAGAAAGCCATGATCGGGATGTTGGACCCGGAATTCCGCGAAGTCATCGAAGGCTACGCAGAAGTACGCAACACATTCCGTTTGCCTAGCCGTGAAATCGTGGCTGGACTCTATGTGACCGATGGAAAACTCAATCGACAACTTTCGGTACGTGTTCTTCGCAGTGGCGTTGTCGTTCACGACGGTCGCCTCAGCAGTCTGCGACGATTCAAAGAAGACGTACGAGAAGTAACCTCCGGATACGAATGTGGTGTTGTGGTGGACGGATTCACTGACGTCCAAGACGCTGACAACATGGAATTCTACCGGAAGGAACGTGTGGAGCGTACTGGATAACGATGAGTAAACGTACCCTCCAAGTGGCCGGCGAAATACAACAAATCGTCGGCCACCTCCTCCAATTCGAAGTGAAGGACCCACGAGTTGCCTTTTGCACGATTGTCAACGTGGACATTTCGACAGACCTCCAAATGGCGCACATCCATGTTTCGGTTATGGGTGATCCCGAGACACGCAAAGCTACCATGGCCGCGCTCGAACGCGCCCGTGGCTTTATACGACGTGAGCTGGCGCGCGAATTACGCCACCTTCGTACTGCACCGGATATCAGATTTATGCTCGATGAATCACTCGATCACAGCATGCGTATTAATGAATTACTCCGCGACATGAAGTCGCAACAGTAGGACGACAAATGGACCGCATCAGTAAGTTTACAAGCGCTGCAATAACGTGGCGAGAACGTATAGCAAATGCCAACACCATCATGTTGGTGACACATGTCAATCCTGATGGAGACGCCATTGGCTCGCTCATCGGATTGATGATGGCGCTCCCCCAACTGACCGATGCGGAGATAATTCCGGTACTGCAGCAACCTATTCCCGTATACCTCGATTGGGTGCAAGGGATTGAGCACAGTGTGGCAATAGGAGCCGATAAACCTTGGCCAAATCCTGACCTCATCATCGCAGTTGATTGTGCGTCAGCAGAACGCCTCGGCGGGATTGCTCCTCAGCACATGCATCACATTACCCATACGGCGGTCATCCAGATCGACCATCATGCAACGAACACGCTGTTTGCAGTAGATAATCTTATCCTGCCAGATTCCTGTGCCACGTGCGAAATTGTCACAGAATTCCTGCCATATCTCGGCATCACCGTTACTGCAGGGATAGCCACACCTCTGCTCCTCGGCATAATGACCGACACGCAGAGCTTCCAGATTTATGACACAACTGCCAAAACGCTATCGCTCGGGGCCAGCTTATTCACAGCCGGCGCTGATCATGCACGCATCGTCTCGAAAGTATTTCGATCGACACGACTCGAAGCGTTGACACTTGCCTCACGGGTCATCAACGACATGCATACCCACGGCAAAGTCGTATGGTGTGGGGTGCCTTTATCTTGGGTTGACGAACTCAACGCTACTGATGATGAAAGCGACGAAGCGCTCCTCATGCTCCAACGCATTGAAGGGCCAGAAGTCATCATGCTTATTAAACAGCGCAGCCAAGGAGTGAAAATTTCGCTTCGTTCTCGGGCCGTAAATGTCGCTTCCGTGGCCAAAAAACACGGCGGTGGCGGTCACATTCATGCAGCTGGTATTAATTTCGCAGACCATTCTATCGACAGTGCTGCGGCACTTTTGTTACCGGATCTAATGGCACTATGCACGGATTTATCTGCATCGACAAACCGCTCGGCATAACTTCACACGACGTCGTTGCCATCGTCCGGCGTATCAGCCGTATCAAACGAATCGGTCACGCTGGGACGCTCGATCCGGGCGCATCGGGTGTTTTGGTTCTTGCGATTGGTCCAACTACTCGTCTGATTGAATATGTGCAGGA
Organism: Roseiflexaceae bacterium; assembly: GCA_947474225.1. Taxonomy (GTDB): domain Bacteria; phylum Chloroflexota; class Chloroflexia; order Chloroflexales; family Roseiflexaceae; genus UBA965. Next base: position 11,735 of record CANJHS010000014.1, on the reverse strand, counting down.
CGAGACACGCAAGACATATGTCGCTACCATCACGCTTGGCATTGCCACAGACAGCGATGATGCTGATGGAAGTGTTCTAAGCCAAATGCCTGTTGTTGCACATCCTGAAGCAACCATCAGCACAGTGCTACGCTCATTTGTGGGTGCAATCATGCAGATTCCCCCAAAAGTCTCTGCAATTCATGTCGATGGAAAACGAATGTACGACCTGGCCCGTCAGGGCATCGCACCAGACCTGCCAGCTCGACCAGTCCATATCTACGCAATCACCCTACTGTCATTTACCGCTGATTCCCTACAGGTTCAAGTCACGTGTGGCAAAGGTACGTATATTCGATCGTTGGCTCGAGACATCGGTGCGGCGCTCGGTACCGTTGCGCATCTCTCTGCACTACGTCGCACCGCAGTTGGTTCGTTCTCGGTAGAAACCAGTGTGACGATTGAACAATTGCAGGAAAACGGGGTTACGCAATGGCTCAAACCAAATGCAGTAGCGCTCGCAGACTGGCCTGTACACCAGGCGACAGAGATCGAAATAGCCCTTATTCATAATGGGATGCCAATAGACTGCAGCTTCGTAGATAGTCAACGCGTTGCAATTATTGACAGCACTGGTGAGTTGCTTGCGACCGCCGTGCAGCGAAATGCCAAACTCTACCCAACGAAAGTGTTCCGCTGGAGTGAAGCATCATGATGCAACTATCGGGATTCCCACAGAATAAATTGCTCGATCCATGTACCCTAACGATTGGGGTTTTCGATGGCATGCACACTGGGCATGCCACATTCCTTAAGCGGATGGCGGCCGAAGCGCATGGGCGTGGGCAGGTGGCTACAGTAGTCACGTTTGATCCACATCCCGATCTCCTCATTCATCCCGATCGCTATACTGGTTTGCTTATTACCCCAAACGAACGGTACGCACGGATTGCAGAATGCGGGATAGATATTGTCATTACCCTTCAATTTGATGCAGTAATTCGGGCTATGTCAGCAGCAGATTTCATGAATGCACTCTGCGCATCAGTCGCGCTACGTACTGTCTGGGTTGGCTGGGATTTCGCACTTGGTCGTGGTCGCGATGGCACGTTTGAGCGCCTTGTCGAACTTGGCATCGAGCTAGGATACACGGCGGTCGAAGTACCACAAATTGGCGAAGCGCACCCGCCGAGTGCATCATTGATCCGAGACGCACTTTCGCAAGGCGATATTACTGCTGCAACAATTGCGCTCGGGCGCCCCTTTGGCTATACCGGAGTTGTCGTCCATGGCGACAAACGAGGACGCACGATAGGCTTCCCAACCGCAAACATTCAGATTGATGAGCGCCTCATCCTGCCCAAATACGGAGTCTATGCAACATTTGTTACTATTGCATCTACTGTATACCCTTCGGTTACCAACATCGGTGTCCGCCCGACCTTTGATGGAATTCAACCACGTATCGAAGCACATCTCCTCGATGTTGATGTCGATGTGTATGACGAGACGGCCCATATCGAGTTGATTGCACATTTGCGAGGCGAGCAAAAATTCGCCGGACTCGATGCACTCAAAACGCAAATCGCTCGCGACGCACATGCAGCTCGTGCGATTCTCAGTCAGGCACATTGAATCTTCACACATTGCTCAAAACAACATATACTCTATAACATGTGAACGCAGTATTGGACGGACGTTTTCTTCAACAATCGTTCCTACAATCCCTGCAATCCAAGAACCCATAGTCAAACAATTTTTATGACAGGAGAAGACCGTGACGAATCAAAAATTTGACATCCCAGCTCCTAGTGTGGCCACATCCGGCACCGGTACCGGAGGGATGGAGTACAAAATCGTTGGTTCAACCATGCAAGCCGTCATCTGTGAAATCGACGCTGGCGAAACTATCGTCTCACAAAGCGGTGGCATGGCTTGGATGAGCGGGAACGTCACCATGTCAACAAACATGAGCGGCGGGTTGGGAGGCTTGTTCAAACGTGCTATCAGCGGCGAATCACTCTTTATTGTCGAATATGGTGTTTCTTCGGGTCGTGGTTTGATTTCGTTCGCTTCTGACTTCCCTGGCAAAATCATCCCCGTACACCTCGGAGCCGGCCAAGAACTCATCGTGCAGAAGCAAGCCTTTATGTGCTCAGAGAAAAGCGTGAACTTCGATATCCATTTGCAACGCAAAATCGGCGCAGGTTTGTTTGGCGGTGAAGGCTTCATCATGGAAAAAATCACCGGACCAGGGGTTGCTTTTGTCGCATTTGACGGCGAAATCGTCGAGTATACTCTTGAACCCGGTCAGGTCCTCAAAGTCGATTCCGGTCACGTCGCCATGATCGAGCCAACCGTGTCGATGGACATCGAAATGATGAAGGGCTTCAAGAACATCCTTTTCGGTGGAGAAGGGTTATTCCTCACCACGCTCAAAGGACCTGGCAAAGTATGGTTACAGACAATGCCTATGATGTCACTCGCCAAAGCGATCGCACCGTACATGCCACAACCCACTTCCACGGGCTCAACGATTAAGTTGTAAATGACACCCTAACACCACACCCAGCATCCGGTACGAGAGATTTTGCATGCTCTCACAGATGCTGGGTGACTGTAACCCGGCAACAGTAGCAATACGAAGAACTTTGCACGCATTCTTTTGACGAGCACAACGAGATTCCCTGCAAATACGTGAGGAGTAGGCAATGACACAGCAACGCTTTGACGTTCCAGATCCCGTTGTCGCAGTCACCGGTACGGGATCAGGCGGGATGGAATACAAAATTGTCGGCACTACGATGCAGGCAGTTGTGTGTGAGATTGACCCAGGCGAAACTATCATTTCACAAAGTGGCGGTATGGCCTGGATGAGCGGCAATGTGACGATGGCAACCAATATGAACGGCGGCTTAGGCGGTCTCCTCAAGCGTGCTATTAGTGGTGAGTCCTTATTTATTGCCGAATACGGTACAACCGGCGGACGCGGCTTGATTTCGTTCGCATCTGACTTTCCAGGCAAGATTGTCCCCGTGCATCTTGCAGCCGGTCAGCAACTCATCGTGCAGAAGCAAGCATTCCTCTGCTCCGAAAAAAGCGTTACGTTCGACATTCACTTGCAGCGCAAAATCGGGGCAGGTCTATTTGGCGGTGAAGGCTTTATCATGGAGAAGTTGACGGGTCCGGGAGTAGCATTCGTCGCCTTCGACGGTGAAATTGTCGAATATTCACTCGAACCAAATCAGATTCTCAAAGTCGATACCGGTCATGTAGCGATGATCGAACCAACAGTCTCTATGGACATCGAAATGATGAAAGGCTTTAAAAACATCCTTTTCGGTGGTGAAGGATTGTTCCTCACAACCCTTAAAGGGCCTGGCAAAGTGTGGTTACAAACCATGCCAATGATGTCACTCGCCAAAGCGCTTGCCCCGTATATGCCACAACCAACCACAAGTGGCGTAAGCACCGGGAATTCCATTGTTGACGGCTTCCTGAAGCAGTAATTTACGACAAAAAGTGGCACTTCCCATAACCGGGAAGTGCCACTTTTATGTACATTTATTGATTCCTCAACGATGAATACAGGCTAAGAAATGCCGGTCCTAGCATGTCATAACCAAAAGCATGAACTACTTTATCTCGTCCAAAAGCACCATACTGTGTACGTAGGAGACTATCCTCACCTAACGTACGCACAGCTTGTGCATACCCAGCAATATCGTTTGGCTCTACCAAGATACCGGAATGGAGATGATCGACGACCTCGGGGAGAGCGGATGCATTGGTAGTGACCACCGGTATACCACAGGCAAGCGCTTCCGCAGGTGCAATCCCAAACCCTTCGAGCCGTGATGGGAAGAGCATAATATCGGCTGAACGATAGGCCGCCACCAAACCATCACGGTCTGGAGTGCCGATAGGAATCATCCGTGGGTGCGGATTGACATCCACTCCCTGCTGGAAGCTCGCGGTATAGTAGAGCACATAATCGGCAGGTAACAGATCCATTATTTTGGGGAGTAAATCAAAACCTTTGCGACGCGTCCGATTCCCAACAAACAACAATTTGATGCGCGCATCACTAGACGGGAGTGCGTTGATCTGGCCATCGGGGTGTGGTGAAAAAACGTCAGTATCGATGCCATCATAAATGAGGTGCGTATCGGTGCGACCGTAGGTTTTTTCGGTCATCATCTGGGTATAGCGCGACACGCAAACGACGGCATCAGCTTTTTTGACCGACCAACCATCGTACTGTGATTCTACAAGCCGATAGAACACACGCTGTGCAAGACTACTCACCGGCGTCAGACGCGGGTCAGTGGTCAAATGATGCACCGTCGTGACAAGCGGAACACCAGGTTGCTTGAGTGCATACGCCAGCCGCGAACGTGCTTGGATGATGCCATGCCCTTGCGACCACCCTACAGGTAAGGCGTAGGGCAACAACATGGGGAAGAAATTGTATCGTTCTGGCATGCGCAACAATTTTGCGTGGTCTTCACCGGCACGCTTCACGGCACGCAAAATGTTTTGGATACCGATATCTACTCCGCCCCGTCCGATGGGCGACACATAGAGCGGGCTGATGCTCATGTGCGTGGCTTCTCAACGACGATGAAGTAACTCCCCGAGCGGAGTGACCCGAACAGCCAAATATCGAGCTCCATGTACCAGGTCACTGCCATCAAAAAATAGTACAGCGCACCCTTCCGATCAAGGCTGCCACGCAGACGACGACGCGCACGAATCTCACGGTCAGTACCATCGCTGATCGCAGCATTCTTATTGGAAGTAACCGTCTTTTTGGTGCGTCCTGCCCAGGCTTCACCTAATTTCATCAACACATGCTCAACAAAGCTTGTGAATACGCTATTCCAAAAGACGACTTTGATAGGTTTGAGTCCGGCACGCTCAAAGGCGGCCAAAACATCCTCCCAGGTCTCCAGCGCTTTGATGTGGTCTGATTTTCGGAGTTTCTCGCGCTCGAAGTCATATACGCCCGCCTTGACAAACTGTTTGCCAATCCAACGGCTCAGCGTTACCAATGGCTGCAGCGTTGACTTCTCCCGTGTATTGGACATCGCCAGAAACTGCCCGCCTGGCTTGAGCACACGAGCTTGTTCTTTCAGGTACGCATCGATTACATCAATGGGGAAATGTTCAAGCACATCGAGTGAAAATGCTTTGTCGAAAACGTTGTTATCGAACGGCAGGTTTCGTGAATCTGCTTGCGTGAGATCAATCTGTGCAAGCGCAACATCTGCGAACATGGTAGCAGGATCATTCCCCACCATTGTTTTGACCAGATGGGCATTCCATACGGCAAATTTACCGTTGCCGCAGGCATTATCGAGGCATACATCGTTTTTGTTGAGATTCAGCAAACGTACAGTGGTGCGATTTCGCACACCCGCCGCGAGCACCGCGGGGGCAAGGTCGCGGTAATCGAGTTCTTCGGAAAGCTGCTCTTCTTCGGTGACATATTTTGAGACATATTCATAATTAACGCCGCGTGGCATTAAATCAATGTACCCCGCCTGCTTAGGGTAGGTAATGTTACATACGCGGCAAACAATGGCTGAGGGCTGATTCTCGAGCTCGGTTGAACCGCAACTCGGGCAGCGCAAAAGCGTGAGCAGTGCAGGTGATATCATGCGAAGTAACGCTCCGATACAATATGGTATACCGCACATTTTACCACAGCGTATTTGACAGCATCATGACGCAGACGTAGCATAACTATGACACAGAGAGGAGTCGCAATGAACGCACCAATACCCGTATTCGATGGGCATAATGACACATTATTACGGTTAATCGCAGACCCGAAAGAAGGAGATAATTTTTTCGAGAGTCCTCATGGCCATATCGATATGGGGCGTGCGCGCAGAGGCGGTTTGGCGGGTGGTTTTTTTGCAGTCTACATACCCTCTGATCCTACAGCTGCGGTGGTCACAGATCGTGACAATCTACCACCTGCACTGGAATACACCTACGCTGCGCGTATGGCAATGAAGATGAGCGCCAAATTATTCGAAATTGAGCGTGAATCCAACGGTGACTTTTCCATTGTACGCAGCGTCGCTGATATCCGAGCCGCCAAATCTGTTGGCGCGATGAGTGGCATCCTTCACTTCGAAGGTGCAGAAGCTATCGACGGCAATTTGGATGCCCTTGAGGTGTTCTATCAAGCCGGCTTGCGTTCCATCGGCCCCGTCTGGAGTCGTCCGACTATCTTCGCTGAAGGTGTCCCTTTCCGCCACAATCACAGCCCTGATACCGGACCGGGCCTCACCGAAGCGGGGATTGCATTAATCAAAGCATGCAACCAAAAGAAAATCATGATTGATTTGTCGCATATGAACGAAAAAGGCTTCTGGGATGTCGCCCGCGTAAGCACACAGCCATTGGTTGCAACGCATTCCAACGTATGGAATCTGAGTCAATCCACCCGCAATTTGACCGACAAACAACTCGATGCAATCAAAGATTCTGATGGTATGGTTGGGTTAAATTTTGCGGTGGTGTTTTTGCGTGAGGACGGGAAGCAAGACGCACAGACGCCACTCACGACGATGGTCGATCACATAGACTATCTTGTCAAGCGAATCGGTATTGACCGTGTCGGCTTGGGTTCGGATTTCGATGGAGCAACTATCCCTGCACAGATCGGTGACGTCGCTGGCCTCCCTCGGTTGGTAGACGCATTACGCGCACGTGGGTATAGCGACACAGAATTAACCAAACTCTGCTTCGAAAATTGGATGCGTGTGTTGACGGCAACCTGGGGAAACTAGCTCAAATGCAATCCCCCACTCCTGAGGAGTGGGGGATGATTGTGACTGCTTTGGTGCTAAACAGCGCAAATAGTTCGTTTTGGGCCGCAGAAAATCAGCATTCACCAGTGCATCTTGCTCCGTCTGGAGTATCACGTATCTTACCGCTAGACTCTACGGAACATCAGCAGCCGAAGCACTCGATCCGGTTATGACAAACCACGCACGGCGCCACGCATCTGCTTCGTTCGCATCGGGTTCATGCTTGAATCGATCATCTCGTTTGCGTATGTATTCTGCCACCTCAGCATGGACACGCTCCCATGCGGTTCGTTGCGCTTCGATAAATCCATCGGGTAAAACACTCCGATTGGCAATATGTCGAAAGTGCGGTGCGCAGATACCATGTGATGTGGCTAACACGTTCTGAAATGCAACATCGTCTGCCCATGCAGCAATACCAGCACATACTGCACGGTTATAGCGCGTCATATCTGCACAGACTGGGCATGGTGCGGGTGATTTCATACGGGGCTTTGGCCAACGTGCAGCCTGTTGTACCGCTGTTAGGTCACGGAGCAAATTGGTTATTACGTCTAGTGCAGTCACTGCAGCAGCGAGTGCATCGCGTGCATCGCGGAGGATTGCCCCATGATGGACACACAACCCACGCGAGGCACGAATGTCGGCACGCCGGAGTTCATCACCCGCACCTTCTGCGCAGTAGACCTGCACCGTTCGAAGTTCCGCACGCCTCACCAACGCACAGATAGGGCACTCGGGGTACATGCAGAGTGCAGTGAAGTCCGCTAGAATACGCGTGTCGCGGGTGGACATATGCAACCTATACACTCTTTTGATTCAAAGACATTGTACTGGAATTATCAATGGCATCAGCAGACTACATGACCGTCCAGATGCGCTTAACAGCCCATTATGGGAGTCGACACTGGAGGCCAGGCCGCAAAGGGCTAGAGGAATTGGTGTTGACTATTCTGTCACAGAGCACAACAGATAGAAATAGCGGTCGAGCCTATATTACCCTTCGCCAGCAATACCCCAGCTGGCAGGATGTCGCCGAAGCGACCACCGCCGAAGTGGAAGCTGCTATTCGGGTCGCAGGGTTAGCCAACGACAAAGCGCAACGAATCATCACGGTGCTTACACATCCAGATGTACAAGCACATGGCTTCTCAATCGACTTCCTGAGCGATTTAACACAAGCCGATGCACTTGCATGGTTGACGGCATTCAACGGGATTGGTCCCAAAACTGCGGCATGTGTCCTTTTATTTGCCTATGGTATGCCAATTCTCCCTGTCGATACGCATATCCAACGTGTCGCGCAGCGTTTGGGATTGGTAAAAGGAAGTAATCCTGAACGTGCCCATACGATACTCAATCAGCTGGTACCAAGCGATCAGATGTATGCTGCCCATATGCACCTCATTCAACTCGGCAGACAGATTTGTCACGCCCGCACTCCTCAGTGCACTATGTGCCCGCTTGGTGATGTCTGTCCATCTGCACAAAGGCACATAGATGCTCCAGCTCCATAGCAATCTAGCCACCACTACCACTATCGTCACGGTGCTTTTGTGTATCATTTCTAGCGTCTCATGGCTCCGTGGCAGCGGTGTGAATAATCTCATGCGCATACTCCATGGAATTATGGGATTGTTGTATGTCAGCGCTGCACTTCTCGGGTTTGCCGGTAGCGGGTCACGCACCATTGCACCACTCCATGTGGTCTACACAACTATTTGGACGCTTCTTTGGGTCTTTCTCTGGAGAGGGGTTGGACGCTTTGTCCCAGTGCGTGATCAGGCACGATTTTGGACCGTGGCGTCAATCTTATTGATTGTCCTCTTGCACAGAATTACACTCACCGGGCGCTGATAGTATGCTTGACAGTCAGCAAAGTATCGTGGTACTGTTTGGTTAGTTCAAAAAAGGGAGATGAGCATAAAACCTTTTTGTTTTTTCTCACTCATCACGCTGTGTACATTTATAAGCAACGCTATTGATTGTCCCCGTAGGGAAACGCCTGCGGTGTATATTACCCGCTCGCTTCGGCTGAGTGGGTTTTCTATTTTCATAGCTTTAGAGGAATCACGACATGGTAGGTCGTATATTACGCGCAATGAGCGGATTCTACTGGGTTGAGACCGCCGATGGAGTCATCGAGTGCAAATTACGTGGCCGTCTGAAACGCGTCGAACAACAGAGTGAAATAGCCGTCATCGGCGATCTTGTCGATGTCGAAATACTCAGTCCCGGTCACGGTGCGATTGCAGCGGTGCATGAACGAACGACACGATTATCGCGTGTTGCGGTCGGCTCGCGTGGGCACAAAGAAGACCTCATTGTCGCAAATGTCGATTTGGTCATCGTCATGGTTGCCCTCGCGAATCCTGAATTCCATCCACGCATGCTCGATCGTTACCTGCTCATCTGTCAGCATAACAACCTCGAGGCCCGTATCGTCGCAAGTAAAGCAGACTTGGTCAGTGCTGCGTTTGCAGAACAAACATTGGCACCCTATACACGCATCGGATATATTACCCAGACCATAAGCACATACACCGGACAAGGCATCGCAGAGGTACAAAGCTGGCTACCAAGCCGGGTGAGCGTCGTCACCGGTAAATCAGGCGTTGGAAAATCATCGCTACTCAATGCAATCAACCCTGACCTCGCACTTTCGGTCAAAGCGGTATCAACAACCCTCAACAAAGGTAGACACACAACAACTATGGCGCAGCTCATCCCGCTCGGCAATGGAGGGTACGTTGCAGATACTCCAGGGATCCGCGAGATAGCAATGTGGAATATTCCTTCAGCAGAGCTTGAATACGGTTTTCGCGAATTCGAACCGTTTTTAGGTAATTGTCGGTTTGGGAATTGTGTGCACCAAAACGAACCGGATTGTGCCATTCGTTCCGCAGTGGCAGATGGAACAATATCGCAGGTCCGCTATGACAGCTACATCCGCCTCCTTATGGGAGAAGAATAATGACCGCACCTACATTTACCCCACGCCAATCTGTTATCGCTGGTGAACGGATCTATCTGAGTACTTTTCACGCCGAAGATGTACCGACGCTCGCACGCTGGTACAGCCAACTCGAAGTCACTGCATTTATTGGGATGCAGGGAACCGCCTTCGTGCGTGAGCAAGAACAACAGTGGTACGAAAATTATGTCAAGCAAAATCCTGCAGAGCGACACTTTGCCATTGTGGATGCCGCAACACATCAACTCCTCGGCAACGTCAGCCTTATGGATATTCGTCAAATCCATCAGCGTGCTGAGTTAGGCATCGTTATTGGTGAGAAAGCCTATTGGAGCAAAGGATTCGGACGCGAAGCGATACGATTAATGTGCCAGTATGGCGTTGCATTTCTCAATCTCCATACCATCTATCTGTGGTATGTCAGCTACAACCTGCGCGGGCGCAGAAGTTACGAAGCTGCTGGCTTCGTCGAAACCGGCCGTATTCCAGAGTCACGACTCTTCAATGGGGTTCGTTACGACGACGTTCTGATGACCGTGCATGCCCGCGATATACAAACCAACACGCTACACGGGCAATTCGGCCACTTCCCGGTCTAGTAGAGGCCTATAATGGAAGTTTTTGATCCACGCTACTGCGCAGACCTCGGTGGAGGATTTTTGGTCAAGTGGGCAGACCCACGCGAAGCGGCGGCGTACGGTGCCTTATGCGACGTTGTATTTCGCCGCAGCGGCGATGCCCCCATCCGAGAAAACAACGCTGTGACTGTTGCTGAATGGGTGAACCAACATCCAAATGCTACCGAACACGACATTGCCGTTGTCGTAGACGAAGCAGATACCGTTGTCGCAGGTGCCATCTTGCTGCGTCAGCAGATGGACTATGCAGGGGTCCAACTGCAGGTAGGTCGTCCGGAATTGGTCGTTTGTCATCCTGATTTTCGCAATCGGGGCTACATACGTCACATATTTGGTCTGCTCCATGCAAAAAGCCACGCACGCGGAGATGCGTTGCAGGCGATTACCGGAATACCATACTATTACCGTCAATTCGGGTACGGGTATGCAATAGATTCTGAACAACAATGCGTTGTGCACTGTGATCAGATTCCTGCGCCGCGTCCCAGCGAAATATCAATTACCCTCCGCCTCGCCGACGCTTCTGAATACCGCACGTTCGTAGCACTCTACGATGCTGACCGGCTTGGTCGTGGTCTATTGTGTACAACTCCAATAGAACATAGCTATTTCACCAATCTACGCAGCGGTAGCAGATCAGTCAATATGTTTGATCCAGTGTTTATTTGCAACGAGAGTGATGGCAGTGTGATTGGCTATCTGTTGGTGCACCGTGGCAACTACAACGCCAATATCGCCGTACTGGGGGCTGGTGTACGGGCGGGCATGAGTTGGCAACGGCTGTTGACCCCAATACTCCATGCTTTGGCATCATATCGTGAGCGCATTATCATCATGAGTCCGACCGTAACTGCATTAACCGGCATTACCTTTGTCCTCGACAGCGTCCACCCAGTCTACGAACAACTGCGCCACGGATATACCTATAAGGCGGAGTTGCCCACTGCGTGGTATATCAGGGTTCCGGATTTTCAGCGCCTGTTTTCTGCAATGACCCCAATCCTGGAGGCAAGAATATCCCACAGCAGTATGGTTGGTCACACTGGGACCCTGGCAATCGCATGCTACGGTCAAGGATGTACCTTGGATTGGCATGATGGCCGGCTTTCGGCTATTCGCAATACAAGACCGGCAATCATGGGTGATGGGGCAGATACCTGTTTGCCACTCGATACATTTTTGATGGTCATCTTTGGACGTAAATCCTATGCCGAGATTCGGCAGTGGCACCACGAGGTACGTGCGACAGTCGAAGCAGAGCAGTTGCTGGGAATATTATTTCCGAAACAACCGTCCTGGTTCCAATGGTTGAATTGA
>CANJHS010000013.1 GCA_947474225.1 Roseiflexaceae bacterium | reverse complement strand
GTGGTCGCCGGCGTGCCACCGGACTACTTTTCGGTCGATGGGCAACGCTGGGGCAACCCGCTGTATCGCTGGGATGCCCATCGCGATCAAGGCTATGCCTGGTGGATCGAGCGCATCCGGAGCAATGCAACACTCTATGACCTGATCCGGTTGGACCACTTCCGTGGCTTTGTGGCATATTGGGAGGTCCCCGTGGCCGAGCCTACCGCCCGTATCGGTCGCTGGGTCGACGCACCTGGTTTTGCGCTGCTTGATGCCCTCACCCAGGCCTTGGGGACGTTGCCCATCATCGCCGAAGACCTCGGCCTGATTACCGATGAGGTCATCCGCCTGCGCGACCACAACGGTTTGCCCGGCATGAAGATTCTGCAATTCGCCTTCCACGGCGACCCAGCCGAGGCATTCTTGCCGCACCACCACATCCGCACCTGTGTTGTCTACACCGGCACCCACGATAACGATACCAGCCGTGGGTGGTACACCACTGCGAGCGATACCGAACGTGCCTGCCTGGCAGCGTATCTCGGCAAACCCGCCGACCAGATTGACCCCGCCTGGGATTTGATGCGCCTCGCCTGGGGATCCGTCGCAGATACCGCGATTGCCCCGCTCCAGGACATCCTCGACCTGCCCAATGCTGCCCGCATGAACTACCCGGGGCGCATGGGCGGCAACTGGGGCTGGCGCTTTCGCTTCGAAGAACTTCAACCGCACATCTGCGAGCGCCTCCGAATGATGACACGCACATTCGACCGTGCGTGAGCAAGTGACTAGATTTCTGTGATGAGTCATCAGACATTGCATGTGGAGTATTTTGGGAAAGCGGTCGCGCTGAGACGCAGGGGCAGGGAGTACTGAGCAGTGAGTAATGAGTATGCTTCAGTGATGAGGTTTCAGTGATTCGTTGTCAGACACGGCATCTGGAGGTTTTTTTCGGGGTCCGGCGCGCTGAGGCGCAGGAAATTAGTTGCTTACACTTGCATCACTGATGATGGGGAAGCCAATATGGGAGCTTCTATACTATTTTTGTGAAATAATCACTCAATCCCGGCCAAACATAAAGCTTGGTGTGCGGTTACTGACCCATGTGCAAACAAGATCGCAGCAACGTGATATCCCACTATTGCGCCTCGAAATAGGCATCCACCAGCCCGAAGCCAATGCTAGCTATGAATCAGTCGGGTTTCGGTTGATTCCGGCGTTTGGCCAATATCATTGATGGGTTAGTCTGTGCTATGAAAAAGCGAGGGGGAAAGCGCCAAAACGCATATCAACTCAATATCTCACCGCAATAAGATACGGTGTAATTCCTGCGAAGGAGTTACACCGTGTCTGTGAACTAAACCAATCACAAATTTATTGCTCTACAAGCCACCAATAACTGTGTGTTGAAACAGGATAACGATAAGTTCGAGATCGGATTACCCAACGCTTAATAAACTATCATAGTAACCGTACCATTCAGTTTGAGATTGATATGTCGTAATCCAAAGCATTGTTTTTATGCTCTCACAAAATGAACCATTCCAGTATGACTATGGCCCACAATAATGAGATAGTAAAAGCGCGTGGTAAATTGTCAATAATAACAATTAATTAATGTAGTTCGCTTGTTATATTGATCAGAAGGAAACTTGATCAGCAATAACAGAAACGGGGTGGCATTATGCTACGACAAAAACTACCGTATAAATTGGGGTATCTCATCCTCATGGCATTGATTTATATCATGTCACCGACATCAGTTGCCCACGCAACTAACCGCTGCTTCACAGAAACTGGTTTTTGTATTGACGGACGTATCCGTGAATATTGGGAAGAAAACGGGGGATTGCCCGTATTTGGATTCCCTATCGGACCGCAAGAATCAGTAATAATCGATGGAAAATCAATAACTGCACAAAAATTCGAGCGCAATCGCCTCGAACTTCATCCAGAAAACGCTAAACCATACGATGTCCTGCTTGGGCGCCTTGGTGCAGATCGACTCGTTCAACAAGGACGTGATTGGTATGCCTTTGCCAAAGATAATCAAACGAGTAATTGTCAGTTTTTTGCCGAAACAAATCATAGCGTCTGTGGATCCATTCTCAAGATGTGGCAAAGTCACGGACTTACACTCGATAAAAACAATTCCATCAGTTATGCCGAGAGCCTCGGATTATTTGGGCTCCCCGTATCGGGACTTGTTAACGAAACACTCAGTGATGGCAAATCCTATCAAGTTCAATGGTTTGAACGGGCGCGATTTGAAATCCACCCAGAAAACACAGCGCCATATGATGTGCTCCTTGGATTACTAGGCAATGAAATAAATCAAAACACACAAACCGCTACCCCCGTAGCACAATCTCCATCACGATTAGCACCACTCACCAATGCGTTAATCTCAAGTAGCAAAATAGAAGAATTAGGATTCAGCAAAACCAGTGAATTATCACAAACTAAATGGCACATTTGGCACGAAGCAGCCAATGAAATTCCTGGTGCAGAAGCAGCAACAATCGACACCGCTAACAGCAAAAATAATTGGACTACAGCAGACAGAGTACAAACGCTCTATGTAGGGCAGACATACATAAAAAATGGATTTACTTCTCCTTTCATAATCGACATCAATATATATGAATATCGCGATACTGCTAGCGCGACTCAAGGACTAGATGCACTCACTCAATACGAAAAAACACAATATAACTATCAATTGGTTGACAGCTATCAAGTCGCAGGATGTCAACGCCAACAATGGTATAAACCTGGTAACGGCTTATTGGAAAGTAACACACGTCAATTAATTATCCAATGCAACCAATACGTCACCATATATGGGATTGGAAGCATACCTGATTTTGATCACATTACCGAATCCGACATCGCACAACTATTTGATATGTTCATCCAACATACAATTTTTGGAACACGTTAACCCAACTACGGTATAACTACATCTAAGCAAATGCAATCCCGGTGCGAGGATACGCTTCGCATCGTGATTGTCCTCATTCCACTTCAATTACGCTAGAATACATCACTCCCTCGCATCCCAACAATCACAAAGGAGTGATGCATGCCCCATACCATGAAGCGCATCGCGATTACCGGCGTCGAGCAAACTACACAATTGGATGTGCGAATCCCCCAACCTATGCAGAATTGGGTATTGGTCAAAGTCCATGCCATCCCGCTGTGCACCGAGTACAAAAATTGGCTCAACGGCAGCGTATACCACGGGCATGAGGCCGCCGGCGAAGTCGTCATGGTCGCCCAACCAGGCAAAGTCAACGTCGGCGACCGCGTCGTGGTAATGGCCGGTGCTCCGTGTGGCAAATGCGCGCTCTGCATCTCGGGCGAATACATCCATTGTCAACATATGCACGATCCGGCTGAATTTACCGGCGTGGCCTATGGCGGGGATACCCACGTGCAGTACCTCCTCAAACAAGATTGGCTCCTTGTACCAATCCCCGATGGGATGTCATATACCCGGGCAGCTCTGGCGTGCTGTGGGATGGGACCCACATTTGGGGCACTCGAAAACATGCAGGTCTCGGCTACTGACACCGTATTAATAACGGGCGGCGGGGCAGTGGGGCTCGGCGGGGTCATCAACGCCAAATTCCGTGGGGCACGCACCATCCTTGTCGAACAAGTCCCCTACCGCCAGCAAAAAGGCCGCGAATTGGGCGCAGACCTCGTGTTATCACCGCACGATCCCGACATCCACACCAAAATCATGGCATATACCGATATGTGCGGCGTTGATGCCTGCCTCGAGACTTCGGGCAACGTGATTGCACAACGTCTGTGCATTAACATGGTGCGCCGGCGTGGAAAAGTCTCGCTGGTCGGTGAATGTGGCAATGATTTGGCCATCCAAGCCAGCAATGACTTTATCCGCAAAGGGATTAGTTTGCTGGGGCAATGGCATTACAATTTAACGGGGCACACAAGTTGATGCAGGTCATTCGTGATTCACCAGTTGCCGAAAACCTCATTACCCATACGTTCCCAATGAATGAAATCCAAAAAGCGTTCGAAGTATGTGCGTCGCAAGAGTGTGGCAAGGTCATGAATTTGGCATGGGAAGGAAAAACCCAATGAGACTCGGTGGACCAATTTTTCAACAATTTACGACGATCACCGAAGAAATCGCATTGCACCAACAACTGGGATTTGGGGCAGCCTACTGCAGGTACATCGAAGACAAAACCCAACGCAGCACATACAAGCAGGCATTTGCCGAGGCCGATATCGCACTGGCCGAATTTGGTGCCTATTGTATAAATATCCTCGATACCAATCCCGTGTTACGCCAAAAAAACATTGACGAAATCTGTTGCCGGCTTGAATATGCCGACGAAATGGGAGTACGATGCTGTGTCATGCATGGTGGCTCGGTCGAAACCGGCGATTGGGGTAATGCCAATCCGCTCAACATGTCCGAAAAGAGTTTTTATGAGACGGTCACGGCCATCCAATCCATTCTTGACCGCACCCAACCCACTACCACCAAATTGGTCATCGAAACAGAATCATACCTCTTGCCCGACAGCCCAGAAATTTATGCGCGTTTGATTGAAAACGTTGACCGTCCAGGATTTGCAGTGCACCTTGACCCCGTCAATATTATCGCCAGCCCACGACAGTTTTATTCGAATGCCCAATATATCAAACAGTGCTTTCGCATACTGGGGCCATGGATTGTCAGCTGTCACGCCAAAGATATCAATATGCCCGCCAAACATGCCACCGTCCAGATAAACGAGACGTTTATCGGCGATGGCATGCTCGACTATGCGACGTATCTCACAGAGATTGAAAAATTAAACCCGGCCCCCACCCTGATGATCGAACATCTCGACGAGCAGCAATTATCCCAAGGGTTGCAATTTATATTTGCCCAAGCCGCCAACATCGGCATCACATTTGAGGGGGCTGACCGACGAAAAGCAGAGAGGTGAAGGCCACGGGCTGCGCTTGGGGATTTTTTTGGGGGGTTTTGGGAAACATCGCCATGCGTGCGCGACAGCCATCGCAGCAGCGTGGGGCAGTGTGGGCTGTGCATCGGTCGCGGTGACGAAAGCACGAGGGCTTCGATTCCCCGACCGCAACCCAGACGCCCAGCAGGCCCCCGGAGCGCTCCAACGGGACACAAAAAGCCCCCATGCAGTGCATGGGGGCATATGCGTGGATGCGCGCGCAGCCTAGAGGGACATGGTCGGGTAGCCGGCATAGTCGCCGAGATGGGCCACCGAGCCTGCGCCGACGATGGCGCCGAGGTGGAGTGCCTCGGGAATACTCTTGTTGCGTAACAGACCGGCGATGAAGCCAGCGTCGAAGCCGTCACCGGCACCAACCGGATCAATCACGCGCTCTGCCGCGACCACCGCGGCCTCGTACCGAACTCCATCGACGATGGCCAGGGCACCGCGTTCAGCGCGCTTGAGCACCACGGTCTTGATGCCCAATGCGACCGCTGACTGCAGGTAATGCTCGTCGTCGCCGGCACCAAACAGGGCTGCGGCGTCTTCGTGACCCATCAGCATGACGTCGACCGCAGCGGCGATGGGGGTCATGGTGGCGCGGGCTTTGTCGGCTGTCCAGAGCCGCGGCCGGAAGTTTGGATCAAACGTAATCAATACCCCGGCGGCTTTGGCCAAATCTATTGCATGGGTACACAATGCTGCAGCACGGTCGCTCAACGCAGGGGTAATGCCGGTCAGATGCATCGCTTTGACGCCGGCGAAGTGACTGGCGTTCAAATCCTCTGGACCCATATTGGCAGCAGCAGATCCGGCCCGGTAATAAAAGACGCGCCGCGCGCCGTCGGACAACCATTCACGGAAGAAGACGCCCGTTGGTCGGGTCGCATCGATCTGCATGGCGCTGGTGTCGACGCCTTCTCCGGCCAGAATGTCGACCATGCGGCGTCCGAATGGATCGTTGCCGATGCGCGTATGGAAGCGCGACGACACCCCCAAGCGGGCCAAGGCAATGGCACAGTTGGCTTCGGCGCCACCGATGTCCCACTTGAGCAATGGGGCGTCGTCGATGACCACAGGATCTGGTGGGTAGAGGACGGCCATACACTCGCCAAATGTCAGTACTTCAGGCATGACTAGACCCCCCGCAACGCTGCGATACAGGCGCGTGCGCCATTGGTCAACTGTTGCCAATCGCCAGCGTCGACGGCCTTGGCCGTTACCAGACTGCCACCGATGCCCACGCCCGTTGCCCCCGCTGCAAGATATGCCTGCAAGTTGCTTGCGTCGATACCGCCGGTGGGGATGAGCTTGAGGAACGGCAGTGGAGCCAAGAGATCTTTGATATATGTAGGCCCAAAATTGCGCGCAGGGAAGATTTTGATGAACTCAGCACCTGCCTCGTGGGCAGTCAACGCCTCGGTTGGGGTCAGTGCGCCACAGCAGATGGGGATGCCCGCTTTGGTGGCCTTTTTGATGACCTTGGGTCGTACTGCAGGCGTGACGAGAAATTGCGCACCGGCGGCTATCGACTCGGTTGCGTCTTGTTCTGACAAGACCGTCCCGACACCCACCAACATGCGATTGCCTAGTGCGTTGCGTACTTTGGTGACTGCAGCGAGGGCACCGCTGCCGGTCAGTGTATATTCGATTGCGTTAATCCCACCGGCCAACAACGCTTCGGCGACTGCAAGGGCTCGGTCATAGTTGTCGAGGCGCACAATCGCGACGATTTTGGCCAATGCGACTGCTTCGCTATACTTCCCCATCGACGGCTCCTTTGGCGTAGTTCAGGCTCGTTTATTCCAACCTATCATACACTGATTTATCGCGTTCGCTGGGAGCTGCAGTGTATAATAGGAGCATCAGCTCACGAAAGGTCCGTATGACACACCCACCACGTGCGCAACGTATCCCCCTCCAGAGTATACTCCACGGCACCCCGCGCGTGGACCCGTATGCCTGGTTGCGCGAACGTGCCAATCCGGCGGTGCATGCATACCTCGCCGCAGAAAACGACTACGCCGCCGCACAGCTCGACCCTGCACTGCAACAGCTGCTCACCGACGAATTGGTCGGCAGACTGGCCGACACAGACCACAGCGCGCCACAGCGCATCGGGGCTTATGTCTACCAGTTCCGCCTTGCCGTTGGCGCGCAATACCCCGTCCTGGTGCGCTGGCCGGTTGCCGAACCTACCCGAGTTGCAGTGGTCATCGATGTCGTGGCCGAAGCAGCGGGGCACATATTTTGTAAACTGGGTAGCTGGCGGGTCAGTCCCGATGGGGCGCTGATTGCGTTTTTGATAGACACCAACGGCAGCGAACGATTCCGCCTGCATATCCGGCGCATCGCCGATGGCAGCGCCTGCATCACCCCCGTCGATGACCTCTATTATGGGCTTGCATGGTCCCCCGATAGTCAGGGTATCTATGCGGTACGCCCCGATGAAGCATGGCGTCCGAGCGAAGTCATCGCCTGGCGCTTCGCCGATGGCACACAGGCGGCACAGCGCATCTACCACGAGCCCGACGAGCGCTACAACGTTGATTTGTCGGAGTCTGGTGACGGACAGCACCTCATCATCGGCAGCTACAGTGCGCAAACCTCGGAGGTGTGGGTATATGACGCACAATCCGCGTTGACCGTCGGCTGTATGGCGCCACGCGACGCGGGGGTCGAATACGTCATTGCCATGGCGGGTGCGCGCGTCTACCATCTGACCAACCGCGGTGCGACCAATTTCACCCTTTTTTCCAAATTACTGCATGAAGCGTCGTGGACCGAGGTCGTCGCGGAACGGGTCGACACGTTGATCGAACACATCACCGTCCTCGCCGACGTCGTCGTGCTCTGGGTACGGCGCGGCGGTTTGCCGGGCATCGAGTACCTCCGTCATGGGAGCCGTACGGTACAGCAGCTGACCTTCCCCGATGCTGCCTACTCCCTGAGCGATACCGATAGTCATGAATACGAGCGCAACATCCTGGTCTATGCCTATGCCACGCCGGTGACACCGACGGTCACAACTGCGATTGATGTGCAGTCTGGTACAACTGAGGTCCGCAAACGGGACACCCTCGGCTGTGCGCATCTGCCGGAAGAGTACATCGTCGAGCGTGTCTGGGTGACAGCCCGCGACGGTGCGGCAATCCCGTTGACGATTGTGCGTCACCACCGTGTGCCGCTCGACGGGACGGCCCCGGCGCTGCAGATTGGCTATGGGGCGTACGGTGCAAATCTCAACATCGGCTTTGTAATCGAGCGGCTGAGCCTACTTGCACGGGGCGTTGTGCTCGCCTATGCCCATATCCGGGGCGGTGGCGAAGGCGGGCGGCGCTGGTACCTCGATGGCAAACTGGCCCACAAACAAAATACTTTCAATGACTTTATCGAATGCTCTGAATACCTCATCCAGAAGGGCTATACCAGTGCAAAGCGGCTCGCTTGCTACGGACGCAGCGCCGGCGGTTTGTTGGTCGGTGCGGTCGTGACCCAGCGGCCCGAACTCTATGCCGCAGCGATTGCATTGGTGCCGTTTGTGGATGTCATCAACACGATGTGCGATCCTACCATTCCGTTGACCGTACCCGAATACGAAGAATGGGGTAATCCAACCATTCCCGCCGAAGCTGCCGTCATGGAGCGCTATTCGCCGTATGATCACACCAGCGCACAGCGCTACCCGGCGCTGTTGTTGACCGCCGGCTTCCAAGATCCCCGTGTCTCGTATTGGGAACCAGCCAAATGGATTGCAGCCTTGCGCCATGCTGCTCCTGCCGGGACGTATTATCTCGTTACCGATATGCATGCTGGCCATGCCGGCAAAAGCGGACGGACCGCCATAATGGCCGACCGTGCAATTGAATACACGTTCTTGTGTCAGCACCTCGCGCTGCCACAGCTACCATTGATACAAGAGGAACGCGCATGACCACGCACACCGAACGACCCGGCATGTTTGGCCCGTATGGCGGCAGTTACATCCCCGAGACACTGGCACCGTCAGTCGCAAACCTCATCAACGCCTATGCAGCAATCAAAGACGACGCATCATTTTGGGGCGAGCTGGCAGCGTTGCAGGCGTCGTTCATCGGCCGACCGACGGCGCTGACGCATGCAAAACGCTTGACCGCACACTGCGGCGGTGCCCAAATATACCTGAAGCGCGAAGACTTGGCCCATACCGGCGCCCACAAAATCAACAACGCGTTGGGGCAAGGACTACTCGCCAAGCGCATGGGCAAGACGCGTATCATCGCCGAGACCGGCGCTGGCCAACACGGGGTCGCGACCGCGGCGGTGTGTGCCTTGTTGGGGATGGAATGTGTGGTCTATATGGGGGTAGACGACATCGAACGGCAGAAGCCCAATGTCTTCCGCATGCGCTTGATGGGTGCCGATGTGCGCGGTGTGACATCTGGCTCGCGGACCCTCAAGGATGCCATCAACGAGGCGATGCGCGACTGGGTGTCGAATCCTGATTCATACTATTTGCTTGGGTCGGCATTGGGACCACATCCATATCCAACCATGGTGCGCGACTTCCAATCCATCATTGGCTGTGAGTCGTACGGCCAAATCAAAGCTGCTGCAGGCAGACTGCCGGATCTGATTATTGCGTGTGTGGGTGGCGGCTCAAATTCGATTGGCATGTTCCACTCCTTCCTCGAGCATCCCAACATCCGTATGCGTGGTGTCGAGGCGGGTGGGCGGTCGATTACGCTGGGCAATCATGCTGCCCGCTTCGAGGGTGGTAGCCGTGGCGTGTTGCAGGGGAGTTATACGTATATCTTGCAAAACAGCGACGGCCAGATATCTTCGACGCACAGTATCTCGGCGGGGCTTGACTATGCAGCAATTGGCCCCGAACATGCGATGCTCCATGATGACGGTCGGGTCACGTATGTGTCGATCGACGACGAGCATGCGCTCGATGCATTTCAAGCACTAAGCAAACTCGAGGGCATCATTCCTGCGCTCGAGAGTGCCCATGCTGTGGCAGATGCAATGCGCATCGCGCCGACCATGTCACCAGACGAGATTATTTTGGTCAATCTCTCTGGGCGCGGGGACAAAGACATCTTTAGTGTTGCGACGGTCCTCGGCGTCGACCTCTAAGGACCGACTGCAGGTAAAGGAACGAGTCACCACTATGGATCTGCATACTCTCACCAGCACGCTGACCCCGATACTCGTCCAACAAATCATCGTGGTCACCATAGGCACCACCGTGCTAATCGTGGTAATCATGCTCTTTGTCAACATGCGCCGGCAAATTCGCGTCGACAAGGGCATCCGCCAAGCCCAAGGCGAAACGGATATTGCATTGCGTGGCATCAAATCGCGCCTCAATTACACAGCGCAACTCCTCAATAATGAACGTGAGCGCGCCGGCTACGACCGTGTCCGTTTTAGTGATACTGATGCGCGCAGTATTGCTACCGTCTTCCACGAAGCAGACATGCAGTTTAGCGCGTGTAGCCAGCGCCTCGAATCAGCACTGCGCGCATTACCCAATATTCCTGATGAGGTGTCGTATCGTGGGGTCTTAGTAATTATCGAAGAACTCACCCCGCTGATTGCACCCATCGAAGATGCTTTGCAGCGGGGCATCCAACTGCGCACAACATGCGAAGCCACGATTACGCAGCATACAACACGAATCGACCAGGCGCGCAGATCGCATACCATATTGGCACATCGCCTCAACGCATTGGGTATCACGGTTCATAGCATGCTGGTCCCTGCAGACAAGCATCTTGCGCTTGCACAGGCTGCACTCGCATCGCACCGCTATGCGGACATCGATGGAGAGGTGACCCGCGCTTTGCAGATTTATGCCACCTGTGGTGAGCTCTTGTCACAATTAGTCGACATCCGCGACGGGATTTCTGCTGGGCGCCAAGCCTCCGAAAAAGCCGCCATACAGGGCTTTGATGTGAACCTGAGTCGAGAACTCTTTGTCGAATCGTCACGCCTGATTGATATAGCCCTGGCGGCACTGATAGCTGCAGACACCGAGTCTGCACGCAAACACCTTTCCAATGCTGAACTGACCCGCGCTCAGGCGGTCGAACGAGGTGGGAGTCTTCCGGTGCTCCAACAACGGCACGGCGAACGAATCGCTCGGCTACAGCAAAACAACAGTCACTATGAATCACTCAGTACTAAGGCATATGAGGCCTTTCAGAATCTGTTAGCAATTGGGCTTACTCCAGATGCCGAGATGATCCAAACGGGGAGCGAAGCATACGTCCAGGCGATTACTTCGCTACTCTATACCGAACAAGCGCAATCCATGAACACCAGTCAACCACATCTGCAAGTCGACATTGCCAGTTGCATTAATACCGCAGAACGTGCACAGCAGCGTGCGCAAACCATCTATGCAATTATTATTCAGCGCGGTAGCGACATGACGCAGATAGAGCTGTTGGCGCGGCAAGAATTCGCTGAATCCGAAGACCTTATCCGTATATTGAATACACAGCGCGAGGCAGGCGTTCGCATTTCTTCTGATACGTTGACGAGTCTCGAGGACGCATATCGATCTGCGCGTGTAGCCGCAGATGCGACTCCTTTTGACGGATTGGCCTGCTTCCACACTGCGCGCACGGTAAATCGTCTGCTCACGTCAGAATTACGAATGAGCACAGCGGAACTTGCAGCGCTGGTGAATGAACGCAGTAATCGTGCCCGAGCGATGCTGCAATGCCAAATGAACCTCGTCGAACAGTTCATGGTCCTCTATCCACTCGCAGTCGCCGCCGACATAGAACGTGGGGTGCAAAGCATGCGCCATGAGGTCAATGCCTTTGATGCGGCGTTCCATACTGCCAGTGATATGACCTTCCCGCTTCAGAGTGAGCTGTATCGCCTGTTGCAGCGCTATGATCGCCTCAATAATGCATTACAACATCTGCATGCCCAGTTATCTCAAGCACGCAGTGCCTATTTGACCGAACTCGAGCAATGTAGCGGATTGGTACGCGTGTTGGTACAACGGCTACGGCAGACCGCCGATGGCGAAGCATTCCGCATCGCACTGGGACGATTGCGAGAACTCGACGAACACTGGGCAACGCGAGCAGTGCCCCGCACCAAAATTTTGCAGGGCGTGAGTGACATTATTGCGCATCTGCCACCGGCTTCGCTGACGACCGAACGTAACTTTACCCCACCGCTGGCACTTACGATTCGCACCTGGGGCAAGGTAAGTGACACACGCATGACTGACCAGCACGTGTTAGCGCCTATTCGCAACGCTCATCCACTATGGTAGAAGAACACCATTCCACTTGGTATACTATGCGTACTAACAAAAAGGAGTCCTATGCTCAACGCATTTCGTCGCAAAGCAAATCACACCCCGGACGATGTGGCCGATCGCGTGCCTCCTGGCCAGCACCTAACCGAAAAATTCCCTGTCCTCCATTACGGTGAAGTTCCGAACTACCAAAACCTTTCTGAGACATGGGATTTGCGCGTTTGGGGAGCCATCGAGTCACCCAAGACCTTCAGTTATGACGAGTTCCGTGCACTCCCGACGGTCGACGTCGTGACCGACATCCACTGTGTGACACGCTGGAGCAAGCTTGACACCCACTGGCGTGGGGTCCGATTCACTGACTTTCTGGCACTATTGCCACCATTGCAGCCAGGCGTATCACATGTCATGGCGCACTGTGAATACGGCTTTACGGCAAACGTGCCGCTCGAATTTCTGCAGTTCGACGATGCGCTGCTGGCATACAAATACGATGAGTTGGAACTCACCCCCGATCACGGGTATCCACTCCGGTTGCTGACCCCCAAGAAATATTTCTGGAAGAGCGCCAAATGGTTACGCGGGCTCGAGTTTATGCGTGAGGACCGGCTCGGCTTCTGGGAACGCTACGGCTACAACAACAGCGCTGACCCCTGGCTCGAGGAACGTTACAGCGAGTAAACCGTGTTCCCAAATGGCACAGAGAATTTCACTTTGTCGTTGGGGAATCACAGGTGCGACGGGTGGGCACACGAATCGAAACATAAATACAGACATTACAGCATCGCCGCAGGGTGATGCTGTACAACAATCCCACACGACGGATGAGGGACCCGACCGTGTCTGGCAGTTTTTTTGCACTGATCGCAGATTTTTGGGGAATCTGTTTTCCGTCTTGTACCCGGAGGCACCATGACTGCGACTATTTTGCAACAAATTCTCGACCATAAACAGATTGAGGTCGCCCGCCAACGTGCCAAAGTTTCGGATGTCGACATCCAGCGTCGTGCCGCAGCAGCCCCTCCCGTGCGTTCTTTTGCCGACGCATTGCGACGAACCACGCGACCAACATTAATTGCCGAGGTCAAAAAGGCATCACCCTCTCGCGGGGTGCTCATCGAGCCATTCATTCCCTTGAGCATCGCAGCAACCTACGCATCGGGTGGCGCATCGGCATTGTCGGTTCTGACCGACCAGCGCTTCTTTCAGGGCAGCCTCAAATACCTCGAAGCAATCCGGCAACAAGATGCAATTGGTCCCGATGGCCATCATCCGCCACTGTTGCGCAAAGATTTCATCATCGACGCCTACCAAATTCACGAAGCGCGGGCCTACGGAGCAGACGCCATACTCCTGATTGTGGCTGCGCTCAGCGACGGCCAACTTGCGGACTATCTGCATATCGCCGCAGATTGGGGCATGGCAGCACTCGTCGAGGTACACGATGACGCAGAGCTCCAACGTGCACTGGCGCTGGGGTGCGCCATCATCGGTATCAACAATCGTGATTTGCATACATTTGAACTATCGCTGGCAACCACCGGGGTTGTGGCCCGGCAATTACCGAAAGACCGCGGCATCACACTCGTGAGCGAAAGCGGTATCTTCAGCGCTGCAGACGTCGCCACGGTCGGCGCACACGGTGCCAACGCCATTTTGGTTGGCGAAGCATTGATAACCGCCACCGACATGCTCGCCAAAACGCGCGAACTGAGTGGGTATGTGGTGTAACGCCGGCGCGGTACTGCGCCGCTTCTTCCTGCTGGGGTTAACTAGCTTCGGGGGGCCAACGGCCCACATCGGCATATTCCACACCACGTTTGTCCACACATTAGGATGGATAACCGAAGAAGAATTTGCACACGACGTGACACTCTGCCAACTCATCCCAGGCCCTGCGAGTTCTCAGTTGGGCATGCTCATCGGGGCACGTCGAGCAGGTATCATCGGCTCTCTCTGTGCCTGGATTGGCTTCACCGCACCATCTGCGGTACTCATGTATCTTGCAGCACGAAATCTGGGCTGGATTGCCACACAACGTGATGCCGGCGCTGGATTACTGGTCGGTGCCGCAGTCACGGTGTGCGGTGCTGTGTGGGGGATGTTGATGCCAATACGCACGACGCCGCACGCCATGGTCGTGTGTGCATGCAGTGCTGGCGCATTATGTGTTGCACCTCATCTCGCTACACAACTCATCGTATTGGTGCTCAGTGCCGCCTATGGATATCTTTTTTTCGTCTCCAGCACGCTTCCTCCCGATGTGCGGCCTGCGCTGGCACGACCACGCCACAGCGTCTGGCTGTTGGGAGTAGCGGCGCTCTTGCTCGGGCTCAGCTGGGCGTTCCCTTCGACAAATAGCACGTTATTTCAAACGGGGGCGTTGGTTTTTGGTGGGGGTCATGTGGTGTTACCGCTATTGCTCGCTCGATTTCCCGATGCAAACAACAGCATTCTCCAAGGCTATGCAATCGCCCAGCTCATGCCGGGCCCTCTTTTTACCCTCGCAAGCTTTATTGGTGCATGGCAAAGCAGCACACCGCTCATCGGTGCGATTGGGGGTACGATTGCGATCTTTGCCCCCGGGTGGTTGCTGGTATGTGGAGTTCAGTCGGTGTGGAGTCGCTTTGCAACCCGACCAAGTATTAGTCGTGCACTCAAGGGAACCCACGCAGCGGTGGTGGGTATGCTCGTCGCAAGTGCCATGCAGCTTGTTTACACCCACATTTTTGACCACCCCACGCATATCATTCTGGCTCTTATGTGCGCCGTTCTCCTGATACGCACGTCACTGCCACCGTGGCTCATCCCCCTCGGCTGTGCGTTGGTGGCATCTCTCATCCGCATGCATTAAAAACCTGCGCGTTGCAGTGCAACGCGCAGGTCCGTAGGTCTTTACTTATGGTGCCTTGGGGAGCGCCGGGAGCGCCGTTGGTGCCACTGGCGGTGTAGTAAACCAGCCATCGATGGTGTCGAGTACGGGATCGCTGACCAAGAACACCCGCGGGTCTTTGTCGATTTGCACATAGCGAGCGCCACCACTCGGATTGCGGTCTCCAACACGAATCAACGCCGCTTGTCCGAGCGTATTTTGCACGATAATAGTCAAACTCGGCGCAAGCAATCCGTATGCTTCTGCATCAACTGGTTTCTCGATGATTTGATCGGCATGGAGTTGCGTCAAGGTGGCCACTACCTGCCCAATCACGATGTCGTCACCGAGTGCCAATTGCGGTTGTTTCAGCGCCCAACCGGTCTCAGCACGGGTTACCTCCACTGTTGCTCCATCGTTTTTGAATACCGAGAAGCCGGTCACCTCGCGAGAGACGAGGTTGACGACATCGACCCGTTTGGCTGCGATATCCGGTGGCACCTCCTTTGGTGGGGGAACCACATAGAGATATGCAGCCAACGCCATACATACCGCCAATAAGAGAATCGTGACTTTGCCGTTCATCGCTGCCCCTACCGTCGGCGCCACCACACTGCAACGCCTGTTAACAGGAACAGCAGTGGGAGGCCAACGACACAACTATAGAAAATAACACCTGCCTGGCTTTCCGTAATGAATACCTTCCGATCAACAGGTTCTTGGGTGGGGACCGAGATGAGCTCTTCCTGGGCGGCTGCCCACGCAACCATGTTGCGGAACAGCGGTGCATTCGCTTGTGTTACGTTCAGGAAGCCGTTGGTTGCGAAGTCCACATCACCGACCACCACAATTCGAGCCTTCGAGGGTGTTTCAATGGTATAGCCGAACGAAAGTGGACCCTTTTCATCTGATGCTTGTGTTTCGACCTTCCCTGCATCGAACTTTGTGGCAGCGACGCTGTTTGCACTACTATGGAGGAGTTCCGACACATAATAGCCATCGGGATCGGTGTCTGACAGCTTGCCGATGGTCCGTACCGAATTAAACACACTAGCTTGGCCAGCCAAGCCTTTGGTAATTTCTGAATACGGATAGTCAAGCACCGCAGGAGCGACGGGATTTCCCACTTGCGATTGCTGGTCAAGGAGCAAATCATTCTTCCACACGAGACCCCACTTCGCCATACTCGCAGCCAGGGGTGCAGGAGACAATGTATTCGATAACAGCACCAGTCGGCCACCCTGATCAATGTATTGCTGGATGGTGTTCTCTTCTTCGGGTTGCATAGCGTCGAGCGGGTCAGCAACAACCAAGACGGTGTTTTCGAGGGGGATTGTTTGACTGATGACCAAGTTGATGGATTGTACGACCAAATTATCGGCTTCGAGGAGCTGCTTTACGTCGCCGAGACCAATCGGATCAGTCGTATCAATGGGGCGTTCACGATGACCAGTCACAAAGAAGACTGTGGTTTTGGAGGTCGCACTGACCTTCAAAATAGCACCAGTTATGTCTTTTTCTTCGATCGAAGTGATTGTTTGGCGGCGGTCGCCCGATTTGAATACGACGGTACCATAGGCAGTGATGTTTTCTTTATTTGCAGTGACGGGATCACGATCGGGATCGACGAACCGATAGGTTAGTTGTGATGACACCGAGCGGTATTCCTTCAGGCGACTTTCGAGATCAGCCTGTAGGGCTGCATCCTGGCCGTTGTAGAACCCAATGATTTCGATTGGTTGGCTTAGATTCTGCAGAATCTGGGTTGTTTGCTGCGAAATCGAGAATTCCTTCTGTGCAGTCAAGTCATACCGTTTGTGGAATCGCACTGCAAATACATTACACATGACCATGATCGCGATGAAGAGGATGGTCATCGCACTGGCATTCGCGCCGTAGCGCACTCCGCGCAGCCCGAGTGTTTTTTGAATACGTTGCAACAAAGACATTAGCGGTATCTCCGTGATTCAAGCGAGCGTGTCGCCAAAAACAATGCGACACATGTCACACTCAGGTAATAGACGACATCCTCGACGGTAATTGCGCCACGGGCAAAGTCATTAAAGTGATTCGGCAAAGACAGGTAACGCAAGATATCGGCTGCACCCGTTGCGAAGTTGCCGGCAGCATCGATGAGCCACAGCAGTAACAAAATCCCAAAACCCAATACTGCAGCCACAATTTGATTCTCGGTCAGTGACGACGTCAACGTCCCGATGGCAAACATCGCAGAACTCAGTAAGATAATCCCGAGATACCCGGTCAAAATGGGACCCCAATCGGGGCTACCGCCAATGCGCCAGAGAATGATTGGGTAGTAGAGGGTACACAGCAACATCACGCCAAACAACCCCATTGCAGCGAGGAATTTACCGATGACAACTTCCCAGTCGCGGACGGGTGCAGTGAGCAAGATTTCGAGTGTGCCGGATTTTTGTTCATCGGCCAACAAGCGCATCGTCAACAATGGCGCGATAAAAATCAGCACCACGGTGACATTGAGAAACACACCGTCCATTGATGCCTGTTGATTCTGAATGAGGATCAATGAAAAGAGAAAGCCCGAAATCAGCAAAAACATTGCAGATACGAGATATGCGATCGGAGAGATAAAATACGCCAAAATTTCGCGGCGTGCAATGACCAAGGCGGTACGCATTAGGCGTGCTCCTGTTCAGCGGGTGCGCTCTTCGTTGCTTCTGTAATCGTCTCTCCATGGTCATCAGTACCGACAACAGAATCGATTGGTTCTTCTTGGGTGGTGAGTTCGAGAAAGATGGCTTCGAGACTGAGCGTGATTTTGCGCATCTCGAGCAGATCCCACTGTGCGTCTACTGCCAATTTTGCAATGTCGGGGCGTACTTCGCGACTCGAATCAGTCTCGATGAGCAGATGCCCTGGGGTAGATTCGGTCGCATTGGTAATCCCAGGAATGGAGTAGAAACGCTTCAGGTCGATGGCAGTCGTCCCTGTCTCAAGTTCTATCCGTTCTGCGCCTTGGAGTCGCGCGGTCAGCCCTGCAGGGGTGTCGACCGCAGCAACGGTACCTTTTTTGATAATGACGACGCGATTGCACAACATGCTGACTTCGGGCAAAATATGCGTGCTCAAAATCACGGTGCGGGTGGCACCGAGCTCACGTATCAATTCGCGTACTTCGATAATTTGGCGCGGGTCGAGACCCACGGTAGGTTCGTCGAGGATCAACACATCGGGATTATGGAGCAATGCTTGTGCCAACCCCACACGTTGCCGTTGACCCTTCGATAATTTGCCGATGCGATCATGCGCACGATACGACAAATGCACTAAATCCATTGCCCGTTGGATAGCCTCTGGGCGATTGGCCAAATTGCGTAGCCGTGCCATGTGGTCGAGGTAGCCCGATACGGTCATCTCCGTATACAATGGAACACCCTCGGGCAGATAGCCAATTTGCCGACGTGCATTGAGCGGGTCGGTCATGACGTCGTGCCCTGCGATACTCACCGTCCCACTGGTGGCCGGAAGATACCCCGTCAACATCCGCATCGTGGTCGTTTTGCCGGCACCATTGGGACCCAAAAATCCCAACACTTCGCCACGCGCCACGGAAAACGAAACGTCGTCGACGACCGTCACATCGCCATAGCGCTTCGTTAACCCTACTACCTCAATCATGGAACCTCCACACACATTATTCAGATGCCTCAGCATCGTCTGTCTGCATAAAATATACCTGAACTACAGATGAGAGAGAGATTATTGCGACGACCTTCCGGCCGCAGGGTGGAGAATCACTAAATGACACGCTCCCAGTTCGCCCAACTCTGCCGCAACAGTTCCTCAGCGATCCATTCGATATCACGGCGGCGTGCCAGGGTTGCGAGCCATTCTGCGGGAATCGCTGATTCTCCCCAGTATGCACCTGCCAACATACCGCAGATTGCACCGGTCGTGTCCGCATCTCGAGCAAGATTCACAGCGGCGAGTGTCGCGGTTGCATACGTTTCGTTCCCCGCAAATGCCCACAACGCTGCTTCCGTTGACTGCACAACATATCCACTGCCTACGATGGCCGGTGGTTGTTTGGTGCGGAATGAACCAGCTGCCACCGCTTGGATTTCGTGTGTGTGGATGGTGCCCGTGTATGCTGCCAAAAACACGTCACGAGGCGTCCCCACGAGTGCTTTCGCCATGTAATATGCATAAACGGCACAGGCATCGAGGGTTGTCGGCGCACCGTGGGTGGTTGCCGAACTTTTGCGCGCGTATTCCTCGCACAGCGCCGCATCATATCCGAATGCCATTGGTATCGGTGCCAAGCGCATCAACGAGCCATTCCCTGCAGTGTGTGGATCTGTGCTGCCGAGGTACGGCGTTTCTGATGTCGTATAGCGACGCAACGCTCCACGTACCGTGATACCAATGTCGAAGCAACGATCGGTACTCGACCACAGTCCTTCCTTCCACCAGCGAATGTAGCGTTGGACCTGATCGTGGGGATCAAAGCCTCCTTTGGTGACAATGCTGTCTGCCATACAGAGCGCCATGGACGTATCGTCGGTCCACGAGCCGACAGGGACATCGAACGGATTACCACTTTCCATGCCCGTCACAATACGCTCACCTGGTTGCTTGAATTCGAGTGGCATCCCGAGACAATCACCAACGGCCAGTCCCAAGAGTGCCCCGCGATACCGGTCGCGGAAGGTGCGTATGCGGGTTGCGTGATGTGCATCCGGCTCGTGCCAATTGTGTACAAATTCATGTTGTCCCGCCGTCTCAGGAGCAGGCGCGAGGTGATGTAATGGCCCGCGCAGAGCCGCAAGCTGTACTAATGCTGCAGTCGATGAGAGTCCGTGGCGGATCAGCCAGCAGGCGACAACAAGCCCACTCCGACCAATCCCGGCAGCACAGTGCAAATAAATACGTTTCTGGTCGGCACGCGCGGTGTCGATGCAATCGAGAATCGCAAGCATGAGCGGAACACTTGGCACACCCAAATCGGGAATAGGGTATGAAAAGATGTGAAGTTCAGGTATTGCTCGCAGAAGCACTTCGGAAGGAAACGTACCTCCGTCTAGAGGGCTGGTGAGGTCAATGATGCAGGTAATGTGTTCGTTGTGGAGTGTATGGAGGAACGCTTCAGATACTCCATTCCCTGTGCGATCAGGGTGCGGTCCGACAACAAATCCCGCCTCGACGTGGTAAGTGAAGTCAGTCTGCATCGTGTCCTTTCTTTACGACACCAATGGGAGGTTTTTCCACGTTGATCGTAACAATTCTTCGGCCATCCAGGCAATTTCTTCACGCTTGTGGAGTTTCGCTAACCAATGCGTCGGCAAGTTGGATTCCCCATAAAAGACTCCTGCAAGTTCTCCATACAGCTGGCCACCAGATTCAGAGAACCCACCGAGATTTGCCAGCGCGAGTGCTCCTGAGACAAAGTCATCACAATGCCAGAGTGCCCACAGAGCTGCCTCGAGGGTATCAGACATATCAATACTCGTGTGGATTTCATCAATCAACTTGTGACGATATGACCCTGCAACGACTGTACGAATATCAGCGCTCAGTGGTTCGTACGGCCATTCCTGCAACAGGGCGGATTTCTTGTCTATACCCGTACTGAGGATCGAGATAAGCCAAGCACAGTAGCGACACGCATCGACAGCTGTCGGGTTCCCATGGGTGATGCGACTGTTAATTTCAGTATAACGTAGCATATCAGTTGGTGCACTGAGATAAAAGAGCGCGACGGGTACAACACGCGTCACCGAACCATTACCAGAGGCAGTGGTCGTGCTCGTACCACTCAACGGATTCCCTGTCTGTAGGTATGTAAAAAGTGCCATGCGCGTGGTACTTCCGACTTCATAGACACGGCCATTACAGGTCATATAGCCTTCACGCCACCAGCGCAAAAATCGATCAGCGACATCGTGTTCCGCAAAACGACGCATGTGGATAAGACTTTCGGTGACACACAGGAGCATAGCTGTCTCGTCGGTCCAGCCTCCTACGGGAATCGAAAAAATACCGCCGCCCTGGATGTCTTGTACGTGCGTCAGGTTCTTTTGGCTCCGCATATCATTGGTCACCCCGACGGCATTCCCCAACGCGGCACCGAGGATGGCACCGCGAAAAAGATCACGCCAGCGGAGCCATTGCGCACGTGTGTGCACATCTGGTTCGCTCCACTGTTCGACGAAGTCAATTTGGGAGTGGAAGTCTGGTGCGGTGCGCTTCAATCCGGCCAACTGACGTGTCTCATTGAGAAGCCGAATAGCCGCATTGGGGGTAATCCCGCGCCGCATAAACCAGCATGCCAGAACCGTCCCGGTGCGGCCAACGCCACCCCAGCAGTGGATGTATATCGGTACCTGGGCACGATGACACACATCGATATCATCCAAAATAGCCACCAGCAACGCAGGTGATGGCACCATACCATCGCGTATGGGATAATTATGGTAGGCAATATATGGAGCCCGTTCAGCGAGCATGTGGGTATAGTTTGGTAGTCGATCGTCTGGACTGGACAAATCGATGACACACCCCACCCCGTGTTGGGTAAGCCACGCAATGTGCAAAGCGGTTTTGGTGTCGTCCCCAGCCCCGATGCACGACCCCGCCCAAATACCGGGTTCAACAAGATAGCTCGCTGGTGGTGCCTGCATAGACACATCCCCCGACACAAGAAGCAATGACATGACTATTGTAGCGAACCTATGCGTTAACGTGCACAAAGAAAATGACGTGACTTACGTCACGTCATTCCGTAATGGTACCTCCAGCGGGATTCGAACCCGCGACCTACACCTTGAAAGGGTGTCGTCCTAGGCCGCTAGACGATGGAGGCGAAACCTCAGTCACTATACCATTCTCACATCCAATATGCAAATCGAATTTTAGGAGTAACCATGGAGCTTACGATTCTGAGCAAAGCCGATGTGTTGCGTTTTGTCACGATGCCAGCAGCCATTGACGCCGTCCAAAAGGCATATGCAAGTATCGCCCGAGGGACAACAGATGTACCGTTGCGCATCGATGTCGCACAAACTGCGCATCAATCGCATTCGTTTTTTATGCCTGCGCTCGTCGATGGCCAGTCGCTCGGCATGAAGATAGTTTCGGTCTTTCCCCACAACGGACCCACACACGGGTTGCCCACTATTCATGCAATAGTGCTCCTCATCGACGCCGGTACAGGAGTGCCACTCGCGCTTATGGACGGCACACAGCTCACAATTCTGCGCACTGGAGCAGCCTCAGGGGTGGGGACTCGATTGCTCGCGCGCGCCGACAGCACACATCTCGTCGTAATTGGTGCCGGGGCACAGGCTGCCGGTCAGATACGCGCAGTCTGTGCCGTGCGCCCTATCCAGAAAGTCACCATTGTCAATCGCACCCGCGAGCGGGCTACAGAGCTTGCCGCACGTATGCGTCTCGAATTCCCGGCGCTTGAGTTTTATGGAACGACAGACCGGGCAACTGCGCTGGCGAGTGCAGATATCCTTTGCCTCGCAACATCCTCCACCACGCCAGTATTTTCGGATGACGAAATTCGCCCAGGGACACACATAAATGGCGTCGGTTCGTATCGCCACGATATGGTCGAAGCTGATCCCAAAACAGTAGGCAGAGCATACATCGCCGTCGATCAATATGCTCCTGCCTGGAGCGAAGCGGGCGAACTCATTGCCGCGCGTCAGTTGGGTATCATCGATCCATCTGACGTGGTTGAAATAGGTGCGATTGCCAACGGCATTCACCCTGGTCGCCAGTCGTCATCGCAGATTACCTTTTTTAAATCCGTCGGGAATGCAGCCCAGGATGTCATTGTGGCCCAAATAGCCTATGCAGCTGCCCGTACCGCGCAGGCTGGAGTCGTCGTGGATATCTAGAACGCATGTCCGATTCGACCTGTTAAAGACTTTATTATGACAATATGCAAACCTTGCACAGAATCTTGCAAGTTTGTGACAAATTACACGCTATAAAAGCATAAACAATCAAAATGAATGACGTAATGCTTGCATTCCGTCATTTTCCGTCATATACTTTCTTCAACACAGAGAGTACACACCATGAGCAAACATCTCCGCAACCCTCGCATGCAAGAAGTCGAACGATTTGTCGTGCAGAGAGGTCAAGTCAATACAAACGAGATATGTGCGCAATTCGGTGTGAGCGAAGCCACCGCCCGGCGTGATCTCGATGTATTGGCCAATGCGGGCATCGTGGTGCGTGTCCATGGTGGCGCAATAGCGAAGGGCGAAGTGCCTCCCGAACCGCCGGTGGTCCAGCGTGCTACCCGCCAACACGCCGAGAAGCAACGCATCGGCGCAATGGCTGCCGATTTGATTGTGCCTGGCGATACGGTATTCATCAGCAGTGGGACGACGAGTCTCGCCGTTGCACAGGCGTTACGAGATCGCACTGACATCACGGTCGTAACCAACTCACTTTCCGTGGTGCTTGCCCTTGCCGATAGTCAACTCACGTTGATAAGCCTGGGGGGCATGTTCCGGGCCAGCGAATCATCGTTTATTGGCCACCTTGCAGTCCAAGGGCTGTCTGAGCTACGCATCAACAAAATCATCTTTGGGATTCGTGGCATTGATGTGCTCAATGGGCTAACCAACGACTATCTGCCCGAGACAATGACGGACCGCGCCATATTGAGTGCGGGACGACGGGTCATCGTTGTCGCTGACCATACAAAATTGGGCCGCAGTGCACCTGCGTTCGTTGCTCCATTGAGTTCAGTCGACACCTTAGTCACGGATTTTTCAGCCGACCCGGTCATCTGCGATGCGATAGCAGCCATCGGCGTACAGGTCATACTTGCCTGAAGAAACGCCGCTGCGCGTTTTGATAACGTTAGGATTAGTTATGCCACAACTCGGGATGCACACATGGAACGAACTCTGTTCACAACCACAGGCTTGGCGTGATGCGCTGACAGTCTTGAAACAGCAGTATACGCAGATCAAAACCCATCGGGCAATGACGCAAGCCACCCACGTAATTTGGAGTGGTTGCGGATCGCCGTATTACCTTGCGGTCGCCATGAGT
The DNA here is from genome assembly GCA_947474225.1 of Roseiflexaceae bacterium. GTDB lineage: Bacteria > Chloroflexota > Chloroflexia > Chloroflexales > Roseiflexaceae > UBA965. Next base: position 37,671 of record CANJHS010000013.1, on the reverse strand, counting down.
AAATTGCAGCAACAACGCTCAGACATTCCAACGTACGCAATTCCCGCCTCTGAGATATGGAATAATCCTGAAGCAAGCATCCCGCGGCATGGCACACCGACGTTGATTTTGCTGAGTCGTTCCGGCAGTACCACCGAGCTACTCAAAGCGGCAGCCCAATTCCGTACGAGCAGTCCACAGGGCTGTATTATCACGATTAGCTGTTTTGCTGAGCGACCACTTTCGCTACTCGGTGACATCAATATCGTGCTTCCTTCGGGTCAAGAACAGAGCATCGCGCAGACCCGCGCGTTCAGCGTGTTGCATGTCGGGGCACTCGCACTCCTCTGGGCACTCACAAGCGGTGAAATTACCGATTTGGACGGGATTTCTGCAGTCGGTGAGGCAGTGATGGCGAAATATCAAAATCATTGCGTTGCCATCGGCGCAAATCCTGCATATGACCAGTTTTTCTTTTTGGGGAGCGGCTATCGCTATGGATTGGCATGCGAAGCAAGCCTCAAAATGAAAGAAATGTCACTCACGGTCAGCGAACCATTCCACCACATGGAATTCCGCCACGGACCACAAGCCATGGTCACACCGAAAACGCTCGTTGTCGGTATTGGGTCAGTCCGTACCAACGACCAAGAGGAAGCAGTCCTCAAAGATATGCGTGCGTTAGGCGGACATACCCTTTCTATTGGACCAAACGCGACATCTGACATGCAGTGGGATGCAACCCTACCCGAGGAATGCAACGGATTGATTGCACTCCCACTGCTCCAGAGCATCGCGTATAGTCGTGCGACGTCGCGTGGGCTAGATCCGGACAACCCACACAACCTCAACGCAGTCGTCGTGCTGTAGACCCGTTAGGGATTCCCGCTCGATCCGCAATGTAGCGTTTATCAGGAGGAAGCCATGTCTCTGCGTACCGTCGTTCGTCTTATGGTCGTACTCGCAGTGCTCTTTGTGAGCAGCTGTAGCAGTGCAGCTCCCGCAGCACCAGTCGCTGGTGAGAAAGTCACCATTCGTCTCTGGTCACATCAGAATTCTGCCTTCAATAAGGTCAATCAAGAGCTCGTGGATGGCTTCATGAAGGCCAATCCTGACATCACAGTCAAATACGAGACATTCCCGTACAACCAGTTCATCGAGACACTCCAGACGTCAATGCCAGCAGGCACCGAAGCCGATGTTATCGAAATGTTCGGCTCGTGGGTCTGCAATTACGCAGACGGCGCACGCTTGGCCGAAATGCCCGCAGATGTGATGAGCTACAAAGAAGCCCAAGAAATCTTCTACAAGGCACCACTCGACGGGTACTACTGTGATGGCAAACTCTACGGCTTGCCGAATGAGTTTAATCTCGAATACGGCGGCGCGTTGGTCAGCCCAGCGTTGTACGAAAAAGCCGGAATTCCCTTCCCACCAAACTACACTGACTACAACGCGGTCATCGCAGATGCCAAAAAGATGACCGTCATGGACGGTGATACGATGACAACCGCGGGATTCCATTTTGTCGGAGGCGACACGTTGGGATTCTTGCTGCTGTCAGGCATCCTCGAACAAGGCGGCAAATACTTCGCCGACGACGGTAAGCACTTCAACTTCGAAAGTCCAGAGTCACTCAATGTGATTCGCACATTGACCCGGTATGCCCAAGACGACAAAGTCATCGACGCGACGCTCTTTTCTGGTGACAATGGTCTTCCCAACGCTTTTTTCAATGGAAATGTTGGAATTGGCTACATCGGATCATGGGCTGCTGGCGTGGGCAAGGTCGACTTCCCCGACTTCAAGTTTGATTATGTCACCATGCCACCGATGTTTGGTACCGAACCGACCTTTGTCGCCGATGCTGGCTGGGGCAAAGTAGTCTCGAAGAACACCAAGCACAGCGAGGCGGCTTGGAAGTTGGTCAAATACATGACCGCAGAGCGTGAAAACGCTTTGAAGTTCAACCAAATTTCAGGCACCATTCCTGCCATGAAGTCCATTGTTGAACAGCCCGCAGAGATTCTCGCAGTAGAACCATGGATCAAACCCACATTCGCTTTGTTGCCACATGGTGCATATCTGGGCAATGTGACCGACCGTGATCAACTCTTCTACGAGATCATCACCAAGAATCTGACTGATGCGATGACCGGAGCAGTAACGCCAGAACAAGCTGCCGCAGCCATTCAGAAGCAAGCCAACGAGATGGTCGACAATAAGGCCAAAAAATAACCGCACCCAAACCAGGTGGGGAGCAATCCCCACCTGGTTTTTTTGGAGGCAGACAATGGGTCAACGTGGACAACTCCAGCGCACACAGCAGCGGTTTGCCTATAGCATCATGACGCCAATTATGCTGTATCTCATGCTCTTTAGTCTAATTCCCATGCTGTGGGCTGTGGTACTTGGATTTTTCGAGTACTCCCCGGTCCGCGTCGGCAGTGGGTTATTCGGCCTCGGCGGTGATAATCCGTTTATTGCCTTTGACAACTACATCGCCATGTTTGGCGATACGCAGGCTGCTCGGCTCTTTCGTACATCGTTGAGCAACACATTTGTTTTTTCTTTTCTCGTCTTACCGCTGAATCTTGCCATTACATTACCGCTCGCGATTATTATTGAGCGCAGTCATGCCCGTGCAAAGGGATTCTTTCGCGCGGTCTATTTCTTGCCGACGGTCACGTCGGCAGTTGCCGTTGCCCTTATTTGGGGTGCAATTTATTCTCCCCAAGCAGGCTTGCTGAGCAGCCTGATTCGCGCAGTAGGGTTGACCCCACCCAAAGCCTGGTTAACCGACCCGCAAGCAATATTCATGGGTATACCGATTGCCATGATTGCATTGATTGTGGCCCACTTATGGCAGGATTTTGGCTATAATTTGGTCATTTTTATTGCGGCATTGCAAGGAATTCCTGCGAATTTGCGCGAAGCCGCTATGGTCGATGGTGCGAACGAATCGCAACTCTTTTGGCAGGTCACCCTCCCATTGCTCCGACCAACCATGCTTTTTGTCTGCGTCATGACGATGCTCTCGTCGTTGCAGATGTTTATTCTGGCGCAAGTGATGACCAGTGGCGGGCCACGTGAACAGACGCAGACGGTGCTGATGAGCATTTATCAAAACGCATTCCGCTTCCAAAATATGGGGTGGGCGGCAGCCATGTCATTCGTCTTGTTTCTCATCATTTTCACCTTTACGATGATTCAATTTCGCTTTCTCAAAACCGACTGGGAGTATTGATATGACACCCAGCACCACCCAACGTACCACGCCATTCCTTCGGCTCGGGATGATTGCCCGCTATGCAGTATTGTTGATCGGCCTGTCGGTCACGCTGTTGCCGTTTGTCTATGTGTTGGTCTCTTCGCTCAAAACCGCTGCGGAAATCATCAAAGTGCCGCCGGCGTTCTTCCCGAAACAAGCGACCATACAAAATTACCTGACCATCTTTGGCGATCCCCGTGTGCCCATCGTCACGTTCTTTTTCAATTCAACGATAGTCGCCGTCGGTCGCGTACTCATCACGTTGTTCACGAGTTCCTTGGCAGGGTACATCTTTGCCCGTTATGAATTCAGTGGCAAGAACCTGATGTTTGGCGTACTAATGGCACAAATTATGATTCCCTTCCAGATGATCATGATTCCGTTGTATTTGATTCTCGTCAAGCTTCAACTGATTGACACGCTGTGGGGATTAGTATTACCCGCGATGATTGATGCATTCGGGATCTTTCTGATGCGCCAGTTTATCGAAGGCATCCCGCGTGAACTCATCGATGCAGGTCGCATAGATGGCGCGAGTGAATTCCAGATTTATACCCGTCTGATATTGCCGCAGTTGCGTGCACCATTGGCGTCGCTGGGCATTTTCACCTTCATGGCGACATGGAACGACTATCTGTGGCCACTCATCGTTATTACGACTCACGAAAAACGCACGCTCCCATTACTGTTGACCTGGTACAGCAATGCCCACGGTTCACGTCCGGCATTGACGATGGCGGCATCCGTTATCGTGCTGTTGCCAATTGTGTTGATCTACATTCTGTTTCAACGGCAGATTGTCGCCAACGCATCTACCACGGGATTTAAGTAAGCGGGAGGTATGCAGTGGAACGGTATGTCTTAATTGGTGCCGGCAGTGCCTCATTTACCCGCGGCCTATTGGCGGACTTGGTCGCATCGCGCCGTCCCTGTGAAGTACGCTTGGTCGACCCAAACCCGGAGTCGCTCCGTGTCGCCGAGCAACTCGCCCACAAAATGATTGCCCAAACCAAGGCGCAGATTACCATTCGTGCCCACACCAATCGTCGTGACGCACTCCCCGGTGCAACGGTGGTTATCTGCACCGTTGGCGTGGGTGGCCGCCGTGCTTGGGAGCAAGATGTCTTTATTCCGCGCCAATTTGGCATCTACATGCCCGTTGGCGATACGGTTGGACCTGGTGGGAGTTCACGTGCTGTCCGTATGATTCCCGCGATGATCGGGATTGCCCGTGATGTCGCGGCACTCGCGCAGGATGCACTTTTTTTCAATTACTCGAACCCGATGGCACCGATCTGTCAGGCAATCCATCAAGCAGTGGGGATACCGGTTATCGGCTTGTGCCACGGTGTGCTGCATGTGCAACATTACCTCGCTGACACACTTTCGCTGCCTGCCGCGTCACTGAGCGCACAGTATGCAGGGTATAATCACCTCACCTGGCTGACCGAAATACAGAGTGATGGGGTCGACCTGATGCCGCGCTTGCGTGCTTATGCAGACGCCCAAATGCAGGTACCCGTCACGCACGCCGATCAGAATCGGTTCTCGTGGGAGTTGCTCCGCCACACCGGTGCGTTCCCTGCAGTGCTAGATCGGCATGTGACCGAGTTCTTCCCGCAGTTTTTTCGGACCGGGGCATACTACGGGATGAGACTTGGTGTCGACGCATTCTCGTTCGAAGGCACGATAGCCGGTGGCGATGCAGAATTTGCCGCCATGCAGGCTGATGCACAGAGTAGCGCACCACTCCCAAACCGATTGTTCGCACGCGAATCTGGTGAGCACGAACAGGTCGTCGAGATCGTCACCGCAATCCGCGAACGCCGCAGCGATCTCTATGCAGTCAATCTCCCCAATACCGGGCAAGTCCCAGACTTGCCTCAAGGCGCAATCGTCGAATCCCCGGCGCAAATGACCACCGGCAAGCCAACACCCATACCGCAACGTCCGCTGGGGCATGCAACCGCAGGGATGTTGGCAAGTAGATACGCATGGGTAAATGTGATTGTCGAAGCTGCACTCCATGCAGATCGAGACGCTTTTCTGCATGCACTAACCATCGACGGCTCTGTCGATTCGCTCGCAGCGGTTGAAGCCATGGGCTCCGCACTGTGGACGCACACGACGGGTTATATAGACGCTTCAACGAATGGAAAAGGATAGCTATGACACGTATTACTTTTATCGGCGCTGGCAGTATTGGGTTTACACGAACACTCGTGCGTGACATTCTGACATTCGATCGCCTCAAAAACGCCGAATTGGTGTTGATGGACATCGATCAGGAACGTCTCGAATTTGCCGAAAAATCCGTGCGCCGCATCATCGAGTTGGGTAAATATCCCGCGACGGTTCGTTCTACCCGCAACCGCGCAGAGGCATTGCAAGGTGCTGATGTCGTCATGGTGACTATTTTGGCAGGTGGGGTACAGGTATGGCGCCACGACATCGAAATCCCAAAGAAATACGGTATTGATATCAATGTCGGCGATACACGCGGACCTTCAGGCATCTTCCGTGCCCTCCGAACCATCCCCGAGATGCTGGCTATCGTCAAAGACATGGAAAAGTACTGTCCATCAGCGATGATGCTCAATTACACCAACCCGATGGCCATGCTCTGCCGCGCTATGCAGCACGAGTCCAAGATCGCCATCACCGGTTTGTGTCACAGCGTCCAAGGCACCTCAGAGATGCTCGCAAAGTGGATCGGCGCACCGTACGAAGAAATCGAGTATGTCTGTGCGGGCATCAATCACATGGCATGGTATGTCAAGTACAACTGGAACGGCAACGATGCCATCCCGCTAATTCGCAAAGCCATCTCCGAACGTCCCGAAATCTATAACGAAGAAATCGTGCGCAACGAGATGTTCCTCAACCTCGACTACTACGTTACCGAGTCGAGTGGTCACAACTCAGAGTACAACGCCTGGTTCCGCAAACGGCCAGACCTCATCGAAAAGTACTGCACCCATGGCACCGGTTGGAATCCAGGGGTATATGCGTATATCCTCGATGAATACCTCCGCCGCGAACACGAATGGCGCGACGATGCACGTTCCTGGTTCGACGGGAGTGCCAACCTGAAACTCGACCGCGGCCATGAATATGCTGCCTATATTGTCAATGCACTGGCCGGCGGCGAGCCATTCCGCTTCAATGGGAATGTGCGCAACACCAACCTCATCACCAATCTCCCCCAGGACGCCTGTGTTGAAGTGCCAGTCTTTGTCGACAAAGACGGCCTCCACCCAGTCCACGTCGGTGCGTTGCCACCACAGGTTGCAATGCTGACCAATTTGTCCGCCCAGATCGAAGAAATGGCAGTCGACGGCGCGTTAACCGGCGATCCACGCAAGGTCTACCATGCCATCCTCAACGATCCATTGACCGCTGCAGTTTTGGCTCCGACAGAGATCAAAGCAATGGTCAATGAGATGTTTGCCCAAAACAAAGCGTACTTGCCGCAGTTTAAACACACGGTAGTCAGCTAATTCCCAGCGAAAACACCCCATTGCGCTTTTAAGCGCGATGGGGTGTTTTTTTCTGTATTCAAAAGATACATGCCCTATCAGCGCGTCGTTGAGAACGTTATATCCCCCGCGCGATTCATCGCAGTAGGTGTTGATTTCTCCTGGTACAGTGCGACCGTGAGGAAGGTGTGGATGACCTCGCCTGCCTGCATGATACGCTGATTCCCACGGCCAGCTACCGCAGACAAACCATCGGTCGGGTAGCCACACCACGGTTCAAGGGCGAATGCGTGAGCCCGACCCCACCACGGGAACCCGCCGGTGCGACTAAATTCGTGCCATTGCCAGACGTGCCGAAAAACCGTTGCATCCCATGCAACAGCGACACCGAGGGTATGAAAATCGCTATACAGGCTGTACCAGGCGGTATCTTCAGCAAAATTACTGAGATAAAAGACATCACTGCCAAATGCATCGGGATATGCGGGAACAATACTCGTATCGAACGGTGCCCCATCCGGGCCGGCCAGATGCGGCCAGACACCTTTCGCACCGTTACGCGACAAGCGGTTGGGCGCATCGTCTGCTCCCATATGTGCCTCTATTGCACGTGCCGAAGTCGCGACCCGTGCTCCATGGCTCAAAAATGGCAGGCCATACGCTATATGGTGACCCCACATGATGTCAATTGCTTCTCCTGCCTCGTTGGTGAACGATTCAGTCAGTCGCAGGATGGGCGATGCGCCTTCGATGGTCATCTCGCGCACGATACGAATGGGGGTGCGGATGCCACGGACGCTACAGCGCACGGTGACGCGCTCGGGGGTATCTTCTGTGACGACTGCATCCCATGGCAGCAGCGATACTTCGCCGTGTTGACCATAGGCAGCACCTCGGTGCGTATTGGTAGGTCCACCGGAGGGAGCAATTTCTTGCCAGCCACCGAGGTACGTATCCATAAAATTCCCTACCGAACCACCAATCGAACCAGTCGCCCGCGCAGGATCATGGATGGCCACTGGGAGACGCAACAGCGGATCGATGTCGGTCGATTTATGCCGGAGCTCGACAATCTCGGCGCCGCGGTCCAGCAGGACGGTCACGCGGAGTGTTGCATTCTCAAGGACCACGGCGCGCATGCCGCGAATCGTCCACTCATCCGAGACACGGCAGCCATGTGTGTGAATTGACGTCGTCCCCATCTGTGTTCCTCTCTATGCAGTGATGTCACTCGACAGCTGCCACCAATGCCGATACCAATCAGCAGCCCGGCTCAGCTCAGCCACAGACACCCACTCGTCTTCGGTATGTGCCTGCGCTATAGAACCTGGACCATACACCACACAACACGCAGGAATGTCACCATAGGCAAACGCATTGGTGCCATATGGTGCCGTTGTTGCGGTGTTGCCATGGAATGCACAGAGCTCAATAACCCATGGATGATGAGGATCTTGATAAAACGCCTCGGCATCGGTGATAAAGGTATGCGTTGCAGTCCCACCGCTCGCATGGGCAGCGATAGCCAACAATTCTTTTTGCACCGCTACGGCTGATTCACCATCGACGACGCGACGGTCAATGCCGATACGACAGGCATCGGGAACGATGTTGAGCCCGCGACCGCCGTCGATGCGCGAGACGGTCAATGTGCCATGTCCTAATGCCGCAGGCGGCAGTGTTTGCAGGCGCTGATGCTCTGCAATGTAGGCTTGCACGATAGGTACCATCACAGTAATTGCATTAATCCCGCGATTAGGTTGAGACGTGTGTACCGCTACTCCCTGAGTCTGCAACCACAGGCGCACCAGTCCTGTATGGCCGTAGACCGGGCGGCACTCCGTAGGCTCTGCCACAATCATTGTGTGCGGGCGTAATTTTCGCTTCTGTAGCCAAGCGGCAAGGGCAATCGCACCACTGCCGAGTTCTTCTTCGTCGACCGTGCAGGCAATCATGATGGTCTGCGCGAATGGGGCACCGGTTCGCTGGTGTGCTTCAATGACCGCCAATGCTACCGCGAGCGATGCTTTGGTGTCGACTGCACCACGGCCATAGACGCGCCCATCACGCACTTCGCCCCCAAATGGGTCAATAGTCATCTGCTCGACGCCGACGGTATCGAGGTGGACATCGAGGAGGGCGACCGCAGGATTTGCTCCATGCCAAATGGCATAGAGATTGTCTCGCTTGGACAGGACGGGGTCGTAGATTATTTCATCTGCATCAAGACTACGGAACACCTCAGCCAATACGGTCACCAACGCCCCTTCACCACTGGTGTGTGCGGACGGGCCATCATGGCTCGGATTGACACTGGGAATTTGCACAAGGCGCTGGAGCCATCCCACTATCCGTTCATCCATGATTTATTCCTTGCTGTGTAATTGTGTCGGCGACAGAGACAATGCATCGATGGAGCGCACGAGCGTACCAACAATCTGTACCGCGCGTTGCAAAATAAGTGGGTTCACTGCGGCCACAGTATCGTGCGGGCTACCCTGTAAGGGGACTAATCCATGATGGTCCAAACAGGTCAATTCAATTGCGCGGCACTGACGTCGCAAGAATGGTCGTATCAGTGACTGTTGACGGGTTACCCGTGGTTCGATAGCGGTGTCGCTCTGAAGTTGACTAGCCATCTCAATCAGAAGCGCATCGACCGCTCTGCCGCGATCATACCCGTTATACAGTGCGTATGCCAGCGTCCCTTTACCGATTCCTGCAAGGCCAATGAAGAACGTTGTCTCGGGATCAAACGGGTAGCGTTGTAGCAAGTCGATTGCACCTGCATCGAGCGCGGTTGCCCCCAGCGCTACTGCCCAAATCTCGGTATGCACAAGGTCGGTCAAATCATCAAAGCTCCCAGCCAAAACTGCCAACGCTCCGGCATGGCTTATCGCTCCTGCACTGCGCTTTGGTTTGCGGTCGTTGGCATCGATCACCACCATCACAAAGTAATACCAGACACACAATACCGATACCGAAGCGAGCGAAACCGGGACAGCGGCTGGACCATACCAGGCAGAGACTGGATTGATGATTGTCAATAATACGAGTGTTGTCTGTATCGTGGCCACTATCAGGTGTGTACGCTGCTGCCCATGTCGAACTAGCGCAGGGAATGTGTCGAGCGGCGCGCACAACACCACCCGACGCATCGTGCGGCGCGGGCTTTTGCGAATTGCGAGGACATTTTGGCTCGTGGCATTCATCTCCTGGACGGGAATCTGGTCCCGCATCAGACTCCGATATGCCAGAGCAGTACACACCACCGAGACAGCAAGCGCAATCCAGAGTGAAAGATACAGTGATAACACACCAAGCAGACTGAGAGCAGCAAGAGAACGAATCACAGGACGCATGCCCGTCGCAGTTGGGAAGGTGTCTTGCCAAAACCATACATCTGCGCGTTGCCAGAGACGCGCCATATAGTCCGCTGTCTGCGCCTCAGCACGGCTTCCTGCAGGACGCCAACCAATCTCTTCACCAATGCCACGCACAATCTCGTACAACGGGAGGCGATGCCGACCATTCGTTGTTTGCCGTTGTGGTTTGCTCGCGAGTAATGCAGTGAGCAAATCGTCGGGATTGTGCACTTCTTCAGACATTCCTACGCCAATCAGTTGTTTGTACTACAGCTTTGGTACTATAGTGCTTCAAGGGGAAATGTTCCCATTGACATTATTTAAATCTATCGATTACAGCAAGATGACAACATCTTTGAGCCCTTGTACGCACATATTACAGTACTATACTATATCGTACACACATTGAACTCGAGGCACCGCATGACTCGTCAAATATTGGCCATTCTGATTGTTGTGGCTATCATTGCAGTCGTGGTACGTGTGGCAATGCAATCTGGTGGAGCGATTGTCAATCTCGCAGCAATAGTGACTGCCCCGAGCATTACTCCGACGTCTGCGTTACAGGTCACTGCACCTGATGGCAATCCACTTCCTACCGCTCTCCCCAAAACACTCGAGACGGCCATTGTGGCAACAGTCCAGGCAGCCTTACCACACCCGACGCCGGTCATGAGGACTCCTCAACGGCCTGTAGTGTTGCCCAATACGGGAGTAATGGAAGGTACTGACGTGATGCAGCGTCTCCCTTTTGTCGCATTCGTAACAATTGTAAGCACACTCACCGCAGTCGGATTATGGTTGGGAAGGAACAAATAATGCAAAACGCACAAACCGTCGAACAACAAATCAGGCAGTCCCGACGAAAGGCACTAATGAATGGCGCCATTCTTTCGTCGAATTGGCACATTCGCCTGCGGCATCACGTATCGAGCTACATGGGATTGACCGTTCTTTTGGTCACTGGGATCTATATCGTTGCGCAAGTAGCGTTAATGCGGGTCGATGCAATCGATGAGATTACCAGCGCACCGATTGCGGCACAGTCAATGCAACGGATTGTTCCGAGTAATGGCACGACCGATGCCAATACCGGACTCGCCATTCCTCCAATAAGTGCTTCACCCATTACCCGTATTTCGGCACCTTCCATTGAATTAGATGCTCCCGTTTTGATGGTGAGTTGGATGAAAAATCCCGTCACCGCAATCCAGGAGTGGACCGTGGCACGTTACGCAGTGGGTCACCACTACCAATCTGGATTGCCTGGTGAAGGCACAAATATTGTGTTCAGTTCCCATGTTGCAGGGTATGGCAAGCTTTTTGCGAATCTCGATAAACTCATCACAGGTCAAAAGATTACCATCTACGAAGGCACCAAAGCGTATTCGTATACGGTCAGCGAGCAGAAGCTCATACCCGCAGAGGGCAAATCTGCAGATGAACAAATCGCCAACCTCAAGCTCATCGAACCAACCGACCACGAACAACTCACGTTGGTAACGTGCTGGCCAGCCTCTGGTCCCAATCGCTTTAGCCAGCGTCTCGTTGTTGTCGCACTGCCAACAAAATAATCCCAAACACATCATCCCAAGAACGACAAATCCCCGTCACGCGTACGTGACGGGGATTTTGTTGGTACGCGATTAGCGCAGTGGGATTACCATGTAGTTATCCGGAACAAAGAAGCTGCCTTCGGTCACACCGCTCGGAGCCGCATGACGTAAGTCACGACCAATGTCGCTCCAGCTTTGTGTCCCAGCTATCCCTGCGTTATACAGTGCAATAACCGCACTGACATCCGCGGCACTCTCATGGACAAATTCCAACCTGAGATGCTTTACCCCTGCCTGTATCCAATCCGCGAGATGCTTTGTCCCCTCCTGCGCCTCTGCCCCAAACACCGTATTGCGGCACCCGACGTCAGCGATGACCGGGTGCACTCGCCCATGGCGATCACGCAAACCAACCTGATGCGTTTCACACGGGCGACCGCAGTCTTTGTAACTCGTTCCGGTTGACAGGAATCGACAGAATACACAATGCTCGGTATGAAAAACCGGAAGGTGATGATATGCAATCACTTCGATAGACGACCCACCGAGTTGGCGTACCATGTCGGTTATCTGTGCTGCATTACAGTCATGCGTTGGGGAGATCCGCGTAATTCCCGCATCGCGCAACAGCTGTGCCGATAACGCATTGGCGACATTCAGCGAGAAGTCACCGACCATGGTGACCCCGGCTGCACGAAGTTCACCGATGTATCCAGCACCACGGACAAGCACCGGGCAATCTAACTTCGCCAAGAATTGGGTGATGCGGGCTTCTCCGGGTTTGAGCACCCGTGGGGAGGCAACCTGCACGACAATTCCTGCGGCCTTGACCTCAGCAACTGCATCTTTCAGACCATAGAGCTCCAAGTAGTCCAATGTAATGCTCGCTGGCTTGGCAGCAATTGCAGCGGTGAGTTGCCACGGTTGCCGCACCATGACATGTAATTGTATCGGTTCAGTGGTATCTGGCGCATGGACCACATGCGTTTGCGCTTCAGCAAGGACCGTCGTTGGATCATTGACTGTTCCGATATCGACCGCTGCCAACACCACATCAAGCAATGCTACTGCGTCGCGTCGGAGTTGATTCAGATACGACGGTGAGACCGAAAGTTCACCCCCGCTCCGATTATCCACGTGTGAGAGCTGATAAAAAGTCCCACCAAGTCGACCGAGTTGTTTGGCCAAAAATTCATCAGTGACCGGTCGTTGTTCTTCGGCATCGACAGGCGGGTCCAGCAGCAATACGACTTGTGCGTCTGGGCGGTGTGCGAGTTGCCAGGTCATTTGCAAACGACCGTCAGGAGTCGTGTCGATGATGATTTCAATCGGTTGTCGCGTCACCGGCAAGTGTGGCTCGATATATGGTTTGGCTGCCTTCGCGACACCGACATCGTTGGTGCGCCATACCAAATCCCCTGGCCGGACCCGGGTGCTATTGATGGCACGGCGTCCAAAACTGAGCGACACGTTGCCATTCACCATATTCGTCACGGTGAAGATACGGCCACCTTCCTCTCGTTCCTCGGGGCTCCGCCAGTCCGCCGCATCAAAGACGATACCGTCACCTGCCTTGAGTGGGACGGTGCGTGGTTCGATCACGATATGGTCGTCGCCTACTTGCGCAACGGTCCCAACGCAAATCCCACGGTGACGTGGGGCACGGCCGTTGACCACCGTCTGGTGATTTGTGCCACCAATAAAGTAATCACCCAACCCGCGTGAATAGACCTGCTCGAGGAGTAACTTTTCTTCACGACTTACTTTTTCTGCGCGCTTTGCGAGTGCATTATCTACCGCTGTCCGGTATGCCTTCGTCGTCAACGCCACATATTCAGCGTCTTTGTAGCGGCCTTCGATTTTGAGTGAAGAGATGCCGATGTCAACGATTTCATCGACATGGTCAATCGCCATTAAGTCGCCAGGGGATAAGAGATATCTTGCGTCACCGAGCGGCTTTTGTACTCCATCGACCATCAGATCATATGGGAGGCGACAGGCCTGCGCACACTGACCACGATTCGCGCTCCGGCCACCCCATGCTTCCGAAGAAAAGCACTGCCCCGAATACGAGACACACAGTGCACCATGGACAAATATCTCGAGCTCAACGTCTGTCTGTTCTTTGATGGAACGAATCTCAACTAACGAAAGCTCACGTGCCAAAACGACCCGATTCGCTCCGAGGCGTCGTGCAAATTCCACGCCGGCAACGTTCGTCACGCTCATCTGCGTGCTCCCATGTACCTCGAGGTGCGGGGCGATTTGGCGTGCCAACGAAGCAACACCAATATCTTGGACAATAATTGCATCGACCCCTGCCTCAGCAATTGCGACAATCGCGCGACTTGCCTCAGCAAGTTCGTGGCCGTAGATGAGTGTATTAAAGGTCACAAAGCCACGTACGTTACGGCGGTGCAATGTTTGCATCACCTCATGCAATTCATCGAGGGTGAAGCCCACTTTGGCGCGTGCCGAAAAATGAGTCAACCCAAAATACACAGAGTCGGCGCCGGCTTCCACTGCTGCGAGTAATTGTGGCCAATACCCTGCCGGACTCATCACTTCGGGACGGTATATTTTATTCATACCGGTATTATACGCTCTTGTCACAACTCCCGTTCCTGACGCATGATGCCGCGTCTATCCCGTACATTTTGGCAGATTTGGGCTCATCACCGGCAATCAGGTATGGTAGAATATCGGCGTTCCTGTTCAATGATGCACACTAAGTATCCAAGGAGGATTCGATGGATTACGCTCCACGCCCCCAAGACAAATTCACATTTGGCCTCTGGACCGTCGGCAATGTCGGCCGTGACCCATTCGGCGAGCCAGTGCGCAAGCCCAAAACACCCGTCGAGCTCGTCCATCTGCTGGCAGAGTGTGGCGCGTGGGGCGTCAATTTCCACGACAACGACCTTGTACCCATCGATGCGACCTCCGCAGAGCGCACGCAAATTGTCCGTGACTTCAAAAACGCACTGAGCACCACTGGGTTGGTCGTGCCGATGGCCACCACCAACCTCTTCACCGATCCGGCATTCCGCGACGGTGCGTTCACATCCAACGATGCTGCTGTCCGTGCCTATGCCGTCCAAAAGACGATGCGTGCCATCGACCTGGGTGTCGAATGCGGCGCCGAAGTCTATGTCTTTTGGGGCGGTCGTGAAGGTACCGAATCCGACGCCACCAAAAACCCCGCCGAATCCATCAAGCGCTTCCGCGAAGCAATCAACTTTCTCGCTTCGTATTCCAAATCACAGGGATACAAACTGCGCTTCGCACTCGAACCAAAACCCAACGAGCCTCGCGGCGACATCTTTTTGGCGACCGTCGGCCACGCGCTGGCGTTCATCACGACCCTCGACGATCCAGACATGGTAGGCGTTAATCCAGAGGTCGCCCACGAAACCATGGCGGGTCTGAACTTCTTGCATGGCGTTGCCCAAGCATGGGAGATGAACAAACTCTTCCACATCGACCTCAACGATCAAGTCATCGGTCGCTATGACCAAGACTTCCGCTTCGGATCCTCCAACATCAAAGGTGCATTTCACCTCGTCAAGTTCCTCGAAGACGTCGGGTACAACGGCAGCAAGCACTTCGATGCCCACGCCTTCCGTACCGATAACGACGAAGGCGTCAAAGCCTTTGCAAAAGGCTGTATGCGGACATACCTGATCCTGAAAGAAAAAGCCGCACGCTGGAATGCAGACAAAAACATCCAAGCGTTGGTCCAGCAGGTCAATAGCATTGCTCCTGGATTGCCGGCCTGGCAGGGTGGCTTCAGCCCCGACAAAGCCAAGCTTCTTTCTAATCACAGCTTCGATCGTGCCGCCATCGGCAGCAAAGGTCAGCCATACGAGCAGCTCGACCAACTGACCATGGAAGTCATCATGGGCGTGCGCTGACACCTTGCCACATCGTACTCGTTACCGGGGGTGAGGCGTGCCTCACCCCCTCGTCTATAGCGAAAGGGAACGCACATGCCGTTCTATATCGGACTCGACATCGGCACTTCTGGCGCCAAAGCCATCGTCTGTGACGGCGACGGCACCATCGTTGCAAGTGCCCTCGCCGAATACCCCCTCTCGACCCCGCAGCCACTGTGGAGCGAACAAAATCCCGCCGATTGGTGGCGCGGCGCCCAAGAAGCCGTCCGCGCAGTTGTTGCAGGCATAGACGGTACACAGATCCGTGGCATTGGACTGACCGGGCAAATGCATGGCGCCGTCTTTCTCGATGATGCAAATCACGTTATCCGCCCTGCCTTGCTATGGAACGACCAACGCACCGCTGCCGAATGCATCGAGATTACCCAAAAAGTCGGCGCCGATCGACTCCTCGCCATTGCCGGCAATCCTGCATTGACGGGATTCCAGGCCCCAAAAATCCTGTGGGTCCGCAATCACGAGCCACAAAACTATGCACGTATAGCGCACATTGTGCTCCCCAAAGACTATATTCGCTTCTTGCTCAGTGACACCTACGCAGCCGATGTTGCTGACGGCGCGGGCACACTCCTGATGGACATCACTGCCCGCGATTACTCACCCGAGATTCTCACCGCCCTTGCAATCCCCCGCGCATGGTTACCCACTCTCCACGAAGGTCCCCAGGTTACCGGCGAACTCACCGCTCGGGCCGCGTCGGTCCTCGGCATCCCCGCTGGCATTCCCATCATCGCTGGCGGAGGGGATAACGCAGCCGCTGCCGTAGGTACCGGCATCGTTACCCGCGGGGTCGTGAATAGTAGTATTGGTACCAGTGGCGTCGTATTTGCGCACAGTGACAGCATCGCCCTCGACCCCAAAGGTCGCCTACACACCTTTTGTCACTCGGTGCCTGGTGCCTGGCATATGATGGCAGTAACTCTCTCTGCCGGCGGGTCTTTCGCATGGTTCCGTAACCTGCTGCGCCAAATGGGGAATCCGGCACTCAGCTACGACGACCTCGTCGCAGTCGCAGCTCCAACGCCCGTGGGCGCTGAAGGTCTGATTTTTCTGCCGTATCTCAATGGCGAACGTACCCCGCACCTCGACCCACTCGCACGCAGTGGTTTTGTTGGGCTCACGAGTCGCCACAGTGTCGGACACATGGCGCGCGCGGTACTCGAAGGCGTGACGTATGCGCTCCGCGACGGGCTGCACATCATGCGTGATCTCGGCGTACCCACCACCGACATCCGGGCGACCGGTGGCGGCGGCAAAAGCGCCTTTTGGCGCAAACTCCAAGCCGACATCTATGGAGCACCCGTGTCGACCCTTGCCGCCGAAGAAGGACCATCATATGGGGCAGCCCTATTGGCTGCTGTCGGAACCGGTCACTTCCGCGACGTCAATGATGCAGTCCAACGCTGCGTCCGCGTCGTCGACACCGTCCATCCCGATGATGCCGCCGTCACCCAACACGACCGGGTGTATGCAATCTACCGCACGATGTATGACCATCTCGCAGACGACATGCACAGCCTTTCAACGCTCTAGCGTTCTCTTCCCACCCGCGGTGCGCATCCATCGTACCGTGGGTTTCTTTGCATGTGGATTGACAATGGCCATTTTTCATCTATACTCATAGGAAAGTTAGTCTAGACTAAATATTATTTTCTGAGGTATACATGGCTGATCTGCGTCCATCCGACGGAGTCCACCACCCCGAATCCGGCTGGCGCTACGCGCGTCGTAGCCCGTCGCTCCCGGAGGTTTTCGCCACGGTACGTATCGATGCAAATGCGGGATTCTGGCGTACGCTGTTGGCATTTGCCGGACCAGGCATGCTGGTTGCGGTGGGCTACATGGACCCGGGTAATTGGGCCACCGATATCGCCGGCGGTGCACAATTCGGATATCTGCTGCTGTCGGTCATCCTGCTTTCAAATATCATGGCAATGGTGCTCCAGCATCTGGCCCTCAAACTCGGGGTGGCTACCGGCCGTGATTTGGCGCAGGCGTGTCGCGACCATTACGCGCGACCAGTCTCGTTGGTGCTGTGGGTGCTGTGCGAGATTTCGATTGCAGCCTGTGACCTCGCCGAAGTCATCGGCGCTGCCATCGCGCTCAACCTGCTGTTCGGCATCCCCCTTGTTGCCGGTGTGCTCATCACTGCGATTGATATCCTGATTGTGCTTTTTCTGCAGCACAAAGGCTTCCGTATTATCGAATCGATCGTCGCTGGATTGATTGCCGTTATTTTCTTGTGCTTTGTCTACGAGATTATCGTCTCTCAACCGGCATTTGCTGCAGTCCTTGACGGGCTCGTTCCCAAGCTCGAGATTATTCGCAATCCCAATGCCCTCTACATAGCCATTGGGATTCTCGGTGCGACGGTCATGCCGCATAATCTCTATCTACATTCGAGTATCGTGCAGACCCGCGCATACGACCGTGACGACACCGGCAAAGCACTTGCCATCCGGTTTGCCACCATTGATTCGACCGCATCGTTAGCATTTGCATTTTTCATCAATGCCGCCATCCTCGTCCTCGCCGCTGCCACCTTCCATGGCACCGCGTATGCGGACGTCGCAGACATCGCCGATGCGCATCGCCTGCTGACGCCGGTACTCGGTGCGTCGTTTGCAAGCATCGCCTTTGCTGTTGCACTCCTCGCATCGGGCCAAAGTTCGACGTTGACCGGGACACTCGCCGGCCAAATCGTGATGGAAGGGTTCATCGATCTGCGCCTGCCCCCGTGGCTCCGTCGCCTCATCACGCGCCTGATTGCAATCATACCTGCCGTCATTGTGGCGGCACTATATGGCGAACGGGGCACCGGCCAACTCCTCGTCCTCTCGCAGGTCATTCTCTCGATCCAGCTCAGCTTCGCGGTTATCCCACTGGTACTCTTTACCAGTGACCGAGTCAAAATGGGACGCTTCGTCAATCCGCGCTGGCTCACGGGCCTCGCATGGACCATCGCGGTCGTCATCGTGGCCCTCAACAGCTACCTCATCAGTTCGATCCTCTGGCGCTGATCAATCAGCAGGATGAGAAAAATACCACACCGGGCTGGTCACGAGGACCTGCCCGGTGTGTTGAGTGTCTGCGCCACTGCACGGGCAGTGTGGCGCGCTACCGCTGCCATGCAGGCACCTGCATCGGTATCAGACGTCGGTGGCTGACCCTATCCGTTTGTTTCCTCGTCACGGAGCATTGCTTCGTGTACCAGCGCGAAAAAGGTCGCCGGGGCATCATCATGCATGTTGTGTTCGACATCGGCCATCACCGCGGTGCGCAACAGCGGCATCGCCGCGAGCAGCGCTGACGCCATAGCGTCGTCGATGATGCCCTTACCCGCACGCGGATGAATGACCGTGATAGGCACCTGTACCGGCCGCAACCATTCCCACACCGACTGGATGTTGGTGTAGCAATATGACAATGCGTTGGGGTCAACCTGGCGCTGCGCCGTCGCCCAGTGCGCAGCCGCTTCGGGACTCCAGTGCGGTGATGCGCGCTGTTTTTGGGCGCTGAGCTCGGCGACAGACCCCACAGCACAACGCGCCAACGCTGTCCGCCAGGGGATGAGGGTTGCCGCGATCACTGCTTCGGTTTGCGCGTGCTCCCAAATTGCCGGATCTTCGACGATAACACTGGTCACCAGTTCAGGATGATCCGACACCAACCGCAACGCCTGCGCACCACCCATCGAATGACCAATCACCGTCGGCTTCAGTAATCCTACTTTCTGTATAAGTGCTGCAGCATCGGCTGCAATGGCATCAAGTGAATAGTCTCCGGACCGTTCCGAAAGGCCATGGCCTCGGCTATCCGCATAGGTGACGCGGTATCCCGCACGCACCAGATCGCGTACCAACGGACTCCAACACAACGCCGCCGACGTCAATCCATGGAGCAACAACAGATCTCGTCCTTGCCCGGCTTGGTAGGTCGTCAGCGTGACGCCTGTCGGCAGATTCACCCGATTCGCAGTGTATTTCGCCAACACACCCTCACCATCTCACAAATACACTAAATCTCAAACTACTTATAACTGATAACTGATAACTGCTAGTTCATTGCGTCCCACACCGCAGAGATAAACGCAGCAGGGTTGTCGTGATGCATCTCGTGCCCCACACCCGGGATACATACCGCATTCAAATGCGGCATATAGCCGACTAGTTCTTGCGCAAAAGCGGCAGACACAACGCCTCCCTTTTCCGGTTCACAGTACAACACCGTTATCGGTACTGTTACTTTATTGAGCCATTGCCATACGGGAGTTTTGATTTCGTCCAGCCACGACAGCACCTCAGGATCGTTCTGGAGCTTGGCCATTGCCCAGGCATCGAGTGCTTCACCACTCCAATGCGGTGCTTCAGCCCGTTTGAATGCCACCAAGTCTGCATGCGTCATCCCTGTCCATGCAATCAGCCCCTGCTTCCAGGGATCACGCATGGCAGCAATATAGGCATCGTCGCCACCTTGTGGCCATACGGCAGGGTCTTCGAGGATGAGTCGACCGACCAATTCGGGGTGTTCCGATGCCAGGTAGAGGCTCTGTGCGCCACCCATCGAGTGGCCAATCACCGTCGGTTTAGCCAATCCCAGCATGGTAATCAACGCAGCCGCATCCTCGGCGATGGAGGATGTCTCGTAGTCGCTGGCCCGATCCGAGGTACCGTGACCGCGGCCGTCCGGCGCAAAGACACGGTACCCGGCTGTTACCAGGCTGTCGATTTGTGCACTCCAATACAACCCACAGCCGGTAATTCCGTGGAGCAACAGGACATCATGCCCTTCACCCGCGATATGGACATTCAGCGTCACTCCGGTAGGGAGGGCAACGCGGCGTTGTTCGATGTGTACCATGTCGAGACGACCTTTCAATTATCAGCTCGTCATATCATACATCGGCACGAAAAAACAAACAATCACCCCCGAGTTGTTACCAACTCGGGGGCTAGAATGGGGTGCTCGACGGGTTTCGAACCCGCAACCTCTGGAGCCACAGACCAGCGCTCTGCCGTTGAGCTACGAGCACCACAACACTTGCTAGTATAGCATACCAAACAAGCGTCCGCAAATCGAATTAGGCAGGGATGCGCACCCAGCCGCCTTGGCGTTCGCTGGCCACGAGCGCATCAATCACCCGCATATTGGCCACAGCGTCTTCTATCGGCGTGGGGACCGGTGTGTTATTGATAATTGCCAGACTAAATAATTCGCCTTGGATAGTGTACTGGTCTGCCGTCGGCAAGGTTATCTCGAGGGTCTTGCCATTGACCGTGTGCCACATGATGCATGGTTTGTCTGCCGGCGCATTGAATGGAATTTCGATTTCGATGCGGCCTTCGGTCCCCATAATCTGGACACGCTGATAATTCGTCAGTTGCGTCGAGCAAGTGAAGGTCGCCGTTCCCCCGGCGAACTGCAACATACCAGATGCCAGTCGATCCGTTTTGAGGGTCGGATCGTACTCTATCATAGCGACGACCTTGCTCGGCTCGCTCCCAAAGATGAAGCGTGACAGCGAAATGTTGTAGCAGCCGATGTCCATCAACCCGCCACCACCGATGTCTGCCTGATTGCGGACATTGGTCGGATCGGTCAAGTAATAACTGAAAATACTCTGTATCGTCCGCAACTGGCCAATCCCGCCCGCATCGACGATCGCTTTGGCGCGCTGCCACTGCGGATGGTGACGGTACATGAACGCCTCCATCAGTTTCAGCTGTGGGTATCGTCTCCCGGCGGCCACCAGTTGCTCTGCTTCGGCAGCGCTGAGCGCTATAGGCTTTTCACACAAAACATGCTTCCCCGCGGCAAGTGCTTGGATGGTGATCGGCACATGCAAATGGTTCGGTAATGGGTTGTAAATTGCTTGGATGGTGGGATCCGCCAGAAGTGCTTCGTAGCTCCCATACGCCTTGGGGATGCCCAATTTTTGGGCGACATCTTGTGCCTTGGCCAAATCACGAGATGCAATGGCGGCAATTTCGATGTGTTCGCCCTTCAACATTGCCGGGATGACTTTGGCAACTCCAATGTTGGCCGTGCTGACAATACCCCAACGTATCTTGGTCATGGTTATTCCCTTCGTATGGTGCGTGCGCCTGCATTATATACCCTCGGTGAAAATGGTAGGATACGGTTATATGACGAAAGGGATCTCGCATGAAGTGGATTGGTCTGATCGGCGGCATGAGTTGGGAATCGTCCGCTGAATATTACCGGGTCATCAACCAGTTGGTCCGTACAGCCCGCGGCGGCTTACACTCAGCACCGATCATCCTCGCCAGCGTCGACTTCGCCGAAATCGAAGCCTACCAACACAACGGCGATTGGGAACAAGCCGGCAGCGCGCTCGCACAGATTGCCCAACGGCTCGTAGCCGCAGGCGCAGACTGCGTGGTTTTATGTACCAACACCATGCACAAAGTCGCAGCTACGATCACTGTCGATCTTCCTGTACCGTTCATCCATATCGCAGATGCCACCGCGGAGCGTATTGTGGCAGCGGGCATCACTACAATCGGACTGCTTGGGACACGCTACACCATGGAACAAGACTTTTACAAAGGCCGTCTCGAAGCCAACTATGGGTTGACCGTCCTTGTCCCCGATGAGGCAGAGCGGGCCGTCGTCAACCAGGTCATCTACGATGAGCTGTGCATGGGCAATATCGACCCTACATCACGCGCCCGCTACCAAGCAATCATGGCTGGTTTGGTGGCTCGTGGTGCGCAAGGCATTATTTTGGGCTGCACCGAGATAACATTACTCGTGGGCGCGGCAGATGTCGCGGTGCCGGTTTTCGACACGACCCACATTCATGCCGAAGCCGCAGTCGCATACGCGCTCGCAGCGCAGGCATAGTCCTAGCCCGTCATTTTTTCCTTACCTGAAAGACACGCAGATGAAACGACGTACCTTCCTCGCAAGTTCCTTAGCACTAGTAAGTCTCGCTGCCTGTGGTGCAGCAACGACGGAACACCCCACCGACGCACTGCTCTTTCCGGGTGCCACTCCGGTCGACGTCAATGTTGCGGCTTTGGCAGCAGAGCTCAAAGGCGGCTTGGATCAATACCTCACTGGCTTACCCAAGCCCTCCCGCACAACCCTTTATCGCATCCCGGATGAAAGCACGTATGTTGCCGTAAAAGCATATTATGCGAACGGATTAACAGCACTGGGTTGGCAAATTTTTCCAACGATTAGTGTCGAGGGCGACACACTGAGCTACACCGCTTGGCGCAAAGGGGTCAACATCGTCGTCATAGGTGTCGTAGAAAACGTCGCCAATGATGGTGCATACCTTTTGGTCGTAGAACTGCCCTAATCCAACGTGAACCAACGCCATGACGAACGCTTAGATTGCACATCGGACAGCATAGGTTTGCGTTGTGCACTATCTATTTCATCGTGTAGCGACGTGATGCGTTGTGCGTGGTAGATACCGCGCTGACCAACACACGCAACTGCCACTACCACGACAATTGCCATGGGCACCAACAAGCCAGCCCCAAACAGTTCTACCCCGAGAATGAGGCACGCCAAGGGTGTCTGTGCAGCAGCCCCAAAGACCGCCACAAAACCAAGCGCAGCCATCACATCCATCGGCAGGCCACAGAGTCGCCCGATAGTTGCACCAGCAGTCGCGCCGATCACAAACAGTGGCGTTACTTCACCGCCTTTGAAACCGAAACCCAAAGTCACCACAGTAAAGAGCAGCTTCAGCGCAAATGCCCACATCGGCACACCCGCGGGACTAAATGCGCTGCTCAGTAAGGGCAGGCTCAATCCGTTGTATTCCCGCGTGCCACTGATATAGGTAAATGTAATCACAACCACTCCGCCAACAGCAGTACGCCAGCGTGAATCACGGATGAGCTGTTTGCCAACCCCTTCGACAACGCGATTGCCTTCGACAAAGAGCACCGCGATACCCGCAAATACGACACCTGCGAGTACACTCCAACCGATCAGCCCAGGAGATACCACCGGCAAAGAATGCAGGAGGTACTGGCCATGTGCAACACCGAGCAGGCGTACCGTGGCATCGCCGACCATTGCTGCGATCAGGCACGGTACAGCCGCCTTCATGCGGATGCTGCCGATAGCAAGTACTTCCATCCCAAACACCATACCTGCCAATGGTGTGCCAAACACGCTGGCGAATCCCGCACTTATCCCTGCCATGAGCAATAATCTGGACTCTTGTCGATCGATATGCAGGTATTTGATGACGGTTCCGACAATACTCCCCGCCATCTGTACTGCCGTACCCTCTCGCCCCGCCGATCCGCCACATAAGTGCGTCAGCAGTGTGCTGCCGAGCACCAAGGGGAAAAGCCTCAGAGGGACCCGCTGGCTTTCTGGGTCATGGACTGCATTGATAATCAGATTATTTCCAGCAGCGGCAGCTGGCCCACTCACACGATAGAGTGCTGCCATGACGAACCCAACGACCGGCAATCCCCAAATCAGCAACGGATAGGCGAGCCAGAGGCGTGTGGTCGCATTCAGTGCCTCCAAAAAAAACGCCGAGGCCAAACCAGCCCCGAGGCCGATGCAGGCTGCGAGGATGATTCGCCGCACTCCAATCCAGTAGGGTGCCATGACGGTACTCCTGTCAAAAAGGGCACAAAAAACGGAGCAGGGTATTACCCCACTCCGAATCGTGAGACAGCAATATCCTTATTTGGTCTCGCGGTAGAGGACATGCTTGCGCAGGGTAGGATCGTAGCGGCGGAGTTCGAGACGGTTGGTGTCGTTCTTGCGGTTCTTCATCGTCGTATAGGTATGTGCGCTCTCGGTGCTCCGGAGCTTGATGATGATGCGATTGCCCTTCTTACTGGCCATGGTGTCCCTCACTAAAATCTAAATTACTAGGGTGCATTGTACCAACAATTCAATGCATTGGCAAACGCCAACAGAACACTCAAAATGGACGTCTATGGTATACTTTGGTGAAATAACCATATACTTCACGAGGTCACAATGACCCATTCGAGTGTGATTTCATTCTACGGTAGCGATATCCCCAGCGATGCCGTCATCAATACTTGTGTCCACTGTGGGCTCTGTCTCTCCTCGTGCCCAACGTATCGCGAGACAGGCCTCGAGCAATTTTCTCCCCGCGGTCGTATCTATCTGATGAAGGCCGTGGCTGATGGGCGCATCGGGATGGAATCCGATGTCTTTCAGGAGCAAATGAGCGCGTGTCTCAACTGCCGCGCGTGTGAGGCAGTCTGCCCCAGCGGAGTCCAGTACGGACAGATTCTCGAGTCTTCACGGAGCCAAATCCACAACGCAAAATTAGACGGCACGCTCCCTGCCTACCCAGTAACGACGACTGCCATTCGGTCGTTAGTATTTGGTCAGTTATTCCGCCGTATGAGCGTGTTTCGTGCCTTTTCGCGATTGCTCTGGCTCTACCAAAAATCCGGACTGCAATGGCTGGCACGGCGGAGTGGGGTCATCAGACTGTTTGGGTTGACCGACCAAGAAGCAATCCTCCCACCCATCAGCAATACCTTCACCGTGCCCCGAGATCAGGTCTATCCCGCAATCGGTGTCGAAAAATCGCGGGTGGCTTTGCTCAGCGGCTGCATTATGTCGACTGCATTCAGTCATGTCCACACTGCTACCATCCGCGTCCTCCAACGCAATGGGGTGACGGTTGTGGTGCCCCGCAACCAAGGATGTTGCGGTGCATTGCATGCGCACGGCGGCGAATTAGACTCGGCCCGCAGCTTAGCGCAACAGAATATTGCTGCTTTTGGCTCGTCCTACGATGCGATAATTGTCAACGCTGCCGGTTGTGGATCAACCCTCAAAGAATATGGGCATCTCCTGCACGATGACACTGTATGGGCAGAGCGAGCGGTGGCCTTTAGTGCCAAAGTACGTGACATCAGCGAGTATATTGCAGGATTAGACGTCAACACTGCAGACCTCAAGCCGTTACCCATGACCGTGACATACCAAGAGCCGTGCCACTTGGCACATGCCCAACGCATTACGGCACAACCGCGTGCGTTGCTCAAAAAAATTCCCGGCGTAACATTGATCGAAATGGCTGAATCGTCCCTCTGCTGTGGTTCTGCGGGCATCTACAATGTGACTCAACCTGAACTGGCAGGTCAACTCGGTAACCGAAAAATCGCCAACACCATGCGGACCAATGCCCAAGTCGTCGTGACAGCAAATCCCGGTTGTCACATGCAACTCGCAGGCGGGCTCAGTGCGAATGGTTCGCCCATGCGCGTCCTGCATATCGCCGAAGTGCTCGACATGTCTTATCGTGGGGCGCATGCATGAGTGATGTCCGCTTTCGCGTGCTGATGATCGCCCCGACGAGCTTCTTTTCGGACTATGGGTGTCATATCCGCATCGCCCAAGAAGCCCATGAATTGCAACGTAACGGGCACACGGTGCTGATAGCCACCTACCACAACGGCGATGCAGTCGAAAATCTCCAGGTGGTACGTTCTTGGGACGTCCCATGGATTAAACGTACCTTGGTAGGTTCTTCACGCCACAAACTGTACCTCGATGTGGTCCTTACCTGGCGCGTCCTCCAAGCTGCATGGCAGTTCAAACCTGACATCATTCATGCGCATTTGCACGAGGGCGGGCTTATCGGTGCCATCCTCAAACGTATTATCCGCAAGCCGTTGATTTTTGACTATCAAGGCAGTATGACTGCCGAAATGATTGATCATCATTTTTTGTCTGGGTACGATTCACCGCTCTATAAGCCACTCTATGCACTCGAGACATGGATTAATCGGCAAGCCGATATGGTACTTACGTCGAGTGAAAACGCCCGCCGCATGCTCATCGAAGAATTCGGCCACCCTGCAGCGCACGTGACGACCGTTGCCGATGGTATAGATACAAGCTACTTCGCTCCTCAGCCGGCTGATGACAACGTGCGTCGCATGCTCGGTATACCAGCTGACCGGCGCATTGTCGTGTACCTTGGCTTGCTTGCTCCCTATCAGGGCACAAATATCCTCATCGAATGTATCCCGCAAGTTATCGCAGCTGTCCCGGATGCCCACTTTCTCATTATGGGATACCCTGACCCGGATAGTTATCGAAATTACGCCGAAAGCCTCGGCGTCGGTTCCTATGTTACCCTACCAGGCCGCATCCGCTACCTCGACTCACACCTCTACCTTGGATTGGGCGAAGTCGCCGTTGCCCCAAAAATGAGCCGGAGTGAGGGAAGCGGTAAAATTCCGCAATACATGGCAATGGGATTGCCCGTTATTACATTTGACAGTGCAGTAAGCCGTCAATACCTCGGCGAGGCCGGAATATATGCACAATATGCCGATCGTGAGGATTTGGCGCGCTGTATCATCGAAACGCTCAATAACGAGACAATACGCACACAGGCAGGCAAAACAAACCGTGACATGGCACTCTTGCACCACAGCATCCAGCATATTGGTCCTGCCCTCGAGGATGTGTACGCGGCAGTGAGTACCCCGCAAACGCCGTCGCATTAACCTTCTGGCTCTGCATTGGCCTGCTGAACAATCGCCATGACGCAGACACAACAGACAACAAAGACAACACTCAAAGCCGCGGCCTGTGCATAATTTGTCGCCCCGGGACGATTCAACAAGCGTGCGATGACCACCGGTGCAGTCGCGCTATCTGGCCGGGTGAGCACCAAGGCAGCAGCATAATCTCCCAACGACAGTGCATATGCCAGTGATGCCGCCGACGTCAGTGCACGACGGAGCAGGGGAACTTCTATCTGCAAGACTGTTCGCCACGGTGGTGCACCTAATGTCTGGGCAGCAGCAGCATAGTGCTGCGGCAAGCGATCACGTGCGAGCATGAGTTGGCGCGAGACGAGTGGCAATGCGACCACGGTATGCACTGCAATCAAAATCCACGGTGCAGTAAGCCAACCGAGCGACCCAAACCAGAGGATGTACCCTAATCCAAGCGTTATCGTGCTTACCGCGAGCGGCATGACCACCACCGTCCGCAGTCGCGTCCGCGGTGTAGTTGCCACCCAGGCAATCACCATCGTGAGGACGGTGACCACTCCTGCAATCCACAGTGATCGGACCAAACTTTCCAACGGTGACCGGTTAATGCCACTCCCTCGTACCGGGAGCTGCAATGCCCGAAATGATGCCCATTGGTCAGAACCACCCCCCGCACGATCAACCAATGAAAAATATGGCACGACGAAAATCAGCAGCGTCCCAATAATAATGGACACCGCCCACACTCGCGTCAAGCCACGTACAGGCGGTGTTCGTGCAGCGCGATCAGCAAAAGGTGTGGGTACTGCGATACGATCTACAACAGACAGCACTACCACGCTTATTGCTAATTGCAGCACAGCCAACACCGTTGCGATATCGAGACGAAGGTATTGCGATGTCTGCCGCCAGATTTCCACCTCTAACGACACCATGCGACCGCCGCCTAACAACACAATCACCCCGAAGCTTCCGATACAGTAGAGCAGCACCATCAATGCTCCATTGACCGTACTGGGCAGTAATAGTGGTGCAGTCAGTGTACGCACTTGTCGCCAGGGACTCGCGCTGAGCGTCGCGGCTGCAGGCAGATAGCGACCACGCAATCCAGCCCATGCCGGCACAATCAACCGCACCAAAATACCGATGTTGTACCACGCCTGTACGACGACAACATAGGCGAACCCTTGGGCGACTTCCACAGCAAAACTGTGCCCACACCAAGACTGCGGACCGCAAACCGCTTGCACCATCACAGCTGCAACAGGAGTGGGTACAATAAACGGCACCGCCACCCACAAAAGCACCCAGTCAGCAGCACGCCCCGGCAGAACGGTGAGTGCCCATGCAATAGGCAAAGCGATAAGCACCGCGACACCAGTCGACCACAGGGCTTGGCTAAGGGTGGACAGCAAAATCGTCGGCACATTATGCAACGCCGTCCACGCAAATCCCGTCATCCCACGCCAGCCGATGTACGCGACGGGAATGAGAAAGAAGACGGTCATCAAGGTCCACACACAGAACCGTGCCACTGTTCCAACGCGCATTATGGCTGTGTACCTGCTGCGAGTGCACTCCAAACCGGTCCCGCTGGGTGCGCGAATGACGCTCGCGACGAATCGTGCATCTCAATGCTATACCCAGGCTTCATCGGCAAACGATATCGGCCATTTTGGACTACACACGGGTCGACGAAATGCTCGTGTAAGTGATCGACATACTCAATCACCCTGCGTTCGGTGCTACCCGTCAATGCAATGTAGTCAAAGAATGACAGATGCTGCACATATTCACACAAACCGACGCCACCTGCGTGCGGGCAGACAGGCACACCGAATTTGGCAGCCATGAGCATGATTGCAAGGACTTCATTGACGCCTCCGACACGGCACGCATCGATCTGACAAAACGAAATTGCATTCGCTTGCAACAACTGTTTAAATACAATCCGGTTTTGGACATGCTCACCGGTAGCTACGCCAATCGGCGCAACTCCACGCGCTATGGCAGCATGTCCGAGGATGTCATCGGGACTCGTCGGTTCTTCTATCCACAGCGGCTTGTAGGGTGCCAACGTTTGCATCCAGTCGATGGCTTCGGCGACATCCCATACCTGGTTTGCGTCGACCATCAAGAAGCGGTCGGGGCCAATGACATTTCGTATCAGTGCTGCACGCCGTGCGTCGCTGTCGCGACTGACACCGACTTTCATTTTGATGTGAGTGAATCCATCTGCAATGGCCGATTCACATAGTGCTTTCACTTTCTCATCGCTGTATCCCAACCAACCAGCAGACGTCGTATACGCAGGGTATCCCTGCGCCTGCATCTGTGCGATACGGGTAGGTTTGTGCGGAGCGTTCGCCTGCAACAATGCAAGGGCTTCTTCTGGTGTGATTGCATCAGTGATATAGCGGAACGGAATGCACCGTACGAGCTCTACTGGGGTCATGTCGACCAACACCTGCCAGAGTGGCTTCTGGACAGATTTTGCGTACAAATCCCAGACTGCATTGACGACCGCAGCCACAGCGAGATGGACGACCCCTTTTTCGGGTCCGACCCAGCGCAATTGACTGTCGCCGACCATTTCATACCAGAATGCACCAAAATCCGCACTGATGCTGTCGAGTGTGCGACCAATAAGCCTGTCACCCAGTGTTTTTGCCGCTTGGACACACAAATCGTTTCCACGACCTATGGTAAAGGTCAAACCGTGCCCGCTATAGGGCGAATCCGTATGGACAATAACATATGCCGCTGAGTAGTCAGGGTCGCGATTCATTGCATCTGAGCCGTCAAGATTCAATGAAGTAGGAAAGCGGATGTCGTGGACACTCACCGCGCAAATGGTAATTGGTGTTTTCATTCAGGATTTTCCTTTATTGTGTTGTCCTAGATTCCATCACGGCGGACACGATAATGGTGCGCACGGCGAGAGACTACCTGGTCGCCCTCATATGCAGTAATCCGATTATCAAGGTAGAAATATTCAGCGTCACAGCGTAATTCCGACCACGTCTCGATGCGCGTTTGCCAGTCACCACGACCGATGCGTATGTCGTGCTCACAAACGCTCCGTGCGGACAACGGATCATCAATCTGGATGTAGTATCGATCCGCAGAACGATGGTCGTACGTCAGTCCATCTTGGCGGGTGAAGGCACCATGATCGTTTTCGTCATGGAGTTCCCACTGCTGTCGCACCTGATCGTAACGCTCATAGCGTTGACGCGAATCTAATCGCAGGTCCGTGATTCCGACCTTTGGAGTACCCGCTGCAGGACCGAATTGTCCCGCACGATTGTCTGTGTTCTGCGGCTCGCGAGTGGGGAGTCGCAACATGCAGCCACCGGTGTCGAGTGTCAGGGTGACGATACGTGCGGAAGGCCAGACGTGTGGCCAATATGACGGAGCCAATGCGAGGCGCCAACGATGCCCCGACAGTAACGTGTGTCCGACCGCATTGAGAATCACCTCCACAGCAATGAATTCGCCGGCTTCTAGTGGGATAACTGACGCATGGTCGTGACGATGGGTCAGATTCAACACTCCACGACTCACCAACAGCGATGCGCCATCAGGTGCAACGTCACACAGCCGCACTGCCACCAGCGCACTGGACTG
The DNA here is from genome assembly GCA_947474225.1 of Roseiflexaceae bacterium. Classification (GTDB taxonomy): domain Bacteria; phylum Chloroflexota; class Chloroflexia; order Chloroflexales; family Roseiflexaceae; genus UBA965. The sequence goes on along the minus strand of CANJHS010000013.1, from coordinate 6,928 downwards.
ATTTGCCGCAAGCCGGAGCTTGACCACCGGGAAGCCAAGCACATCGTATGGTTGGTCACAGACGGGACCATCAAATGTCACAGACCTGCCGTCTTCACCACGCTGATCAGGCGGATAGTCACCGGGAACTGCATAGGAACACCACATACCCGCATCTGCTCCGTGCCGCAAATCGGTACCAATAACGATCAATTCAGCTTCTCGAGACGTATCTGTCAGTCCTTGTCCGCTCAGGAACCAGTCTTGTTGACCAGATGCAGCTGATGGCCAGTGTACATCGGCAACCCAGCGCCCCGGACGCTCAGGGTACCAGCTCGCTGGTCGTACAGGTTCTTGGATATAGGTTGTCAGCATCGGTTCATCCATAATGCCGGTTGGTTCACCTGCTAACCAGTGCTTCCACCAACGGATTGCCTCGTCTTGGAATCCGATTGCTGGCCCTGGGACACCCGCTTCGGGATATGTATGTGCCCATGGTCCCACCAGACCCTTGCGTGGGGACGTCAATCCGGCAAGCAGCCTGAATACCGCATTGGTGTAACCATCTGCCCAGCCACCCACTGCATAGACGGGGCAGGCAATCTGCGAAAAATCTTCGCATACAGACCCTTGTTGCCAGTATGCATCACGGCGTTGGTGGTCCAACCATATTTCACTATAGCGGGGAGTTTCTTCGATACGTGTCAACCACGATTCGCGCCACTGTGGGCCGACAACTTGCGGATCTGCGGGGCGACAGTTGTAGGCCAACATTATCGATGCCCACGGGAGCATATCTACTGCCAAGAGACAGCCACCCATGTAGTGCACATCGTCAGCGTAGCGGTCATCGGTAGAACAAACCGTGATGATTGCTTTGAGTGCCGGCGGTCGAAGCGCAGCCACTTGCAACGCATTGAATCCACCCCACGAAATACCAAACATGCCTACATTCCCCGTGCACCATGGTTGGTCTGCAATCCAAGCAATGACCGCACAGGCGTCGATTTGTTCAGTAGGGAGGTATTCGTCAGAGAGAATGCCGTCCGAATCACCGCTGCCACGCATATCGACCCGCACTGCCGCTATCCCATGCGCCGCAATGTATGGGTGGCGCACTGCATCCCGACGATACGTGCCATCACTGCGACGGTACGGCAAATATTCGAGCACAGCAGGGGCAGGTATTTGCGCGGAACGCGCAGGCAAGATAATACGTGCAGCGACGCGAGTACCATCAGGGAGTGGAATCCACACCGGATCCAAAATCTCTAATCCATCGAGAAGATCTATGCGTTCAATCATGAGCAGCTCGGATTTCTGCTGCGGCACGCTGACCACTGACTAATGCGCCGTGCACACTGGCAGGATGACCATCGAGTGCAGTTGCTTCCCCTGCAAAATGAATTCTTCCCTCTGGTACAGCCAAGCCAGCACGAGCAGCTAATGCACCAACGGGCACGGAACTGTACCCTCCCATACACCAGGGGTCGCTCGACCAATCGACGCATTCCCCTGATACAAAAGTTTCGTCGACTACTGTGCCGTAGACAGCACGAAGAAGCGCGCGACAGGTTTCAATCGGCTGAGGATTTGTCAGTAACGCGTCGGCCCGTGGTCCCGTGAATAAACCGACCAATACAGGTCGTAACGGATCAATCGTCCACCACACCGGTGCAGGGTCTGCAAGGGTGATAAATGTTGTCTGGTCATCCCAAAATGGGTTGCGGAAGCGCAGGATTACCTTGCACCCACTACCCATGTCAAGTGAACGTATTGCAGTCTGTTTCTCCGGACTGAGTGCAGGCGTGAAGGTGATTGCCGATCGCTGCAGTAGTGCAAGAGGGATAGTCACAATCACGCGACGAGCGCGATGTATGTCGCCATTTAGCAAAGTAACTGTGACACCCGCTTCACCCTGTGTCAGTGCACAAACAGGGGACTCGGTCTGAATCTGCAACCCCGTGGCAAACCATTCAACGATGCGGGCATATCCGTCACGTATGTGGTAATCATCACCACCCTCGCGCTGTTGAGCGGCGAACTCTGACTGCATCGCATGGATGCTGCTGCGCTCGGGGGTGGTGGCACTGGCATGCGCATAGCGTATATCCGCAATGTGCCGGGCGGTGCCGTTGTAGTGTGCCGCAGTCAACCAATCTGCAAATGAGATATCGGGACCGCGATACGCCAGAATGTCGGCGTCGATGTGAGTCAAGCGTGTGATATCTGTGTCTGCAGCGAGAGCACTGGCTTTGTGAAGGCGACCTTCGTGGAACACGCGTCGGCCATCCCATAATGGAGCTTTTTCGGCAGTCAGACCAAGCATGCGCACATACTGCCAGACAGCCACACTATCCCCATGTATAAATTCAGCTCCACGTTCAATGGGGCCATCGGCAGGGGTATCGTCCGTCCATATCCGTCCACCAATGCGATTGCGTGCTTCAAGGACGCGTACCTGTCGCCCATCCTGTGTGAGTGCATGTGCTGCAGCCAACCCTGCAATCCCTGCGCCTATGACAATAACCTCATCCATGCCTCACCTCTGCTTTCGACGGCTATCGTAACTCTATGGTGTGGTCCGCCAGGCGGCCAACACCATTTGGGCGAGTGCATCGGTGTCGGGTTGTCTATCTGAAGCCAATATGTGCTGCGCCTGGACCCAACTGGCTGTCTGTGTCAGTGATTCAAAGAGTTGGGTTTCGATTGCACGATGCAAAGAACTCTTGCGCCGATGCATGGCACGTGGGGTGTACGGGTGCTGTATCAACCACTGTTGATGCGCAAGCAACGCATCAGTGAGCGGTCCAATGCCAGTCTTTTGCAATGCAGATACCCCGCAGAGTTGGACTTCCCACGCATCGGTGCTGGGGTGTTGCATTTGTACCAGGGCGCGCAACTGCTGGAATGTCGCAGGAGCATCGGCGCGATCACTTTTGCTCACTGCAATGACATCAGCGATTTCGAGCAGACCAGCTTTGATGGATTGTACTTCGTCACCCATACCAGGAGCTTCAACCAGCAAAATAGTATCCGCGACATCCGCGACGGCAACATCGCTCTGACCAGCGCCGACCGTTTCGAGGAGGATGACATCGTAGCCAGCAGCCGCCATCAACGTCGCCGCATCGGCAGTCGCTGCCGCAATGCCGCCATACCGGCCACGGTTCGCCATGCTTCTGATAAAGACGCCGCTATCGCCGGCGAGGTCATACATACGGATCCGGTCACCCAACAGTGATCCACCGGTAATCGGCGAAGACGGATCTACTGCCACGATTGCGACCGTCAACCCTCGAACACGGAACTCCTGAGCGAGTGCTGTCGTGAGTGTCGACTTCCCAGCGCCGGGAGCACCAGTGATGCCAACGACGCGACCAGATGCACCTGCCGGAATGCAGCGCAGTAGCGCGCGAGCAGATTGCCCGCCGCGTTCGACGGTGGTCAAAGCCTGTGCCAACGCGCGGCGATCACCCTGCACAATGGCATCTGCCCGTGACTGCTCGTCGCTCATGCGCGCTGGGCACGCACCGCTGCGACAGCCGTACGGATGAAGGTGATAATTTCGTCCGTGGTCGTGCCAGGACCAAACACCGCGTCAACACCATGTGTATGAGTCAGCATATGTGCATCTTCGCTTGGGATAATTCCACCTGCAACGACCACGCAATGCCCAAGACCCGCCGCATCTAATGCGTGCGTTACTTTGGGAAGAAGCGTCATATGCGCACCAGACAGAATCGATAATCCGACGACGTCGACATCTTCTTGGAGAGCAGCCTCGACAATCATGTGTGGCGTCAATCCTAATCCCGTATAAATCACATCCATCCCGGCGTCACGGAGTGCGCGCGCAATCACCTTTGCTCCACGGTCGTGCCCATCAAGGCCTGGCTTGGCCACGAGCACACGGATATGTGCAGGTGCTGTCATGATTTTTTGCCCCCTCCCATCCGACCGAACAACGACGGTCTCTGGACCATGTCCATCCCCGTGTCTTCGTACTCTGCTTCACCAGGGCGCATGCTCGGCTTTTGTTCGAGCCACGTCGCACGAGCTGTCTTGGCGTGTGTGAAGTAATCTGCAATCGCCGCTTCATCACCACTTGTGACCATGTCCTTAAACGTCTGCAACTCAGTAATTGCCTCGTCTAACCATCGTTCCAGGGCAATGCGATTCGTCATCACGATGTCGCGGTGCATAATCACATCACCAGATGCAAGGCGCGTTGTATCGCGGAATCCGGTGGCTGCCAATGCACTCATCTCACGCCATGACGACGCATTGGCAGTCATGTTAACTAACCCAGCTGCCAGCACAAACGGGAGATGTGATATACCAGCGACATACGCATCGTGCTCGACCGGTTCGATGAAGTACGTTTTGGCGCCGACGCGCTCTGCCATTGCCTCGCATAACGCAATCGCCTCAGGTGGGGTCGTCAAACCAGGGCATAAGCAGTAGACCGCGCCTTTGAACAAATCTGATGTCGCAGCCTTTGGTCCTGACGCATCGCGTCCTGCCATGGGGTGGCCACCGATGAAAGGGTTTGTCTTTGGCAGAATTTCATCTGCCCAAGCGGCAATCTGTGCTTTGGTGCTACACACATCCGTAACCACTGCACCGGTAGACAGCAACGGCCCCATCTCGCGAAATAACGCCGGCGTGGCTTGCGCAGGTACAGCCAATATCACCAAATGTGTCCCATCGAGTGCTTGTTTGAGTGAATCAGCTACCACGTCTATTGCCAACCGTCCACGGGCTTCTTTTGCGTTGGCCTTGTCAGCATCATAGCCGATGACCTGTATCTGACCAAGGGCATCCGTCGCACTATTGCCTGCACGGAGTGCCATACCAAGCGATGTACCGATGAGTCCCATACCCACGATTGCAATACGAATCATCGTCAACTCCTCATCCTATCGTTCGCCCGGAGGTTCGATATACGAAAGAAAAATATACTCGGCAAACACCACCATCATGACCCATAACCCTGCCAACATGGGGGTGAATGCCCGTAAACCCACAAGAATGACACATCCAAACAGGAACGCACCCAATTCCGTCGACTGACGCCATGCCCGTCGGGTATCGTGGCGCCGCGACCGCTTTTGGAATACGCGCTTCCCTATGGCATAGAACACCGGCATTGCAAACGAACCCACCGAATAAAATACCGCAATTGCTACGATGAGATAGACCGGAATTTCATACAGGCTGAGTATGGATTTGCTTGGTACCGGCATGTAGACAATCACATGCGTCAACAGCACCGTTCCTAACACGCCGCGGATAGTCAACCCGTTCGCACGCAACACAGATTCGACCGGCGCAAAGGTACCCAAAGCGACTGTCGCAGCGAGGACAACCAGCCCCCAATGATGCATGCGCTCGGTGCTACTCCATGGATATACCACCAGCAGCGCAAGCATCCCGAGCCACCCAAAACCCACGAACGAAATCCACAAAAGCACGCTCGAACGCGCAACACTGCGATTCCCAGGCAGGGGAGTAGCACGTATACGTGATGACGTGGTCCGCGGGTTCTGCATACCGTACCTCACTCGATTCTCAATTTCGATTGTACTGTATATCAGTCGCGTTCGGCAATATACTGCCGTTACTTCACACTCTGATGGATTTTTGTGCGTACAATAGTCCAACATCCTCCGTCTAGCCTAAGGAGTTCCTCATGCAGCCACTGCGATTTGGTGTGGTCGGCGCCGGGAATGTTGCCCAACGCGGCATCCTGCCCCATCTCAACCTGCCCGATGTACGTGAGCGCGTCATCCTAAATGCCGTCTGTGATCCTGCACCAGGCAGGGCAGATGCCGCTGCCGAGAAGTTTTCTATTCCCCATGCGTACACCGACCTACACACACTTCTCAATGACGACACCGTCGACGCGATTTCGTTGGCAACCCCTATCGGCATGCACTACGCGCAGGGGAAGCAAGCCATCCTCGCCGGCAAACACGTGCACTTCAATAAATCCATGACCACCACCCTTGCCGAGGCCAACGAACTCATCGCACTGGCCAAAAACCACAATGTGCAACTCGTCGCATCACCCGGCGAGATGAATCGCCCGCACAACCAAGAAATCCGCCGCCTCATCAAATCTGGTGCTATCGGCGATCTCTGCTGGGCAGTGTGTGGTGCGTCGTTTGGCCGTTATCACGAAAACGAAGAATTCCGTCTCGGCAATGATCCCCTCACGAACATTGACCCCTCGTGGTACTACCGCAAGCCCGGTGGCGGTCCCCTCTATGACATGACGATTTATGCGCTCCATGGACTGACGGGAATCCTCGGGCCGGCGCTGCGTGTCACCGCAATGTCTGGCGTCCGCATACCGCAGCGTGAATTCCGCGGGATTATGGTAGATTGTGATGCGGACGACAACACCCTCATCTTGATTGATTTTGGTAACAACGTCTATGCAATGGCGCACGGCACCCCTGCTGGCAGCATCAGTGAAGGGTTCAGCGGCAGTTATTTCGGCACCAAAGGGAGCATCGTCGGCCTCAAGATGAACGGCGAACCGCTCACCTACCCCGGCAGCGAGCTTGCTGATACCCATCCCCATGGTCGCTGGGCTGGCAACCAATGGATTCTGCCTGGAGTGAGTGCTGCACATCGTGATATTGACGAACATCATGTCTATGCGGACATCATGCAGCTGGTCGACGCAGTCCAACACGGCACACCACCTATCGCGAGTGCGCAGCATGCTGCCCATGTCATCGAAATTATCGAAGCAGGACTGCGTGCAGCAGAAACAGGCACAACCCAACTTCTCACTTCGACGTTTTAATATGTCTGTCTCGAGCCCCTCTGCTACGTGGAGGGGCTTTCCTGTATACCTAACCCAATTGATCTACCCTTTCCTGCGCATCTCACCAGCCCCAGGTTTTCTTTCTCCATAACAACATTCCGTCACGAT
>CANJHS010000012.1 GCA_947474225.1 Roseiflexaceae bacterium | reverse complement strand
GCATGACCAGCATGGTGGCCAGGACGCTTATCCAATGGTTCACGCAATCAGGTCGTGATTTGCCTTGGCGCAAGACGCGCGATCCGTACCGCATCCTTGTCTCGGAAGTCATGCTCCAACAGACCCAAGTCGAGCGGGTCATCCCCAAATACCAGGCTTTTCTGACGCAATTCCCCGATTTGGCTGCCCTCGCCACCGCCCCTGCAAGTGCCGTCATTACTGCCTGGCAAGGGTTGGGCTACAATCGGCGCGCGCTGTATCTGCAGAAAACCGCCCAAACCGTGCTCACGGAGCATGGCGGGGTCTTCCCCGCTGATGTGACCGTGTTACGCAGCCTCCCTGGCCTCGGCCCATATACCGCCGGGGCAATCGCTTGTTTTGCCTACGAACAAGACGTCGCTTTCATGGACGTCAACATCCGCCGCGTCGCCGTCCGGCTGTGGAGCGACCCGCAGGCAGCTGTGCCGCCCGAGCGAGATCTCTTGACCACCATTGCAGCACACATTCCGCAGGGTCAGGGCTGGGCATTCAATCAGGCCATCATGGAGCTTGGTGCGACTATCTGCACCGCCAAAACACCCCATTGCCCACGCTGCCCGCTACGGGCTGAATGTGCTGATTATGCTGGCCGCCGTACCGCTGACGAACATTTGCTGCCGATTCCCGTGCGCATTCTCAAAACAGTCGCCGAAAAACCCGCACCGCGTTTTGTCGGGTCAAACCGCTACTTCCGCGGCCGGATTATTGATATCCTCCGTGCCGTACCGGACAATGCAGGGTTGTCTCAATCCGCACTCCGTGCCGAAGTCGAAGCGCTCGGAGAACCAATAGCGCCATCTGCATTCGACAGCATTGTCACCAAGTTAGTGTCGGACGGGTTGGTTGTGCTTACAGCAGATTATCTGCGCTTGCCCGACTGAAAAAATTTACTAAGTGGCAACGCTGCTCCCAGAAAACACTGCGCGGACGCCAAAGGCGTCCGCGCGTTCCTCTGATTGGGTCGCTGATAGGGTTATTTTTCTATCGTCCCAATCATTGATTCAAGGCGCAATGCATCACCATTACCTAGATCAAATGTGTACTCGTAGTCGTATTCTGTTCCCGTTTGCCCGCGCAGATCGACATCATTCACACGGATAACAATTTGGTCACGATAGACAATCACCACACCGAGATTCGTTTCGTATTGGTTCCGCGTCAGTGGTACTTGAAATTCTCCGTTAACATTGGTTTTTCCTCTTGCATATGCAGCATTGATATCTTCCATCAGCAGATTTTTGACATCATATTCAGGTGCAAAAAGATAGATTGTTGCGCCATCCAGCAGGACATCATTGTCTAGCTTCGGGACATAGGTCAGTCGTCCTGACAGAACACTCGCAGGATACGATTTTATGTCACGTGTCAATTCAACCGCAACAGCACCTTCACACCCAGGAATCGGATTTTTTCGTGCGAGTTCAAGAATCTTCGTAGCCTCGTTTATTGCTACCGCATAGTTGAGTGTACCTGGCGTGCCCATTGAATCAGCGACATTAGAGAACGGAACACCGATAAGTTCATTTTTGCTGTTGACCAATGCTCCACCAGAAATTCCATGACCCATTATGGTTGTCGTCTTGAGCGCCACGTGCGAGCCATTGACCAAGACCGATCCTGCTCCAAATTTAGTTAATCCCGCTATTTTTCCGTCGGTTACCGTCAAAGTCGATTGGCCAAAGCCTGGGTATCCTATTGCTCGGATTGCATCCTCAATTGCAGCAGATGTTGTGTTCAACGTCAAAGCGGGGAGTTCCAAACACGCCAGAGGAGTTGTTCCGTTGCGCAGGCGAACAATTTGCAGGACCGCTAAATCAGTATCCGAATCGGTCGCGACAACTTGTGCGTAGTATTCAAACAGCGGTGGTGTTGCATAGTTTTTTGTGGTATAGACCTCGAGCATTTTGTCGGGATTCAAGAATTCCTTTGTATGCTCGTCCGCCACGCAATGGTAATTGGTCAGGATAATTCCGCGCGCATCGACGATAGTCCCGGTGCACGATCCGCTATAGAGATACTGATTATCTAAAATACCCAACTTCACCACACTCGGGGCAACGTCGGTCACCGACGCAAAGTCGCCGGTCGCATAGGGGAGTACGGTTTCGGCAGCGGTACACCCTGCCAGGGTTACCAGCACTATGAGTGGCATGAGTAGCCTGCGCACCGTACCATTAGCGGTTTGTCGTGTAGCCATCGAGTACCTCCTCAAATCCATCATCTGCCTGCCACAATGCGCTGCTCACTTGGGCACTGACTGCATGGTGCCGTGCCGGTGTCCGTACTGGCCAAGTGCGATTGCTCAACAATGCCCAGCAGTAGTCACGTTCTGGGACTATCGCCACCACGGCACCAGTAAAGCCCGTATGCGCTGCCGTAGCATGTACCGCAGCCCCCATGAAGCTCTCGCGCGCTACCATCCAACCCAGACCGCACCCCAGCTGTCCCACTGGGCTGAGATTGGTGACCGCGGTCTGCGCCAACGCACGCGGTATACCCCAGGGTGATGCCCCGCGCAACGTCGCCAACCAGCCCTGCCCGAAGCGAATTGTATCCGCAACAGGGCCAAATAACCCTGCATGACCAGCCACACCCCCCAATACCGCCGTACTTTCGTCATGCACCGTGCCGTGCACCATCCCACGGATATCGTCTTGTTCAGTGGGGGGAATCATCGGCCACAGCTCCTCAGGCGGGTTGAACTGCGTCTGCTTCATCTCCACAGGTGCGAACACTAGGGCATTGAGCGCAACAGCGAGGTTCAACCCCGTCACCTGCTCAATAATCCGCCCCACCAACAGTGCATTGACATTTGCATACGCCACCTTCGTACCTGGCTGAACTGTCGGCTGCGTCTTACGTACCACATCCCAGAGTGCGCTAGCACCCAGCTGCGCAGCAGTCGAAAGCCGGACATCCAACGCCGAGGTGTGCGTCAACAGATGACGAATGGTGACCGTGGGTGCTGCATCAGGAATATAGCGCGCTATCGAATCATCGAGGTGCAGTGTGCCGGCAGCAACCAAGTGCAACATCGCCGTCGTACAGATGATTTTGGTGAGTGACGCCCAATCATAGTGCGTGCCCAGGCTCACAACGGGGGAGTCTGCGTCATATCGGTGAAAGCCAAAGGCGCGCTGTCGCAGCGTACCGTCGGACATCCCAACAGCGTGTACTGCGCCAGGGAAGACCCCCTGTGCTATTCCTTCAGCTATGAGTATTGCAATGGGAACACTGCTCATCAGGGTATCGGCGCACACGCCGGCCGGGCAGTCAACCAGCCACCCGCGTTGACATTCACGCCATTCGCCTCGCCAGTCCCGCTCGGGTTACTCTTGGGGTGATATGGGCCGCTCGACGCATTCCACCAATTCGTGCGGGCATCAAACGCGACATTACTGACAAGCACGCGTGGCGGGCCGTATGGCGCCTTGTGCCCCGAAAAGACGCTCTGGTGCACCGTCACGCCAATTCCCGGTACAGACGGAGCAGAGCTTTCGACACTGATCGCTGTATCACCGCCGTTGAACGTCGAGCAGGTGACCGCACCCTTCATGGTGCCGTCATTCACCAGCACCAGATTGGTCCCGTTCTTCCCAACTAGATTCACTCCAGTCAGGTCAACAAGCAACTCCGACATCGCTCCTGACTGATGAATTGCGATTTGTGTGCCACTACCACCCGTATTGGGGCCTACTCGACTGTTCTCGACGAGCACACGCCCATTGGCTTCGTAGGTCGCATCGACCATTGCCCCAAAGGAGAGGTCATTATCACGGACCGTGCTTTTTTGGAGCAGAAAGACTGCATCGACAAGACGAATCTGACCGTGATTCTGTTTGATCTCGGTATCTGCAATACGCACGGTTCCTTGGTCGACTGACAGCAACGTCCCTGCCGCGCCGCCATTCCAAATGAAGCTATCATTGACGGTCATCACACCGTCTTGGCGCACATAGATCCCGCCCCATGGACTCATCGCCCCGGCCGCATTGGTTATGTAGACTGGCTCTGCCTTGGTGCCGTTGAGCCGCAACGTCCCATCCACATACACCGATACTCCAGCCGACAATGTAAGCGTCGTGTTGGGCTCGATGATGAGTACGGATCCAGCAGTGACCAATACATCCTTGGTGACCGCATGCAAGCCCGTCCACGACACCGTCCCGCTGACAACATCGAGCGGTGGAATCGTCGCCGTTGGCGGTATCGTTGGCGCTGCAGTCTCGACAATAATAGGTACAGACGTTAGCTCAAATTCTGGAGTTGGCGTACCCTCTGCGAAAAACCCGTCAGCAGTTGCAGTCGCTTCGGTGAGAAATTCTTGCGGGGTCGGTTGCTCCACGGGGAACTGCGGAATGTCGGTTGGTTGGGCATACGGATCTCCTGGTATGGTCGGCTCGATCGCCTCGGGCGTAGGAATTACCTCTGTTGGCATTACCACCTGGGTCGGCTCTTGATCAACCACTGATGGATCAACTGCGCCTTCCGGCGTCAAAAGAAGATAATCGGTGCTCACTCGTGGGCGTTGCCCCAGAGCCGTCGCAGTCGGTGCCGGAGTACCGCCATCGGCGCTCCCCTGCGTTGTATCCGTCTCGAAGGCAGGCAATACGGTACCCTCACCCGGCGTCGGAATTGGCGTCCCTGACTCCGCACTCGGGGTGGTAATGGCGGTGGGGCCACCGGTTGCAATTCCAGACGGGGACCAATCAATCTGACTTATCCCAAAAAATGCAGCAGCAGCCAAGACCAAGACCACCGCCGCACCGAGTAATATCTTGTCGATGAGACTGTCATTCATCGCACATACCTTTAGATGGTTCAAACAAAACAATTATTTGATTAGTGTACCATACGCCGTTTCTCCTCTCATTCCCCCTCTTGACAAAGTCGAACTTTTGTTCTAAAATCCCCTCATGTCAGTCACCACCCTGACACCCGTTCACAAATACGAGAGGCCGCATCGGCCGCCAAACAGGAGCACGAGCATGGCAAAAGCAACATCCGATAAAACAGCTGCCCAAGCAGCCCAAGCAGGCGCACTCGCCAACAGTTCCGAAAAGGAAAAAGCGTTGGCAGCGGCGATGAGCCAAATAGATCGCAAATACGGCAAAGGGTCCATCATGAAGATGGGCGAAGGCGGCAATAAACTGACCATCGACGTCATACCGACAGGCTCGATTGCGCTCGACATCGCCCTCGGAGCCGGTGGAGTCCCACGCGGTCGCGTGGTCGAGATTTACGGACCGGAATCTAGCGGCAAAACAACCTTGGCACAACATATCGTCGCCGAGGCACAACGCATGGGCGGCACCGCAGCATTCATCGACGCCGAACACGCATTCGACCCCGCCTATGCCGCCCGCTGTGGTGTCAACATTGATGCGCTGCTGGTTTCGCAACCAGACTTCGGTGAACAAGCACTCGAAATCTGCGAAACCCTGGTACGATCAAACGCTGTCGACGTCATCATCATTGACTCCGTCGCTGCACTCGTCCCCCGTGCCGAAATCGAAGGAGACATGGGCGACTCCCTCCCAGGCTTGCAGGCACGTCTCATGAGCCAGGCACTACGCAAATTGTCCGGCGCTATTTCCAAATCCAAGACCGTGGTCATCTTTCTCAATCAACTGCGTATGAAAATCGGCGTCATGTTCGGCTCGCCCGAGACGACCACAGGCGGTCAAGCACTCAAGTTCTATGCATCAGTGCGGCTCGACATTCGCCGCATCGAGACACTCAAAAACGGCACCGATCCCATCGGTAGTCGCGTCCGCGTCAAAGTCGTCAAAAACAAAATCGCTCCACCATTCCGACAAGCCGAGTTCGACATCATGGCCAACGAAGGCATTTCACGCCCGGGCAGTATTCTCGACATGGCTACCGAGATGGAATTGGTCCGCAAGAGCGGCGCCTGGTTCTACCTCGGCGAAGACCGGCTCGGTCAAGGTCGCGAGAACGCCAAACAATTCCTTGCGGATAACCCGCACCTGCTCGACGAGGTTGAGCGCCAAATCAAAGCAACCGCAATGGACCGTGGCACCATGGGCGTCGCCAAAGTTGTCCCTACCGAAGAAGACGGCGATGCTTTCTTCGAAGAAGAATAACCCATCCCCGCAGCCCGGTGAGGTCACATCGATTCGCGCGCAGGTACGCCAAAGCCAACGCGTGTCAATCGACATCGACGGGGAATTCGCAATCGGCGTCTCACTCGATACCCTGGCTCACGAAGGCATCTTCGTGGGCCAGCAACTCGATCAAACACGAATCGATCGTCTCGTCGCAAGCGACAACTACGACCGGGCCAAACAGTCAGCCCTCCGACTTCTCGAGATTCGGCCACGCAGCCAGCGTGAACTCATCGACCGATTGCGCCAAAAGTCCTTTGATAGCACAACCATTAGCGCAGTCTGCCAGCGTCTAAGCGAGGCGGGGCTCATCAATGACGAGGCCTTCGCCACGTATCTCATCGAACAGCGGATGCGCACCGCGAGCCGCGGGAGCACGGCAATACAACGCGACCTGTACAAACACGGGATCTCCAAAAACGCGATATCGGCACTCTCGCAACAGCACGACATCGGTGCAGCCGACGCCGACCACGCACTCCTCTATGCCCGTAAACTGTCCAATCGATTACGCGGGCTCGACAAAATCACCTATACACGCCGCCTCAGCGGCGTACTGCTCCGCCGCGGCTATCCGATGAGCGCAGTTCGTGCCGCAGTACAATGCTGCTGGGCAGAACAAAGCAATACGCACGATGCCGACTGCGACCGAGACGAATGACCGTTTGCGCCTACCACAAAACTCCGTCACAATAGAGACATACAGCATATGTTGGGAGCGTTCCATGCCAGACATTCAATTCCTAGGCCACGCCTGCTTCCGCATTCGCGGACGTGATGGTGTCGTCATCATGGATCCCGTCGATCGTACCAGTGGCTATGACATCGGCAAACCCACCGCCTCGATTGTAACGGTGAGTCATACCCACGAAGACCATAACAACACCAGTGTTGTGAAGCCACTCAAAGAGACGCTGAATATATTCACCGGTCCTGGTGAATATGAAGTAGGCGGCATTTTGGTAACCGGAGTGCGCACCTATCACGACAAAAAAAAGGGCGCTGAGCTGGGCAACAATACCATCTTTGTGGCACACGTCGACGATATTGCTTTTGCACATCTCGGCGACCTTGGCCACGAACTCACCGCAGCCCAAGTCGAAGAAATAGGTGATATTGATGTCCTCTTCCTGCCGGTCGGCGGCAACGAGTCACTCAATGCCAACGACGCTTCTGCAATCATCGCCCAGCTCGAACCACGCATTGTCATTCCCATGCATTACGCAGGTGAACAGGCCGTGATGGACAATCCGCTCGACAGCATCGACCGCTTCCTACAGGCACATAGTATCAAAGAGCCGGTCTTTGAAGACAAACTAACAGTGACTGCGGCAAACCTTCCCCCCGCCGGTGGTTCAGCCAAAATCATCCTGCTCAAACCCACTGCGAGTGCGTGAGCGAAAGTCTCGTGTGTTACAATAGAACGACCGCACATGCACGGTCAGATGAACGTACATTCGAGGGGAAGTCAGCTTCCCCTCGGTTCTGTTATGTACAGGCGAGAGGAGCGCCGCAACAACATGACCAAATATATCTTCGTGACCGGTGGCGTCGCTTCTTCGGTAGGCAAGGGTATTACTGTTGCATCAATAGGCAGACTGCTCAAGAGCCGCGGCATCAAAGTGTCGGTGCAAAAACTCGATCCATATATTAACGTAGACCCAGGCACGATGTCGCCCTATCAACACGGCGAAGTGTTCGTCACCGACGACGGTGCCGAAACTGATTTAGACCTCGGTCACTATGAACGCTTCATCGACGAAAATCTCACGCGTGCCAGCAATGTAACCACAGGCCAAATTTATTCCTCGGTCATCCAAAAAGAACGACGTGGCGATTACCTCGGTGGCACCATTCAAGTCATCCCGCATATCACCAACGAGATCAAAAGTCATATCTTTGCTGTCACACGGCAGACAAATGCCAACGTCATCATCGTCGAAATAGGCGGCACCGTCGGTGATATCGAGGGACTTCCGTACCTCGAGGCTATCCGCCAAATGCGCAAAGATGCGGGGCGCGAGAACGTGCTCTACATCCACGTGACCTTGCTTCCACATATTGGTGCAACCGGCGAAGTCAAAACCAAACCTACCCAACACTCCGTCATGGAGCTCCGGCGCGTGGGCATCACCGCCGATGTCATCTGCTGTCGTGCCGACCACCCCATCACCGACGAAATTCGCGACAAAATCGCATCTTTCGCCGATGTAGACCGCGAAGCAGTCATCCCACTCGAGACCGTCAGCACCATCTATGCGGTCCCATTAATGCTCGAAGGGTATGGATTAGGCGAATTCATCATGAAGCGCTTTGGTCTGGGTTCTCCAAAGGCTGACCTCCAGAGCTGGAATCAACTCGTCGAACGCATCAACTCTCCTAAATCCACGGTGACCGTTGCCCTGGTTGGTAAGTACGTTGAGCTCCACGATGCATATCTGAGTGTTGTCGAAGCCTTGGGCCATGCAGGGATTCATCATCTGGCCAAGGTTGAGGTACGCTGGATTTCGTCCGAGAAGCTCAACCGCGACAACATTACCGAGCAACTTGCAGGAGTCAGTGGCATTCTCGTCCCCGGCGGGTTCGGCGACCGCGGTATAGAAGGCAAAATCCTCGCCGCAGACTACGCCCGCATTAACAACATCCCATACTTCGGCCTATGTCTGGGTATGCAGTGTGCCACCATTGCCTTTGCACGACATGTCCTCGGTGACCCCGATGCAAATAGTACCGAGTTCAATCCGCACACCACGACACCGATTATTGACTTCATGATTGACCAACTCACCATCACCGAAAAAGGCGGGACGATGCGGCTCGGCGCATACCCCTGTGTGTTGACCGAGGGGAGTAAATCGCGCATTGCCTATGGCGCAAACGAAATCTCGGAACGTCATCGCCATCGCTTCGAATTCAACAACAAATACCGCAAGCAACTCGAAGACGCCGGAATGGTCATCAGCGGTCAATCCCCTGACAAACGCCTCGTCGAAATCATCGAGCTGCGTGACCACCCATGGTTCGTCGGCACACAATTCCATCCAGAATTACTCTCGCGTCCCAATCGCCCACACCCTTTGTTTCGTAGCTTTGTCGGCGCTGCCCTCAGGCACGAACTCTAGACACTCGCCTGTGGTGGGTCACAATCAACCAACTGCAACACGACAATACCAAAACCCCCGCCGTGTCAGACACGGCGGGGGTTTTGGTATCTCACGTTATTCCAGATAATCCTTCAAATGCTGACCGATATCGGTCGTACGCAGCCGACGTAACGCCTCAGATTCGATCTGCCGAGCGCGTTCGCGGGTCATGCCCAATACCTGCCCTACCTCTTCGAGCGTGCGACGGCGACCATCTGCGAGCCCATAACGCATATCAATGATGCGGCGTTCGCGATCGGTGAGCTTGTTGAGCGCTGTCACCAAATCCTGGCGAAGCATTTGCCGGGCAGCCCATTCGCCCGGACTCTGCATGATATCGTCTTCGAGGAATTCACCCAAAGTATGTTCGTTGTCATCACCAACCGGTGTTTCGAGCGAAATTGGCTGACGCGCCGATTCGAGAATATGGACGACACGTTCGACTGGCATTTCGAGCGCCTTGGCAATTTCTTCGGGCGAAGGATTGCGCTCCAATGTCTGCGACAAACGGTCAACTACGCGCTTTACTTGGCTGAAGGATTCCCCCATGTGTACGGGGAGTCGAATCGTTCGACCTTGCTCCGCGATTGCACGTGTCACTGCCTGCCGAATCCACCATGTTGCATACGTCGAAAAGCGATTGCCCTTCCAGCAGTCGAACTTCTCCACGGCGCGCATCAAACCGATGTTCCCCTCTTGGATGAGGTCGAGCAACGACAATCCTCTGCCGACATATTTTTTGGCAATACTCACGACCAATCGTAAATTTGCCTCAGTCAACTCTTCACGTGCCGTCGTGCCGGACTGCTCAGCATTTCGGAAAGTACTACGCAGCAAAATAGCGGAAGAAAATACATTCTCGAGATCGTGCAGGGTATCGCGCTCGATCATTGTCAACACAGATAAGGGCAATAATTGCCAGGCGATCGCGACCGTTTTGACCTGTGTATCGAAGGCATCAGTCAATTCGCGCAGATGCTCGGGTTCGTTGAGTCGCGCGTCATCACCAGCCAAGACGCGTACATGTGCTTCTCGCCGGCGAAAGTATTCTGCTCGCATAGCAGCGCTGAGCGCATAGAATGTCTCGATAGCAACCGAGAATGACCATACCGATTGGACTTCACGGTCTACAAGCTCATAGAGGAACCCCATCGCAGCCCGCATTGCAGGTAATGTACCGAGCAACGACATGAGCATATGCGTTGCGACTTCGTACATTTGTTCATCACGATCGGTTGCGATGAGGGATTTTTTTGCATGCTCGAGGAATAAAACTACTTCGATGCGGCGGGCGAGTTCAATCTCGCGCCGTGAATTCAGCAATGCTGTACGGCCTATTGCCTGTAAGTAGTATTGGACTGCATCCGGAAGAGCGCCTACGGACAAATCAGATTCGACGATTTCGGGCTCGTGAGCATTCGAATCGACATCGTCGTCAAGCGCTATGCCGGCACTCAGAAGGGTCATTACATCAAATCCTTTAATCTGGCTCTTGCCATGGCTGCACGGACAGTAATCGAATCACACCACTAGAAAGACCGATTGCGGGCGATATGAAGGCGGCGTACCAGTCGGTTCGCCGCACGAATCACATTCATCGTTGTTAACGATACAATTCCGCGTTGTGTTATCGCGGCGTAAAAAGCAGTATAAAACATGACTCAAAAAACTGTCAAGTTTATACACCGCGCAACTCGCCTCCAGCATCCCCTAAATTCCGTGTTCTGATTGCATTCAGCAGTCGTTTTGTGCAGATTACTCCCGCTGAGATGCTGATACAACTCGTTTCGATGCAGCAAACAGGCAATCGATAATCGCACGTTTAAGGCTTCACAGAAGAGAGTACTGGCAAAGTCCACAAAACAAAAGGCCCACTCTTCAGAGTGGACAATTCGAACATTACAATTTGAATGGTCGGGGCGGAGAGATTTGAACTCGCGACCTCTCGGTCCCAAACCGAGCGCTCTACCAGGCTGAGCCACGCCCCGACAACATCCTAATAGTACACTGCCGGAGTATGGTTTGTCAAAACGAGTTTTGCGAAGGTGTAGCTGCCCGCCATTACACCGTTTTTTCACTAACAGGTGAGCAGTGCTACAATAAAATATATGTGCCTAGAGCGAGAAATCCATGCTGTACCCACTGCTGCGTTCCGCGTTATTCCAACTTGACCCCGAAGAAGCACACGAACGCACCGTGCGTACCCTCAACACTGCCATAGCCGTCCCCGGCATGGCGTCCATCCTCAAAAGCATTTACCGTCCCGCGACCCGCGGTATGTCCACAACAATAGCGGGCCTGAGCTTCGCACACCCGGTCGGATTAGCCGCAGGATTTGACAAACACGGCGACGTCACCCACGGGATGGCATGTTTGGGATTCAGTCATATCGAGGTTGGTACCGTCACACCACGCCCGCAGGCCGGCAATCCAAAACCACGCATGTTCCGACTATCAGCAGAGCAGGGTCTCATCAATCGCATGGGATTTAACAGCGACGGCATGGCTGTGGTCGCACAGCGTTTGGTAAGCCGTCCTCAGGGGCTGCCGATTGGTATTAATATCGGCAAAAACCGCGACACGGCGCTTGCAGACGCAACAGCAGACTATCTTGCAGCCTACACGACCTTGGCCCCTCATGCAGATTATGTCGCGCTGAACATCTCTTCGCCCAATACCCCTGGATTGCGCCAATTGCATGAGACAGCAGCACTGCAAGAGCTACTCGGTGCTATCCGTGCTGCTAATGCCTTCCTCCAGAAGCCCATTTTTCTCAAAATCTCACCAGACGAAACGACAGAACAGCTCGAACAGGTCATCGCAACTGCCATCGACTATGGGATAAGCGGTATTATTGCAACAAATACGACGGTAACACGACCGGGTGTGACCAGCGCTTCGGTAGACGAAGCCGGTGGACTCAGCGGTGCACCGCTCAACACCCTCAGTATGGCCACGCTCCGGGCTGTAGTGGCCCTGACGCAGGGTAGGGTTCCTATCATATCCGTAGGCGGCATTTCGACCGCTGCTGACGTCTATGCGCGGCTTAAAGCCGGGGCCAGTGCCGTTCAAGTCTATACCGCAATGATCTATACCGGCCCCGCACTCGTTGCGCTACTCACCTGGGGACTCGCAGCCCTGATGCGTCGTGACGGTGTGTCAGATATTACGCACATCATCGGCACCGACCGTTAGCACTTTACCAATCGATCCCCGACACACCGTGTTGGGCACAGCATAGAATCGTACTGCTATGAATACGTGGCTCATTATCGGCCTAGGCAATCCAGGCACACAATATGCCCGCTCACGACACAATATTGGCTTTGAAGTGCTCGACGTCTTTGCACAAAAGCACAACCTGCGACCCGATGGCACGCGTGCCCAGGCCAAGCTCTCCAGTGGCACAATCGCAGGCGCAAAAGTTGTCTGCGCATGGCCCCAGACCTATATGAATCGCAGCGGCATCTCGGCGAGTGGCCTGGCCAGTTGGTACAAAGTACCCCCGACAAACATCGTGGTGGTCTATGATGACCTCGATTTGCCGTTTGGTGCATTGCGTATTCGTGAACGGGGCAGCGCTGGGACACACAACGGGATGCGCTCCGTTGTCCAACTCCTCGGTCAAATGGAATTCCCGCGCGTGCGTGTGGGCATCGGTGCTGTGCCATCGGGGTGGGAGGCGTTCGCCTATGTACTCGGTACATTTGAAGACGAAGAAGCCCAAGAGTTGCCCGATTTGCTCAGCCGTGCTGCGGATTGTGTGACGACCATCATCACCCAGGGTACACCTACCGCTATGAATACCTACAACAAAACAAAATAATCCAAAAAACGCCCCCCGAGTGGATACCACTCGGGGGGCGTTTGCAATATGCGCCCTAGAGTTCGTCTTCGCTTTCGTAGCTCCAGGCATGCACACCCTGTGTGGTAAACGAAAAGTTGCGGACCGCCATACCGGCTTCGGTCAGCACACGTTCCATCTCGAGTCGCTTTTCAAATGGGCATGCGATGACCATAAAGCCGCCACCGCCTGCGCCGGTTATTTTGCCGCCCCAAGCTCCATTACGGCGTGCCTTGGCATAGACTTCGTCGACAATCGGCGGAGCAATCAACGGCGAAAAGGCTTTCTTGACCTCCCAGGCGTCATGGAGGAGTCGTCCGAAATCTGCGATTTTTTTGTTGCGCAGTAATTTCACAGATTCCTCGACAAATGCCTTGGTCTCGTCGTGGTAGCGCAGGGTATTGCCGTGCTTGAGACGATCGACTTGGTCGTTGACGAGTTGGTGAGTGAGCATTTTGCGGCTGCCAATATAGCCAATCAGCAGGCAACTCTCAAGCTCGAGGAGCGCATCTGGATCACTCAGCACAGGCTCGACGATAACACCTGACTTCGAAAAATGGTAGACCGACATGCCACCAAACGCCGCTGCGTATTGGTCTTGGCGGCCACCGGGTATGCCCAGGTCTTTGCGCTCTATGCGAAAAGCCGTTTCGGCAAGTTCGTGTGGTGTCATGCGGAAGTTGTAAGCCTCGCCCATCAACTTGAGCATGCTAACAACGAGCGCTGAAGAAGATCCCAACCCACTGCCAGGCGGCACATCCGAAAACATGGTCACTTCGACACCTTTGGCCTCAGGCACGGCATCGAGCACTGCTTGTGGCAAGCTCAACGTTCCATCCCAATGACCAGTGGTATTACGACTGACTTCTTCGAGGTCGAGCGACCGAATGGTCAGCGCCCCGTCATTGCTGGGACGCAACATACAGCGAACGTATTTGTCAATGGTGCAATTGAGTACCTTGCCACCGTGTTCTTCGGCATAGGGACTGACGTCGGTGCCGCCACCAAAGAATCCTATGCGCATCGGCGCTTTTGCTTTGTATATCCGCATGACTCATTTCCCATTGTTCAGATTCACCAAAGTATAGCACGCGTCTTACTGACGAGTGCCTTTGAGGTGAATGATGAGTTCCTTCGAAAAATTGGTCAGACTCTCAAAACGGCCATCTGGGGTACACCAGTACGTATCTTCGACGCGTACACCGTATCCTTTACTGGGGTAGTACAAGCCAGGTTCGACGCTAAATACCGCCCCTGGTACCAGGACATCGCCGCGGTCTGCCAACGATGGGAACCCAAAATCCTCGTGCACCTCAAGACCCAAGCCATGACCTAACGAGTGGATGTAGCCTTCTTCGATGGGATAGGTCGTACCAATGGTGGCATGCCCACGTGCTTCGAAGTAATTGCACACCATCGTTTGGTATGGTTTGGTGGGTGCCCCGAGTTCGAATTCTTGGACGACCTCATCAAAAGCACCAATGACATCATCATATGCCTGCTGTAGCTCCGGACTGGCATAGTCTATGGCAAATGTCCGCGTCATATCGTGGTAGTAGCCGGATGCATCTTTGGGAAAGATGTCGAAAACTATCGCCTGTCCGCGTTGTAGCTCCATCGTATCTTGGCCGCGGGCATGGGGCAGACCAGCATCACGGCCTTGTGCAAAAATAGTCCCCTCGCCGACCATGCCACGGGACGCGAGTTCACGGTCAATAAAAGCGCGCACATCGCCTATGGTCAAGCGCGCGCCCGTCTGGCTGTCGACGACGTAGTCGCCGTCGGCACTGGCACGAGCGATGTAGTCGACGGCTGCCTGGACGACTTGGCAGGTTTTGTCACCGACAGCACGCATGACGGCGATTTCGTGTTCGTCTTTCGTCAGTCGTGCCGCACTGATGAGATCTTTGTCTGGCTCAGCCACAAATGTCAGACCGGGCATCACCGCTTCGATTCCACGTTGCATTGCCAAAAATGGCCCTGCCTGCACCGTTCCATACACGCCGACACGACCGCTGACCTGCAAATCGGTCAACATCTGGCGTCGCAATTCGACACGGGCTGC
Organism: Roseiflexaceae bacterium; assembly: GCA_947474225.1. Classification (GTDB taxonomy): domain Bacteria; phylum Chloroflexota; class Chloroflexia; order Chloroflexales; family Roseiflexaceae; genus UBA965. The sequence continues at coordinate 47,665 of CANJHS010000012.1, read as the reverse complement.
CAAACGATCGGGAATACGTTGCATGATGTCGCGCATGTTCCACCGGCTCGATGAAACACAGACCAACCCCGTCTCTTCTGCCTGCAGTACCTCCCAGTCACTATGGACCAACATCGCAGGTTGATGTCGCAACTTGATCACCGTACCGGTCAAATGTGCGCCACGCACAAAATAATTAAATGCGGGGTTGGCAGCACCGAGGCCATCTGGTCCTTCAACGATAATGGCGTCGAGCTGGCGCTCAGTCATGAGTCGATCAAGATCACGCTGCATGTTCAGCCTCTTCTGCGAGTGTACGCAACAGAGCGATGTTGCGGATGTCGTCGTCGGGGTCGTTGTCTTTAGGAGTCTCGAGGATAAACGGCACGGTGCGAATGTAGGGATGCCGCATCAGATTACGAAAACCATCCTTGCCGACGAATCCCTCACCAATGTGGGTATGTCTATCGGTTTTTGACCCCAAATCCTTCTGTGCATCATTGGCATGTATGATTTTGAGACGCTGCAACCCGATGGTCGCATCAAAATCTGCCAACATGGCCGCACATGCATCGGGGGTGCGGAATTCGTAGCCTGCCACCAAAATATGACAGGTGTCCAAACAGACACCCAGCCGCTCGGGGTATTTGCACGCAGCAATGATCTGAGCGATTTCTTGGAAGGAGCGTCCGAGCACCGTCCCTTGCCCTGCGGTCGTCTCGAGCAATACGGTGACATCGGGATTGGTGTCTACAGCCAAAATCGCATCCAGCGCGGCAGCTACACGTGCTAAGCCTGCCTCGATACCTGAGCCGACGTGTGCGCCAGGATGCGTCACCAAATAAGGAATTCCCAATTGGCCACAACGGTGAATCTCGTCAGCAAAAGCCGCACGAGACTTAGCCTGCAGCTCGTCGTCTGGTGAGGCAAGATTGATTAGATACGAATCATGGACAACCAGCGGGTTTATGCCACTTGCGGCATGTGCACTGCGAAATGCGCTGATTTCGTCTGCACCGAGTGGCTTTGCCTTCCACTGCTGCTGGTTTTTGGAGAATATTTGGATTGCATCGCAGCCGGCTGCTTGTGCATTGGCAAAGGCTTTTACCAGCCCGCCAGAGGTAGAAACGTGTGATCCAAACTTCATTGTGGGCTCCTCTGACGTAGTGCAGTCGTTTTAGCGCTGCATTCGATGATGGTAATCCAGCACACGTTGCAAATCAGCAGGGATAGGACTCGTGAAGTGCATCGGTTCGCCAGTACGCGGGTGGTTGAATCCCAGCGCGTGTGCATGCAGGAATTGACGTTCGAGTTTGATGCCACTCATCTGCGCTCCATAAATCTGGTCGCCGATAATCGGGTGATAAATATGTTGGCAGTGCACGCGAATCTGATGTGTACGGCCGGTCTCGAGCATGACTTTGAGCAACGAGAGTTGCCCGATCTTTTCGATAACCTCCCAATGAGTAATCGCCGATCGTCCGCCCGCGATGACGGCCATGCGCAAGCGGTCGCGCGGATGGCGTGCGATTGGTGCATCAATGGTCCCGCTCGTCGCGGACATACCGCCTGATACCAGCGCGATGTACTCTTTGTGCATGGTATGGGCCTGCTGTTGTTCCTGCAAACCATGCAGGGCAGCATCATTGCGGGCCACCACCAACAGACCAGACGTATCACGGTCGATCCGATGGACGATACCCGGCCGCGTACCGCCGCCCACGACCATGTCAGGGAATTTGTACAACAATGCGTTTACCAACGTCCCACGCGCATGCCCGGGGGCGGGATGAACCACCATGCCTGCCGGTTTGTCGATAACAACAATGTCTGCGTCAGCATATATGACCGTTAATGGAATATCTTCAGCCACCAGTGACGTGTCTTCGGGCTCGGGGATTCGGATACTAATCCGATCACCCAATTTGAGCGGCTCGGCAGCACGTGTCACGACGTCATTGCGCAGGATGGCACCTTGCTCGATGAGTCTTTGGACCGTGCTCCGGGTCACATCGTCGAGTTCTGCGGCTATGTACTTATCCAGGCGAACACCAACGGCTTCGCGTTCTACTACCAAGACAATCTGGTCGTCTTCAGGAATGGTCACGAGTCAACTCGACTTCATTACGCAACGACGCAATCGCCAATGCAATCACACTCACCGTGATGGCACTGTCGGCGACGTTGAAAATCCCGGGGAACCAAGTCACATGGACAAAATCCGTCACAAAACCTTGGCGCAGGCGATCGATGATGTTGCCGATAGCGCCACCGACAATGCCTCCAATGGCCAACTTTGTCAGCACGGTGTGCATCATCTGATAGCGATACATGTAGAGTGCTGCGCCACTAATGATGATGTTCATAATCGTAAAGAAATGCGGGATACCCTGGAACAAACCAAAGGCGACACCGGTGTTTTTTACATACGTCAGGCGCAACCATGGTTCGATAATGGGGATACTCGTCCCCTCGATTGGGCCGAGATGCGTGTCAATCCAGACCTTGCTGAGGCGATCGCAAATCACCACCACCAGCGTCACGATAAGGGGAATTAACCAGATGCGGCGGGTATTCGACATGCGTACTCCTAGGCTGATTCGACGGAACGGTAGCCACCCACCGAACCCGGACTAAATGTATCTGCGAACGTCTGCAACAGGGTATTGACCATAGCATACTCTTCTTGGATGACCGTGGTCATGTGTTCATGACCAAGCCCGGTCAGTACATCAGAGATGTCGCTACTGCCACGGGCATGAATCTCGAGGCAACGCAGCTCACGTGCTTCGGGCGCTTTGTAGGCACGGCGTATCTCGAGTGAGAGTACGTCGTGACCGACATCTTCGTGGAACAATTTGCGCAATGTCGTCTGAATTGCAGACTGTAGCGTGCGAATCAATTCACTATCGCTGCGCTTATCTGCAGGAGGTACGGTAATGGTATATTCCCAGGTCAATTCCAACGGCATATTCACCATTGGCCCCGAATGAATCTGGTGCGCTGGCCCCCATACCAATGTCACTTCGACCCAGGGCGGCGTGTTGTGCTCGGTCAAAGGATCCCCATGCTCGGGGAACAGTTCCGCACGAAAGGTTCGTTCAAGCGTAGTCGGATTGATTTGCTCAGCAACATCGTGCTCGTGCAACCCAATGACTGACCAGCCTTCTTCGAGTGCATTCGCGAGTTCTTCGTAGCTCAGTGTCATATATTCCTTTATATGGTGCATGCCCATCAGTACCATCTATTTTACTCTATTCAATGGCACAATCACGCCTTTATTTTGGAGATTGCGACGACTGCATTCCAGGGGCACAAAAGGCCTGTGATATACTGAACTATTGACACAGAGAACGTACACGCATGTCGACGATACTCATTACATCAACACACCACACTGTCCATACCCATCAACACCCCGAACACGCAGGGCGCCTCGCGGCAATCTTTGCTGCAATTGCCGCTGATGGACAGTCTACTGCGACATATGCCGATATTCAGCTTGTGCCAGTTACGACCATCGAACGCGTCCATCCCCCAGCCCAGATTGCATGGCTCAACGACCAATCACACGCTGCACAACGCGTACCGAGGCTAGACAGCGATACCTACATCCTCGCAGGGAGTGCGGAGGCAGCATATGCTGCTGCTTCGGGGGCGTGCAATGCGGTAGATGCGATGATGCAGGACAAAATCGCATTTGCCCTTATCCGGCCACCTGGCCATCACGCCACGGCAACAGTCGCAATGGGATTTTGTTTCTACAACAACGTCGCCATTGCTGCACGCCATGCGCAACAGGCCCATGGACTCAGGCGTATAGCGATTGTCGATATTGATGTCCATCACGGGAATGGTACCGAAGACATTTTTGCTGCAGACCCCGACATTCTCTATATATCCACCCACGGATGGCCACTCTACCCTGGTACAGGAGCACGCAGTACCTACGGGACCGGAGCGGGAATGGGCACGACACTCAATGTCCCTATGCCAGCACAAAGCGGTGACAATGCTTTTGTGCGTGCGTATACTGATGTGGTCATCCCGGCACTCGAACGATTCCAACCCGATGCAATTCTGCTTTCTGCCGGATTTGATGCACACTGGGATGACCCCATCGGCAATTGTCGCTTGTCCGTTGATGGCTACCTCGACATTTGTGCCCTCATCAAAAACGCTGCTGAGCGCCTCTGTCGCGGACGATGGTGCGCTGTTCTCGAAGGTGGGTATAGCATGCGCGCACTGGCGGGATGTGCCCACGGCCTTGTTCGGCTGATGCAAAATCTCCCGCGCATCGCAGATCACCTCGGCAGCAAACCGAGCGATCCGCATCGCGCAGACGCAACCATCGCGTGGTTATTGGCCAACCACCCATTGCTGAGACCTACCTAAGGAGCCCGCATGTCACTCGCAGTCGTTGATTATGGTGCCGGCAATCTGCCCAATGTCGTCCGCGCGCTGACGCACATCGGCGCGCCACTCACGGTGACCAGTGACCCATCAGTTGTGGCTGCTGCCACAGCAATCGTGCTGCCAGGCGTGGGTGCAACCCGCGACACCATGGAATCGCTGATTGCACGCGGTCTCGCTCCCGTCATCCGTGATGCCATTGGTCGCGGTGTGCCGTTCCTGGGGATTTGTGTGGGGATGCAGGTTTTATTAGACGACAGCCTCGAGTTTGGCCAGCACGCGTGTTTAGGGGTCATCGCCGGGACGGTGCGACGATTCCCCGACAGCGACCTCAAGGTCCCGCAAATTGGCTGGAACGAAGTATACACAACTCCAGAAACAGCCGAACATCCTATCTTTACTGGTATCCCCAATGGGTCAGACTTTTATTTTGTCCATTCATATTTCTGCGACGTGCTAGATCGTGCAACTATTGCCGGGACAACACAGTATGGGCAACCATTCCCGAGTGTCTTGATGCGCGATACACTAGTAGCAGCACAATTCCATCCCGAAAAGAGTGGGGCCTTGGGGCTTCGATTCCTTCGGAACTTTGTCACGCATATTGCTCAGATCGAATGCGAGCCAACCCATGTTTGAACTCTACCCCGCAATCGACATCCACGAAGGTCGGTGTGTGCGACTTACCCAAGGCGACTACGCCACCGCACAAATCTATGACGAATCCCCTGCCAATGCTGCCAAGCGCTGGCAAGCAGCCGGCGCGACACAGCTGCACGTGGTAGATTTGGATGGAGCCAAGGCTGGCAAACCCATCAACACGGATGCCATCGCGGCTATCTGCGCTGCAGTGTCTATCCCCGTTCAACTCGGCGGGGGCATCCGCACGCACGCAGACGTCGCGACCGTACGTGCCCTTGGGGTGCGGCGCACTATCATTGGCACCAAAGCAGTCAGTGATCAAGACTTTGTCCGTGATTTGGTCGCCGCCCACGGCGATGCAATCATTGTCGGCGTCGATGCTCGTGATGGGTATGTCCACACTGCTGGTTGGCTGGCTGGCTCACACGTCGCTGCAACAGATTTGGTCATGCAAATGGCTGCACTCGGGGTCGCCAGGATTATCTATACTGACATCAGCCGAGACGGTACAATGACCGAACCAAACTACGACGCCACCGCAGCCCTGCTGAGCCCCAACGGTCCACGTATCATCGCATCTGGTGGAGTCAGCAACACCAATCAACTCCTCATCCTGGCCCACCGCGGTGTCCATGGCGCTGTCGTCGGCAGGGCACTCTATACCGGTGATATCACTATACAAGCCGCGCTCCAGGCGCTTGCATCGGAGGCTCTATGAGCGATTCTAATCCCAACATCAGCGAGAAATTCGCCGAAGAACGCAACCGCAACGCCGGCCAAACGCAGATGACCCATCTGCAAAATCAAATCGACGAACTCCGTCGCATGCTTCGCGATCAGACCCAAAAATACCAACTTTCTGTCGAGCATCTCCGCAAAACCGAAAGTGAAGTCGCCGAGCTCAACAATCAGTTCACGCGCAATGCCCAAGAGCTCAATCAAACGGTCGAGGGCTTTCGCCGAGAAATTACCAGCCTCCGCAAAGAATTCGCCAGCACCTTGGTCAAAATCGACGAAGGTGTGCGTCCTATCCGCGATATGCAGTCGCAAATCCAAGAACTCGCCGAAGCCCGCAAAACAGACCGGGTTACCGTTGCGAGCCTCATCAATCGGATCAACGAGACCGAGCAGAAAATCGGCGCACTCTTTGCCCTCGTCCGCGAGTCCGATGAACGCTATCGCAACGTGCTTGCGCGCCTCGATACCTTCCAGACGGCCGAAGACACACGTCGCACCGAACTGCGCAAAATCCTCGAAGAAGTACAAATCGAAAAGCAACAACTACGCCGCCAATCCGCCGAAAACCAGCAGCTCGTTGCTGACAGCAAACTCCTCATCAGCGAACAACAGAGCAGACTCTTGCGCGTCGATGACTTCCGTTCACAAATTGACAAAGTAGTCAACGAAATCCCCGAGCAACTGGTAGTTGTCTCAAACCGAATCGCAGAACTCCTCCAAGAGACGAAACAAATCGAACGGACTTCTACCGAACGATTCTTGTCCAACCAACAACGCATCGAAGAAATACGCCTCCAGCAGGATGAGAAAATTTCGTCTATTCAAGAGATGGAAGATCGCCAGCTGCGCCAAATTACTACCTGGATCGAACGTGTGGACAGCTATGTCCGTGACCTGGAACAACGCATCACACGTACCAGCAACCGTCTCGAAAACATGCAGCACGAGCACGTGGCACACTTCACGGACATCGACACGCGCGAAATAGAGCTCCTCGGTATGCTGACCAAAAATTTCTCTAGCATGCTCGAACGCATCAAGATCGAACGCCTTCCTGCGCCAGACACCGATGGGAAGAACCGCTAATCATGCTCAAACGCCGCATCATACCTTGCCTCGACGTCAAGGCAGGCCGGGTCGTCAAAGGCGTATCGTTCCTCGATCATCGTGATGCGGGCGACCCCGTCGTCTTGGCAGCATTCTACAATGATAGCGGTGCAGATGAGCTTGTGTTTTATGACATAACCGCAAGTTCAGATGACCGCAACATCATGGTTGACGTCGTCGAGCGCACCGCAGCGCAGGTGTTCATCCCGCTCACTGTTGGCGGTGGAATTCGCACTGTGGATGATATGTATCGGATGCTTCGTGCCGGTGCCGACAAAATTTCGATTAACACCGCCGCAGTCCTCAATCCGCAACTGATTACTGACGGGGCACAGCGCTACGGCAGCCAATGCATGGTGCTTTCTATCGACGCCCGCCGGACGTCAGCTGCGGGGGCACCACCCACCTGGGAGGTGTTCACCCACACCGGTGCCAATGCCCGTTCAACCGGGCTTGATGCGGTCGCATGGGCAGTTCGTGGTGCTGAACTCGGCGCCGGCGAACTCGTCATCAATAGCATGGACGCCGATGGTACCTATGCAGGCTATGACATCGAACTCCTCCACGCCATCACCTCACGTGTCACTATCCCTGTCATTGCCTCGGGGGGCGCAGGCATACTCGAGCACCTCTATGATGGGTACATGGATGGCGGCGCTGACGCAGTGCTAGCAGCAAGTATCTTTCACTTTGGCGATTTCACTATTGCCGCTGCCAAAAAATATCTCCGCACACGCGGCGTTCCAATGAGGTAAATTGTATGCTCGTCACCGTTCGGTACTTTGCATCCCATCGCGACATTACAGGAACAGCATCGGAACGCCTCGAGTTCAGTGACGGTGCTACCCTTGGTCACATATGGGATGCCCTCGAGCAGCGGTACCCTGCCCTCATCCCATACCGCGGACGCGTACTGCTCGCCCGCAACGAACACTTCGGCGATACGTCTACCCCTGTGCAGCATGGCGACACCGTTGCCTTCATCCCACCGGTCAGCGGCGGGTCATCTACACCACTCTTTTGGGTGACCGACCAGCCGCTCCAGACCGCCCCGCTCGAGGTCGCAGTAGCCGCTCCCGACATGGGTGCCATCGTGACCTTCGTCGGCACGGTCCGTAATCACTTCGGCGCACGTGCCACCGCACGTCTCGAGTATGAAGCGTATGTCGAGATGGCAGTACCTGTCCTCTCGCAAATAGCCGCCGAAGCCCAAACGAACTTTGCCATTGGCCGTGTCGCCATTCATCACCGCATCGGACTCTTAGATCTCGGCGAAAAAGCCGTCGTTGTGGTCGTCGCAGCGGCACACCGAGGTCCTGCATTTGCGGCCACAGAATGGATTATGGACCGCATCAAAGAAAAAGCACCGATCTGGAAGAAGGAACACTGGGCAGACGGAGCGCGTGACTGGATCGGCAACGAACACGAACGTACCTAAGAGACAAAACACCCCCGTCACGAGTGTGACGGGGGTGTTTTATAGGCGCTGCTTATTGCAGCAATTTCTCGAAATTCGGCTGCTCATCAGTTTTGCCGATGCCATGGCGGAGTGCACGAATCGTTTCGTCACCAATCCAATAGGTCAACAGCGAACCCAATACCAAACCAAGCGCTGCGCCAATTGCAGCACCAAGGCTGAAATCAATCAGTCGAGAACGTCCTGTCTGCATACTTTACCTCACTGCACCACAACGAGCGGAGCTGCTTCGTTCCACAAATTTTCGAGCTTGTAGAAGTCACGCATTTCCTTCGAAAAAATATGAACCACAATATCGACATAGTCGAGGAGCACCCAACCAGCTTCGGTCTTTCCTTCGGGTATGGATTCATAACCAAATTCCTTGGCTACACCCTCTTCTACCGAATCGAGGACTGCCTTGAGCTGGCGGTCGGATTCACCCGTGCAAATAATAAAATAATCGGCAAACGTACGCAGCGAACGTAAGTCCAACAAGACGATATCTGTCGCTTGTTTGTCTTCTGCCAGTTCGACAATGCGTCGAGCCAATGCCTGTGTATCCATGCCACTCCAATCGTATCCCCGTTATACCATTCCATATTAGCAAATCGAGGGGGGTTTGTAAATCGACTACCGGTATACCATTACACGCAGTGCAGTCTGTAAAGGCTCGGGGATAAAGGACAACACCGCCCCTCCGAAGAAATATATCAATATCTTGACACCCGATGACCCAACCAACACGTCATGCCACGTCCCTATCGGGTATGCAATACTGACCAAAATCGTCGCCACTATCGTCGTCAATGCCTGCAGTACACCGAGGAACGCTCCGATGCTGTGATCGACGATTCCCAATGCAATCAGGCCGTAGCGTTGTTGGATAACCGACGCGAAATAGCTCGATGTGCCATTCACGACAAACAGGATTACCAACATCGCAATCAATAATGCGGCGTGCTCGCTCGGAGCAACAATTGCCACAAAATGCGACAATCCAATGCTCCAACGTCCGCTCACTACCAGCCCCGCAACCACACTCGTCAACGCAACAAGCTGACGTATGGCACCCCAGTAGAAGCCCATGACTGCATATAGCGACACGCAAAACACGACAATCACATCTACCAAAACCATGTACTCCGTAGTTTCACGGTCGGATACAATTCACAATTATACCACACACGATAGATGTAATTAATTTTTACTACAGATGTGAATAATTCAAAGTCCATTCATTGAATTAAAAGTCGTCATTCTGCACGGCAACGCGGGATTTGATGTCATCCCAAAAAGAAAAAGGCACGGCACTTTTTCGAGTGCCGTGCCTTGTCACTGTCAGTTTTCGTCGACCGTATATTCCCCATCGACGACGTCGTCATTTGCAGTTGGTTTGGCTCCAGAATCACCTGCAGCAGCAGCTTGCTGCGATGCCTCACCCATCAACTGGGTCAACTCTTCGGCCGTGCTCTTCATCAAGGATTCGTTCTCGTTCCCTATAGCGGTGCGTAATTCCGCAATTACAGTACGAATCTGTTCGACCTTGGCTGCGTCGATTTTGGATGCGATGTCATTCAGTGTTTTCTCACTGTCGTACGCAAGACTGTCAGAACGATTCTTCAGCTCGATCATCTCGCGCTTGCTCTTGTCCTCTTCGGCGTGGGACTGGGCATCCCGGACCATGCGCTCGACTTCGTCCTTGTTCAGGTTGGTGCTCGCCGTAATCGTGATGCGCTGCTCTTTGCCGGTGTTTTGGTCTTTGGCCGAAACATTGAGGATACCGTTTGCGTCGATATCAAAGGTCACTTCAATCTTGGGGGTGCCGCGTGGACCCGATGCAATCCCCTCAAGCCGGAAGCGGCCCAGCGTCATATTGTCTGTTGCCAGTTCACGCTCGCCCTGCATGATGTGGATGTCCACGGCCGTCTGGTTGTCCGCTGCAGTTGAGAAAATCTCGCTCTTGCGGGTCGGGATCGTCGTGTTGCGTTCGATGAGTCGGGTCATTACACCACCCAGCGTCTCGAGACCGAGCGACAACGGTGTCACGTCGAGCAGCACAACATCCTTGATGTCACCACCCAAAATGCCTGCTTGAATCGCAGCACCGATGGCAACGACTTCGTCCGGATTCACGCTCTTGTTCGGCTCTTTGTTGGTCAGCTTACGAACCAATTCCTGCACGACGGGCATACGTGTCGATCCGCCGACCAATACGACTTCGTCGAGTGCGCTTGCTTGTAACCCTGCATCTTTGAGTGCCTGTGTGACTGGACCACGGAGGCGCTCTGTCAGACTCGCAGTCAACTGCTCAAACTTGGCACGGCTCATCCGCATTTGTAAATGTTTGGGGCCGCTTGCGTCAGCAGTGATGAAAGGCAAATTTAGTTCTGTCTCGGACATGCTCGACAGTTCGATTTTGGCTTTTTCTGCGGCTTCCTTCAGACGCTGCAACGCCTGGCGATCCTTGCCCAAGTCGATACCCTGGTCTTTACGAAATTCTTCGATCATCCATTCGACGACCTTCTGATCGTAGTCGTCACCACCGAGGTGGGTATCACCATTGGTTGCTTTGACTTCGACCACTCCGTCGCCTACTTCGAGAACCGATACGTCGAAGGTACCGCCACCAAGGTCAAAGACCAAGATGGTTTCGTCTTTCTTTTTGTCCAAACCATATGCCAAGGCAGCAGCGGTCGGTTCGTTGATAATGCGCAAGACATCCAACCCAGCGATTTTGCCGGCGTCTTTGGTTGCTTGGCGCTGACTATCATTGAAGTAGGCTGGCACTGTGATGACGGCTTTGGTCACCGGCTCGCCCAGGTATGCTTCTGCATCGGCTTTGAGCTTTTGCAGGACCATTGCCGAGATTTCTTGGGGTGCGTACTCTTTGTTTGTGTTGCTCGAAACAATGCGCACGTCGCTATGATTGCCTTTGTTCACTTTGTACGGTACCATCTCGCGCTCTTTGACGATTTCATCATAGGTGCGACCGATAAAGCGCTTTACCGAGTAGAGGGTGTTTTCTGCGTTAATGGTTGCTTGGCGCTTGGCAGTTTGTCCCACCAGACGTTCGCCGCTCTTGCTGAAGGCGACGATAGAGGGTGTGGTGCGGTTCCCTTCGGAACTAGGGATGACAACGGCGTCGCCGCCTTCCATCACTGCCACACATGAATTGGTCGTGCCTAAGTCAATACCAACAATCTTACTCATTGAGAATCCTACTTTCTTCACTCACGAGTGCACACCATACAGTGATTGCATCATTGCACGAGGGCATTGGTGTCGTTGTTTTTATTGTATCGACTAACTGCGCTGTCGCAAGGACCTGCGCGTTAGAAATGTATTTGAGTATCGTGATGCAAACCTTTCTCTCAAAATATGGTACGCTTTGCCCTATACGAAAGGGAACTCACATGCGTATTCTCGTCCTCAATGGACCAAACCTCAATATGTTGGGCACGCGTGAGCCACACATCTACGGCGCAACCACGCTGGCCGACATCGAACGTGCCCTGATTACACGGGCAACCCCGCACGGCATCAGCATAGATTTCGTCCAATCAAACCACGAAGGTGTCATCATCGACATCATTCAGCAACATCAACCATCGACCAACGGCATCATCATTAATCCAGGCGCGTTCACACACTACAGCTATGCGATTCGTGACGCGCTGAGCGCGCTCAGTGTGCCCATCATCGAAGTACATATCTCGAACGTCTATAAGCGCGAGCCGTTCCGACATCACTCCGTCATCGCTGCCATCGCTACCGGTCAAATCGCCGGATTAGGCTGGCGTGGGTATCTCCATGCCCTCGACTGGTTCATCGATGCAGCTGCCAATGCGTGATGTGGAGTGGTATACTGGTGCATGTTATTTGAATTCTTCATTGTGGAGTAACGGAGCATATGGGCAACGAATCGCACACCTCAGACGCATTCGCCATCGACGAAGTGCGTGAATTATTGAAGCTCGTCAAAGAGAACGAGATTCACGAACTCACCATCGAACGCGGTGAATCGCGCTTGCATATCAAGCGTGGTCATGCCCCCGTCGCCCCGGTGATGATGCAATCGACGATGCCACAGATGATGCACATGCAACCGAATTCCAGTGCAGTTGCTGCACCAGTCACCTCTGCTCCCGTTGCCGAGCCAATCATCAGCGGACACACCATCACGTCCCCCATGGTCGGCACCTATTACGCTACCCCCACGCCGAAAGATCCTGCATTCGTCAACGAAGGTGACCTCGTCAAGTCGGGCGACCGCTTGTGCATTGTCGAAGCCATGAAGATGATGAACGAAATCGAAAGCGACGTCACGGGTCGCATCCTCAAAATCCTTGTCAAAAATGGCCAGCCGGTCGAATTCGGTCAGCCGTTGATGATCATCGAACCAGCCGTCTAGTGATTCGCCCCACGCCGCTCTCGCATATTGCGCTATTGGTCAAGTCGTTGCTTGACGACCATCTGTTGCGAGACATCTGGGTCGAAGCGACGCTGATGACCGTGAGTACTCCTGCGGGCGGCCACTGGTACCTCACCCTCAAAGAAGGCGATGTCACCATGCGCGGTGCCTGTTGGCGTAGCGTGAACATCCGCCTCAAACGCCCCACCGAAGGCGCGATTGTGCATTTGCACGGTCGCGTCGATTTTTATGGGGCGCGCTCCGAAGTGCAATTCATCATCGACGACATCCGCGAGCAAGGGACAGACGCACGCGCCATTGAGCTCGAACGACTCATGACGCAGTATGCTGCGTTGACGCGCAAACGCCCGTTGCCCCCTTTCCCGCAACGCATCGGCATCGTTACCTCACGAACCGGCGCAGCGTTGCAGGATGTGTTGTCGACGATACAGCAACGCTACCCGTGCGTCGACCTCGTTTTGGCGCATTGCACCGTACAAGGTCCAAGCGCACCGAGTGAAATCGAGGCAGCCCTCGAACTCCTCTATGCAGAGTCGATCGATGTCATCCTCGTCGTGCGTGGTGGTGGTGCGAGCGAAGATTTGATTGCATTTAATAGCGAAATCGTCGCCAAAGCCGTGCTACGTTCCCAAGTCCCTGTCGTCAGCGGCGTAGGCCATGAGGTCGACACCACGCTCATCGACGTCGTCGCAGATGTCCGTGCAGCCACCCCTACCTACGCCGCCACTGCGGTAACGCCCAACCGCGTGGACATCCTCCAGCACCTCGTCAATCTGCGCTACACGATGGCCTTACATGTGGCCAATACGGCCGCAGAACGCGAGATGCGCCTCGACGACGCCAGTGCACGCCTCCTCCGCGCCGCCCCCGCGGTCCGGATTGCGACACTGCAACAGCAATTGGGCTACGCAAGCCGGCGCATACACCGTGCGATGGGGACCATTGTCCAACAACGGCGTGCGCAGCTCGAACACCAGGCGGTCCGCATCGACGCGCTCGACCCCAGTGCAGTGCTCGAGCGTGGCTATGCAATCGTCCGCGCCGCAGACGGCGGCATCATTCGTTCCGGTCTCGGCACACCCGCGGGCACGTCCATCGCCATACAGTTTTCGGACGGTATCCTTGCCGCCCAGACGACGGAGCAACAATCATGACCGAAAAGCCTTCTCTCGAAGCAATGCTGCGCGACATCGAAGCAATCGCCGCCCAGCTCGAACAAAACGATTTGTCCCTCGAGGCCTCGTTGGCCCTCTATCAACGCGGCGCCGCCTTGGTCGAAGAAAGCCGTGCGCTGCTCGAGCAAGCCCAATTTCGCCTCAAAGAAATCAGCGGCGAACAATAAGCCACTACGCAACACCATTTGCGACTGATGGGTACAGCCGTTACCCTGTTTCACTTTCAATGGCACAAAGCGATTTGTTATCCTTTATCAAGCCGTACGCTTACGCAGAATGGTTCTCCCGCTGTCCTGAGTGTTATCCCGACGTATGCTTGTCGCATCAGTAAAACGCTCCGCATCTGGTTGGTTTTCATCGTCTCAAATCCTGCAGTTTCGGTCGCAGATTTGTGTGCTTTTCCTCCCGCTCTCCCTCGCGACTGCAAAACATCTCAACGGCGCTGCCACAACGGTATACCAGCACGCAGCTACACCCCCATCACCGTCAAAAGAATCGTCAGCGTCACCACACTCAATACCGTCGTGATCACCACCGTCCCCGCAACAAACTTGGGGCGGGCGTTGAATTCGAGCGAATACAGCACCATATTGACCGCCGTGGGCATACTCGCCTGTAGCACGACCACTTTGGTAGCCAACGGATCAAGTTTGAGGACGACCGCAGCGAGATACGCAATCGCGGGACTGACCAATAGGCGAATCCCCACCGCGATACTGGTCAGCGGGACATCTTCGATGACAGTCTCTTGGGCGAGTTGCATGCCGAGGAGCATCAATAACAATGGCAATGTTGCTTGCGATATCAAGTCGATACCATGTAACACCGAACCGAGCACAGTAGGAGCATCGAGGGTCACACCAACCCACCGCAACAGCAGTGCGCTGGTGACGGCGTAGATGGGCGGCATTTTCAAAATTTGCTTCAATCCGTTCTGCCAGTTCGAGTTGCCTGCCTGTGCGATCGCAATGGTAAGGGTCTGGGCCATGATGGCCTGTGCAATAAAGAATAACAGTGCGCGGTCGAGCCCCGCTTGTCCAAACGCAAAATGTGCCGTCGGTAAGCCATAATTGCCCGAATTCATGAACATCGTCGTCAACAAAAGGGCAGCCGTCGACGGTGCGTCGGTCTTGCGCAGGCGGGCGATTGCATACGCAACGAGGCCAGAACCGAGACATGCGGCTACCGAGGTCATCGAGATACGCAATACTTCGGTGCCAGGGATTTGGATTTTGATGATGGTGATGAAAATCAACGCCGGACTGAGCGCATACATGCTCATCCGATTCAGCGAACGTGTGTCAATAGGAAGGAAGCGCTTGAGCACATACCCGACCAAGACGACCACCACGATAGGCAACAAGACATCGACAAATGCGCGGATCAGCATGACACACCTCGTCCGTGGTCTCTTGCCACGCAGAATGAATTATTGACGAATCGCACCAAAAATCATTTCATCGACGAGCTGTTCGACCGGTGCATGATCGTCATACAAAATCATCGGGCCGTCATCGCTTTGCAGGAACGGGAAGCCGTTGGTTTTTTCCATAACCTGCCGCAACGCGGGATTCTCCATCGCCTGATAATTTTCTGCAAAGTTTGCGGCACCATCACCGATGTGTGCAATGGTCCCGATGAGCATCCAATTGCCATAACTTGCTGTTTCGAGCACAAATACACTCGTAAAGACATGCCGCATGGTCGTAGCCAACGCTTGCGCCAAGCGAATATCGCCATTTGCCCCGAGGCCGGCATTCAAGACCAATGCTCCATTGGGAGTCAAGTGTGCTTTGGCCATCTGAAAAAACTCGACCGTAGTCAAATGAAAAGGAATATACGGCTGATGATATGCATCCACGCCGATAATGTCATAGGTACCTGTTTGTGCTGCCAGCCAGGTGCGACCATCGGCCACATGCACGCGATAGTTGGGATTGCCGCCCGTGGTGCCACTATCATGCATACCAAACGATTGGCGTCCTACCGCAACGATTGCAGGATCTATCTCGACCGCATCGACTTCAGCATCAGGACCATGCAACGCCAGGAATTGCCCCGTGCTCGTCCCTGCAGCAGACCCAATCATCGCCATCCGCCGTATTGAATGTACATTTTGCTGCGGGAGTACATAGGGCGCAATGGCAAAGTAATCCCATGGACCGCCGTCGGTCAACATCTCTACTGCAGCGCCGCTCTGCATCCCATCGGCGTTGGCAACCGAATGCACCGCCATGCCCTCATTCAGCAATAACAATGTCTGCATGCCGTGGGTGGGATGCGGGCGGGTAGCAACCTGAATGGTATTGTTGGCGCTCTCAATCGTTTGCTGGACCGTGCACCCCACACATCCCGCGGCCAGCGGTGCGGGACCGGTCACCAACCGCCATCCAACCAATGCAGCAACCAAGAGGAGCCATAGCGCACGACGCGGCGTCGTGCCAGCCCAACTGCCTAGTGCAATCAGCATTCCAGCCACAGCCAAGAACGACAGACTGGTGCCCAAAGTTGGAATCAGCCAGAGCGCAGTCACAAACGTACCAACTAACGAACCTACTGTGGCAAACATCGACAAGCGTCCAACAACGCGCCCAACATGTGCAGGGTCGGTCACCGTCAGCGCCAAGCGACTCACAAACGGCGACACCGCTGCCAGCAAAATAATCGGCGTCGCAAACAAAATCAACGCGATAATGAGCGCCCCGACGAAGCTTCCGATGGCCAACGACTGCAACGCGAGTCGGGCTGCCGAAATGAGTGGTGGTGCTATCGGCGCAATAAGCGCCGTTGCAATTCCCGCCCATACGATGATCCGGCCCACCATGTCACCATCGCTCCCACGGGCACCGTCAGCCCAACGCCCACCGATGTGATAGCCGATTGCCAAATAGAGCAACGTCATGCCTATGACTGCAGCCCAGATGGGCTGGGAGGTGCCAAATGCTGGTGCCAGCAAGCGTGGCGCCAGCATCTCGAGTGCAAGCGTACCCATGCCTGCGAGGGTCACGATAATGGGCAGTTTGGCTTGATGCGCTGCGTCGCTCATCGGCCCAACGCTTGGCTAACTAACTGTTCGATGACCTGCAGCAAAAGAATTGCCACAATCGGCGTGAAGTCCATCATCCCCATCATGGGGATGACACGCCGCAACGGTCCAAGAATAGGCTCGGTAATGTCACGAATAATGCGCGTAATCTGCCACGCACCCATTTGGTCGACCCACGACAGAATAACCCGTGCAAAGATGGCATAGTTCAACGCACGAAACAACAACAGCACAAATGTAACAAAAAATTCTGACAAAGCAACACCTCTATAACGCATCCTACCATGATGCAATGGAAAACCGATTACATATCATCTAAGCGAATCTGAACCGCCGCAGCGTGGGCATGTAACCCTTCAGCCCGCGCCAAACTCACCGCAGCAGGGCCGATACGCTGTAACGCACGCTCGTTGAGGCCAATAACCGAGATGATTTTGCGGAAGTCGTCGACATTCACCGGAGAAGCATACCGCGCGGTGCCACCGGTCGGCATGATGTGCGACGGCCCAGCGATATAATCCCCCAAAACTTCAAACGACCGTTCCCCCACAAAGACCCCGCCCGCATTACGCACCCATCCCAAATAGTCCCAGGCATTATCGACCAACAGGCAGAGATGCTCGGGAGCATACGCATTACTCACCGCAAAGGCACTTTTGAGATCGGGAACGACGACGATGCCACTGCGTAACGCCAGCGTTTCGGCAGCGTCGCGATTGTCTGGCAGAAGGTCGAGTTGGCGTTGCAACTCTGCTTTCACCTGAATTGCCACCGTCATGTCAGTCGTCACCAAAATTGCTGCGGCTTGGACATGCTCAGCCTGTGCCAACAAGTCAGCTGCAACATAGGCGGGATTGGCATGGCCATCTGCGATGACCAACGTCTCGGTAGGTCCTGGTAGGCTCTCGATCCCCACGACGCCATAGACCATTCGTTTTGCGAGGACCACAAACAGGTTCCCCGGTCCAGCGATTTTGTCGACCTGCGGAATCTGTTCGGTGCCATATGCGAGCGCTGCAATTGCCTGTGCGCCGCCGACCCGCATAACCCGGTCTACGCCGGCAATGTACGCGGCAGCAAGGACGATTTCGGCGATTTCGCCAGTGGCGCGTTGTAGTGGCGAGCAGACGATGATTTCTTCGACACCAGCCTCACGTGCAGGGATGGCGGCCATCAATAGGGTCGAAGGCAACGGTGCACTGCCACCGGGGACATAGATTCCCACCCGTTGCATGGGCACAATCAGCTGACCGAGGGTGCCTTCGTTGCCGACATCCATCCAACTGCCTTTGGGCTGTTTTGCATGGAAAGACCGAATTTGGCTGGCTGCGAGTTCGAGCGCTGCTTGAATCTCGGGGGATTGGGCATGCCATGCGGCTTTGATCGTCTCGCGCGAGACTTCCCAATGTGTCGGTGCGCTGCCATCGAGTTTGAGACTCCACGCACGCAGGGCCGCGTCACCGTGCTGTCGGACATCGGTCACAATGCGTTCCACCACCTGGCTGGGGGTAAGTCGCTCTCCGACACGTGCATAGATACCATCGAGGAGTGACTGCGTGACCTCGACTTCATCAAACGGGACACGTTTGAGTACCGTTGCTTGCGCAGCCGCCAAATCTGTAAAAATCGGAATGGGCATACCAGAACCTCGCCTGCCGAATTATCGGCTGTTATGCATTGACGTCACGCATAATGCGTGCAAATGTCTCGCTTTGGGCAGTAAAGAAATATTGTGCTGGGGTAACTGCGATTGCATCACCACCCAGTGTACGCAGGTGACGCACCACTGCCAAGACCTGCTCTTGGGGGATGACCAGCGTGACCATGTACAAGCCTTGGGTCGCAGGGTCGTGTGGCCAGACAGGCGCTACCGTCGGACCTTGGACGCCCGCAAGTTCGGGCCGGACATTGATACGCTGACCGACATCACTGACGGAATCACCACGGATGTTTGCGGTAATTTGCACCACCGAACGCGCTCTCCGGCGCGCTTCGACCATCTCCATGATCGTCTCGAGCGTGGCCGCCGCAGCGGGCGAGTTGCGCAGTGCTTTTTTTGAGCTGATGATACACGCCTGCGATTTGAGTATGGGACCACCGACGATTTTGAGCTGATTATCACGGAGGGTTGTACCTGTCTCGGTGATGTCGGCGATGATATCTGCATACCCCAGCCCTGGGGCGGCCTCGGTGGCGCCCTGAGAGTCGACGATACGGAACGAATTAATCCCATGGCTGTGGCAGAAGCGTCGAATCAACGCACCGTACTTTGTGGCGATACGTAATGTCCGACCTGCTGCATGCAATTCTGCCGCCAAATCGGCCATATCACGCCACGATCGGACATCAATCCACGCCTCGGGAACAGCCAATACCAATTCACAGCGGCCATACCCCAAATCATCTTGGATGATAATCAGGTCATCACGATCGCCACGGAGCTCTTCAACCAAATCGAGGCCTGACACCCCCAATTCAATTTCGCCGTCTGCTACTTTCTCAACAATATCGGCAGGGCGATGGAGGAGCACCTCTACACCGGGCAGCGCAGCAATCGCCGCAGTATAGCGGCGTGGGTTAGGGCGTACGATGCGGAGCCCGCAGCTTTCGAAAAATTGCAGCGTCCCATCATACAAAGACCCTTTGGAGGGAATCGCAAAGCGCAATGACATTATGACTTCTCCTCTGGGGCAATCCGTTGGCGCCACCAGTCCTGCAGTGCCTGCTCCCACGACGTCCGGTGATATGCTGCTGTGTAGCCAGCATACCCATCGGTGCGGCGGGCATAGAGTTTTTGCAAAAAGTCATGCGCATCGGGTTGCCGCAGTCGTTCGATCCACTGCACGATACCCGCGACGGAATCATCGAGCAACTGTTGCCCTTCAGCCGCAGTCGCCAAACGCGGGTCTTCGCCCAACACCGCCCAATCACGCGGATGCAACGGCGCTGCTCCGAGTTGATCGAGGCGCACCAAGTCTGGCCGGATGGCGAGCGTCTGGGCTGTTTCCCAGCGACCGGCATGATCGAGGAAATCTTCGTTCACAACCGCAGCCGGCGGCAATGTAAGGACGAGCAGTCCATACCGTGCGTAGGCGAGGAGTGCGCTTTTCATCAATTCGATTTCGTGGCCTTGCGCATAGTGACCACTCAGCAGCAGCACATGGCGAAAACCCGCCGCGGCCAAACTTGCATACATATCATCGAGCACCTGGAGCAATGTGGTGGTTTTGAGGGCTAATGAAAATCGATGCGGCAGCGTCGTCATGGGCCACCAAGTCATTGGCAATAACACTCCGCCGCTGCGAATCACAACCGCATCGGCGACATATTGGGCGGCGATTCCATCCATCCCCAAGGGAAGATGTGCGCCGTGCCATTCGAGCGCTCCCCAAGGCAAAATCGCCAATGGATGCGTCTCGAGAATCTCAGCAAGTCGATCAGGATGCAGTTCGGTATAACGTCCCCACGGCACTGTTGTCATGGATTCCTCATTTCACTGGCACGTGCTGCAACCCGCAAGCGCAACAGCGCATACAACGCCTGATTAACCGGTGTAGGAACGGCAAGACTCCGGCCACGTGCCACGATTGCACCACTCAATGCTTCGAGCTCGAGTGGTCGTCCTGCCACAAAATCGCGTGACATTGACGAGCGTGCCGTTGCAGGCATCGCGGCGGCAATAGCCATCGCTTCGGCAACGGGATTATTGTCAAACACAATCCCCTCTGCCACGGCGACCCGGTGCGCCTCTGTCAGTGCAGCAGTCAGCAGCGTGAGCGCTTCTGGATCTTCAGCAAGCGGTCCCATGCCGACACCAGCAATGGTGGTGACCGCACTCATGGCTGCCACAAAAATCGCTTTGGTCCAGACTGCAGTCCGCCCATCTGCCACACACGTCGTGATAATCCCTGCCTGGGCAGCAGCAGCGTTGATTGCTTGTGCCACCGCCGTGACAACAGTGGGCGGGATTGGGCCATAGGTCAGCCGAACTGGTTCGATGCCGCTGCGTATAACTCCCGGCGACTCCACGCGCAACTCGCAATAGACCAAGCCCGCTAATGTACGCTCTACACCAACGCAGGCAGCAATTTTGCTATACGCGTCGACCCCGTTTTGGAGAGTCAAAACCAACGTCCGCGGACCAATCAGCATGGGCAATGTAGGAATGAGATTATCGAGCTGGTAGGTTTTGAGGCATACGATAACGACATCGGCCACGCCGACAGTGGCGCAGTCGTCAGTCACCATGGCCGGCCTCGTTTGCCATGTCTGCGTCGGAGAATGCACGGTAATTCCTCGCGAAGCCATAGCCTCGGCATGAGCACCACGTGCCACGAGTGCCACAGGATGCCCTGCCTGGGCAAACATTGCACCGAGGTATGCACCTACTCCCCCCGCGCCGACAACGACAATCTTCACCGTGTTGCCTCCAGCTCGCTGATACACCCCTCGAGGCTGACAATGCGCACGTCACGTTGGTCACGCCACTGCACCGTAGCCCCCACAACATCACTGGCAGATACGACAAGACAAACGTGGCCCCGTCGCTGTGCTTCGCGTATGTGGGTCGTAACCGGGCGGTCGCGTACATCGAGTGCAACCGGATACCCCTGTTGGCGCAACGCAGTCGCAACAGACAGTGCATACGGGTAGACGTCACTGCCTTCACACACCAGCGTGATATGTCGGAGCAGCGGCAGGACCGGTGCCTGGCTCGCCAGCACGACGCGTTCTACACCATATGCGAAGCCCACTGCGGGGACAGCGTGCTTGCCACCGAGTGCCGTGACGAGTTCGTCGTATCGGCCTCCTCCACAGAGTTGCATGCCACTGGCATCATCGATCTCGAACATCATGCCGGTGTAATAGTGCAGACCACGACCCAAGCCAAAGTCAAGCGTCACGACGTCGAGCGGCACGTTATGGAGTGGTAGCGTTTCGATGAGAGATTGCAATTCATCAAAGCCAGGGTCGGGCAGTGCGTAGCGGCTGACTACCGCACGCAGGGCGTGCAACGT
This sequence comes from Roseiflexaceae bacterium, assembly GCA_947474225.1. Lineage (GTDB taxonomy): Bacteria > Chloroflexota > Chloroflexia > Chloroflexales > Roseiflexaceae > UBA965. Next base: position 25,656 of record CANJHS010000012.1, on the reverse strand, counting down.
GGGCAGCGGCGCACCACGGATGATGCTCAACTCTGCGAGAAAGGAAATAGCGCGTTCGATGGTAGTCCGCTGATCGGTACGCCGCATGGTGCGCACAAGGCGCTGCACGATTTCTTCGGGGGGACGCGTACCAAACTGCAAATTCACGCCTATCGAGCGCAATGTGTGGAGGAGCAAACCCTCGGCTTGGGTATCGTCGAGGCCATCGAGGATGGTCGTGTCAAAACCTTCGCGCTCGCCTTCGATTTCGTTGAGCAGTGCGTCTCGCACGGCGTCGACACCACGCGCACGCATGCGTTCGAGACTCCAGGTGAGCACACTGCGTGTGCGCTCACTCACCCCGAGCGACCCCAGGAGCGAGCGAATAATACCGATATGACCAAGCGTTATCCGATAGCCAACCACGCCGGCAGCGTGCAATCCGGCACATGCCATACCGAGTACTTCAGCATCTGCACGCGGTGTGGTAGCACCGATAGACTCGACCCCGAGTTGGGTGAATTGCCGCCAGGTGCCACGTTGGGGACGCTCATAGCGAAATACTGGGCCGCTGTAACGCAAACGCAACGGCAACGGTGCATCGGTCATTTTACTTATATACGCCCGCAACACCGAAGCAGTCCATTCAGGGCGCAATACCAGGTCACGACCGTGAAAGGTAAATTCATATATTTTGCCGGCGAGTTCCTCGCCGAGTTTGCGTACATAGAGATCCCGATGCTCGAGAAGCGGTAAATCAATTGATTGATAGCCGTGGCTTATCAAGACCGCATTGAGCTGTGACAGTATGTGCTGATGACGCAGGACTTCTTCGGGCAAGACATCTCGCATCCCACGGACTGCATCGACGACGTTTTCCACTCTGATACCTCAGCGCATGGGTTAACCTTCCTCTATTTTAGCGTATATCTCTGTGCCGATTTTTTATGTGGCTTTCGATTCTAGCGCGTCGCGATGCGCAGTGGCTGTACTGAAGTTGAGGATTTGTGATTTGCCCTCGTGGTGTGGCTATGCTATACTCAAATCAATGTGCACGTTTTGACGTGCCGCCATTACCTGTATACGCTTTACTGAAGGAGCGACGAACACAATGTCGCAGCAAATCATGGACGCTATCGAGAAGCGTCAAATGAAGGAATCGGTGCCTGAGTTCCGTGAGGGCGATACCGTACGCGTTGGTGTACGTGTGGTCGAAGGCAGCCGCGAGCGTGTCCAAGACTTCGAGGGTGTGGTCATCCGCAAACGTTCCGGTGGCATCAACGCCAACTTCACCGTTCGCCGTATGGCATCACACGGTGTCGGAGTTGAACGTACGTTCTTGATTCATGCACCACGTGTCGATTCGATTACCGTTACCCGTCGTGGTAAGGTGCGTCGTTCACGTCTGTTCTATCTCCGTGGTCTCACGGGCAAGGCAGCACGCATCAAAGAGCGTCGCTCCTAGTCGTATGTTCTCAAAGGCACAACGCACGATTATGGCGTGGTTGCTCGAGAGACTGTACAACGAATGTGCCCCCATCTATGACACAGTGGCCATGCGAATCTCGCATGGCCACTGGTTTGTGTGGGGTCAATCAGTCATTCCATATGTCCAAGTACCTGTACTTGAGCTCGGCTGTGGCAGTGGCCACCTCCAAGCCACGTTCGCTTTTCAAGGCATCCCTGCGTATGGACTCGACCGGTCTGCGCGCATGCTCCGCTCAGCACGCCGTCGGAGCGACCGACTGCTCCAGGCGACAAGTCAGGCAATCCCCTGCCAAAATGCAGCCTTTCGCAGTGTCGTGGCAGTATTTCCCACTCCCTATATCAGCGACCCAACGACCCTCAATGAGATCTCACGCGTCCTTCGCGACGACGGAACATTGATTATTGTGCTGAGTGCGGGCAATCACGATGTACGGAGCCATCCACTCTGGCAGTCGCTCACCGGAGCAGGGTGGGAACTCAACACGCCCGATTGCATCGTTGGCAACACGCGCCTGCATCTGCTCATAGGGACCCGTCATGCCACCGTCGTTTGAACACGAACGTGCACTCCTCACACAAGGAGCAACCTGCATTGCCGGGATCGACGAGGTGGGCCGCGGCTGTTGGGCAGGGCCGGTTATGGCTGCTGCGGTGGTCTTTGAGACGACCATCTATGCTCAGCCAGCACTGCTCGATGGCCTCGATGACTCCAAAAAGCTCGCTCGTGGGCAGCGTGAAGCGCTCGTAACTGCACTGCAACCATGCATCCGTAGCGTCGCGCTTGGCTGGGTCAGTGCGCACGACATTGACTGCATGGGGATAATGCAGGCGACACGCACAGCGATGCAACAGGCTATCCTTGGACTTTCGGTATCGTGTGACGCACTGCTCATCGATGCAGTCTCGTTCCCACACTGGGCCGTCCCGCAGCAGAGCCTCATCCACGGTGACAGTCGCTCACTCAGCATCGCGGCTGCGTCGGTGATCGCCAAGGTCGCCCGTGATCGTGTGATGCACCAGCTCGATACCTGCTATCCAGTCTATGGCTATGCGGCACACAAGGGCTACGGCACCCTACGCCACCAGCGTGCGTTGGCACGATATGGTCCCACAGTACAGCATCGCCATTCCTATGCGCCGATCCGCCACTTTCATATGACTGGACAGTGGGCATTCACCCACGCCGATACAGAGGTCGTTTGAATTTTGGTACACTGAAGCAATACGTACATACAAGGATCACCATGACGACCAACATCGAACTCCAAGAATACATGCGCCAATTGCGTACCATCGGCCCCGAGATGCCCTTCCCGTTGGCTGCGCACATTGTGGATAGTGGTGCAGATGCAATTGCCCCATTGACCGCACACGCCATCGACACTGCCATGCTCGTCGGTCCAGCGCCCTTGTGTTATGCACCGATTCATGCACTCCGCCTCCTCGGTGAGTGCAACAGCATCGACGCTATTGCCGCGCTCATCCATGCACCAGTGCCTGCTGCACCCGATCAAATCACCGAAAAACGGACTACCATCTGGGATGGTGAAGTCCCACAGATTATTGCGCGTAACGGTGTGAGTGCCATCAAGACGATTCTTTCTTTGCTCGACGATAATCACACGAGCAACGTCGGCCACCATCGCGCCGCCTTGGCACTGGCGTACCTCAGCTATGCCCAGCCGTCCGAAGTCGCCTTGTTGACAGCCGCCCTCGAAGAACGGCTGACTTCAGATTTGCCCGACCGCAATGCCTCGGTAGCCCTCGCACTTGCCAATATGGGTGCGGAATCGAGTTACCCTGTTGTCATGGCAGCCTACAAAGCAGGTCACATCGCCAAAGACGCCGTCCAAATGGGTCCAATGCGCAAGCTCCTGCTGAGCCGGAGCAACGCCCGACTCGGCTGCGTCAATCATCCCCTGGGTGAGCGCTACGCACATCACCCATTGCGTCCGCAAACGCAGCAGGGGTAGGGATGATTTCGATTATCCTCAACGAAAGCAACGAAGAAGCGCAGTTCGTTGCGGCATGGCCTGATGTTACGCTGCAATTCTATGCCGCAGGATCATTGTGTAGCGCAGTACATCCAGATACGACCATCCTGAGCGTGTTCATCCATACAGCGGTGCGTGCAGACGACATAGCCAGATTGCCCCATCTGCGTATGATTGCAACACGATCCACCGGGTACGACCACATCGATCTCGAATACTGCGCCGCCCACGGGATCACCGTCTGCAATGTCCCCGCGTACGGAGAACGGACCGTCGCCGAATATGCGATGACATTGATGCTGGCGAGTAGCCGCATGCTTATCCCCAGTACGGTGCGTTTGCAACGGGACTTCCGTGCAGATGTGGTAGGGCTCCGCGGGATTGATATTTTTCAGAAAACCATTGGCATTGTGGGCACAGGGCGTATCGGCCGCAACTTTGGGCGCATGTGTACGGGATTTGCACCGAAGATTGTGGCCTACGATGTCCATCCCGACCACGCCTGGGCCGCCGAAGTCAATGCGACATACGTCGGGCTCGACGAACTCTATCGCCAATCCGACATCATCTCGTTCCATGCGCCCTTGACAGCACAGACGCACCACATGTTCGGGATGGAAGCCCTTTCGCATATCAAACACGGCGTCATCATTATCAACACCTCGCGTGGTGCGCTCATCGCCAACGAGGCATTGTTGGCAGGGCTCGATAGCGGTCAAATCCGCGCCGCAGGCCTCGATGTCGAAGAATACGAACACCTGATTGGCACCGTTACCCGCACCCCGGAAGCACACCTCCTCAAAGATATCCTCGCCCACCCGCATGTGATTGCGAGCGCCCACAATGCGTTCAACAGCCACGAAGCCATCGAACGCATCATCACGACAACCATCGATACCATTCGCCAGGTGCGGGCCGGCATGGCCCCACAACACGTGGTGCTGGCCCGGTAAACGCATCGAACACACGCGAACAAATGCAGATCCGCCACAGCCTCGGCTGTGGCGGTTTGTTTTTTTGCATCCTATAGGTACAAAGAAACGGTAAGAGCAAACCACGGTGCACTTTCATCCATTCCCAAGTTACTTTTCCGTAGCCACAAACGTGACCGTCAGGGCGGCCTCGTCCTCAGCTTTGAGCACACCACCGATATCCGGCGCGGCAAAACCAAAATCGCTCATCTTGATGACCGTGGTAGCCTCACCGATCACCTTATCACCCTGCAACGTGCCAACGACCGTCCACTCGACTGGCTTGGTGACATCGCGTACGGTAATGTCGCCCACCAGCGTGAACGTGACTTGTGCACCCTCGGTATAACTCTCGGGCAGGTTCAGCGCCCCAGTCGAGACAAAATCAGCATACGGGTACTTGTCTGACTCCAACCACTGTCGGCGGATTGCACTGTCACGGCGTGGGCTGTCGCTTTTGAGTGTGCGCAAATCGACGCGAATACGGGTGACTTTGCCACTCGGCTTGCCGTTGCTGGTTACTTCAAATGCACCCTCGACGGCATTGGTCACGCCGACAGCGGTAAACAACCGGTTATCCGAGAAGAAGATTTCTTCGACCGCATAGGCGGCGCTACTCTGCGCACTATCTATCTCAAACACACGTGCTGCGGCTTGTTCGGAGGCTGGTTCGGCCGGCACTGCAGTGGGTACGACGTCGACTACAACCACCGTCGGCTCTTCGGCTCCGTTGGTCTGCGTCGTTGGAAGTGGTTCAACAGCCGGGGTAGGTGTTCCACAACTCACCAAAAAGAGTAGGAGACTTACGAGCAGTACATTCTTCATTCGGTGTTTTCCTCTCTCGATTGACTTTATTGCTCCTATCTATAATAATACCCCACACACCTTCCGCGCACACGTGTGCACATCACATACATCAGCGGAGCGAGGCAACTATGGCACGCAGGGTATCCATCATGGACATCGCAGCGCGGGCTGGGGTTTCGCACACGACGGTATCGCGTGCATTACGTGGGCACACACGGATTAGTGCGGTCGTCCGGTATCGCATCGCGGCACTCGCAGACGAGATGGGGTACGTGCCCAATGCTATTGCCCAGAGTCTCAAACAGCAACACACCAGCACCATTGGGGTGGTCGTGTCTGACATGGCAGATCCTTTTTGGGGCGAGGTTGTCAAGGGCATCGACGACGTCTGCGCCGCAAACGACCAATCATTGCTCCTACACACGGCGGCCCACGATGCGGCTCAGCAACTGAAAGCCATTCAGCGCCTACAGCAGCGCCGTGTCGACGGAATAATCGTCGTCGATTCACAGCTCGAACCACGCGACGTCCGTCAAATCGAGCAGGACGCGACACCGACGGTATTCATCAACAGCCAGCGGACCCTCGAGTCGACTTCGTTTCGCAGTGTCACCATTGATAACTATGCCGGCGGTGAGCTTGCGGCGCATCATCTGGCGACGCTGGGACACCAAACATATGCATATTTCGGCTCGCACAAACGACCCGGATCAAATCTCCAACGGGTGACTGGGTTTATCGATACACTGGTCACACACGGTATCGAACGAAGTAAGATCTTTCGCACTGAATGTGACGCCGACATCGCTGACATCGAAGGTGGCTATACAATGGCGCAAGCGTTGCATGAACCGGACGTGACAGCGGTCTTTTGTTACAACGACGCCATCGCCCTTGGTGCACTAGCGGGATTCCGCGCAAAGGGCATCGCCGTTCCGCACCAAATCAGCATCGTCGGTTTCGACGATCTGGCAATGTCACGCTACAGCTGGCCGCCGCTGACGACCGTCGCCCAACCCAAGGCGTTACTGGGCCAGACTGCAATGCACATCCTCGCCACCCTCATCGACGGACATGCCGTCCTCGACGCAGTACTCGTACCGACACTCATCGCTCGCGACAGCAGTATGTCACTCTTGAAAGGACTCCGCACATGACCCCTACCTACACCGCAGCCAATCTCTTGGTGGCACCTGGCAATGCACGTGACCCGCATGTCGTTGTTGAGGTGACGCCAGAACTCGCGCAGTGGCAACACATCAACTTCCAAGTACGCCGTCTCTCCAAAGGCGGTGCGTGGAGCTTCGCCACGACCACCCAAGAATGCGCACTCGTGATGCTCAGCGGCACCGCCCACGTTGTGAGCAGTGCGGGCACGTGGGATATGGGCGGTCGCCCACATGTCTTTGCTGGTGGCGCATATGTGCTCTACCAATCGCTCAACACATCGTTTACCATTCATGCCACCAGCGATTGTGAATTCGCGTTCACCTGGGTCGAAGCAACGGCCCCACACGCCGCCGTTCTCGTCACCCCTGCCGATATCAAACAAGAAATCCGCGGCGGTGACAACGCCACCCGCCAAATCAACCAACTGATGCCGCCAGGATTTGCCTGCGAACGACTCGTGTTGGTCGAAGTCTACACACCCTCAGGCAGCTGGTCGAGCTACCCACCACACAAACACGATGTCCATCGTGTCAACCCCGACGGCAGTCTGCTCGAGGCAAATCTCGAAGAAGTGTATTTCTACAAGCACGACAAGCCGGACGGGTTTGCATTCCAACGCGTCTATACCGACGAGCAGTCACCCATCCATGCTGCCGGCTCACCCATCGATGCAGTCTTGGTGGCACGGCCCGACCATGTCGTCTTGGTACCAGCAGGATATCATCCTGTCACCAGTGCCCCAGGCTATACAACCTACTACCTGAACGTATTGGCGGGTAGTGCCCAATCACTAGCGAATGTCGACGATCCGCATCATACCTGGGTGAAAGAGCACTACAAAGGGCTTGATCCCCGACTGCCACTCTATCCGCAAGGGAGCTAACTGATGCCACGTAGCTATGATGTCTTGTCGATGGGAAGGTCTTCTATCGATTTGTATGCCAACGATGTCGGCGCAGCATTTATCGATATCAATAGCTTTGCCGCCTATGTCGGTGGATGCCCAACCAACATCAGCGTTGCCGCTCAGCGGCTCGGCTCGCATACGGCACTGCTTACTGCTGTCGGAGCAGACCAAGTGGGCGACTTCATCCTGAATTTCTGCAACAAAGAAGGCATCGAGACACGATATACGCCGCGCAAACCGGGACATCGCTCCAGTGCAGTCGTGTTAGGTATCGAACCTCCCAACAAGTTCCCACTGACATACTATCGCGACAATTGTGCCGACATCGAACTCACTATCGACGACGTCTTGGCAAGTCCTATTGCCGATGCAGCATATCTCCTCGTCAGCGGGACGGGTTTTTGCAAAGAGCCTTCTCGTAGCGCAACACTCTTTGCATGTGAATACGCCCAGCGGCACGGGACCAAAGTCGTCCTCGACATCGACTTTCGGCCAGATCAGTGGCACGATGCCCGTGCATTTGGCGTCACATTGCGTTCGGTATTGCGCACGATTGACATTGTGTTGGGCACCGAAGACGAAATCAACGCCATGATGATGGGCGAAAACAACACCGTCACTCTCACCCACTCGCAGGTATCTGATGCACGCGTCAGCGGCGATGTCGACGGTGCCATCGATACTATTCTCGCCATGGGACCCCAGGTGCTCTTTCAAAAGCGTGGCGCTGATGGCTCGCGCGTCCACGTGGTCACTCCTGCCGGTATTGATCGCCTCGACGCGGCGGGCTTCCCCGTCGAGGTGTACAACATCCTCGGTGCAGGCGATGCATACGCCGGAGGCGTCATCCATGGTCTCGCCAAAGGCTGGAGCTGGCAACGCTCCGCCCGCTTGGGCAACGCTTGCGGTGCGATTGTGGTGACCAAACATGGCTGTGCAAACTTTATGCCGACCATGGCAGAGATCGAACAATTCGTGGGAATGCACGGCGATTTGTAAGGGTCTTTTTTTCATGAGAAAAGAGCAAAGCATGGCTACCACACGTCTCACCGTCGCGCAGGCAGTCGTGACGTTCTTGACACAGCAGTATGTCGAGCGCGACGGTCATCAGCAAAACTTTTTCGCAGGATGCTTCGGCATCTTTGGCCACGGCAACATCTCAGGGATGGGTCAGGCACTCCAGCAGGTCCCCGCCCTGCGCTACTATCAGGCGCGCAACGAACAAGCCATGGTACATGCAGCTACTGCCTATGCCAAAACGGCAAATCGGCTTCAAACCCTGGCATGCACGACGTCCATTGGACCTGGAGCGACCAATATGGTCACTGGTGCTGCTACCGCTACCATCAATCGACTCCCGGTACTGTTGTTGCCCGGCGACATTTTTGCACGCCGCAACGTCGACCCTGTTCTCCAACAACTAGAGTGGGCACAGAGTCGCGACGTGTCGGTCAACGACTGCTTTAAACCGGTCAGCAAATACTGGGACCGCATTAATCGTCCCGACCAACTGAGCAGTGCACTGCGCGAAGCGATGCGGGTGTTGACCAGTCCAAGCGACACCGGTGCAGTCACATTGGCACTCCCCCAAGATGTACAAACCGAAGCCTATGACTTCCCGTCGGCACTATTTGCCCCACGTGTCTGGCACATCGCCCGGCAACGTCCCGATGCAGATGCTATCCGCCGCGCCGTTGCACGCATCAAAACCGCACAACGGCCGCTGATTGTAGCAGGTGGAGGGGTCATCTACAGCGACGCGACTGCACTATTGGCGACATTTGTCGATGCCACCGGCATCCCCGTGGCCGAAACGATGGCAGGCAAAGGGTCGCTCAGCTACGACCATCCACTCAATTTGGGTGCAATCGGTGTCACCGGCACCTTCGCTGCCAATCAGATTGCACGTGACGCAGATCTCGTCATCGGCATTGGCACACGCTACAGCGACTTCACGACGAGCTCCAAAACCGCTTTCGCAGGCCCCGACGTACACTTCATCAATATCAATGTCTGCGAACTCGACGCCGTCAAACATGCCGCAACCATGCTGGTCGGTGACGCACGTGCCTGCCTCCAAGAACTCCTCGGTGCATTGCACGGCTACGCCGTCAATCCCACGTACCGCGCAGATGCGCAGCGCCGCAGTTCCGCCTGGGACGCAGAGGTGCAACGCATCTATGACATCCGGCTAGAACCATTGCCCAGCCAGGGAGAGCTCATTGGCGCGGTCAATGAGCTCTCTGATCCCAATTCCATCATGGTCTGTGCCGCTGGTAGCCTGCCCGGGGACCTCCACAAACTGTGGCGCGCCCGCCACCCCAAGAACTATCATCTCGAATACGGCAATAGCTGCATGGGCTACGAGGTCGCTGGTGGTTTGGGCATCAAAATGGCTGCACCTGAGCGCGAGGTGTATGTGATGGTCGGCGATGGCAGTTGGCTGATGATGTCGTCGGAACTCGTCACCGCGGTCCAAGAAGATCGCAAGCTCATTGTCATTCTGATGGATAACGATGGCTACAAAAGCATCGGCGGGTTAAGTCGCTCGCTCGGTCAATCGGGCTTTGGTACACGTTATGCATATACACAAGACAATCGTGTCACTTCAGATGCCGACGGGAACGACGTTGTACGCCTCCCCATTAATCTTGCCCAAAACGCCCGCAGCCTTGGGGCTACCGTCATCGAATGTAGCGATTACGATTCGTTTGTCGCAGGCATAGCCCAAGCGCGTGCAAACACCACCACCACCGTTGTCTATGTGCGCAATGACCGCTACCACGGGGTGCCAGGATATGATAGTTGGTGGGACGTTCCCCCAGCAGAGGTAAGTACGAACCCAGAAGTGCAGCAAAAACGGACCGAATGGCAGCACAACCGTTCCCAAGAACGTGACTACCTAGGATAAATCAATGACGAACAAACTTCGCATCGCGCTCATCGGTGCCGGTCGCATCGGCCAAGTACACGCACGCACCATTGTCCAGCGTGTCCCTTCGGCGCAGCTCGTCGCCATCGCCGACCCGATGCCCAATGCAGCTGCCAGTTTAGCTGCCAGATTCGGCGTTGCAACGGCGACTACTGATTGCATAGCACTCATCACCGATCCTGTCATCGACGCGGTGATGATCTGCACCCCGACCGACACACACGCTGCATACATCAAGGCAGCCGCTGCAGCCAAGAAGCACATCTTCTGCGAAAAACCCATCGCACTAGACCTCGGCGAGACCGACAGCGCCATTGCCGCGGTTGCGGCAGCGGGAGTAACCCTCCAGATAGGGTTTAACCGGCGCTTCGACCCCAACTTTGTCCGCATGCAACAAGCCGTCGCCCAGGGCGTCATTGGAACGCCCAAAATAGTCCACATAGTCAGTCGTGATCCCGCTCCGCCACCGATGAGCTACATACGCGTCTCGGGGGGCATCTTCCTCGATATGTCGATCCATGACTGGGATATCGCACGATTTTTGATGGGCAGCGACATCCAAGAAGTCTATGTCCAAGGGGGCATCACGGTTGACTCGGCCATCGGCGCTGCCGGGGATATTGATACACACGTGACGCTGCTTCGATTCGAAAACGGGGCCATCGGGACAATAGATAACTGTCGCCAAGCAGCCTATGGGTATGACCAACGCGCAGAGGTGTTTGGCAGCGCCGGCAGTATCGAAACATCCAACAACTACCCCAACAATACCACCCTCAGCACCGCCACGAACATCAGCCGCGACCTCCCGCTCAATTTCTTTATGGAACGCTACGCCGAAGCATACGCAGCCGAGATTGAATCGTTCGTCCTGGCAGTGACAACAAAATCGCCTCCTGCGGTAACTGGCTATGATGCACGCAAAGCACTCATTGCAGGACTCGCCGCGCGGCGCAGCTATGACGAGCGCCGACCTGTACGATTGGCAGAATTCGTATGATATACAGCGCACACACACCCATACGCGTTGCTTTTCTCGGCGCTGGTCGCATCGGTATCATGCATCTCACTAACCTCGCCACATTCCCGGGGATACATGTGGTCGTTGTCGCCGATGCACACCTCGAGGCGGCCCAACGTGGTGCAACAATCGTCAACGCAACACGTGCAAGTGCCGATCCTCTGGCTGCAATCAATGCCCCTGACGTCGACGTAGTCATGATTGCGACGCCCACTGGGACCCACCCCGAATTGATTGCTGCGGCTATCCGCGCGGGCAAACCGGTCTGGTGTGAAAAACCCGTTGCACTGACGCTCAGCGATGCCACCACCCTACGTGACCTCGCTGCAGTACACAAGGTACCTGTGATGATTGGCTATATGCGGCGCTTCGATGCACGGTATGCCGAGGTCAAACAGCGCATCGACGCCGGCGAACTCGGAGCAATTGAGCGCTTCCGTGCAGTCAGCATCGACGCTGCACCACCGAACCTGGCGTTCATCAAGACCAGCGGCGGAATCTGTATCGATATGCTCATCCACGACTTCGACTTGGCCTTGCATCTGGTTGGACCCATCGATTCCGTCCATAGCTGGGGCTCGGTGCTGGTCGATCCTGGCTTCCACGACGCTGGCGACGTTGATACCATTATGGTGATGATCAAATTTGCCAATGGTGCACTCGGTGTTATCGAGGGCGGGCGGCGCACTGCGTGGGGCTACGACATTCGCACCGAGATATCAGGCTCTATGGCACGTGCATTCGTCGCGGCACCCGGTGCCATGCCAAGCGATGGTGACGGCGCACCCGCACGTGTTCCCGATCAGTCATTTGCCAATCGCTTTGTCGATGCCTATGTTACTGAACTCGAGTATTTTTTTGCCTGTATTCGTACCCAAAAACTACCGAAGCCCGACATTGCTGATGCAATGGCGAGCCTCCGTGTCGCATTGGCGGCAACCACAAGTCTGCGCGAAGGCAGGGTTGTCACCATTCCGAATGATTGAACGTGCTTACTTCCATTCGGCTATTTCGAGCCCCGTATGCGCACGCAAACGTGCCGTATATGGGGCAAATTGTTCGTTGAGTTGCTCACGGATATCGGCACGCAGCGGCTCGCTGACCTGCTCACTGTTTGCATTGATGACCTCACCACGCGACGGGGAACGATATTCCGTATCCACACCGAGGAAGCGATATAATCCCTGCACCGATGCTTCTTGGGCGACCATCTGTTCATAAATCAGAATGTGTATCTGTTCTGGTCGAAAATACCGTTCATACATCTCGATATATTCAATATATCTCCCGCGGCGCAAATAGGCGTATGGCGACACGGAAAATCGCTGCCTGTCATACTGCTCGATGCGCTCCGCTTCGTGGAGGAACGCGACTTCCATCGATTCATGCTCTGCGCCATGCAAGACACTAAAACGATAGTTCGAAATGGCACGATCAATGGGATTGCGCAACACAAAAACGATTTGTGCATCGGGAATCATTCCCGCAATTTCCCGTGCTACAGATTCACGTTCGATATAACTCGTACTTTTCTCACCACAGACACGCGCATGTGGCTTCTTTCCAAAATACGTGGCTTGATAATATGCATACCCCTTTTCATATAAATCAGCATTGAGAAAAAACTTTGGCTCTGGTCGAACCGGTAATGCCATTTCGATTTCGGGATGACCCGCACACAAATGGTATGCATAAGTAGTACCCGACCGTTGCGCACCACCAATAAAAAAGTGTCGCTTGGTCATTCAATTATCTCTTTGATGTAATAGGTCTCCCGGGAATTCAAATGTTGCAGAATCCGAATCACATATTCACCTAGCATACCCAGCATCAGGATGATAAGCCCATTCAAGACTGCCAACATCACGATAATCCCGGTCCACCCTTCGATTTGAATACTATCCAAGAATTTGCGCACTATCACGATAAGTCCGATGAGGAAACTTACCGTCGATATTAAAAAACCCGTAATTGTCACGACGCGCAACGGCCATATCGAATAATTAAAGAGAATGCGCAATACCAAACTCAGTATTTTGTATATATTGTAGTTACTCTTGCCCTCCGCACGTTCGAGGTGCTGTACCGACGCATTACCGACGGAGTGCGCAAACATCAACGCAAGGCCGGTGGTATACGGGTACGCTGTTTTGTAATCGAGCATCCGTGTAATCACATCACGTCGCATCAAACGAAAATTACTCGGGGTTATCTCGGCCGGGCACAGAAAAATGCGGTTATTCATCATCCGGATGATTCCGCTCCCAATGCGTCGCCCCAATGAATGCTTCTTTTGTTGAAATTTGCCGAAGACCACATCATGCTTGCCCTCTACGGCAGCCTTCACCAAGTGGATGATTTCTTCAGGTGGATTTTGAAGGTCGTCATCAATGGTGATAACGTACGAACCACGACTCTGATGCAGACCTGCAAAAACCGCATTATGTTGACCATAATTACGGAGCAAATTAATTGCAATAACGGGTTCATTATGCCGAGCTAAATCGGCAATGACTGACCAGCTTGCATCACGACTCCCGTCGTTTATGAGAATAATTTCGTATGTCCATGCGTTTGCCACAAAAAATGCCATCGTACGTTCGACGACTTTGTCTACAATGCGAGCACTGTTGTAGACGGGAATAATCACCGAATACATCGGAGTCTGCTCCATCAAGTCTATCCTTTTCTATTGCAATGCCCATATCATACCATGGCAATCACGGAAGATGACGAAGTCCAGCTTCTATTTGGCGCCGGCGTCCCTCGAGGAACGGCGGTAGCGAGAGACGCTGTCCCATCGTCTCGAGCGACTCATCCTGCGCAAATCCCGGCCCATCCGTCGCTATTTCAATCAAAATATTGCCAGGCACCCGCGTATAGACCGACTGAAAATAGAACCTATCAATAATGGAGGTCGGCTGCAATCCGACCGAGCGTAGGCGTTCTATCCATAGCGCCGCAACATCCACATCAGGAACCCGAAATGCAATGTGGTGCACACCGCCTGCTCCTAATCGACTCGGTGGGAGGTCAGGTGCAATCTGTACAAGCAGTGTCCCGCCAGCGATTTCACCTGCAGAAAAGAGCAACAATTCACGGCCCGACATACGCGGGTGCGGCATCGCTTGGTGAAACACAAAACCAAAGACATCCCGATACAACAATTCCATTTGGTCACGCGTATGCACGGTGATGCCTACCCCAAACAATCCTTTGATTGCATGTGCCGCAGGAACATCGGTTTTGTCCCAAGGAATTCCTCCTGGGCTACCGAAATCACTGATGAGCATCAATTGTTGCCCCTCTGGATCGCGGAATGCAACGGCGGGACGATCTCCCATCCACAAGTACGGTTCGTCGTGGGCAACACCCGTAGCATCAAAACGAGCCACCCAATAATCAATAGCTGTTTGATCGGCGACCCGCAAGGCAATCATATCAATCGCACCGGTCCCGGGCTGTTGGGGAGCTATGTGCGCCCACTCAAAAAAGGTGAGATCCGTCCCTGCGCTCCCCACCGCATCTGCGTAAAACAGATGATATGCCGATACATCGTCTTGATTGACGGTCTTTTTGACCAAACGCATCCCTAATACTTGGCTATAGAATGCCAAATTCTTAAGTGCATTTTGTGTCACGGCAGTCACATGATGCAATCCAGTCAGGTACATCCCAGCCCCCTATTAACTCACTGTGAGCATATGCTGCTGTGCACCTTAGCGTTTGTATATCTGCAAGACAGCTGCGCAAATGATATGCAAAAAAAGCGACCGCACACAACGTGTGCGGTCGCTGGTGTGTGATACTGCTTAGGAGACGCGCATTACCTTCACGATTGCCTGGGCAATCTTCGGGCTGGCGGTTGGTCCTGGCTCGATTCCGAAAACGATGTCGTTTGGCTCGATGTCGCTATGGTACAGGTCAACAACCTTGGCCCCGACACGCTTGGCCTCTGCACGGATGTGTGAGTTCATCAAGTTGATGATCGGAGAGGTCACAGCCCAGGTCTTGGAGACACGGGTTGGGACGGAGGTAACCATGTATTCGATGCGCTGCATGTCGAACACTGGGTAGATGGTGGTCAGAACCAAGTGGCGGCAACCACGCGCAACCATCTCGTCGACCATCGCGGTGTAGGTTGCGTAGAATGACGAGAGAATCTCGTGAATCTGCAACAGACCGTCAGCAATGGTTGGGCATGGCTCCATCCAAAGATGCAAACGGTTTAGGTAGTCCTTGCCCGAAACGCTAACTACGACTGCGTCGTGAGCTGGGTTCAGACCGATGCGGCGAGCTTCCTCCCACTGGTATGGGATGCTCGAAATGACGTGTGCATCACGTGCAACACGCTCGACGCCTGCCGACCACATTGCTTCGAGTGAAGCGGTTACAGTTGGGCCGTTACCAACGTACGCACCATTGTCGAACAGCGAGTCGCCGAAGAGGAAAATCTTCATAGCAATCCTTCCAAATCTTCTACTAACGTGTGCTCATTTGCGTGCAACCCGCAACGCTATGCGCAAACAACCAACCTGAGTTTTCTCTTGAATTGTAACTGTGCAAATGCTCTTTCGTCATTTTCACAATATACGATTCATTTGAAGCCACATACGGTTAGGACTAAACAGATTATAGATGAATATCTAATGCATGTCAAATACATAATTCGCATTAAATATAGCCAGCTTGTCACTCTATTCAAATCGAGATTTGTGCGCCTCGCTTCTTTTACAATGCAAGCTGACAGAATGTATTACTAGCCCCCCGTTCATTCTCAAATAGGAAACATTATGCGTGGGCTCATCTTTCTGACGACTAGCCTCTGTCGAAGCGAACCAATGCCTCAGCACCCAAGCGCGAAATATTGCAGATATCTGGTATGGATTGAAAAAATTCATTTCAAATTCCGTATACGATTTGAGTCCAATTATCTTCACTTATTTTTACGACATGCTATAGTATCAACGTGTAAGGCACCAAATCAATACAAACCTCGTTTTGAAGCGTATATTTCTGGTGTTTATAATTGCAGTCAGTGCTTTCAGTGTGCCATCTTTGGGCTCTACACAACCGCGTAACCATATCTTCCCTGCCCCCGGGGTTTCAGTCGGGTCCTTCTTCGCATGTGCTCTGGACACGCTAGGCGGGGTCTGGCTTTGGGGCGAGAATTCCGACGGCCTACTGGGGGACGGCACCATTGTTTCCAAAAGCTAAGCGGTACAAATTCAAAGAATATCAAATATAGAACACATCGACGTAGGCAAATCCCACGCATGCGCCCTTGAAAACACAAGCAAGATTTTTTGCTGGGGTGACAATTCCTACGGCAAAATTGGTGATGGCACGACGATCGACGCTCCTACTCCGGTAGAGATTAGTTCGCTTGGCCTTGGCAATACGCAAATCGAAGTGGGGGCAAACTCTTCGTGCTCCATAAGTTCATCGGGATCCTTCTATTGCTGGGGCCGCAACACCAGCCAGCTCGGCATCACACCTATCCCAAGCACGATTGTTTCATTACCCACACTTATCACTGCACTCGCATCGATACAATCCATCGAAATGGGCGAATATCATAGCTGCGGCTTACAAATAACTGGCACGGTACACTGTTGGGGACAAAATACCTTTGGGCAATTTGGTGCGAATGGCAACGGTGCTGCACCTGCGCCTGCGTTTTCGGGCTTAACCGACATTACTGACGTTGCTTCAGGCAGCGAGAATAACTGCGTTATCGTGACTAGTGGGAATGTCTACTGTGCCGGCAACGATAGTCGTGGGACACTGGTGAACGGTGATGCCGACGGAGATGGGAGAAATTACGACCTAAGTATGAATTCCCCATGGCAGGTCACCGGTATCACAGACGCGATAAGTATCGCAATGTCACACCAAGCTCGGAGTGCCTGTGCGCTGCTCAGCACGACAAATTCGGTCACCTACTGGGGTGAAAATACATACGGTCAACTCGGTGATGGCACGACGACAAACAGCGCTGTTCCCGTCACACCACTGACTGAACTGACCAGCGATATCGTCCGTTTTTCGGTCGGCACACATAACGCATGTGCGCTCAAAATTGACGGGACCGTCTACTGTTGGGTCGACAATTCCTCTGGCCAACTTGGAGTTGGTGACACAAATCCCTATGCGACGATCAAGACAGTCAATGATGGAACGAGTGCCCTCGACATGAATGGCTCATCATCCACGACCATTGCTTCGACCCCTACGATTATGCTCAATCCAAGCCCGATTGCAAGTAGCACACCAACGTACATCGCAAATACTATCCCCAACAATGGACGACTCGGGATGGCTGATTCTTCGTCGTGTGCGTTAACGGCACTTGGGATTGTCTGGTGTTGGGGGCGCCAATATGATTCGTCGGGGTATTCCTCTCTGACGACTGCCACCCAACGGTTGGGCCTCTTTTCGGTGACTGACCTCAATGCCGGAGGAAACAACACCTGCGCACTCCTCGCCAACGGCAGAGTCTACTGCTGGGGAATTGATAACAACGGCGAATCAGGCTGTCTGAGCATCTGCGCGGACGGAATCAAAGCTGGAACGCTCATCCCTGATTAATACGGAGCAACCACGCTAGCGGTTGGACCAGACCATGCGTGTGTCATCACGATCAACGCAACCATGAGTTGCTGGGGACTGAATAATTTCGGCCAAGCCGGCGACGCGATTAACGCGATAGTCACCGTACCATACGAAGTCACATTGCCTGCAACCGTGGTCTCGATTGCGGTGTCAGGCACAGCGACGTGTGCGGTGCTGTCGACTGGTGATGTATGGTGCTGGGGTGATGACAGCAGCGGAGCATTAGGTGATGGGAGTACTCCCACAACCGGAGGGGTTACCCCTGTAGCTGTTGAGATAACAGCGAAAGATTCGTTTCATTCATGGATGTATTGTCACACGCCCACAGGCAAAGCGTACGCAGTACACCATCACTCACGTGCGTAGCGCCACCTCGTATCAGAAGCACACAACACCTACCAGCGCATGTGCCGTGATTTGACCGCGCGTAATCGACACGCGTCACTCACATGCCGATACTGGCTTCAACCAAAGGTTTGAAAGATGCATTCATTACGCACGGCAAAGACGTATTCGCAACGCGACGTACCAGAGACCACAAAAAGAATTCTCCACATGTCCATCCACCACTTCGCAAGGTCTCGGTCCAGATATTGGTGTTGTGTAGCTCTCGGTCCAACCTACCGCTTACCGGGGACGAGAGCGCTCTCGTGTACCTGATGGCACATAATCGACAGAGCACCTGCATATCACAGAGCGGTAGCCGAACATGACTTGATTACAGTTTCGTTTCGGCTTTCGTATATGATTTGTAATCCAAATATCTTCACTTTCTTTCCACGACAGGCTATAGTACGTTCAGGAAGGGTATTTATATGCATCTTTTTTTGAAGCGTACATTTCTCGTTTTGATTATTTCGGTGAGTGCACTTGCAGCTCCCAAAGCTGGCAACGCACTCCCCCGCACACATACAATCCCAGGTCCCCGAGTAGCGGTTGGCCTGGCATTTGCCTGCGCCTTAGACACTTCGGGGGCTGTCTGGTGTTGGGGAGAAAATGCCAGTGGCCAGCTCGGTGACGGCACGACCGCATCCAAAAGCAATGCCTCCCAAATCCCCGGCCTATCCAACATTGACCGCATCGATGTGGGGCAATCCCATGCATGCGCCCTCGAAAACACTGGCAAGATATATTGTTGGGGAGACAACACCTACGGCCAACTCGGGGATGGGTCGACAACAAACAGCGCAACTCCCATCGAACTGACGTCGCTCGGCACAAACAACACGCAAATCGGCGTCGGTGCGTTTTCATCGTGCGCTAAAAAATCAACAGGATCCTTCTTCTGTTGGGGTCGAAATACCAGCCAACTTGGAATTGCACCCATCCCGGGATCCGTCGTTACTTCTCCTACAGAAATAACGGCGTTGCCAACCATGCAACGTATCCTCATGGGTGAATTCCACAGCTGCGGCATAAAAACGGACGGCACTAGCGTGTGTTGGGGAGAAAACACCTACGGTCAGTTCGGCGCGAACGGGAACGGGGTCGCTCCTGTCGCTGCATTCTCGGGGTTGACGGATATAACAGACATCGCTGCCGGTAGCGAAAATTCCTGCGTAATTGTCACTAGTGGGAGTGTCTTCTGTGCCGGCAACGACAGCCGCGGGACACTAGGGAACGGTGATGCCGACGGAGATGGGAGCACCTACGACCTGTCTATGAACCAACCTTGGCAAGTCACCGGGATCACAGATGCAGTCAGTATCGCGATGTCACACCAAGCCCGTAGCGCCTGTGCGTTACTCATTGGGACGAACTCTGTGACGTGCTGGGGCGACAACACATACGGACAACTCGGCGATGGGTCCACAACGAATAGTGCTATCCCCGTCACCCCACAAACCGAACTGACCAGCGACATCGTACGCATTTCGGTCGGCTCACGCAATGCATGTGCGCTCAAAACTGACGGGACCGTCTATTGCTGGGGTAATAATGCATCTGGTCAACTCGGGATGGGAGATACCAACGCCTATTCAACCATCCAGACTGTCACTGATGGTGCTGCTAATCTCGACCTCAATGGCTCATCCTCTACAACTTTTGCCGAGACGCCAACCATCATGACAGTCCCCAGCCCGATTGCATCGGCTACCCCTACATACATCGCGAACACAATTCCTACCAATGGCCGGCTCGGTATCTCGGATTCATCTTCCTGTGCGTTGACGGCACTTGGAATTGTCTGGTGTTGGGGGCGACAGTACGGCGTATCGGGGTATTCTACAGTTCAGGCACCAGTGCAACGTCTTGGGCTCTTTTCGGTCAGTGATTTGGCTGCAGGCGGTGACAACACCTGCGCGCTGCTTACGAATGGCCGGGTCTACTGCTGGGGAACTGACACAGATGGCGAATCAGGCTGCCTCTCGACCTGCACCGACGGTGTCAATCCTGGGGCTCTCATCCCAGATTTGTATGGCGCAACTACTATTTCTGTGGGGCCAAATCATGTCTGCGTCATCACCAGTGCGGCTACGGCCTCCTGTTGGGGAGGCAACACGACCGGGCAAGTGGGTGATCCAGTCAATACAACCGTGACGTTGCCTTTCGAGGTGACTACTTCCGCGAGCGTGGTCTCGCTTGCGGTATCGGCCACAGCAACGTGTGCGGTGTTGTCGACTGCTGACGTATGGTGCTGGGGAGACGACAGCAGCGGAGCACTCGGCGATGGAGGCACCACCACAACCGGAGGGGTAATACCGGTAGCAGTTGAGATTGCCGGGGCGGACCCTATCGCAAATATTGTCAGCATCGCTGCATCGACCAATAGCTTTTGTGCATTGGACAACACCGGGGGGCTCTGGTGCTGGGGTGATAATGCCGGTGGGCAGCTTGCAAATGGAACGACAACTGATTCTCCTTATGCAATTCCGGTCGCTGGGCTGAGCGGTGTGCAAACGATTAATGGCGCTGTAGGGAGTCCCGGTACAGCCAAGGCCGGGAGCTTCTGCGCGACGACCCTCAGTGGCGTTACCAAATGTTGGGGTGATGCAGCCCTTGGGAATTCAGGTAGTACACCTTCATTGATTCCCGTGGCAGTCTCCGGCGTATCGAACTTTGTCACCACCGCGCGCTCAGACGCCCACAGCTGTGCAATAACCAGCGCATACGGTATCAAATGCTGGGGTAGTAATGGATATGGCCAATTAGGTGATAATTCGCTCCTCACACGAAATGCACCGGTTGCAGTCCCAGTCCTGCTCATTGGAGATACGCCGACCGCCTCAGTCACTCCGACTGCCAGTGATACACCCACCGTTACAGAAACAGAAACTCCGACAGAAACGGAAGTACCGACAGACACGGACGAACCCACAGACACACCGGACTTCACCGAAACGAATACCCCCACTGCGACCAAAACTCCAACGAAAACACGGACTATCACCCCCGGCGGACCAACGCTGACCGCATCCAAGACTGCGACGCGCACGGCAACTGCTACCCGTACCGCAACGCAGACAGCGACCAAAACGTACACAGCGTCGGTCACGCCCGGCGGGCCGACCCTGACTGCCTCCGAGACGCCGACTGAGACCGAGACCCCAACGGAGACCGAAGTCCCCACGGACACCGAAGTCCCCACGGACACCGAGGAACCGACCGATACCGAAGAACCTACCGAAACCTACACTCCGAGTAAAACCCGCACACGGAGTAATACGCGTACCAGAACAACGGGACCAACCTACACGGCGAGTAAGACTCGGACATTCACCATCACACCAAATCCACTCTTTAGCCCGACAATTACCAAGACCCCGTCCAAAACACTCTCGCCCACGTATGGTCCCAGTTTGACACCGAGCAAAACACTCTCTCCGACCAAAACGTTGACCGCGTCGAATACGCCGACGTTTGTTCCTGTGGTGGCGACAGCACTGAGGATCAGCACTGAAACGAGGCGTGTTGAATTAGCGGGAACAGCAGATGCAATGGCGACGACTTTTGTTGACAACAACGATGATCGCGCCAGTGCAACACGCGAGGTAATCGATGGCTCACCAAGCCGAACACGCACTCCCACCAGTACCCGAGCAACTGCAACTCCAGAACCAATTACCCGCACCGTACTGGTTGCAGTCAATCGCACCAATACTATCGTTGCCAAGAAGACCGCCACTGCATTTGTGATTCAACGTGCCGCATCAACTGCAGGAGCAGTGATTACTGCAACCACAGTTGCACAAATCACCTCGACCGCTGCGGCGCACGTAAACGCCACTGCAAGTGCTCAAGCACGTATTACAGGTTTGACAATTACCAGTGTGCGGGCGACTCAGACTGCTCTGACCGATTCGTTTAATGCTACGACCGAGGCAGTTCTTGGTACGGGTACGCGTACGCGATCGACAACCAAAACCATATCACGCACACCGTCAAAGACCTACACCCCCAGTATGACGAGGACTAACACCGCGACTATTACCGCTACGATTACAAATACCCGCACAAGTTCACGCACACCTTCACTCACCCGGACCCCGTCACTCACAGCGACGCAAGTTGCGTTCCAGTCCAGCGGTATACGGGCCGCGGTTGCCAATGCTGGGCACACTATTTCAGCTGATAATGCAACAATCTACACCATCAACGCAGCGTCTCGCGCTGCAGGGGGCATACCGCAGCTCATCGGCTTGTCATCAACTACTATGGCAGTGCAAAGCACCACGACAATTCCGGTGAATTATCTCATTGCGATAACCCGGAATACGATTACGCCAAACATCATCTATGTCGTCGGCCGCATGACGTGGGATACATTGGGAGTATATGTCTATGACGTATCAACAGGAGCCCCCGTTGTCCTTGGCTCGTTCTACAAAAACAGCGCTACAGACCCAACTGCAATCATGGTCGTGGGTAGGTATTTTTACATCGGATCGGCAAAACCAAATCCCTCGAATATACTTGCTCCATACGGTACCGTAGAGACACTGAATATCACAAATCTCGTAGAGCCGAAGATTGCCGCTGGTCAACTTCATTTGCCGAGCCCACCAACGAAGCTCATCAACATTGACAACAGTGAATTTCGCATCATTGCACTGGGGGCGAACGCAGAGCATGCGCCTGGAACATACATTATCCCGGCGAGATTTACCGGAGTGAGGTTTGTCGCGCAGCCTCGCTTCAGCTCAACGATGTCGTATAGTGATATTGTTGTGCGCAGTTCGTTTACCGGTATTATGCGTACCCACACGCTCTATGCAGCCAGCCCATCCCAAATTTCGTTGCTGACAATTCGGGAATCGGACTTACTCGTACAGCAGATTCCGGACACCACCACCAATGCAATCCGAATGCCAAGGGTACTGTTTGACCGACTCGTGCTTTCACCGGGCGGATCGTACCTCTATGCTGCAGGCAAAGATCCCAACATCAACTACGGCATGCTCTTTGCTTACGACATTCGCACAACACCGACGGTGGTTGGATTCTTTGGCGAATACGGCTTTGTACCATCACGTTTCATAGCAACCAGTACGAAATTCATCATGGCGAATAACGCCACTATCATTGCAAATGCGCAGATGTCGACATACACTGGCGCCCCGTAAAACAACTGACAATCCGACACACACTCGTACTTTAATAAGGAAAACATCCCCTGCGCCAATAGGCGCAGGGGATGTTGATATTCGTACGCTTTTTTAGCAGACCAACTCTGTCGACCGACCGTTGACATGGAGAGTCACGGTATGAATTCCAGTATAGACCAGGGCATTGTGCTGTTCAAAGACCGGTACTTGCCATTGAACTCCGTTGAGTGCAGTGCACGTCGCGCTATGCGATAACTGTTTTGCATCGATCACGGTTACGATTGACGAGCGAGCAGAACGCACCACATAGATTGGAGCCCCATGGCGAAATGGTGCTTTTGATCCGGTGCCACCACCAAGGTGACTATGCAAATACGCTCGCGTCGTCGGTCCAGTCAGGTTTTCACACAACGCAAGCACCGCGGCTTGTTGTGCTTCTAGTGAAGGGAATCGTTTGAGTTCGTTTTTGATGACAGTCTTTTGGCGTGCGCGCATCCGCTGCATCGCCAAGAACAACGCATGAACTGCACCATATACCTCGCTGCAGAGAAGGTCATTGTGATAATGCGCTTGATGTGCAATTGCATTGCGCCATCGTGTGAACTCCAAACAGGCAGCACGATCATCGGCACTGATGTCGCCGGCATCGCGCAGAAAACCCGCTTTGGCAGGTATCGAGACGTGCATTTCGTTCTTTTCGGAATACACCGCACCGAATGCAGTCGCACTCCGATGCACATACATGGCGTTCAGACGGTCCTCAAACAACGATGCTAACGTCGTAAAAAAACCAATATTGGCGAAGTATTGCCGCGGATCAGTGCTCATCGTCGCAGTTGCAAACGATTGCTGGAATAATTTGAGTTGGGTCGAAACCGTCTGCCACGTTGTCAATGCCTGTTCACCCGTATAGGTGATATTGCGTGAGATATTGTCTGCCACTTCTACAGGTATTGCAGCAAACCGTTCTTTGGCAGATACTTCTTCATTTGGGTGTGCTTCGAGCCATGCTTCAATTGAGTCAAATGGAGCGGCGGCAGTAGCCTTGCGTGCCATAATCTGTTCCTTTCTTTGATACCTATGTTCATTACGTAATAAATACATCAGCAGTTGCAACAATATCGTCTCTAGGTATTGTGTGACGAACCAGTCGTACGCATAAGATTCTGTAGACTTTCGACGTGCATTCGTTGATAAAACGATTGTGTCGGAGCAAGCCAAACCTCACCAATCCCTGTACATGTTTGGAGCAGCCCTTCGCCACTAATGGCCGATCCGAGGAGTGCCTAATTTGACTTCTCGACACGGTATTCGATAGCACCCTTTCGGAGGAGGGCAATTCGCTCGAAATAGCCCACTCGATGCGATGGTTGTTAGGTGACCAAATGAAGATCGCATACCGACGGAGATTAGTCGCGCGTAGGAACAACGTTATGTCGGCATGCGATGACGGGGGAGGTTCGAGCGGGGCTTATTTCAATAAGCCCCGCTCGATGCAGCCCGCTCTCCTTCAATGGTTGGCAGGTGACCAAATGAAGATCGCACGCCGACGGAGTTCAGTGGCACGGAGGAGATCATGTTATGTAAGCATGCCATGACGGGGGAGGTTCGAGCGTGGCTTATTGAAATAAGCCCCGCTCAAAAACACCATCATTGACTCGAGAACACTTCAAGGGCAAGTACCCCGCCGCGCGGGGTATGACGACGGCGGCCGTCGTCGTATGGAGTTGCATCTACGGGCGACGTACCCCGCTGCGCAGGGCATGACAACGTCGCGCTGATGGACTGTGGTGATGTAATGGTCCTCAAGGGCGAGGTACACCTCGCCCGTAAACCCCGTCAACTCGCCCGATATTATATCTACGGGCGACGTGTACGCCGCCCCTGATTGGCCGCGGTCAATATTTCCTGCTCGCTGCATTACGTTAATCGGGGCGCAGATGAAGATCGCACGCCGACGGTGGTCAATCGCGCGAAGGAACTCGTTCTGTGTCGGCTTGCGATGACGGGGGAGGACGAGCGGGGCTTATTGCAATAAGCCCCGCTCAACGCGTGTGCTCAATAGTGCAGGCCGAACAACCCCATCTTCACCGTCATTCCATGGTCCCTCCACCAATATGGTACATCCAGCAATCGTTCGGACCAAGGAATCGTGTGCATGGTGCAACCATATGATGAGCAGTATTCTATTGCTGCTCCCAACAAACGGAAGACAATCATTGCATC
>CANJHS010000011.1 GCA_947474225.1 Roseiflexaceae bacterium | reverse complement strand
TCGTGATATTGACGAACATCATGTCTATGCGGACATCATGCAGCTGGTCGACGCAGTCCAACACGGCACACCACCTATCGCGAGTGCGCAGCATGCTGCCCATGTCATCGAAATTATCGAAGCAGGACTCCGTGCAGCAGAAACAGGCACAACCCAACTTCTCACTTCGACGTTTTAATTTGTCTGTCTCGAGCCCCTCTGCTACGTGGAGGGGCTTTCCTGTATACCTAACCCAATTGATCTACCCTTTCCTGCGCATCTCACCAGCCCCAGGTTTTCTTTCTCCATAACAACATTCCGTCACGATTGCTCTTTTTACTGGCACCACTTCGTTGCTAGCTGAAAACTCCCCCGACTACCGTGACTACTCTCTCAAAACGCTCATTTTCTTACGCCGAACCATCCGTTTTCTTTCGTCTTGTTTTTGCGTAGGCTTTTTTATCTTGTATGTATCGCGTTCTACGTGAGATTCATTTCAAGACGAGGAGCGACTCAAGCACATTTATTTTTGAGATGAGAATAAACGGTTTTTTGTGTGTTAAATATCAAAATACATCACTAGAGTGAGGAATAGTCATGAAAAGATCGCTGAAAAATGCACCACCACGGCACAGTATTGTGATAAAATAAACGAAGACGTATGGATTAATCTTGCAGGCTCGTGGTACTTTCGCAAGAGAGTTTGGACGGGTATGGAGATCTAACTCATATGCCGGATGCGTATGAGAGGACAGGGACATGAATGTCAATTGAGAAGTACCCGGTGCTTCTGATGATATTTGTTGTCATGATCTGTAGAAAGGTACCAGATGGCACAGGTATTTAATCGACGAACGAACACTATCGTCAGGTTAGGTATCTTCGTGGGGATCCCCGTGATCCTGGCGTTGCTTACTGCGACGTGGTGGTACTACACACGTTCCGACTGGGTTCGGGATGTAGGTGTGGCCAATGCGAAGGTCCAACCAGCAGGGAACATTCCGGGTGCAGGTGGCTACAGTCACCAATTGCATGTCGGTGGCTTGAAGTTGGATTGTCGCTACTGCCATACCGGAGTCGAAATCTCGAGCTATGCGAACATTCCTCCTGTCGAGACCTGTATGGGCTGTCATGCACAGATTCTGCCCAATAGCCCAAAGCTCGCGTTCATCCGGAACAGTTATGCCAAAGACGAGCCTGTGCAATGGAACAAAGTGCACGATTTGCCCAAATTCGTCTATTTTAATCACAGCATTCACGTAGCCAAAGGCGTCGGTTGTTCCACCTGTCACGGCAATATTGCCTCGATGGCAGTGGTCTACAAAACCGAAGCACTCTACATGAGCTGGTGTCTGAACTGCCACCGTGCTCCTGAGAAGTTCCTGCGTCCACAATCTGAAATCTTCAACACCGCTTGGACCCCACCGGCAGACCAAATCGTCCAAGGGTTGAAATTGAAGAAAGACCTGAACATCCGTACATCGTCACAGTTGACCAACTGTTCGATCTGCCACCGATAGAGCGAGACGAAGCAGACAATGAGCAAAGAAACACTCGACAATCAGTCGACCAGCGGTCGTGGCTACTGGCGTAGCCTTGATGACCTCGCGCAGTCGTCAGAGTTCCAGGCTCGGCTTGAACGGGAATTCCCTAGCGAAGCAGCCGAGCTTCGCGACCCCGTGACTCGCCGGTCCTTCATCAAGTTGATGGGTGCCTCAATGGCTCTCTCAACCCTGGCAGGCTGTCAATTCGCTATAAAGCAACCACAAGAAGTCATTGTTCCCTACATCCGTCAGCCAGAGGAAGTGATTCCTGGCCGGCCGTTGTACTACGCCACATCAATGAATGTCCAAGGCTATGGCATTGGATTGTTGGCAGAGAGCCACGAAGGTCGTCCGACGAAGGTCGAGGGCAACCCTGACCACGCAGCCAGCCTCGGCTCGAGCGATGCATGGATTCAGGCATCGGTTCTGACTATGTATGATCCGGATCGTTCGCAACAGGTGCTCAAAGCAGGTGTCGCTGCAACCTGGGCAGACGCGTCTACCGCTCTCGCTGCTGCTGCAGCAAGTGCAGGTGCTGGCATCCGCATCCTCAGCGAACCAAATGCATCCCCAACCCTGGCAGCTGCAATCACCGCGTTGACGACAAAGTATGCCGGTGCCAAGTGGATCCAGTACGATCCAATAAGCAACGACAACGCTATCGATGGCGCCGCAGCAGCCCTTGGTGCAGCAACCAATGTGGTATACGCATTCAACCAGGCAGAGGTCGTGGTGGCTCTCGACAGTGACTTCACCCACAGCGGTCCCACAGCGATCCGCTACAGCCGTGACTTCTCTGCAAAGCGCCGCATCACGAGTGCCAAACCAACCATGAGCCGGCTGTATGCCGCCGAGCCAACCCCGAGTCACACCGGCACAATGGCAGATCATCGTATCGCCGTCCGTGCCGCGGACGTCGCAGCCCTGACTGACGCTATTGCTGCTGGCGTCGGCGTAAGCGGAATCACTGCCCCAACGTTGGACGCAAAAGCCAGCGCATGGGTCACTGCTGCCGTCTCAGACCTCAAAGCCAACGCCGGGAAGTCCATCGTTATCACTGGCGAAACGCAGTCCGCTGCCCAACACGCCTTGGTCCTCGCCATAAACAACGCCCTCGGTAACTTCGGCAAAACTGTCACCTTCACCGCCCCAGTCGCTCCGGCAACTACGGGGAATGCCGGTCTGAAGGCTCTTGTTGACGAAATGAATGCAGGCGCCGTATCCCTCTTGGTCATTAGTGATGCCAACATCATCTACAACGCCCCGGGCGATATTGACGTCAAATCTGCACTCGCCAAGGTTGCCACCGTGATTCACCACGGCATATACGCCGACGAATCCTCCGAAGGCGCCGCTTGGCACATCAATGGCGCTCATTACCTCGAGAGTTGGAGCGATAGTCGTGCCTTCGATGGCACGGCTGCCATCCAACAACCACTGATTGCACCACTCTATGATGGCAAAACGCTCATCGAAGTCGTGGCAGCATTGAGCGGTCAGACCAACAGTACCGGCCATGACATGGTCAAAGCCTACTGGAAATCTGTCCTCAGCACCGATGGGTACGCATTCGACAAAGAGTGGCAAATCAGCCTCCACGACGGCCTTATCAAAAACACCGTCGCCGTAGCAACGACAGCATCACTCACTGGTGCAGTCACTGCAACCGCTACCGCAGCAAGCGAAGGACTCGAAATAGTCTTCCGCGCAGACTCGTCACTCCGTGACGGCTCAGCAGCCAATAACGGTTGGCTTCAGGAAGTCCCCAAACCCATAACCAAGCTCGTCTGGGACAATACGGCACAAGTCAGCCCAGCGACCGCAAAAACCCTCGGCGTCGCCTCTGGCGATGTCGTATCACTCACGTTCCAAGGCCGTAGCGTCAAAGCTCCGGTATGGATTGTCCCTGGTCAAGCCGACAACACGGTTGTCGTGCATCTGGGCTTCGGTCGTACCAAAGCCGGTAAAGTCGGCGACGGCGTCGGATTCAACGCCTACACACTGCGTGGATCTGACAACCTGTGGCATGGCGCAGGGCTCGAGGTCACCAAGACCACCGAGACCTACAAGCTCGCCACAACCCAAGAACACACCAGCATGGAAGGCCGTGACGAAGACATTTATCCGACCAAGACGCTGGCCGACTTCTTGCATCCCGTGGCTCACGAGGGCCACAAGAAGCACGAAGTCATCTCGCTCTTCCCTGAATATGACT
Organism: Roseiflexaceae bacterium; assembly: GCA_947474225.1. Taxonomy (GTDB): domain Bacteria; phylum Chloroflexota; class Chloroflexia; order Chloroflexales; family Roseiflexaceae; genus UBA965. Next base: position 60,309 of record CANJHS010000011.1, on the reverse strand, counting down.
ACTCCAAAGGCTATCAATGGGGTATGCAAATCGACTTGAACGCATGCAATGGCTGCAATGCCTGTGTTGTCGCCTGTCAGGCAGAAAACAACATTCCGGTGGTCGGCAAAGAGCAAGTCTTTCTCGGTCGCGAGATGCACTGGATTCGCATCGACACGTACTTCTCTGGCGATGCCGAAAGCCCTTCTGTCTACCAAATCCCCGTTGCCTGTATGCAGTGTGAACATGCTCCATGCGAAATTGTCTGCCCGGTTGCAGCTACCGTCCACGACGACGAAGGCCTCAATGTGATGGTGTACAACCGCTGCGTGGGTACGAAGTACTGTTCAAACAACTGCCCATATAAGGTACGCCGATTTAACTTCTTCCAATACGTCGACGAAGAAACACCATCACTCAAGTTGCAACGCAACCCAGACGTGACGGTGCGTGTTCGTGGTGTGATGGAAAAATGTAATTACTGCGTCCAACGCATCAACGAAGCCCGCATTGACGCAGACCGCGAAGATCGTCAAATCGCCGACGGCCAAGTCGTCAGCGCCTGTCAACAGGCTTGCCCATCACAAGCAATTGTGTTTGGTAATATCAACGATGCCGCATCACGCGTCAGCCAACTCAAAGCACTCGAATCAAAGTTCACCATGCTTGATCCGCTCAACACCAAACCCCGCACGAGCTACATGATCAAACTGTCGAACCCGAATCCCGAGTTCAGTGGAAAGACGGAGTAGCAGATGCAATCATCCAAGCAACTCAAACCCCCAGTAACAGAGACCTATGACAGCCTGCTTGCTCCGGGGCAGTCCCTCGAATCTGTCACCACCAAAATCAGTGACATCGTCCTCTTTCCCATACTCAAGACTCCGACGGGCTGGTTACTCGGCTTTATCGGTGCCGGCCTGCTCCTGATGCTGTATCTCTACTCACTGGCAACACTGTTCACAGTGGGTATCGGTATCTGGGGTATCAATATCCCGGTGGCATGGGGCTTCGACATTATCAACTTCGTGTGGTGGATTGGTATTGGTCACGCTGGTACATTGATTTCAGCAATTTTGTTGCTGTTCCGACAAGATTGGCGCACATCAATCAACCGAGCCGCAGAAGCAATGACAATTTTCGCTGTTGCCTGCGCAGGTATCTATCCGTTGATTCACACTGGCCGTCCATGGTTGGATTACTGGTTCTTGCCCTATCCCAGCACAACCGGGATGTGGCCACAGTTCCGCAGTCCGTTGGAATGGGACGTCTTTGCAATCTCGACATACGCCACGGTCTCGGTGTTGTTCTGGTTTGTCGGGCTCGTTCCCGACCTTGCCACACTTCGTGATCGGTCAACCAGCCGTATTGCCAAGGCACTCTATGGTCTCTTCTCACTCGGATGGCGTGGTGCAGCAAAGCATTGGCAGCGCTATGAAGTTGCTTCACTACTGTTGGCAGGTCTGTCGACGCCACTGGTTTTGTCTGTGCACTCTATCATCTCGTTCGACTTCTCGGTCGCACAATTGCCTGGGTGGCACGTTACCGTGTTCCCGCCGTACTTCGTCGCTGGCGCTGTCTATTGTGGCTTTGCAATGGTCATTGTGCTGATGATTCCCATCCGCCGGGTCTTCGGTCTTCAGGGCCTTATCACCATGAAGCACTTCGACGTCATGAGCAAGGTCATGTTGGCCTCAGGCATGATTGTTACCTACGGGTACTTCGGTGAGATTTTCTACTCATGGTATTCCTCAAGCATCTATGAGTACTACCTCATCGTCAACCGCTTCACCGGTCCGTATGCGTGGTCCTACTGGGCACTCATTCTGTTTAATGTTTTGATTCCCCAAGTTCTCTGGTCAAAGAAACTGCGTCAGAATTTGCCTGTGCTGTTCTTTGTCTCGATGGCAATTAATGTCGGTATGTGGTTCGAGCGTTGGGTCATCATCGTATTGAGCCTACACCGTGACTTCTTGCCATCCTCTTGGGCATCCTATACACCGACCTTTTACGATTGGTCGACCTATATTGGATCTTTCGGGTTGTTCTTTGTCCTGTTTTTGTTGTTCATTCGTTTTATCCCAATGATTGCGATCTTCGAAGTACGCGACTTGGTGCACAAGACGACTCCACACACTGCAGAACACGAAGAATCCGGTCATGCTGGTGCGTAACGGCGAAGGAACTCACCGTCCTTCTCCGCTCTTATGAGAGGTTTGCATGTCTACAGCACATTCAAAAGCAGCAACGAACGCACCCGCCACATACGGAATCATGGCGGAGTTCACCAATTCTTCCACACTCATCCATGCTGCTGAAACCATCCGAGATGCTGGCTACACAAAAGTCGAAGCATACACCCCGATTCCGATTCACGGACTCGACGAGGCAATTGGACACAAAGCCTCACGGTTACCATGGTTGGTCCTTACCGGCGGGTTGATAGGGTCGAGCGGTCTGTTCGGATTCATGACATGGGTCAACCTGGTTGACTATCCAATGAATGTCGGCGGCCGTCCGCACTTCAGCTGGCCTGCATTTGTCCCAATCACCTTTGAAGGCATGGTTCTCTTCTCGGCCTTCGCAGCGGTATTTGGCCTGTTCCTGATCTGTGGATTTCCACGTCCATACCACCCGGTCTTCAATGCACCAGGGTTCGAGCGTGCTACCACAGATGGATTCTTCCTCTGTATCGAAACGAGTGATCCTTTATACGACGCTGCGAAGGCCAAGAGTACCCTTTTGGGGCTCGGTGCAACTGCAGTGAACGAGTTCAGTGAGTGAGCCGCAGATGCAAGTAACCGCAACGTCACTTCGGCGATTGGTCGCCCGAATCCTGGTACTCGGCTTGTTTGCTGTCGTCTTTTCGGCATGTCACCTCGACATGTATGACCAGCCCAGCAACAAACCCCTTACTGCCAGTGATTTCTTTGCGAACGGATCTTCCGCTCGCCCACTTATCGACGGCACAGTGTCGCGTACCGGCCTCAAAATCGATGCACGCACCACCGGCCGCGAAGGTGGTGACCCAACAGCAGCATACGTGACCACCAATCCGATCACTATCGACCAGACCGTTCTGGCTCGGGGTGAAGCCCGCTACAAGATTTACTGCGCATCCTGCCATGGCGAAAAAGGCAATGGCAAAGGACCAGCAGCAGGTCCCATCTCAAAAGGTGGTCTCGGCCTCAAAGTTCCGGCATTATTCTATGTCGACGAACTCGTGGGCAAAGTTGTCACCAACGAGTCATTTACACTCGACCAGGCACCCGATGGATACTATTTCTCGGCGATTACCCATGGCGTGCCGAATACAAAGTACGACCCATCGAAGCCACAAACCGCCGACAATCCAAAGTACACGATGTTCCCTGCGGGATACCGCATTCAGAACATCGACGACCGCTGGGCTATCATCGCGTACATCCGCGAAATGCAAAAGAACCCACCCGCCAAGAAGTAAGTGTGAGTGCATGGCTGAGCATTCCTCAGCCATGCCAACTGCAAGGACACAACCGTGGCAGAACAAACTGATCAATTACGTACGACTTTAGACACAGTCCAAAAGCGTGCATATATCATCGGCGGCACCGCACTCGCACTCACCGTGGTGGGGGTAGCAGTCAGCTCGACCAGCCAGGTACTCCAATCGTACCTGTTTGCTTTCTTGTTTTTCTTTGGCTTGTCTGCAGGCAGCATGTTTCTGCTCAACCTGCAACACATCACTAGCGGAGTCTGGGGCTTGATGATTCGACGCTTCGTCGAAGCAGCAGCACTGGTTATCCCGTGGATGGGCATCTTGTTTATCCCGATTCTGCTAGGTGTCGGCACACTCTATGAGTGGACTGATCCTGCACGTGTCGCCGAAGAACATGCTATCGCAGCCAAAGTTCACTTCCTGAACGTACCGTTCTTCTCCATTCGTGCGGTGCTCTACTTTGTTGCATGGGGGTTGTTGGCTCGTCGCCTGCGCAACCTGTCTATCCAGCAAGAAAACGCACCGATGAGCGATACAGAGACGTTCCGCGACAAACTCGCCACCACCGGTGGTCCTGGCTTGGTCGCTCACGTCATGCTATGGACGTTTGCCGCTACCGACTGGGGCATGTCACTCGAACCAACCTGGTCGTCATCTATGTATCCAGTTGGTTGGATGATTGGCCAAGTTTTGACAGTGTTCGCGCTGATGATCATCGTGCTCTGGATGTTGTCCAAAAACAACCTCCTTGGATACGACATCCCCGTAGACCGCCTACACGACTTGGGCAAATTCACATTCGCATTCACCGTGTTGTGGACGTATCTCAATTATTCACAATACCTGATTATCTGGTCCGGCAACATCGCCGAAGAAACGGGCTGGTTCTTTGAGCGTACCAATAATGGATGGCAATACTTCGCGATTGCATTGATTTTTGGTCACTTTTTCCTACCTTTCTTCTTGCTGTTGTCACGCCACACAAAGCGCAACTTCAACGTTGTTGCCCGTATCGCTATGTGGATAGTGTTTATCGAAGTTGTCTATGTGTTCTGGCTTATCAATCCAGTATTCCACAAAGATGCAGTGCAGATTCATTGGACGCATTTGACTGCCTTTATCGGTGTCGGCGGTCTTTGGGTTGCAATGGTTATTCGCTTCCTCAAGCAACTTCCCATCCTGCCACCACACGATCACCGCATCCCCGAGCTCGAAGCACAACTTGCCGGTCATGGGCACGGTCATCACGCTCCCGCAAACCACTAATCTCCTCTCGGACCCCAGAGCCCACCGTCGCGGTGGGCTCTTCGTTTGCTCTCAACCATTGCTCACATGGGCTTCATCTTTTGCCATCATAGTGTGTACATAGCGATGAGCAATCATCACCAGCGCCAATCCCCGCTCCACCTCACCCACCTCTGCACTCCCCACACCCTACCCCACACGATTCGGCGCTCGTGAGGGTGGGGTTCCTCATTTATGTCTTGCAAATATTCTGCAAATGTTTTGTTTTGTGTAGTATCACCCCAATACTACACAATAAATACACAATATATACTTCTCTTCTGTATGTAGTTTTTTTACTCTTGTGTAGTTCAAAGAAGTTGCTACACTCTGTTTGAGGCTTATGCGTACATGAGTCACGCAGCACGCAGTGACGGTGTAACACACCGTTCGTTGAACGCGGCCACCTATAGAGTGGACAGAAGGGGCAACTATGGACATCGCAGTCTATCTTGGTTTTGCGGCAGTACACATGGTCATTTCTATTCTTATCGTGCAAGTTGCAGCCAAACAAAAAAGTACCGCGCTTTGGCTACTAGCTATTAGTGGAATCGGGCTCGGCTTCGATAATGCAGTCCTCGGAATAGGCTCGCTTGTCGGTGCTGGCGATACCTTGTTGGCATTGAACATGGGGCGCTATGCCTTCCACGCTATTGGAACGCCATTACTCATGGTCGCCGGCATCGTCCTCGCCCGCAACGGTAGTGTGGCCTGGACGTGGCGCCGTGGGATGACCATCCTGACCTATGGAACAGTCGTAACCTGCATTTTGTACGGAGTAAATGAATACTTCGGCGGTGCACAATACGTCGTCAGCACCGAAGGTGCATTACGCTATGTCCTCGCCGAACACTCCGGTCCTCCGTTAGCAGCTATTACCACCATGACATTCATGATCGCATTCGGTATTGCCCTCTACATCCAACAGAAGTCCTGGTGGATGCTAGCAGGCGCCCTGGTGATGTTTATGGCAGCATCAATGCAACTCGGGTTGATTGCCAACCTTGGGGAAGTCCTCTTGATGGTCAGCCTGTTATTGACCGCACGTGCCTTCCCCAAAATCTCATTCGAAACATACCAGGCAACACAAACTGCCCTGAGCGACACCGAACGCGCCAAACTCGCCGAAGAACAGCGTGCCCGCAAGCGCAAGTCCGCTATTTGGAATCGTGGGTTGGCATGGGTCATTTTTGTCACCTTGACGATCGACACCATTGCCTACTACGGCGCCGGCTTTGACAACAAAGAAGTCTATGCAGCTGCCAAAGCAGCCATGTCGACCGCATTTGTCACGCACCTCTATGCCTCCAACATCTACTTGATGTTCTTCTTTGTCCATGCAGTCGCAAGTTTGTACTTCTACGGTATCCCGAAGTTACATGCCCATATTCGTGTGGTCCATGTGTATATCGGTTATGGAGTGTTCATCTTCACGATGGTAAGCCAATCAGTCATCGGTATGGAACCGTTGCACATGATTACCTATGTCATCAACTGGGCGTTCATCGCTGCCCATATCGTACTTAGCTTCCGCTTCATGCTGCAACGTGTCCGCAAAGCGCAGGTCGACCCAATGCTTGAATTGACCGTCAGCAAACGCTTGCGCGAGAACGCACGCTAACCAATCCAACGGCAAACCCCTGCACACCAAGTGTGCAGGGGTTTTTGTGTGCAACGAAACGGTACTTCTATCGGTATACACTACTGGAAAGGTGCGCTCTAGTTCAAACGTTCACCCAAAGCGCGGGTAGCCATCCGGCGCATTTTTATCTCCATCGCTGCAAGAACAACATCCGTATCGACACCGGCTGCCTCTGCCTGAATACGGAGTCGATTGTGGCTGCCTTCTATGTGCATGCTCGCAAGCATTTCGTGCACCTCAGGCATTTCCTTCAAAATCTCATCACTATACGACTGTTCCAAATGTACGTGGTCCATGTGCTTGGCCTCCTCGCCAAAACAAAATCCCGTACCACGATTATATTGTGCATTTCATATAAATACAAGTGGCTTTTTTGGACATATTGCACAAACATGCAATATATTTTATGTAAATAAAGAGAACGAGAATCGACAGGACAGGTGTTAACTCACGTTTTGGGCATGTATGAAACAAAGAGCTATTTTCAAGGAAGGGATCACTACCGTTTTTGGGACATTTCTATCTGCGCTGAACTTGAGTTGTGCATAGACTTACCAATTCCTATCCGCAGAGTTGCGTCTCTTATGCGGCCAGCTTTTCTGTAGGAACGCGTTGCATTTGCCGAATCTGCCATGAGGTGGTAGGATAGCAAAGCAAAAGTAACGTTCCGGAGAAACACAATGAGCATTCTGGTCGACAAGAACACACGTCTCGTGGTGCAGGGTATCACTGGCCGCGAAGGTGAATTTCATACACGACAAATGGTAGCCTATGGCACCAATGTCGTCGCAGGTGTAACACCAGGCCGCGCAGGGCAAACCGCCATCGATGGCAAAGTACCGATTTTCAACAGCGTCGCAGATGCCGTGAAAGCAACCAACGCAAATACATCAATTATCTATGTACCTGCACCATTTGCTCCCGACGCAGTACGTGAAGCTGCAGCAGCCGGGATCAAACTCATTGTCTGTATCACCGAAGGCATTCCTGCAAACGACATGGTCGCTACCTACGCCTATGTGAAAGAATGCGGCGCACGCCTCATCGGACCAAACTGTCCCGGGTTGCTGACTCCTGGCCAAGCCAAAGTCGGTATAATCCCAGGGAATATTGCGACACCAGGACCGGTAGGCGTCGTATCGAAATCCGGCACGTTAACGTACGAGGCTGTCGACGCGCTTACGCGTATCGGACTGGGCCAAAGCTCCATTGTCGGCATTGGTGGCGACCCGATTATTGGTACGAACTATATCGACGCCCTCGAACTGTTCCAAGCCGATCCTGAGACTAAAGCAATCGTCTTGATTGGCGAAATCGGCGGGAACGCAGAGCAAGACGCTGCCAAGTACATCGGTAAATACGTCACCAAACCTGTCGTCGGCTTCATCGCAGGTCGAACTGCACCCGAAGGCAAACGCATGGGTCATGCAGGTGCAATCATCTCGGGTGGTGAAGGCACTGCCCAAGAAAAAATCGAAGCATTGCAAGCAGTCGGCGTTACCGTGGCTGAATTGCCGACGGACATTGCCCGCCTGGTCAAAGAGGCATTGTCGAAATAGCCAATAAATGCGTGAGTGCGGCAGTACGTATCAACGTATTGCCGCCTTTTTGTGGAGGAAGAGATGGCACGCTACCAGTGGTACGAAGACTATCAAATAGGGACAACATTTGTAACCCCAGCACGCACCATCGGCGAAACCGAAGTGAGTATGTTTGCCATGCTCACCGGGGACTTTAATCGCCTGCACACTGATGCGGAATACATGAAAACGTCGGTGTTTGGAGAACGTATTGCACACGGGCTGCTTGGCTTAGCCATTGTCAATGGTTTAAAGTACCGTACCGACATGGACCCCGATGCAATTATTGCCTTCTTAGGGCTCAATTGGACATTCAGTGCGCCGATCCTATTCCATGACACAATCCATGCTCATATCCGCGTCGCAGCAATGCGCGAAACCAAAAGCACCGAACGGGGCATTATTACGTTCGCTATCGAAGTAAAGAATCAACGTTCAGAACTCGTCCAAACCGGAGAGATGACCATGATGGTCAAGCGGCGGCCAGCAGAATAAAACCCCCAGCTCTGCTTTTGCAAAGCCAGGGGTGGGTACATACAAGTCTACGAATCAAGGTATCCGATGAGATGTGCCCCAACCTGTGGGGAACGGAGTAATCGCAATGCATCTGCTTCGATTTGTCTGGTTCGTTCGCGCGTAATACCGAATGCGACGCCGACTTCTTCGAGGGTACGTCGACGACCATCGCTCAGTCCGTAGCGGAGCATCACGATAGAACGCTCACGCTCAGGGAGTGCAGAAAGTGCCGTTGTGATATCGGCTTGGAGCATATGCCGCGTCGCGATGTCATTGGGAGAATCGCTCTGTTCGTCTGCGAGAAGTTCGCCGATGTGCCCGTCCCCATCACTGTTTATTGGTTGTTCGAGTGAAATCGGTTGTGTCGAAGCCTGCAGCAAGCGACGGACTTTACGGTCCGAAATACCCATCTCGATGGCAATCTCGTCCGGGGTTGGTTCACGTGAAAGCCCTTGTTCGAGTGTGCGTGTCACCCGACGCATCTGACCGATTGCGTCACTCAAGTGGACCGGCAACCGAATCAAACGGCTCTGTTCTGCAATTGCACGCGAGACTGCCTGTCGGATCCACCAAGTGGCATATGTCGAGAAGCGGTTTTTACGCAGGTAGTCGAACTTCTCAACGGCTCGCATCAAACCGATATTGCCTTCTTGAACCAAATCCATGAAGGACATTGGTCCACCGATGTACTTTTTGGCAACGCTCACAACTAATCGTAAATTCGCCTGAATGATACTGCGTCGCGCTTCTTCTGCATCGTCAATCCGTCGGTGCATTTGGCGTGCTTCCCGGTCACCACATACTGCCATGATACGAACATCTGAATCATTTGCCAGGAGCCAACACAAAGCATCAATAGGATTGATTGCTTGTGACAGGAGATGATGGTACGCGGGAGTAATCAGCAACAGACCAGTCATTGCTGCGGTCGTTGCCATACGTTCCCGTTCTCGAAGCAGGTCATGCTGCTCGTCGAGCACCGTCAGATCCTCACGTACATGGAGATACCGTCCATCTCTCTGTGCAAGAGCAATGAGCCAGGGAATATCATGCCAGTGGCCATTATGATTCTGCCAGAGCGTCGCGAGTGAACGTGCGGTCATTGGCTCGCTGAGTCCAGAGACAATATCTGAGGCGAGTATGAGTGATGTCTGCTGGGGTGTGTAGAGGGTTTGGCATGCAAGCACTGCACGAGCAAATGCCCCAGCCTCGAGACGCATAGCCAATGCAACCTCTTGGGCGGCATTCAATAATTTGACTTGGCCGATTTCACGCAGATACATCTGCACCGAATCCTCGACCAGGCTGACTTTTGCTGGCGATTCCTCAACAAATGATTCAGCAGATTCATCCGTCCAACTTGCATCGGGTTCGCTGACATCGTCAATCACAGCACCATATTGGAGATTTGTGCTCATCGTTTGCACCTCCCACACACCACAATCCGAACATAATGGTGATACGCAGAAACAATACCCTTGGATGTATACAAAAAATCCTCCGCTAAGAGCGGAGGATTGCGCGTGTATGTATTACCCGCAGCATTCAAGAACGTCTATGTATCACAATCGTGGTCACATCTTGCAATGCGTTGAAAATAAGCGGACTGGCGTAGGGTTGAATCGCCGCCAGTGCACGTGCTATGCACTCTTGTGCAGTTTGGTACGATGCCTCGATCCCACCGGCACGCGTGATAATGCCAATAATGTCGGTTATATCCTCGGCAGATAACACTCCTTTACCAACCGTACGGAGGCGTGGATCTTCTGAACGCACTGCTGCATGCAAGAGCGGGAGGGTAATAGTGCCTTCACGCAAATCATTGCCTGCTGGCTTCCCGAGCACCGCAGCGGCTTCGGTCATATCAAGGATATCATCGACAATCTGGAACGCCATCCCAAGCTCATGCCCAAAGATGCCGAGGGCTGCAATGACGTCGTCATCACCGCCGCACACAGCAATACCAGATTTGCAGGCAGCCTCGAACAACACCGCGGTTTTGGCAGAGATTTTGCGGAAGTACTGAGCGCTTGCATCTGCGAAAGGAACGACCTGTGTGACAGGATGGAGTTCACCTTCTACCATGCGTTGCGCTGCATGCACATAGAACCCGATAATCCGCGGGTCAGGCTCGTCAGCAAGCTCGCGCGCTGCCAAACCAAACAGAAAGTCACCCAAAGCAAGCGCGACATTGCGATCCCACGTGTGGTGTATCGTTGCTTGTCCTCGCCGAGAAGCAGCGTGATCAACTAAATCATCGTGTATGAGTGACGCTGCATGGAGCAGTTCTATGGCAACTGCGGGATGCACCGCCCGTGAAAAATCGTAGACGCCCATGCGTGCGGCCAAAAGGACCAGTAACACCCTGAGACGCTTCCCACCAGCCCGTACCGTGTACACACCTGCATCATGCAACACATCGCTGCGTGACGAAATGCGTTCGAGCATTTCGTGCTCGACGGCAATAAAATCGTCACGCAGACCGGTACGTTCTAGGATTTCGGAGACGCGACCGCGCGACTGAATGGTATTCTCAGACGCTGCTGCCGGATACTGTGTCATCGTCTTCACCATCAATATAGTCTGTTAACTATATCACAAAGGTCCTGAGTCAACCGACACCAATCGACGATGACAAGTGTTGTGTCTCGCTTCCAAAATAAACTTACCAAGCCCCTCGCACGACTTCGAGTTTACTCAGGTGCGACGCTTCGCTCAAGCTGGATAGGTACGTCAACTCATTGCCATATTCAATGACCGAGATACTGGCATTCGTGACCCAAATACGATTAATCCCATCCATGTGCATACCGAGTGCGTCGGCTGCCAGAATTTTGACTACGACGTCGTGCGTTGATACCAACACCGTTTGGTCAACATATTTTTTCTGGAGAACTTCCTTGAAGTCAAGGACACGTTTGAGGATATTGCTAAAGCTTTCGCCGCCTGGCATTTGCGAACGCGTGGGTGTTAAGCGCCACTCACGCAACCCGTTCCCATATTTGGCGATGACTTCGTCTACCATCAACCCTGCCCACTCACCGTGGTCAATTTCAATAATGGCGGGATCAATAATCATCGGTGTGTCTGGATGAAATTTGGCTACATGCTCGGCAGTCACCCGCGCGCGCTGCAATGGACTGGCATAAATTGCCTGGAACGATTCAGTGCTAAGTCGTTCTGCGAGTGCCTCAGCCTGTTTGACCCCCATCTCGGACAACGGTGCGTCGAACTGTCCCTGATACCGCCCAATGCGGTTCCACTCGCTCTCACCGTGACGAACAATGACTAAACGCATATGGTATGCTACCTCAATATATCGCGTGCAATGCATGCATTATACACGATGGACTTCATGTTTAGCCTTTCAGCGGTCGCTTCTTAAGGAACGTACATGACCACGCTTCCCCTCATGCCGCAACTCAGAGCACTCCTTGATCGTGCCGAGCCATATGCACTCGTCTACGCACAAAATCCCAATGGTGCGCACACATTCATCAGCTACCTTGATGCCATCGCACAGCTCGAACGGGCATGTACCGAAGCGAATCTCGACATTGATGCAGAGCGTGTCAGAGTTATTGCACTCGATGGTCGTGCACGAGCAGATGCAGAACGCATTATTGCAGCATTAGGTAATAACAGTGATGCGCTGCAGAGTGAATACACAGCGCTCCTCCGCATGCTCGCCCAGTCACAGAAATCCACACGCATCCGCAAACGGGCAATTATTGCCGGGGTAATTGCAGTGATTTGCTTTGCACTGACCTACATTGTTGTCACCGCACCACCGAGCGCTGACATTCCAGCTGTTACCAATGCAGCAGTCGACGGTCACACCGCACAGGCATATGCACTCGTTCAGAAAGAATACGTTGCGTTCCCAAATGATCCCGAAGTCCTGCTGTGGATGTCGGTCCTCGCCGAAGCGAACGGTGATGCCGCTACCGCTGAGACATTCTGGCAGCGCACCCTTGCGACGAGCGCAACGCCGCGTGCCCTAGTCTACGAACGTGGCAATACGCGACTCCTTGCGCGAAACATTGCCGCGGCAGAATTGAGCGTAGCAGAGCTCCTTGCCGTACCTGTGACGGTACCAGAGGGTCTCTTTCTCCAGGCGGCCATCCGCGAAGCAAAAGGGGACGTTACTGGTGCCATCGCAGGGTTTGAACAGGCGAGTCAGGCAGCAGATGCAGCCAATCGTCAAGAGATGGTAGCGTTAATTCGCATCCGCATGGGTGGATTGATGCGCTTCGGCGTGAATGCGACACCGAAACCGTAGTTTCCGAATCATTTATCTGTCGTTGAACTGCCATGCGTTGCAGAAATTTATGTGCTTGTTCAACAGGCTAAAAAAACCAGGGTATGCAATGCATACCCTGGTAGGACTGTTGCGCTACACTGGGCGCGCGCGTTTCCACATGCGGGCACTCCGCTTCACAGGCATACGGAAAGAGCGTACCGTCGTCCGTTCTGCAGGGACTGCTTCACGGCGGTTCCCGAGGTCTAGAATGGCGTTGTGATAGCCAAGCAAACTCATGATGTCGTTGAGATGCTGCGGCGGGGTGTCACGCACTACCAGTTGGTCACCATCGGCCTCGATGGTAATTCGTCGCATCTCAGGAGTCAGGCAATGGTGCGCACCACCGCGACCAGACAACATCTGTTGATATGCCCCAACGCCAAAGAACGCCAATACCATACCTTCTCCGCCATTCGGCAGCAACAGCGGTGGTTGACCAGGACGTGGATAAAAGTCGTCGGTGTCACACGTATAGCGTCCAGCCAGACGAACAGGTCGTGCAGGTAAGTGCCACTCATTCAGAGGCAGAATGATAAACTGTTGACCATCAACGATGAGCGTATCGGGCAAAGACACCATCAAACTACCGTTCAACAGGTACCAATCAGGTGCACCGCCGCGTCCTTGCTTGACTGCACCGACTTCCATCAAATACACCGTATGCGAACCAACCGTGTAGCGCCCGAATTCACCGACTACATCGGGATGCGTCACGCCTGCTTGGTCGCAGGCTTCTATCAACGCGGTCATCAAGGTCTGCAGGAACATCTGGCAATCAAAACGAAAATCAAGTTGGTAGCTATCGGTCGGCATCCCACCACCAAAATTGAACATGTGCAATGTCGAAATCTTGGATGCGAGGGCGGCATAGCGATCGACGGCAGCACTGAGCTGTATCTTCCACACATGGGCATCTTCGATTTGACTACCCACCATGGCGTGATAGAGCACGATGCTATGTTGGGTGCCCGCAAGCATTGCAATGGCGCTATCAATTTCGCTATGGGTCAATCCAAAGCGCTCCCCACCTGGATGATCAGGATCAACATCCCCAAGATCAAAACGCACACGGACGCCGAATTGCATCGGCACATGACAATGGCTGCTCAGATATGCCAACTCATCGAGGTCATCGACAATTGGTATCAGTTGATTATGGCCAGCCTCGCGCAATGCCAAAATGGCTTTGCGATAGCCGAGGTCTTTTGATCCATTACAGAACATGTACCGGTCAGCGGGCAACACACCTTGGCGCCAGAGCTGGTGGGCGATGACGATATCTGCGGCAGAGGAAGTCTCGTAATGCGCTCCAGATTGCAATGCCGTGCGCACGACCTCTTCTGCAAAGTTTGCCTTTGTGGCATACGCGTAGACAAATGCGCCTGTATACCCCACTGCAGTCGCTGCAGCTGCGGCATAGGTATGCATCTGTGTTATCTGTTTGGTAATGAGTGGGAGGAACGAGACCTCGAGTGGTGCACCGTATTGCTCTGCCAATGTGTTGAGGCAGATACGGTCGTCCAAGTACAGTTGGCCGTCATGACGGGTGATAAATGCGTTGAGTGCGCCTTCGGGTTGCACACCATACCGGTGTGCCAAATGGTCTGTATAGGTGGTACCGTTCAATTCAGTGAATGCTCCTTCCACAGCAAAACGCAGAAAACCAACGTGTGGTGCTAGACACCACGGAGACGAACCCGAACCACTAACATGCTGGCATGACGACTCGTCAACCAACAGGACGTTTGTGCGCGGGCAGTGCTATGAGACACCGCAGCAAGCCATCGCTTGATCATTCGTTCGTTCCTTTGCACACAAAAAAACCAGTCCATCAGCGATGAACGGGTGGCTCTGTCACGCAAAAGTTTGGTACTTGCGCCTAGTCATGTGGGAGGGGTAAACATGATCCCATCGCGCGAGCAACGAACACCACACACCCATGCACAGGAGCTAGCCAGACATAGCCACCCATTCGATTGTTTGCGTTGGCGTCCATACACCCTCTCGTAAGCCGTCCGGAATTCACTCGACACCATTGTGCTACGTGACGTTCAGATACTTTCGCACCTGCCGGGGGCAAGAATCATGGTAGTTTTGCTACCGGAGTTTATTGTAGTGCAAATAAGACAGATGTCAAGCATGGAAATTTCTTTTATGGAGATGAGTTTTTTCGCTTCCCCATGCAAAAAAACATACAATTCTTAGAGGGACGACGATTCCATAATCTACTACAAACTATGGTATGCTGTCGCAATCTTCTATCATAAGGGAATGCATCCCATGCGCCTTCAATTATCATCTTCCCTGCTCCTCATCAACTTCTGCGTTGCATGCGCTGGGCCGATACAAGGTATCTCGTCTGCGGTGACGCAAGCGCCGTTGATTCCAACAATCACTCAAACGCCGACCGTACTCCCACATGCCACAGCACAGCCAAGCGTAACTACACTCCCGACTTCCACCGTACCCGCAACAGACACCCCTACCACAACCATGACAGCAGTACCGGTCACGAGGTATGTTTTCCCAGTCGCACATGCATCCGTATCGTACGGAAAAGTTCATCACGACTACCCTGCAACAGACATATTTTGTGAGGAGGGTTCTCAATATGTCGCAGTGACCGCTGGTGTCATCGATGCGATTGTCGCTGTTGATCGTTGGGAGCCTGCCACCGATGTCCCTGCAGATAGAAGTGGATTGGCAGTGGCCATGGTTGGAGACGACGGCGTACGTTATTACGGATCTCATCTCTCGGCGATTGCAGCAGGACTCACAGTCGGGCAACACGTGGAAGTCGGCATGGTGTTGGGTTCGACCGGCAAAACGGGGAATGCGCGCTTCACACCAGCGCATCTCCACTTCGGCATTTCACGGCCTACCACCCCAGACGATTGGGAGGTACGCCGTGGCCAGATTTCACCCTACCCATACCTTAAGGCATGGGAAAATGGCGAATCGTTGACACCGGTTTTTGAATAACAGCACTCGTTGTCGGAGGTTTTCATGAGCATCGTGATTTTTGGCAGTATCAATATGGACTTAGTCGCACATGCATCACGCATTGCACGCCCCGGCGAAACTATTTTTGGCAGTGACTTCTCTACGGTTCCCGGTGGGAAGGGAGCAAACCAAGCGGTAGCAGTCGCGCGCCTCGGCGGTGACGCACGTATGCTTGGCGCCGTCGGAGATGATGGTTTTGGTCATGAATCGCGGACGAGCCTCGCCTCGTATGGGGTCGAGACGAGTGGAATCGTGACGAGCCCGGGTGCAACAGGAGTGGCACTCATACTTCTCGATGCACACGGAGAAAACAGCATCACGGTTATTTCTGGTGCAAATATGCGTCTGACACATACACATCTCGACACCGTCGCAGCAGCACTCATAAATGCAACACATCTTTTGCTCCAGCTCGAAATTCCCATCGAACTGGTCATAGCTGCTGCACAAATGGCTCGTGCACGCGGCGTCACGGTCATCCTGGACCCAGCACCAGCACCAGAAGGGGGAATTCCTGCAGAACTCTATGCCGCCTGCGACGTGATTACCCCAAACGAAACAGAAACGGCATTACTCACCGGCATCGAACCACACGACCTATCACGGTGTGCAGCGGCAGCAGAACGATTGCACCAACGGGGCTGTGCGCATGTGATTATCAAAAGGGGAAGCCAAGGGGTTTATTGGAGTCACGCGGGTACTGGCAGTATCGTGCCCGGGTTTGTCGTGCCAGTCGTAGATACCGTCGCTGCAGGCGATTGCTTTAACGGGGCTCTTGCGGTTTCGTTAGCCGAAGGTATCCTCATGGCACTTGGGTTACGCTTCGCCACAGCAAGTGCTGCTATGTCGGTGACAAAACCCGGTGCACAACCTTCGATGCCGAGCAGAGCGGAGGTTGAGAAATTTTTGGAACAACACCGCGGGTAAGACTAGGAGTCTGTCCGCTGCCAAATGACTTTTTCATCGGAGCGGATGGTGCCATCGCGATTGGTTTTCTGCCAAAACGTCCGTCGTGCAACCACCGTACTCTGCTTCGCATCACCACGGGGTGACGAAGGCGTCTTGGTCAACGCATGTGAGGCGGAATTGGTCACGCTCTGCTGAATGGACCGGATGGCAACCTGAGCAACCATCATAAGCGCACCCATTGCCACACTCCGGACGATGGGATGTGACAAATGTTGGCGTACGATTGCGGGCAGCCAGCGGTCGACAGGCTGTGTCAGGTAACGCTCAATCGCCGATCCACAGACGTTACAGTATGTGGCATGCAGTGCCTGACTGGCACGGCAGTTTGGGCAGATTCGTTCGATTGACTGCGTCATACTCCTCCTTTATTGTTGGGCTGGCATGCGATGAACCGAGACATCGGCGCACATCAACGCATCCGATTCGTCTATTTTGGTGCTGATGTATGCAAATCCAATCACACCGAGGACTGCACTCTGCGCCACACGCGTGACGAGCCCAGCCTCTTTCCCTGCTGCGGTGAACAACGGTGAAGGAGTCTCAACCAGCGCATCGAGCGTGATACGCTCGAGCGTTTTGGCACGTTTCCCGCGGCTTTCCATCCGAGCGATGATTTCTTGGCCCACATAACATCCCTTGGCGGTATGAATTGCATACTCAAGGCCAGTCTCGAGTGGGATGTACTGTGTGCCGATTTCGCTCCCGAATGCCGGCACGCCTGCTTCGAGCTGCCAAAGCGACAGGGTAGCTTCATCGAGTTGTGGCAATTCTGTGCGAGGGAGTGGTGGGTTGGCGCTGTCAATCAGTTCAAGAATGCGCCAGCCTTCTCCTGCGAGTGGTTCTATGCGCATAAGGAGCGTATCGTTCCAATGGAGTGCGCCATGCGCTGGAACGGATGCACAATCACAACCGGTCTGTGCTGAAAGCCAGTCAGTTGCCCTTTCACCATACAGTGCATATTGGCGGTGGCTTTGCGCGGCAGGAGCAAGCACGACTTTATCGTTGAAAAAAATATTCTTCTTGAGATGTGTATATACCATCGGCCCTTGTGATGCACTGGTAAAGACCCACACCGCAGGCTCATCGTTCAATACGGTCAGCAAATCCATTGAACGGCCAATCGGAGTTGTCAACACGGACTGGCACGAACGGCCAGGCTGGAGCTCGAGCATATGATTGGTCGTTAGTCGATGGAGCAAAGGCAGTGAATCGGCACCATTCATGCGCATGCGGCCATGGCTGTTTTCGTCATACCAATGCAAAGAATGCGTAATCTGAGGAGTAAAAGATTCCATGGTATGATTGTCCTACTATTGGAGTAGAAAGAGCGGTACATGACTCAACCTACACTGCATTCACGCGGAGAATTTTGGGTCATCGGACAGTTCGTTCTTATGGCCGTCATTGTTGTCGTAGGCCTACTGACTCAAGGACATTACACCACTGGCGTGTTGAACGTGGTGGTGGGAATCCTATTATGTGCCGTTTCGCTTGGGTTTGGGTGGCGCGGATTTGTCAACCTAGGCAAGAATCTGACCGCATTCCCCAAACCACTCGCAGACGGTCAGTTGGTAACGTCAGGTGTCTACGCTATTGTACGACATCCTATCTATACTTCGGTATTGGCTGGTTGTTTTGGGTATGCACTTTTGCGCGCGAGCTGGTTGGCAATCCTTGTATCAGTGGTGCTCTGCGTCTGGTTTGAGTTCAAATCGCGTCGTGAAGAGCACTTCTTGAACGAGCGATTCCCCGAGTATGCTGCGTATGCACAATCCGTCAAAAAATTCATCCCAGCAATCTATTAGGACGACTATGTATGCAAGCCCCGGTGCAATACACCTCCATTCACAGCTCTCTGACGGGAGTGGAACAATCCCGCATATCGCCCGGGCAGCCCGTCACGCAGGCATCGAGTGGATTATCATTACCGATCACGACACGCTCGATGGACGTTCTGAACAGGGCTATATCGATGGTGTATTGACCCTGGTTGACCAAGAAATCACGCCCTTTCACAATCACTTCCTCGGCTTGAACGTCGATCGTGTCATACCAAATACGTTACCACCACAACAATTCATAGATGCGACCTATGACGCTGGTGGATTTGGCATTATTGCCCATCCCGACGAACAGACATACAACGAATTCAAGGGGTTGTTCCGTTGGGACGATTGGAACATCAACAGCCCGACTAATATATCGGGTCGGAGCACGGGGATTGAACTCTGGAACTTCATGAGTGATTGGGGCGAACAATTGACCCCCAACAACAAAGAATTCCTGTATGCATTCCCCAAACGAGGGCTCCGTGGACCGACTACCGCAACCCTCGAATGGTGGGATGCGTTAAATGTTGCAGGCAAACGGACCTTCGGAGTGTGGGGGCTTGATACGCATGCTTTTCTGCGGCCGTCGCCGTTTGGTCGGCTACAAGTATTTTCGTATGAATGGACGTTCCAAACGTTGACAAACTACTTATGGCTTCCCGAAAAACTCTCTGGTAACTTCAACAATGCAATGAGAATGGTCTACGGGGCATTGGCGCAGGGCCGGAGTTACATGGTAAATCGCATGGAAGGGGATTGCCCCAATTTGGAATTTGTGGCGTTCCGCGGTGCGGAACGCTGGTACGCTGGTGACATCGCATCGCTACGTGATGGACCCATCACCATCAAGACCAATCTGGGCACCGATGCCCCGGTGCGCCTTATCCATAACGGCACTGAGATCCTCAGCGGGCGCAGAGCTCTGCTCACAACAATTAACGCAAGTGGTGTCTATCGTATAGAATCAGCCAAATCGCAGACACCCTGGCTGATGACAAACCCCATCTACATTACCCGCTGATTCCCGGTATTGCTGGCACTGGCTGCATCGGCGCGGGTGTCAGCAAGAAGAACAAAATCAGCAATGCAATTACTGCAATGATAATCCTGCGCCAACCAATAGTCGTTACGTCGTCAAACGGCGCAGGGTGACGCGGGTTGGATAATGTGGCTATCATTCCCCACACCAACCACGTATTGTCGACAAAAATACCTAAAAGCAGACAAAATGCAATCGCACCATAGGCGAGATATATTGATCGCGGACCGAGCAAAGCATATGCCGCATGCCCGCCGTCGAGTTGCCCGATGGGCAACAGATTAAACATCGTCACCAACAACCCTATCCAGGCGGCGAATGCGACATCGTTGAGTTGGACATCCGTGCCGTTATAGGGCAACATTTTGCCGTATACCAAAAATTTTGCAAGGATATAAAACGCAGAATTTCCTTCTTGGATATATCCCGTCGTTGGCGCAGGGCCGACCTGCGAATGCATCAGACCGTAGAAGAGCAGAGGAACGGCTACCAGCAATCCAGCTATGGGTCCGGCTAAACCAACATCGAGGAGCATCCGGCGATCCCGCATCGGTTCTCGTTGAACGATGACCGCACCGAGTGTCCCTGTAAAGCTGAGTGGGGGCGGCAATGGAATAAAGTACGGCAAACTGACGGGCGCACCGCGCATCCGCCCGACGACATAGTGCCCCATCTCGTGTGTAGCCAAAATACCCAACAGTGTTGCCGCAAACGGCCATCCTTCGAGTAGATGCGTCGGATGTGCGAAAACATCGATGCCGTGATACAGCGCTCCACAGGCAAGGCACGAGATGATTGTTGCGAGCAACAAGACATTTGCGACGATCCAACGTGTCGCTGCTACTGGTGGCACACCGCTGATAAATACTACCTCAACCGTCGTCGCATTACGTACATCTTGACGCATCCAGATGGTATATCCAGCGTTACGGCTGCGTTCCTGCAACAGCGCAAAAAACTGATCTGACGGGTACTTTGGGGTGACATTAATAATGAATTGGGTTGCGTCATTGCGTGTCCAATGGACGGTACCGAGAGAGTCACAAAGCAGCTCAATATTTGGTGGCATCATCGGTTCGGTGTTCGGTGCCATTTACTACTCACTATCGTAAAAATCTTGCATGTGTCCCATACAATACCATCAAAATGCAACCATGAAACAGACACACAGTGGTATACTTTTATTGAGATTCATGTGCATTAGCACATGGATTACAGATTTTTCGTTGTACGGAGGATTACATGCGCAAATCCACAATCTACACACTGGTCGTCATGGTTATTGCAGCCATGATTTTGCCAGCATGTGGTGGTGCAGCCAGCACCGCAGGCTGTAAGGCAGGCTTGGTCACCGACGTTGGTAAAGTCAACGACGGGACCTTCAATCAGTATGCCTTCGAAGGCCTCAAGAAGGCTGAGAAGGACCTCGGAATCGGCACCAAGTACATCGAGACCCAGGCACAGACGGACTACGGCAAGAACATTCAGGCGCTCGTCGACCAAAAATGTGAAATCGTTGTCGCCGTCGGCTTCATGATGGGTGATGCCATCAAGGAAGCAGCAGCCAAGTACCCCGAGACCAAGTTCGCCATTGTCGACTTCGCGTATGACCCAGCCATCGCAAACGTGCGCGGTTTGGTCTTCTCCGAAGATCAGGCTGGCTACATGGCCGGTGCGTTGGCAGCCTCCATGTCAAAGAGCGGCACGATTGCTGCCGTCGGCGGTATGGAAATCCCACCAGTCCAGAAGTTCCTCAAGGGCTACGAAGCCGGTGCCAAGTCGATTAAGAGCGATATCGCCGTCAAAACGGTATACATCGACTCCTTCACCGACCGTGCACGTGGTGCCGAAGCCGCCAAGAGCTTTATGGCAGAAGGCGCAGACGTCATCTTCGGTGCTGGCGGTCAAACCGGTTCCGGTGGTATCGCTGCTGCAGCTGAAGCCGGCGCATTCGTTATCGGCGTAGACCAGGATGAATATGTCACCACCTTCCAGAATGGTGCAGCTCCTGGCGCAGACATGATTATTTCGAGCGCCATGAAGCGTGTCGATCAGGCGGTGTTCTTGACCATCAAAGACGTCGTCGACGGCAAGTTCACCAACGGCGTAGCCGTCTACAATGCAGCCAACGGCGGCATTGGTTTGGCAGCATACAACAAGGCAGACGCTTCAATCCCGGCCGAAGTCAAGACCAAGATGGAAGAAATCCTCAAGGGCTTGTCTGACGGATCCGTGACCACCGGCGTTACCCTGAACTAGTTCATCCCCCTACCCGCGTGTGTGCACTGCAAAGAGCCGCACGCGGG
This sequence comes from Roseiflexaceae bacterium, assembly GCA_947474225.1. Taxonomy (GTDB): domain Bacteria; phylum Chloroflexota; class Chloroflexia; order Chloroflexales; family Roseiflexaceae; genus UBA965. Next base: position 38,381 of record CANJHS010000011.1, on the reverse strand, counting down.
TTTTATTTGTTTAATTCACCCTGCAGAAAACGAACAGAGCGCATCAACACGCTTGCAACATCCTGCATTGTGGTGACGGATGCAAATACTTCGCCTACAAGTGGTCTCGGCGCAGGCAGTGGCATCCGCACAAAAAAACTATCGATGAGTTGGTCAAGCACCGCACTTCGATAGAGCTGCCACTCAGCACGATAGGCATCGGCGCGCTCACGCAAGGTCTGTGCGTTTGCATCATCTCCGTATGCACGCAGTATGCCCGCGAAAATATCGAATGCAGAGAGCATGAATTTGTACCCACCAACGATCTGCATAAATTGCATACCACGTTCGAGATGCCCGAGAGCCTCAGGCAGATCGCCGAGAATAAACAACAGCATAGCCAAGCGTATATGACATTGCAGCCGATGAATGATTTGATTAGATTCTTCGTATTGTTCCAGCGAGCGTTGCAAATCTTGTCTCGCTCCGACATAGTCACCAACTGCTAAATAAATAGTCCCACGAACTCGTAACGCATCTGCGTACCATTCAGACAAACCCGCCTGTTGGAACACAACCAAGCTCTCGTTCACTGCGTACAGCGCCGCAGTTTGATTGCCACCAAAATTCAGCAAATCTGCCCGTTGCATTTGTGCACGTCCTAACCAATCAGGAGCGTTCACTGAGGCGAAATGTGCTTCTGCATCGTTGAGATACGCCATTGCCTGCAGGTAGTTTGTGTCATCGACGCGTTGGATACGATTGAACGTAGTGCCGACTTGCAACACACGTAATTGCGCTATCGCCGTCTCGTCCTCATCTCGTATTGCTATATTCAGTGCTGCTTTGAAATGCACATTAGACTGCGGCATCGTTCCTTGAATTCCATACAACTCGCCAAGAGTTCGTTGCAATCCGTAGAAACTTTTGTGTCCCTCAGGAAGGAGGGAAAGACAGTGTTCGATGGTCCCAATTGCTTTGGCAATATGCCCGTGACGAACAAAATAAACGCTCCAGCGCATCAGCACAGCAGCAGCACCTTCGGCATTGCCTACACGGAGGAGGGTCTGAATGATAGCCAAAATTGTAGGGATATCCATTTGCAAATTCAGATACTCACGCTGGACATGCGTTAGTAATTCGTAGGCACCAGCGGACTCACAGAATGACTCGCAGAGACGTTGGGCAATCTCTGCACTGCGCTCCATACTGAGCGTGTTTCCTAATGCTTCGCGAGCAGAATTTTGGATGACCACGACATCGGCAAATCCCTGTATCACAACAACAAACCCACCAGCCTGTAATGTTTGCAACGATACCGTGAGTTCATACGGAGTTTGACCGATGAGTCGCTGGCTACACGCTTTGAGTACATGTACAGGCAAGTGCATATCGAGAAAGATCAGGACTTCAAACAATCCATGCGCAGTTGGATTGAGATATTCGTACGTCGCAAGACTCACATCGCTGAGAAGCAGATTTTTCTCGTGTGTTTTCGCCTGGAGAAAATGAATGGTCGCCATCCGTATGCTTAGCGGATTCCCTTTTGTCTGTACACGAATGGTCCGGACAACCGTGTTACTCAGCGGTGGTGCACCGTATTCGACTGCAGCGCGTTGCACCAGAATGGCCGATACCGAGTCATCAGAATCCCATGGGAGCTCTGGCAACGGCATCAACACAAACGGCGCACATTCAGATTTTTGGTAGGTATGTGGTGTGGTAAAGAGACAGACAAGTTGCGGGAGCTCCGTTGCGAGGTAGCGAATCACATGCTGCAGAGACAACACCCCAGTGTGACGAAAATCATCGATGACAATGTATGTCTGATAATCGCGCAAGAATTGCTTCAGACGGAGCGAACTGACTTGATTGTCTACGGACAACAGCTGGAGTGTCGCACATAGTTCATCATTCAGCGCAGACAGCGAAGTGATATTCCGTGCATCGAGATAGTATGTTTGCACTCCAAATTCAAGTGAGACACGGCGCATGACTTCGACCGCTACTGCAGTTTTTCCTGCACCAGTGTGTCCCGTCACGACACAAGATACACTGTGGCGTATCTGCTTCATCAGGTTCTCTACAACCTTCTCACGACCGATTACCGCTTCATCCCAATGCTGCATGCTCAGCCCGTAGGCGGTCAGGGCGGCGTTCCAGGCATGCCGACTGACAAACGAACGAAAGTAGCCGACGAGACTGACGGGTACCCGCATCACGTTGACAAAATCAAGCAACTCTTCGGCAGACAAGATTTCCGCATCATGGCGAAAGATAATGGTTATGAAGGATTGAAACGCTGGAACGGACAATGTAGAGTCTCGTTCGGGGCGTGTCGTCATCAAATCATCGAATTGCGCACGATTCAATACATAGCCATGCTTCGACAGTGCCGAAACAATATCAGACACTCCTACTTTGTGCTTGCGAAGGCGCGCAAGCACAAGCCGCATCAACGCGTTGATGCGCTTTTTTTCAAAAATAGTCGTCGTAGGAGCGTGCTGTGAGAACGTATCGAGCATGGTGGGTTCTGATTCTCATACCAGCGGATAAACAAAACTATTATAGTACACTTCACGTTTTTCAGCATTGCGGTGCTACATTACAGACATGGGATGGACCTCCGATTCATACTTCGAGCACGATTTGAGCTGGTGTTTTACTCGCAACAGCAAATCAGAAAGAACCAAATCACACTACAGCGCTCATTATTGCTCTGAGACTTTTGCAGAGAGTAACTGTAAGACTCTACGCACCGAATAGAGCAAATACACAACCCACTGTCTCACATCCAGCACGTGCGAATGTAGCTACTACACTATTCCCTCGACTGCAACCCGCATCCACACTGACTCCCCAATACCAGCCCATCGTGTGACAGCCCAATCACGAATCGAAGCAGATTCACGATTGGGACATATTCCTCTCATGAGGAGAAGTCTGTATGGTATGCTAGCCATATCGGCATCAATGGAGTTGTCTATGACACCAGTACTCGAAGTACGCAATCTCACCAAACGCTTCCCAGAGATTGTGGCAAACGACGCAGTGAGTTTCACCCTCGAAGCCGGTGAAATCCATGCATTCCTCGGTGAAAACGGCGCAGGCAAATCCACGCTCATGAATATGCTGTACGGGATGTATCGCCCCGACGAAGGTGAAATACTGCTCAATGGTCAGGTCGTGCATCTCAAAGGCGCGAACGACGCCATTCGTCGTGGGCTCGGCATGGTGCACCAACACTTCATGCTCGTGCCTACATTGACCGTTACCGAAAACATCATTCTCGGCAACGAAGTCACCAGGAACGGTAGCCTCGACCTCACGCAGGCTGGGACAGCAATCGCTGCACTCGCTCGGAGCTACGGTCTCGACATCCCAGTGAATGCGCTCATACAAGACCTTCCTGTCGGTGTCCAACAACGTGTCGAAATCGTCAAAGCACTCTATCGCGGCGCAGACATCCTCATCCTCGACGAACCCACTGCCGTCTTGACTCCCCAAGAGGCCGACGATCTCTTTGTCGTCATCCGACGTCTCAAGGAGCAAGGCAAATCAATCATATTTATCAGCCACAAACTGCGTGAAGTGCTTGCGCTTGCCGACCGCATCAGTGTCCTTCGTCGAGGCAAACTCGTCGGTTCTACCACACCCAATCAAGCCACCGAAGCAACCTTGGCAGGGATGATGGTCGGTCGCGATGTCGTTTTGCATATCAACAAAACCCCTGCAACTCCGGGCGACGTCATGCTCGATGTGGCAAATCTCACCGTGCTCGACGACCGGGGCAGTATTGCAGTCAATAATGTCTCGTTTACGGTGCGCACCGGCGAAATAGTGGGCATCGCAGGCGTACAAGGCAACGGTCAAACCGAACTCGTCGAAGCAATTACTGGTCTCAAAATAGCGCGCAGTGGATCAATTCGCCTGCACAACGAATCGCTCGCGGGCAGAGGGACCAACGCGGCAATTGCTGCTGGGATGGGGCACATCCCTGAGGACCGGCACCACCACGGATTGGTACTCAGTTACTCAGTCGCCGACAACATGGTTTTGTCGACGTATGATCTGCCTCCGTTCTCGCACAACTATATTATCGATAAAACGGCCATCGCATCTCAAGCTACTACGCTCGTGGACAGCTTTGATGTGCGTACTCCGAGTATCGACGCGCTAGCATCCACACTGTCGGGTGGTAACCAACAAAAGGTCGTCGTCGCGCGGGAGCTCGCACGCCCCCTCAAATTGCTCGTGGCTGCCCAGCCCACACGTGGTCTTGACGTCGGCTCCATAGAATTCATCCATACCCGCATCGTCGCACAACGCGACAGCGGCAGTGCAGTCTTGCTGGTATCTGCAGAGTTAGACGAAATACTTTCCCTCGCTGATCGTATCCTCGTGATGTTCCATGGACAAATCATTGCAGATATCCCCAGCAGTGATGCGCAACGCAACACCATTGGTTTGCTTATGGCAGGCGTCACGACGCCCCAAGAGGTACCCGCATGACAGAGTCATCTCCTCCCGCTGCACGCAATTGGCAAACGTCTCTGACACCATTGCTCGTTCCCAGTCTGGCTATATTCACTGCCCTGCTCATTGGCGCAATTATCATTGTTGCGACAGGTGCTGACGTTTTGTCTGCCTACGGCGGTCTTTTTATGGGGGCTATCGGCAGCCCGCGTTCCATTTCGTATACCCTGGTTGAAGCCACTCCATACATTTTCGGAGGCCTAGCCGTGATGGTAGGCTTTCGCGGTGGGTTATTCAACATCGGTGTCGAGGGCCAAATCGCCGTCGGTTCGATGTGTGCTGCTATCGTCGGTGCCTTTGTCACCTTACCAGTAGGCCTCCATGCGATAGTTGCATTCGCTGCTGGTGCACTCGGCGGCGCCGTATGGGGCGCAATTCCTGGCTGGTTACGCGCACGCACAGGCGCACATGAAGTCATCACAACGATTATGTTCAATTACATTGCGATCAGAGCAACAGACTATCTCATCAAAGTCCCATTCCGTGACCATGCATCTACGGCACAACGCACACCGTACATTGCCCCGGGTGCAGAGCTCCCCTTTCTCTTTGGTCCCGAATACCGCTTGCACATGGGATTTCTGATTGCAATAGCAATGGTGTTCTTGACCAATTGGTTGATGAACCGTACCATTTTCGGCTTTGAAATCCGAACGGTAGGGGCAAACCCAGACGCTGCAGATTACGCCGGGATAGATGTCTCACGTTCACTGGTCACAACGATGGCCTATAGCGGGCTGTTGGCCGGCATGGCAGGTGCAATCCAAGTGCTCGGACTCGAACACAATCTCAAAGCTTCGTTCTCTGCTGGCTATGGTTTTGATAGTATTGCCATCGCTTTGTTGGCGGCGAGTAATCCAATTGGGGTACTGCCTGCAGCCATATTCTGGGGTGCGTTGCGCAACGGAGCCGGTTTGATGCAACTCAATTCCGGCATTTCTATTAACCTCATCAATATCGTCCAAGCCCTGGTAATTGCCTTTGTGGCTGCAGACCAGATTGTGCGCCAAATTTATCGCATTCGCAGTGCCAAATCGAGCGGTATCAAACTGACTCGTGGCTGGGGCCGCTAGGAGCGTATCAGATGAACACTTTTTTCACCCGAGAACGCGTTATCGGCATTATCGGAATGTTGACTGCAATTGCCCTAGTCTATTTGGTCCACCAGTCTGTGCCGGCAGGTGCCATCTCGACATTGCGGATCCCGTACGCGCTCAGTGCACCGAGTGATGCACCACTGGTCGACGTTGCCCTCCCTACGGCAATGAGCATCTACATTATGGCAAGCTCGCTCGTCGTGGCGGCCATTGCAATGATGGTTCGCAAACGCATCGACCTCGCTCCTGCCTACATGGGGGCAGTCATTGGTGTTACCATTTTGAGCATTCTATTGACCGCTATTGTCAATAATCGTACCGATATCGTCGATATGCTCGGTCGCATGGTACGCCTTGCGACACCTATTGCACTCGGCGCTCTAGCGGGTATCCTCTGCGAGCGTTCCGGAGTGGTCAACATCGCCATCGAAGGGACGATGCTTTTTGCTGCTTGTATCGCCTACATCGTGGCACTGAGCACCGGCAGTGCGGTGGTTGGTTTATTTGTCGCCATGTTGGCCGGTAGTGGAATCGTAATGATCCATGCGATTTTGTCGCTGCATTACAAAACCGACCAAATTATCTCTGGTACGGTTATCAACATCCTCGCGGTAGGTGTTACAGGATACCTGCGAACGAGTGTCATTTTGCCACTCCAAACAAGCGGATATGCAGGGGCTGCGCTCCCGCAGATCAATATACCGTTGCTTTCGCAGATTCCGGTCTTGGGACCGATGTTCTTTCAGCACCGTCCCATTACATACTTGATGCTAATCCTTGTGCCTGTAACGAGCTACATGCTCTTCCGCACACCGTGGGGATTACGTACGCGTGCAATTGGCGAACACCCACGTGCGGCAGACACCATGGGCATCAATGTCAATCGGTTACGGTACTTCAATGTATGGGTATCAGGATTTTTGGCCGGCCTCGCTGGTGCCTGGTTTTCAATCGAAGCAAGTTATAACTTTGACGATGTGATGACGAATGGTCGCGGCTTCATTGCACTAGCTGCAATGATATTCGGCAATTGGACACCATTTGGAGCACTCGGTGGGGCATTGCTGTTCAGCGCAGCCGACGCATTGCAGATCAAAATCCAAGGCTTTGATTTTGCCCTGCCATCACAATTTGTACAGATGCTGCCGTATGTCATCACCGTAGTGGTCCTCGCCGGGGTTATCGGCCGTGCACGTCCACCTGCGGCATCCGGCAAAACATACGAGCCCTAGTTGTCTATCAGCCAGAACCAGCTGCATCAGTGGGCTATGCTGGTTGGTATCCTTGGCGGGTCATGATTTTCTCATCAACTACTGATACTATCAAATGAATTGTTTCATGAGGCATTGTGATGGGCAGTGAACTGCTGTTAATTCTGGTTTTGTTGCTCGCCAATGGTGTGTTTTCCGGGACAGAATTGGCAATGGTTTCGGCACGGCGGGGCCGTCTACAACAAAAAGCTGATGATGGTATCGCGGGAGCAGAAGTCGCCCTCGCACTCCAAGACGACCCAAATCGTTTACTTTCAACGGTACAAATTGGTATCACCCTCATTAGCACGCTCACAGGCGTCTATGGTGGTGCGAGTCTCGCCGAAAAGGTCACGCCGATCCTCGAACCACTCCCCTATATTGGGCCATACGCGAGTGCAATTGCCCTGACAGTCGTTGTCATTCTCTTGACCTACCTCTCACTTATCGTGTCAGAACTCGTCCCCAAGCGCCTCGCGATGATGCACGCCGAATCAATTGCCATTCGTATGGCCGCCCCGATGAACGTGGTGGCAGCGGTGTCACGACCACTGGTATGGTTGTTGACTGCTTCGACCGAGCTATTGCTACGTCTGTTTGGTCAGAGCGCCAACAACAGCGCTGCTGTGACCGAAGAAGACATCCGGCAATTGGTACGTGAAGGTGCAGAAGGTGGCGCACTCGATGCACATGAGCGCGAGATTTTCGAGAATGTCTTTAGCCTCGGTGATATGACCGTCCGCCAAGTCATGACCCCGCGAAACGATGTGTACTGCCTCGATGCTGATGCAACCATTGAATCGGTCGTTGATGGAATGCTCGATAGTGGCTTTTCTCGTGCTCCCGTCTACGAAAAAGATCTCGACCATGTGGTCGGGGTGGTACACGCACGTGACCTGCTGCGTCTGGTGCGTAGCAACGAGACCAATAATTTGATTCGATCGGCAATGCGCGCTCCCTTATTTGTCCCCGAACAAAGCAGGGCAGGCGACACGCTCGCGTTATTCAAAAAAACCCAGCAACACCTTGCTGTCGTCGTGGGTGAATTGGGCACGGTCGAAGGTATCATTACCCTCGAAGACGTGCTCGAAGAAATCGTAGGCGACATCGCAGACGAACACGATGACGCAGAATCCCCGCATATCGTCCGCCGCGAAGATGGGTCATTCCTCGTCGATGGGAACACTCCTATCGACGATGTCGTCTCTCGCACGCACATTATCGTCCACAGGAACGAGAACGCACAATTCGACACCATTGCAGGCTACATCCTCAGCCTCATGGGACATATCCCCAATGCAGGCGAGCACGTCATCGCGTTTGGCTGGAAGCTCGAGGTGATAGATATGGACGGTCTGCGGATTGACAAAGTATTGTTGAGTATCGCTCCATAAATCTCGCAACGTCGAATGAACGTATTATCAATAGTGTAAATTCTAAGAACAAAGGCAATCGACATGCGGATAATCATCGCGGGAGCAGGTCCAGCAGGCTTTGCAAGTGCACACTGGCTTTCAAAGCAAGGACATCAGGTGACGTTGCTGGAAAAAAGATCCATTCCCGGCGGCAAAGTATCTGCATGGCAAGACGACGACGGTGACTGGGTCGAAAGTGGATTACACGTCTTCTTCGGCGCATATCATAATTTGCTCGGATTCCTCGCCGAGGTCGGTCTCGAAGACAGCTTTGATTGGAAGCCGGCCGAAATGATTTTTGCACAACCAGGTGGCGGCTATGCTTCTATCGAATTCGTCAAAGGCCTGCCGGCGCCTCTCAACGGGTTATTTGGGGTGGCCAAAAGTAAGCTGATGACATTTTCAGAAAAGCTGGCCATGGGTCGCGGCTTGATGAAACCGATTTTCGGATCGCAGGCGTACATCGATCAACAAGCCGATATTACCTACCGCGAATGGCATTTGGCAAACGGAATGGGTCAGAGCACCATCGACAAGGTGATGGATGCGATGGCCTTGGCACTGAATTTTCAAAAAGCGGACCAAGTATCAGCCAAGCTTGTCCTGACAGCTCTGTTGCACTTCGCCAAAGAGACCGATGCGCCCAAGATGGGACTCGTGAAGGGTTCTCCACACGAACGTTTGTGGATTCCGCTCATGCAACAACTGCGAGACCGCGGTGTCATTATCCGCTTTGATAGCAAAGTAGATGCAATTTTGCACGACCCTGCGACCAATCAAGTCACCGGCATTCAGCTTGCCGATGGACAGATTTTGATGGCTGATGCGTATATATCAGCGATGCCGGTCCACAGTCTCCGCAAAGTAATGAGCGACAGCATGCGGGTCCACACGGAGCTCGATAACCTCAAACATCTGCGTGGCATCCCCGTCATTACTGCCCAACTGTACTACGACCGCGTCGTCACCGACATCGACAATCTCATTTTCAGCTCGGGCACGCATATCAGCGTGTACGCTGACCCTGCCAGAGTATCGCCCGATTATCATAGCGGCGCCGGTTCGATTATAGAATTGGTCGTCGCACCAGCCGAAAAACTCTTCCCACTGCGTGACGAAGAGATCTTGGCACTGGTTATTAAGGAATTTAGCGGACTCCATCCAGAAGCATTGGGCGCAAAACTCATCAAATCACATATCGTCCGTATTCCCAATTCTGTATACGCAGCTCGACCAGGGGTTGAGCAGTATCGGCCAGATCAGGCAACACCGATTCCGAATTTCTTTTTGACGGGCGATTACACCCAACAGGAATTCATGGCATCAATCGAAGGGTCGATTCGCAGTGCCCGTCGGGTAGTCGACCGCGTCGTCACTGCCGAACGATCAGGCACTATACGTACACAATTTAATTGAATCAACTCGAAAGAGGGCACAAATGACCGTTCCAGACCGCATCATCCACGGCCGCTACCGTGTGATATACACGGTAGACGATGCCGGAGGGGTGGTTGTCTCCTGTTGTCGTGACGAACAAACAGCTGCGCTCGTCTATCTCGCTGAATGGACCAATCTGCTACCTGCAGATTGCGCAGCACTCGATGCAACCGCAACACAACTCAAAGCGTTGCAGATAGCGGGATTATGCCCATTGATCGACACCTCCAGCGAAGACGGGCGATACTTGGCCGTTACGCAGGCTCCCAATGCACACACACTCGGTCAAACATTACGCATGCGAAATGGAGCGATGAGCGAAGCCGAGGTCATAGGCCAAACAAATACGCTACTGAGTATTCTCACGGCACTCCACTCATCCATTCCTTCCATTCTGTTGCGGGTGCCGACTCTTGCTGACATCCTCGTCACCGACGATGGGAGCTGGATTGTGTTGCCATTTGTGGCTATGCGTTCGCTCGCACGCACACCGTCACCCTACCGAGCACCAGAGTTAGCGGTAAATGGCGATGTCACACCAGCCAGCGACCTCTACGCAGTATCAGCAATTGCCTATACCGCATCGACGGGCATTGTGCCCCTCACCAGTGAACAAATTGCACTCGGTGCACGATTCATTTCACCACGTACACATACACCGACCTTGAGTGATATGTGGGAGGCAGTGCTGACACGTGGCCTCCAAGAAAAACCTTCCAATCGCTATCAACATGCTGCAGAAATGCTCGCATCGTTGCAAACAATGTCGATTTTGGGCGCGAGTGCGTCTTCAACCGAACAGACACTCCCGGTACGTCCTTCGCTACCCGACGAAGCATCGAGCGAAAGCGCCACAATGCTCGCAGGTAATGTTGCACCGCGTCCGACCTCTACTGCGACTGTCACTACTGGCCCGAATCTACGGCTCGGCTGTGTGGTTGCATTGGCTGCAACACTCACGGTGCTGGCAATAATGCTCTGTATCATTCTCCTTTTGGTGATGCCTGGTAGTCCACTTCGCTCACTGTATAGTGGAGATTTACTCCAGTCTTTTAATTCCGCTGCTACGACTCCAACGGCCGTGCCAAGCGTCAGCAAGGCTATCGTAGCGGCGACACCGACGCCATTGCCGGCGATTCAATCCCGCAATCTGCCCATAACCAGTGCCAATGCAGTGAATCTCACTGCTTCTGGGGTAATCACCAGTACAACGTTTGGTCCGGTGGCATGGTCGCCTGATGGGAGCAAATTGGCGGTAGCAACCGGGAGCAGCATCTCGGTGCATGAATCCACACAATTGAATGCGATGCAACATTTCAATGGCCACGTGGGGGACATTACGACCCTGAGCTGGTCGCCTGATAGTCGGTATGTTGCAAGCGGAGCAAGCAATGACTCGATTATTCATGTCTTCGACACACTCAACGGGAACGAAGCATACACCCTGCGCGGCCATGAAGGATGGATTCGGAATGTTGTGTTTAGCCCTGACGGGCGTTTCATAGCATCTGGGAGCACCGATTTAAGCATTCGCATATGGGATCTCACCACCAAAAAAACCATCCAAACACTGAATGGTCACTCCGACCTCATCGGAGGCATCGTATGGTCTGCGGATGGAATCGAGCTTGCGAGTGCAGCCCGTGACGGAACCGTGCGGCGCTGGAATATTGCTACCGGTAAGCAAGTCGAAGGATTTGCCTACCAAACTGCCCTCAATATCACGGCAGGTGCAGGGATCCACTATTGGGCCACCGGATTACTCTGGACAAAAGACGGTGCGCAGCTTATTGTCGGGTCAACGGACGGATTAGTAACGGTACTTGATGCTCGCGATGGCCGCGTCGTTCGCACATTGAAAGCCCATACCGGGTGGATTACCATTCGTGGATTAGCGCTCAATGCAGATGACAGCATTCTGTATAGTGCGGGCCTCGATGGGTTAATTACCGTTTGGGACATGCAAAGAGGCATCAAGACGGCACAATACAACGAGCATCCACTCGGAATTTTTGGTATCACACTCGAACCAAACGGTAAACGCCTGATTAGCACGAGCGACCAAGAAGGCAAACTGTTGGTGTGGGACATGGCTACAGAAAAAATTTCGACCCTCCGTGTCGGCACAGGTATCCCCCTCGAACTCACCTATGCAGCACATAAGACCGAACAGAACTCGCCCGATGAGGTGATGGCAATTTCGGGATATAACGGGTTGGTTCGATTATATGCAACCAATAAAAACCAAAGCACCTACCTCTCGGGGACGATGTCGGGTGCACAATCCTTTGCATTTATCGGCTATGACCAATTTGCGCTGATTGATGGGCAAAATGGCGTCAACCTGTATACCCCCCAAGCGACCACACCCCAACCACTTGGCGGGATCCACGGCATACCGCTGTCGCTAGCAAGCAGCCCTGATGGCGCGTTGCTTGCTGTAGGTGGTGCAGATGGTGTCCAATTGTGGCGTACTGACAGTTTTGGGACACCAGCGACATTACAAACGACGCTCCGCACCATAACAAATATTCGCTTCAGCCCAGATGGCTCCAAGCTTTCCTTGCGCGGTGGAGGCGACAAACCCGGGTACGAAATATGGGATCTGACCGCACGCAGCCTGGTATTCCATGCCGATGGTGCGGTCTATCGGGTTGAATTCCTCGCAGGCGGTACGATGGTTGCAGTGCTTACCAACCAAAACATTATCGAATTGCGGCCGTTCAATAGTACCCAAGCAGTCAAGACACTCACCGCACCATCTGCAGATGGGTTTATGCAAATGACAACACTGCCAAACAGTGATGTCATCGTTGCTGCCGACGCACAGGCGAATGTCAATCTCTACAGCACAGAGGGAACCATCCTCGTTACGCTTTCACAGGACAATGGGGTTACCGTTTTGGCGGCAAATCCGAGCGGGAGTGAATTGGGCGTGGGTCACCGTGACGGTAGTATTACCCGCTACGTAATTCCGTAACGACTTCCGATGTCGGATACGTCATATCACACAGAAGAGGCTACCATGACGAAACAAAAAGTAGTAATAATCGGCGCAGGGCCTGGTGGGCTCGCCACTGCAATGCGACTCGCCAAAACCGGCTATGACGTGCATATCTATGAAGCCGAAGCAGTCCCCGGAGGACGCATGCGCGGCTTTTCGAAAGATGGATATCAGTTTGATACTGGACCCTCAATCTTGCAGGTGCCTCGCGTATATCACGAACTCTTTTCCTTTTGTGGACTTCAATTTGATGCGTATGTCACGTTACTACGCGTAGACCCAAACACCCGATTGAAGTTTTGGGACAACTCCATCATCGACCTGACATCGGATTTGGATGCCTTCAAAACACAACTCGCAGCACGCAGGGAAGATTTGCCCGAGCGTTTTGATGCCTGGTACAGCGAACACATCCGCAAAAATGAAGCCGGCTACGGACCATATCTTGGCACGCCGGTACGATCTATCCTCGGCTATCTCAATCCTCGTGAGATTTTCAGTGCATTGACATTCCGCCCGTGGGAATCGCTGTACGATCATTACTACAACTACTTCCACGACGAACAATTGTGTTACGCAATGGCGTACCCTTCAAAATACCTCGGCATGCATCCCAAAATGTCTGCAAGTGTTTTTAGCCTGGTCTCGTGGCTCGAGTTCAACGATGGCATTTGGCACCCCAAAGGCGGGTTTTCGGCACTCGCACGCGGGTTGGCAAAAGCAGCCACAGATCTCGGAGTGACCATCCATTACCATGCGCCGGTGGCACGCGTCTTAACCTCCCAAAATCGTGTCCGTGGTATCCGTCTTCAAAATGGGACGGAAGTCGCGGCCTCCATTGTTGTGACCAACGCAGACTTTGGCCATGCACTCAATCACATATTGACCCCAGACCAACGTGGGCCATACACCCCAAAAAAGCTCGATTCAATGCGCTTTTCGTGCTCGACGTTCATGCTCTATTTGGGACTCGACAAAATATACCCCGACGCGCCACATCATCAACTCTATCTGTCAGAACATATTCGCAGTACAGAACCGCCGTATGTCGACGATTCTGCACTCGACACCACCGATGCTTCATTCTATGTATGTAACCCGACAGTCCTAGATCCAAGCTCGGCTCCTGATGGACATAGCACCATCTGTGTGCTTGTACCCATACCAAACACGACACATGGCGTCGATTGGAACGAACACAAACAAGGCTACCGCGACTACATTGTGTCGCGATTGCATGAATTGGGGTATGCGAACGTGGCAGCGCATATTGTCAGTGAAACATGTTTTGTCGCTGAAACATGGCAAGATGAATTCCGCACCCACAATGGTGCAGTGTTCAACCTTGGGCACAACTGGGGCCAACTTGGACCATTACGTCCACATATTCGTGCCGATTGGTTGCCGGGGCTGTATTTCGTTGGTGGCGCAGTCCATCCCGGCAGCGGGCTTTTGACGATACTCGAATCTGCGAAAAGCTCTGTGCACTTTATCTCCCAAGATCACGCTGTCTCTCTATGAACACCTATGCACACCATAGCTCAGAACACTGTGCATCACATTGAACGGCTCGTACGTAAAGGTTACTCCATGTTGCTCACACGTCTGACCCTCCTAACGCATTTTTTGTTGCTTGACTGTTATCAGAGAATTAAACACCCCTGGACCTAGCTCGACAGCAAATAAACCAACGTTGGTCAACCCGTCTTTGTCTATAGAGGATGGAAATATCCCATGAAAAATGATGCCGCGCAGGTGGCATCATTTACTGCCACAACATATTCACCAAACGTACCCACCAATAAATCATAATCAACGTTAACAAGCTCATTCGTCAATGGATACGCATCAAACCGTTACCACCAGCCCGAGTCCATGTCAAAGTGAACGAACGAGGCATAGATAACCTCACGACCACAAAGAAGCAAATAATTCCATGCCCTAATTTCAGTCGTTTAGGCGTTCAATAGTGACTGAGACCCACTGCAAGGGACCGCCGCTCACGGTCCTAAAGATTTTCTTCAAACAACACATCGACGATTATGGTAACTATAGCTACTACTTTTAGAGTAACTTTTGGGTGGATATTCTAATAGCCGCAGCTAACGGAAGTAGATCCCAAGCAGAATGTGCTCCCATGGGAATGGCAATTCCCTTTAAGTCGTTGATAACTTCCATTATTGACGTAGCTTTTGATTTTTTGCGGTGCTACTTGTCATTCTCACCCTTGGGTTTTGTATATCGACGAACTGGATGTGGATAATTTTGTGTATATTCATCCTAGAGGAGGACGTTGTGCTCGAAAGTGTCAGGGAGGGAGACGACTTTACTGTTTTATGATGGTTGGTGGTGTTGTTGATTTTCCTTGCCCCGTCTCAGTGACCGCCTTCAACGCCTTCCATACAGATGCAACTTGCGTCCTATGGCATTCGCGAGACACAGCAAACTTCCCGCTTCAGTTTGCACCACACATGTATTTTTCGAACCTACTTCACACCCCCAATTTGACGGTGACCGGCTCCGCTCTTTTGGTTGGCGAGTCTCTATCATGCGTCGTGCTGCCACACATGATCATATACTATTCACTAAACGCAAGCAGCATAACCGTAGCAATGCATCAATAGTAAATGTATGTGAAAAGCCTACTGATATCTGCGTGCAGACTAGGGTTGGATAGGTATGGGAAGTACCTTTTTCTTACCGAAGGCTGCAAGAATATACCCTTTTGTGGTTGTACCATCACCATCCTTTCCTTTGGTATTTGTCCCTAACCGTCCACACGACTGACACTGTTTAGTAAACAGAAATTTTACGTGTCGATTGCACATAATCTGTTGATTGTGTCAGGACTGCTAGTAATTGGTCCCATCAATCAGTCCGAGTGTACCTACGTCCCATCACCGATTTACCAACCGAGAAACTTTGCCTACAATCGAATGCCCCGCTTCATGGAAGTGGACAGGGATCTGGAATCCTGGTTTTGTCTTCGTATTTTGCCCCACATGTCCCGTTCCGTCAGGAATCCGCACATATTGCAACTGGCACATGGACAGCCGTGATCACTCGTGTGCAGCGAATCTTATCGTACCCACAATCACCAGAGTGAGTACAACTCCTACACATCAGCGCAAAAAAATTTAATCATTCACCTGAAGAATCACTTCGGTATAAATATTCCGTTTCATTTTGGGTCAGGGTGCACAAAACGAATTAAACATACCCGTTGAAAAATCATGTTTTTCATTTTGAAAATTTCAAATTCTACAAGGAAAATTTCTAGCTGTATGTTCTAGCTACAGCCTCAGAGCATGAATTCCCGACGATTGACCTTATGGGTAGTCTTCGAACATTGCTCTGAAGCTAAGACATCAAGTTTACACTACTTTTAAGGAGATACGGAATGCCATTGTTTTTGATAAGTATAAGCGGTGGATATATTTTCTAAAAATATTTTCCACGCGCTACATATTTATTTGTATTCAGGTGCAATTATCAGATCTCTACCCACTTTTCCAAAACACAAGCAGACAATTATCGTTTGTACTTTTACCACGCGCGCGCAATGAGAAAAAATTCCCCGTTCGTGTTTCCACAAACGGGGTAACACAAATGTACTAATTCAAAACTGATCCCACTGCTGAATATTCAACCACAAAGTATTTCATTTTATCGTGGAAAAAAGGATTGGTAACCACCGAATCGCACGGGTAGTTGTTACCTGCTACCCAACCATCACGATACATATAGCCGACACAACGTTCTTCGGTATTGTTATCTGGTTGATTCGTATGCCACAAGAAGGATGCTCGATTCAGCAACGTTCCCTTTTCTGGGCCAGTTGCCCAACGGTATTGTCCGAGCGTCGCAAAGCTGTTTGCACCTATCCAGGCACCTGTCGCATCGGGCCAACGGAGTCCAGATAAATTCAATATAGCGGTACGAACACACCAATCTTCTGAACCATTCGTAATCGTCGCAAGGTAGCCACGCACGCCACGAAAGTTTCGTTGCGCAGCCAGCATGTCCGCTTGATTCCATGTCACATCTTTGTAGTAGGTGACAATCTCGTACCGGTGGGCGCGCCCGTTTGCTTCGCGCCAAAAGCATCCCTTGGTAGGCTCAAATGCCCGCCCGGATGCAGTCGTCGGGGTCGTAGAATACTGCAACGACACTGCAACGACAATTATGACGATGCACAGGACTGCAATCATACGACCAACCCGCAAAGTTACAGATTTCATACTGACCTCACTTCTGTCCCCTGCATTGTACCAGTGCAATCCTCAGTCTGGGTGAAAAACAGATGACAGTTGCTCTATATGCATCGGCATAGTATGTATGATTGTAGTAAAGCGTCTGAACCAATTCGACTGACCACGGGCGAATGCATGTGTATCGAATTTCACCCGCTGCACGGCGTCAGCCAACGTACATTCTTGTACCAAATATGGCTTGAATTCGTGGTAGCCGATCCCCGACAGAGCAGGCATCCCCCAGCGATACCCTGCAGCAAGGAGGCCCTCGACCTCAGCGAGCAATCCGTTGTCCAGCATGGTGTCGACCCGTTCATCGATCCGTGCATACAATGCCTCGGTGGGCATTTGCAGCCATACCACGGTGGGAACAAAGGTCAATGGTTCCTTCTTTTGCAATGCTGAAAACTGCTCGCCCGTACCAATACATACTTCGAGCGCACGAATAATCCGGCGCGCGTTCGTCGCCAGAATGCTCGCTGCAGCAACGGGGTCGAGTACTGCCAACCGGGCATGCAGCACGGCAGCGCCATCTCGGACCGCTGCTTCTTCGAGCTCTGCACGCAGTGCCTCATTTGGCGGTAACTCCGGTACCGTCCAACCTTCCAGCAAGGCAGCCAAATATTGCCCCGTTCCGCCAGCGACAATCGGCACGACACCGCGGCCGACACAGTCGTGTATCGCCCGTAAAGCGTCGTTACGAAACATAGACAGGCTGTACTTGCCGTCTGGGTCGGCGACATCGATGAGATGATGCGGGACGAGTTCCCGTTCCAATCGCGTCGGTTTGGCCGTCCCAATATCCATCTGGCGGTAGATTTGGCGTGAGTCGGCAGATATAATTTCGCCGCCATAGAGCTGCGCTGCCGTGAGCGCCAACGCGCTTTTTCCGACTGCCGTCTGACCGACAATGAACAACACACGGGGTTTTTGCTGCATATACTCTGATATTCTGAGAAAAAATACTGGGGAAAAGGGTGAATGGACGGTCAGGTGATTTCGCTCAGGTACTCGGGGCCCAGTGGCGGAGTGGGGCGTGCGAGAATTTTGCTGACGCGCCGTTCGAAGTCGCTGCGAGGCATCAAAACGCGGTGGAGACATTGTTCGCAGCGGACGCCGATGTCTGCCCCGAGGCGTACGACCCGCCATGCATTGCTGCCACACGCGTGTGGCTTGCGGAGGGTCACTACCAAATCGAGTTGTACGTCATGCATTGCTATCGGCATCGCGCCACAACTCCTGCGTCTGTCCATTGAGATGCGCATCACGGCTATACAATGCGTCGACTCGACGCCGATAGCGGGAATTGATATCGCGCAACGCTGCTTCTGCATCAAGATTATGGTACGCAGCACGAACTGCGATAGCAAAGAGTTGCTCACCCAGATCAGCTTCTGTCGGCGCGGTATCTGCCATCCCGTGCAACAGCATGCCGTAGCGTTTCGATTTGTTGATCAACGCACTCGTCGCCGTTAATGCCGGTAACGCCAGAGGAACGCCTGCGAGCGGGCTTTTCGGGGCGTGACTCCCTTGTGATTCTGTCGCTTTGATTGCATACCAGTGTTTGAGGACGGCCTCACTATCATCGGCTGATACATCATCAAACACATGCGGATGACGGCGTACGAACTTTGTAGTCACTGCCGCATACACATCCTCCATCCCAAATCTTCCCGCCTGACGAGCCATTTCGGCCTGCATCAGGATATTGAGCAACACGTCACCCAATTCTTCGACGAGGCTGGTGTCGTCCGCACGATCGAGGGCATCGATCGCCTCGTAGGCTTCTTCCAGCAGCGTACGACGGAGCGATTGTGGAGTTTGTTCGTGATCCCATGGGCATCCACCAGGTCCGAGCAGGCGCTCAATGACGTAGGCAATCCCGTCAGGTGTACGTGCGTTTTCGAGCGGATCAGTAGCTTCGACATACATGGTCACGGGATACACAGAAGGTGTCTGTACACTCCCTACGGTACTCCATTCGACGGACCCTTCGCCGCGCAAGAGCGCACAGCGTACCGTTGGACGATAACAACTGCGCAGGTGCGCCAGCACATGCCCAGCAAGCGATCCGCTCGTTATGTTACAGATCCAGGCTTCGGCATGCGGTCGTACCGGCATCGGCACAACACGCGGGCTATATTGCTCGGTGGTATGGAATGTCGACCAACGAGCGCGATTGTCCTGCTGTGGCACAAATACCAGTGCATCACACCATTGGGCGTTGGCTGCCGCCCCATGGAAGCCCAATTCGTCTGCGTAAGCATCGATGGGGTGGTTACCAGCAACAATGCGGCACCGTTGTGGGGCAATCCCAACCACAGCTGCAACGGTCGCATCGGCAATGCGAGGATGCCCAGGGACCAAATACAGCACATCACCGGTCGTGGCGTGCAAGGCAGCAGCAATATGTGTTGCTGCATCTGGTTCGTCGAGGAGCGTATCAAATGCAATCCATTGCACATCAACCAAGGCGGTTAGTGCGGGATGCGTCGCAGTGCGCACATACACAAGTGGCGCCGACTGCACAAGTGCAGCGACGCCAGCAGGGAGTTGTGCAGTCGAACCGAGGCCAGCGATGGTAATCATCAGTTCCTCTTGTACTAGATCGGGCTATGGGGCCGGTGTTGCCGTCGGCGCTTCGACAGGACCAGGAGTAGCAGTGGCAATCACTTCGGTCGGTGCGATGACAATCGTCTTGGCCTCGATCCCTTTGGTGCGAGCTTCCTCGACCTTGGCACTGACCGCTTCGTAGCGTTTTTGATCCAACGTGCTTGAGAGCTGTTCCTCGACCATCGCATCAATTTTGGTGGGGTCGATAAGCGGCTGTTGGCTCCGCTCCATCAGCTTGATGATGTGGAATCCGTATTGTGTCTTGATTGGGGTCTTGGTCGTTTCACCCACAGCCAAATCTTCGAAAATTGCTTTGTCAAATTCCGGCACAAATTGACCCTTGGCAGCCCAGCCCAGGTCACCACCGTTTTCTTTGCTGCCGGGATCTTGTGAGAATTCTTTGGCCAGAGCGGCGAAGTCTTCACCCGCATTCAACCGTGTCATCACGGTCGTAGCGGTGACTTCGCTGGTCACCAAAATATGCGCTGCATGCGCCTTGAGTTCGGTTGATTTCGACTGTTCGGTCAATGACGCTGTGAGCTCTGCTTTGACCGTGTCGGTAGTCACCAAGCTGACGGCGAGTTGCTTTTGTACCAAGAAATAGCTACAAAAATCGCGAAACGCCGGATCCTTTTCGCCTTCAAAGCCCAACTGGTCGCGGATGACCACGTCGAGCTCGCCGGTACCGCTGCTCTTCACTGCAGCGCGGAATTCTTCAACCTGTGTGTTGATTTGTTCTTCGGTAGCGGTAATACCAGCTTCTTTGGCAACATTCGTCAGGATGTGCTGGACAAGGTATTGCTCGGCGACGAGGGATGAAAGTTCTGCACGGCTCGGCATCTGCTTGATGTCAGGGTTTTTGCGCATGCCCACTTCGAGGCGGTCGATGCGCAGATTTGCTTCACTTTTGCGCAACACGTCGCTGCCGACCTTGGCCAATGGGGGATCAATGAGGTCACTGACAGGATTAGAACAGGCTGCAAGCACTACGGCAAATAACGCAATCATAGTCGCACGGACAAACAGACGCATGAACTCTTCCTTCCTGCACCCAACACGTTGGATGTGAACCATCGCGAGCTGCGACGGTATCTTAATCGTTATCGCCATCATCATCGAGCGACAAAACTGCCATGAATGCTTCTTGTGGGATTTCGACATTGCCGACCATCTTCATGCGCTTTTTGCCTTCTTTTTGTTTTTCGAGCAATTTGCGCTTCCGGCTGATGTCACCACCATAACACTTGGCCAAGACGTCTTTGCGCATGGCCCGGATTGATTCACGAGCAATCACCCTGCTGCCTACTGCCGCTTGGACCGGCACTTCGAACATCTGGCGCGGGATAAGGCGACGCAGACGATCAACGAGCTGGCGTCCAAGGTTATATGCACTGTCTTTGTGCACAATCAGTGACAACGCATCGACGGGGACGTGATTGACCAAGATATCTAGCTTAACCAACTCTGACTCTTGATACCCTGCCAACGTGTAATCCAACGAAGCGTAGCCCTGGGTACGCGACTTGAGCTGGTCGTAGAAGTCGATGACGATTTCGTTCAGCGGGATTTTGTACTTGAGCGACACACGCTGGGGGTCGAGGTGGTCCATCGCCACAAACGCGCCGCGTTTGCCGGTGACCAATTCCATCACCGTGCCGATGTACTTGGTGGGGACGATAACCGTGATTGCCATGACCGGTTCTTCGATAGCCGAAATGTTGGCGATATCCGGCATATCAGACGGGTTGGCAACGGCGATAATATCGCCCGTATTGAGCATCACGTTGTATTCCACACTCGGTGCGGTAATGAGCAAGGTCAAGTTATATTCACGTTCGAGGCGTTCGCGGACAATCTCCATGTGGAGCAACCCCAAGAAGCCACAGCGGAACCCGAAGCCCAACGCTGCCGACTTTTCGGGCGCGTAGACGAGGGCTGCATCATTGAGGGAGAGTTTTTCGAGTGCTTCGCGCAACTCGACGTACGCATTTGACTCAACTGGGTACAAGCCTGCAAAGACAACTGGCTTGGCGAGACGATACCCTGGCAATGGTTCGACTGCCGGGTCATTGGCGAGGGTCACCGTGTCACCCACTTGGACATCGCCGATTTGCTTGAGGCCTGTGGCAATATAGCCCACCGAGCCCGGTCCGAGCGAGTCGACAGGAATCATGGTGGGGTGGAAGTAGCCGATTTCGAGTGCGGCACATTCGACCCCGGAGCGCATGAAGCGCACGTTTGTCGAATTGTTAATCATGCCTTCCATAATACGGACGTAGGCGATGACCCCTTTGTAGACGTCATAGTGCGAGTCAAAGATCAATGCACGCAAAGGGACATCGATTTCGCCACTCGGTGGTGGGACGCGCTCGACCACGGCTTCGAGAATTTCGAGAATCCCAATTCCTTGCTTCGCCGACGCGCGCAACACGTCCTCGGCAGGCACACCGAGGACCTTTTCGACCTCTTGGGCGACGAAATCAGGATGCGCACCCGGTAAATCGATTTTGTTGAGGACAGGGACAATTTCGAGATTGTGTTCGAGTGCGAGATAGACATTAGCCAATGTCTGCGCTTCGACCCCTTGAGATGCATCAACGACCAAGATTGCACCTTCACACGCAGCCAAAGCCCGTGAGACCTCGTACGTGAAGTCGACATGCCCAGGACAATCGATTAAATTGAGCTCGTATGTCTTGCCGTTTTTGGCGGTGTATTCCATCCGCACGGACTTTGCCTTGATGGTAATACCCTTCTCGCGTTCGAGGTCCATCCCATCGAGGAGTTGGTCACGACGGTCGCGAGACGAAACCGTCCCAGTGACCTCAAGAAAGCGGTCCGACAGCGTGGTTTTGCCGTGATCAATATGAGCAATAATGCTGAAGTTGCGGATGAGACTACGGTCGCGCATGCAAAAAACCTCATCGCCAGCGTCGACGCTCCTTTACAGGAGGTTAACAAGGGCTTATGAAAAACCATGTATAATGGTGAATAGTAACGGAATACAATGCAGTAGACCGCTTATTTGAGTAGTATATCACATAGACCTCTGCCGTTGGGTGAGAGTCGTTCAGGAGAACCCCATGCGTCAACGTTATGCACGTCAACTCCAAAATATTCACGACGATCTCTTGCGCATTGGCAGTCGTGTCGAACTCGGCCTTTCCGATGCCCTGCAAGCCCTCGCCAACGCCGACGCAAACCTCGCAACTCAGGTCGTCGCTGCTGACCGTGAAATCGACCGCACGCACCAAGCCATTGACGAGCATGTCTTTGAACTTATCGCAACTCAACAACCCGTCGCCAGTGACCTGCGCACCCTATTGGCAACGTCTGCCATTGCCAGTGAGCTCGAACGTGCCGGTGATTACGCCAAAGGCATCGCCAAACGTGTCTCGCGCCTGCTCGCCCAAGCACCGATTGTGCCGGTCCCTGCAACCATTATTCGCATGGGCGAATTGTCACATTCTATGTTGCATCAATGTCTCGATGCATACGTCAAACGAGATATTTCGATCGCACGCGGCTTAGCCGAGAACGATGTCCTCGTTGATAATCTCGAAGATGACGCAAACGAGCAGATTCGCACGATGATCAAAAACAACGTGGCGACACTCGAAAGTGGTCTCATCCTGATCGAAATCACGTATATGCTCGAACGACTCGCCGATCGCACGACCAACATCGGTGAACGAGTAATCTTTATGATCAACAGCTCGAACGAAGAACTCAACAACTGACATTCACCCCCCACACACGATACAATAACGACGCACACGTGGTGTGCGTCGTTTTGATTGCTCTGGAGGCACCATGGATATCCACGAACAACTCCGTGCAGAATTCCCCGGCTTGGCACTGCACAAGTGGTATACCCAATTTCGTGAACTCAAAGCCAGCCAACCCGATGCTGTGTTGTTTTATCGCCTCGGTGACTTCTACGAGTGCTTTGACGACGATGCCAAGTTGATTGCGTCGTTGCTGGATGTCACCCTGACCTACAAAGATTTTGCGAGTGAGTATCGCGGCGTCAAGCAACGCTGCCCAATGGCCGGGATGCCCTACCACGCGATCGAAACATATGTCACCAAACTGGTCACAGCCGGCTACCGCATCGCCATAGCAGAGCAAATCGTCGAAACCGCTGCCAACAAAAGCGATACACGGCCACGTTCCGTATTTGCTGGTGGGATTACCCAAACTCCCGCCGGGAAGGGCATGGTAGAGCGCCAAATCGTGCGCATCATTACACCAGGCACCATTGTGGATGGGACAATCCTCGATGCATCATCCAATAATTACATTGCTGCAGTCTATGTCCACGAGCAGCATGTCGGTCTGGCATATGCCGATCTCAGTACCGGTGAATTCGCCTGCTGTGAGTTACGTGGCGCAACGGCACAACAACAGGCACATGGCGAGTTAGCACGACTCATGCCGGCCGAAATACTGGTGAGCAGCGATGCACAACACAGGCTTCAGGGCATTGAAGCTCAACAGAGTGGACTCGCGCAAGATCTCGAGTTCATGACAAAGCAGGAACGAGACGTCCTGCTGCCCTCAGAACGTGTCGCCCGCAAGGTCGAACGTGCCAATACGACCCGCTGGGCAAACGGCCATATCACCAATGTCGCCGCGTGGCGTTGGGAGGGTCGTACCGCCAGCGAGGCACTACAACGCCACTTCGGTGTGAGTAATCTGGCAGGGTTAGGACTCCAGGATCGGCCACTGGCCGTACAGGCAGCCGGTGCATTGCTGCAATACGCCCAAGAAACCCAGCGCAGTGATGTCGCCCAATTGCACGCAATCCATCCCTACACGCCGGGGATGGTCATGTTCCTCGACCCACAAACACGCCGCAACCTCGAGCTCCTCGACGGAATGCACGGCAGCACCGGTTCGCTGGTCGGCGTACTGGATCAGACACGCACCCCCATGGGGGCACGCTTGCTCCGTCGCTGGGTAGCCCAACCTTTACTCGACATCGCCCCCATTAACGAGCGACTCGATGCAATCGAACGCTATACGACCGACACTATGTGCCGCCATGCAGTGCGAGACGCGCTCAAGCACATCGGCGATATGGAACGCACCGTCAATCGGATGATACAAGGCATCGGCGTGACCACGCCACGAGATGTGGTACGCCTCCGTGATGCGCTACGCTGCGTGCCGGCCATTGCAACGGCGAGTGACTTTTTGCGTCAAGACCAGGCAGCAGCCACAGACCTGTTGGACGCCGCCGCACAAAACGGCAATGCCGCAGCAATCGATCCGTTGGCAGCAGATGTGCTGGTTTTCATCGAACATCATATCGACGATGACCCGCCTGCGTTACTGAGCGCCTCGAATTATCTGCGTGGCGACAACGACATACCTCGGCGTGTGATTCGTCCAGGAGCTGTCGCCGAGATGGATGCAATTGTGGCAGCGAGTCGCGACGCGCAACGCTGGATCAGCGAGCTCGAACATGTCGAGCAACACCGCACCGGTATCAAAAGTCTCAAAGTCGATTACAACAAAGTATTTGGGTACTACATCGAAATCAGCAAAAGCAACAGTGCAGCCGTACCCGAGCACTACATCCGCAAGCAAACATTGTCGACCGGTGAGCGTTTTTATACCGATGAGCTCAAACTGTACGAAGACATTGTTACCAACGCACAAGAGCGCTTGAACGAACTCGAACGTACGGCCTTTGCAGACATCGTGACGCAGATTGCCCGTCATGGCGCTCGCTTAATCGCGCTGGCACACCGTTTGGCGCTGCTCGACGTCACCACTACCTTCGCCGAGGTGGCAGTGCGTCATCGCTATGTGCGCCCCACGCTCCACGCAGGTACGAGCATCAGCATTACCAATGGCCGCCATCCCGTCGTCGAACAACACCGCGGTGGGCGATATATAGCCAATTCGATAACACTCGATGCACAAAACGAGCAGATTGCCATTATCACGGGTGCCAACATGACTGGTAAAAGTACCGTCATGCGCCAGGTAGCATTGCTCGTTCTAATGGCCCAAATTGGTTCGTTTGTGCCGGCCGACAGCGCCGCGATTGGGCTTGTCGATCGAATTTTCACTCGCATTGGTGCGCAGGATGATATAGCCACCGGGCAAAGTACGTTTATGGTCGAAATGACCGAAACGGCCGCAATCCTGGCACAATGCACCTCCAAAAGCCTCCTCATCTTGGACGAAGTAGGTCGTGGCACAAGCACCTATGACGGCATGGCAATTGCCCAGGCCTTGATAGAATACATCCACGACGACGCCCGATTACGCTGTCGCACCCTCTTTGCAACTCATTATCACGAACTGACACGGCTAACCGAACGGTTGCCCCA
This sequence comes from Roseiflexaceae bacterium, assembly GCA_947474225.1. Classification (GTDB taxonomy): domain Bacteria; phylum Chloroflexota; class Chloroflexia; order Chloroflexales; family Roseiflexaceae; genus UBA965. The sequence continues at coordinate 12,450 of CANJHS010000011.1, read as the reverse complement.
GCTATGTAATCTGCACATGGCGGCAATGGAACACAACGGTGCAGTTGTCTTTTTGCACGAACTACGGCGCGGCACGGCAGATCGCTCGTATGGCATTCATGTTGCCCAGATTGCCGGTGTGCCACGCACCATTACGCGCCGCGCCGAGGAATTGCTGCGTCAATTCGAAGCCGACGCTGCACACCATCGACCGTTGCATGAACAACCTGCGTTGTTCGCATTCAACGCCGAGTCACCACCACTCCCACCACACCCGGTTATCGAAGCCTTGCAGGCGACCAATCCGAATGAACTGACCCCCATTGCAGCGCTCAATCTCCTCTACACGTTGATCCAGCAGGCCAAACAATCGTGAAGCGTGTTTGTCAGGGCAACGCATCTATTCGCGAAATAGCGGCAGGACACTTCGTACTGACGATAGACAGCGATGGCAGCGGCTATGTGAATGCCCAACTTGACGACTATCATCTGTTGCCGCGTGACGCTTATCCGTGGCGTGCACCGCAGCGTATGACGCTCCAGGCGCGCATCAGCGGTGATTGTCACGGTACGTACGGATTTGGGCTGTGGAACGCGCCATACTCTCCTCTGGCAAGCCGCTGGCCTGCGCTACCGGCAACCGCGTGGTTCTTTGGGAGCGGCAACGGCGACCTCCGCTGGGGGATAGAGAGTGCAGCAACGGGATTCAAAGCAGCAACCCTGGCTGTCCGTCGCTTGCACGCACTCCTCCTCGTTCCATTTGCGCCATTACTCATGGTGTTGATGCGTATTTCTTATGTCTACCACAAAATATGGCCAGTGCTGATGCATCTGTTAGGAGTGAGCGAACGGATGCTCCCTCAGGATGAGGCATGGCATCACTACGAAATTGAATGGGGGATCGACTTCATCATTTGGCGCATCGATGGGGTCGTGGCGCATCGTGCTTCATGCTCGCCTCGAGGGCCGTTAGGGTTATGTATCTGGGTGGATAATCAATGGTTGGTTGCTGGCCCGCTGCGCTGGTTTGGATGGGGGCTGGTGCGCAGTGCTACAACACTTGAAGTGAAAGATTTTGCAATGATGAATTATTAGTTTTTAGGTGTTCGTTTGGTGATGCCAGGTCGTGGTGTCATCACCATGTATATGAAAAATCACTTGCACTCATCTAGTACTGATCCTGATACCTCCGCACTGATAGCTCTTTTAGAGCAGCCCTGTTGGTGCATAGACTGTCGGATCGAACCATTCTTTTGACGCGCAGTAGGTTTCGCATTCGACGATCGTCAAGCCGCGCTCGATCAACAGAGGCAGACTCGGGTGTTCCGAAGGGACACGCACATAGATGGTGGACCAGCCCGCACGCACAGCCCAATGCACGACAGAATGTATCGCTTGTGCAGCATGTGTCGGCCCAAATGCTATGACGCCAGCGATGCTCATTGCACCAATACGAGAAGGGCTATAGGCATCACGTTCAACAATCGCCTGAGCTACCACATCCGCACCGGCATAAATCTCGAGCAATTGCGCATGTGTTTTCGCGAGGAAGTACTCACGTACGTCTACACTGCGGTCAATCCCCACAAATCGGCGGTCGTTTGCCAGCCAGGTGGTGATGTTTGTTGTCGGCTGGACGTACAGAGCCGCGCTCCCCAGCCGCTCATGGTGCGTAACCGTCATGGTGTAGCGTTGCCAACGTGGAGTCATACCAGCGCGACTATAGCGTGATACTGCCCGGTTGTCTGCGGATGCAATCGTGCATCGCGTACCAGACCATCCGACATAGAGGATTGCGATAAGCTGCTTTGCGATTCCCTGAGACTGATATGCGGGATGGACGAAGCATTCTGCCAGATACCGTATCGTTCCTCGTGTGATCGTCGCGGCAAACCCGATGACGATGTCCTCGCTTGTTGCAACAATCATGTTGCCGTGTTCAATCATGTGACCAAACCACGGAGCGACGCCCAGAACGGGCAACGCAGCACGCTGCGATGCATCAGGGAATTCGGTAGCAAGCCAACATTCATGGATGTCAGTGATATCGGCGCTGGTGGCTGGGCGGTACTGTATCATGGTAGGTCTCACTTCTAGACTTTTGGGTATTATACCGCGGTTCGTTGTGCTCGTCAGGGATGTCACACGCCGAGCAGGCGAGTGCCCACCCTGTGCGATTTGATAAAAATACCAAAAATGAACCGAGGACAGCGTGTCATCATGAGCTGAACGCGTCCGGAGGATGTATGTCACGCAAGATTTTGGTTGTGTTTGCAGCATTAGTAATCGCAAACTTGGTTGTCGGAATCCTTGCAATCCAGCAGGCGGTTCCATCGGCCGATGCGCCGCTAGCAACATCAGACGATGGGGCGATTGCACTCATTCGGCCCTGAGTTATCGACGAGGCACTGGCCAGCGAAGACCGTGACGCCAAAGCCATCGCCGACGAAGCAGGCATTGCCGCATATGCGAAATCCCCCGCGGCCATCACCCTCAGTCGCGTCACGCCGCTGCACACCGGTGGCATCGAGGTCCAGACAAGCGATTACATCATCGGCTTAGTCCCGCTGACCGGCTATTTGGCACATTGGAACGTGCACGTCCTGGTCCACAAAAACGGCTAAGTGATGGCCTGGTACCACAAAGACTGGCCGGCCATCAATATCCTGGACACGCGCGCGGCGACGTTTGGCACCTCAACCAAACTCTCGCTGGCGCTCACCGCCGTGGGCGGCCGCATGGGCAAACATTAGCGCTGACCTACTACAATTTTGCCTTCCCCGATGCCACCAAGCTGCTCATGATCAACAAAATGCACGCGCCGGGCAGCACGGTACGCAACAGCCTGCCAGCGAGTTTTCTGTACTACGACAAAGGGTTGTATGTAGATACATATGTTGGTGCGTGGGATGACGAGGTATTTATTAACGGCTCACGGGCATATGTATGTAGTGATTACAGAAATCCAGATGCACCCGAACGATTTGTCGATATCGATGCAAATCTCCTCACCGATCGCGTCAATACGGTCACATTTGAGACGACGGATACAACACATGGCTACGAATTCGACATTTTCATCGTCTACAACGACGCGTGACACCGATGAACGCACCTCGATTCACCACACGCATCCTGATCATCACTGTGCTGCTGACGCACATCCATACTGCAGTTACTCATGCAGCCAGCACCATCACTGTGACCAGCGCCAACAAAGTCGTTACGATTGGATTGCGCCGCTCGGGCACACTCAACACCACGCTCGGGACGCTGAATGCGGCCATTTTCGTCGAAAGTGCGAATCGCGTCATCAACATCAGTTCAATGCAACCACCGGCTGCACTGGTGGCGTTGTATGCGGCGCGTGTCGCGGCGATTTTTGTTGAAAGTACCGACAAAACCGTCTCGATAGGCGCTACCGCCCGGCAACTGCATTGACCGAAACCTACGCCGGCATCAAAAAACACATCACCGTCGAAGGAGCAGACAACATCGGACTGAAAAGCGTGGTGCCCATCAACCTCGGCGGCGGCGTGCCCACGGGCACCGTAGCCCGCGCGGCGCTGCTCCCCGCTGCAGAGCCAGCGAGCACGCCGACGGCGCCGGGTGACGCAGTGATACCTTCCGTGACAACGCAGAGCACACCTACAGGCAGCGAGACTCCGACCCCAGCACCGTAATGCAACAAAAACGACGTTCTCGGTACGAAATACCGAGAACGTCGCCAAGCACCCGCAATGCGCGTCGCTATACCTTGACTGTCGGGCGATATTCACCCCAGATGCCGCGCAGCACGCCGCAGACTTCACCCACCGTGGCATTGAGCGCCAACGCCGCCCGCATCGGGTGGAGCAGGTTGTCGGTACCATGGGCGACGCGGCCGATCTCGGCCAATGCAGCCTGGACCGCGGCCTCGTCACGGCTCGCACGGATCCGCTTAATGGTAGCAATCTGCTCAGCACCCACACCTTCGTCTGGACGAAAAACCGGTATCGGCGTGTCGCTACTGTCGGTGAATTTATTCAACCCGACAATTACCTGTTCGTGCGATTCGATGTTACGCTGATACGCATAGGCGGCGTCGGCGATAGCGGCTTGCACCCAACCGGCTTCGATGGCAGGTACGGCACCGCCCATGGCATCAATCTCGGCAATCAGCAGCGTGGCCTGTGCTGCGAGTTCGTCGGTCAATGATTCGATGAGGTACGAGCCAGCGAGTGGGTCGGCACTGCTCGCCACCCCACTCTCGTACGCGATGATTTGCTGCGTGCGCAAGGCCAACGTGGCTGCTTGTTCGGTCGGCAGGCCAATCGCTTCGTCATAGCTGTTGGTATGCAAACTCTGGGTGCCGCCCAGCACGGCGGCCAGGCCTTGCATCGTGGTGCGCACGACATTGTTGAGCGGTTGCTGCGCCATCAAGCTCGAGCCAGCGGTCTGCGTGTGGAAGCGCAGCATCAGGCTTTGTTCCTTTTGCGCCCCAAAGCGTTCCTTCATGATGGTGGCCCACAAACGCCGGGCTGCACGGAATTTTGCGATTTCTTCCAAGAAATTATTGTGACATGCAAAGAAAAAGCTCAACCGCGGCGCAAAACGATCGACATCCAAGCCTGCAGCTTTGGCTGCGGCGACATACGCAATCCCGTTTGCCAGGGTGAAGGCGATTTCTTGGACAGCAGTACAGCCTGCTTCGCGCATGTGATAGCCGGATATCGAAATGGTATTCCACTTCGGGATGCGCTCGGCACAGTACGCAAACGTATCGGTCACCAGGCGCATCGACGGGCGTGGCGGATAGATGTACGTTCCGCGTGCCGAGTATTCTTTCAAAATATCATTCTGAATGGTGCCGCCCAGTGCCGACGCTGGGACCCCTTGCCGTTCTGCTGCCAATTCATACAACAACAACAATACTGCCGCAGGTGCATTAATGGTCATCGAGGTCGTTACTTTGTCCAGCGGTATGTGATCAAAAAGGGTCAGCATGTCTTCGAGACAATCGATGGCAACACCGACCTTGCCGACTTCGCCGTCGACCCGTTCGTCGTCCGAATCAAGGCCGAGCTGCGTCGGCAGGTCGAATGCCACCGACAAACCCGTCTGACCTTGTTCGAGGAGATACCGATAGCGCTCATTGCTGGCGCGTGCCGAGGCATACCCTGCGTATTGACGCATTGTCCAGAATCGGCTGCGATACATCTCGGGGTAGACACCGCGTGTATATGGGTACTGTCCGGGGTCGGCCTGTGGGGCGACAACGTCCTCGGCACGGTAAAGTGGTTTGATTGCAATTCCCGAATCGGTGATGTGCGCCATGACGCGTTCCTTTCCTGTGCTACATAAAAATACTATAGCACGGTCAGAATGTGCTGTGTGGTGAGCAAATGCCATTCTAACGCAGAGGCATGCGTGATTGGGTATAATAGCCGAACAGTTAGCAGCAGGTGTTTATGCGTTCCCGATCAGAGGTGCAGTCGAGTGGATGGGCACTCGTCGTAATGGCTTTTATCAACATGATATGGGGCGCAGCCTACCCCATTACGAAACCTGCTTTGCACGATATGCCGCCCATTTCGTTTGCTTTTTGGCGCTTTGTGGTGGCATTGATTGTACTTATTCCATTAGCGCCAAGGGCAACCTGGGCACTCATCAGCGGCACAGAGCGCAAACGATTCTTTGTGATGGGACTGATTGGCTTTTGCGCCACGCAGATTACCCAGGTCGAGGCACTGACACTCAGCCCTTCGACCCATATTGCCCTCCTATCTGCCACAACTCCACTGTGGGTGGCGGGGTTAGCGCATTACATGCTCGGTGAACGTATTACTCGGCGGATGATTATCGGCATCGGCGTTGCCATTTGCGGCATGATTTTGGTGCTCAACCCACAGAGTAGTGGCGAAGTCGGCTGGGGAGCATTGATTGGGTATGCAATCTACCTCGTCAGCGCGTTTTGTTGGGGTATGTACAACGTCATGGGTCGTTCACTGATGCAGACGCATTCGCCGGTGGCAACCACCGCTGCCGCTGCATTTTACGGTGTGATTTGTTTGCTTCCCTTTGCTGTGGGCGAATACGCCTTCGGAATGGTCACACATATCACAGGCGCCACGGTATCTGGTATTCTCTATACAGGGCTGATGGTCACAGTGGTCGGCTATTTGGCGCTCTTTTGGTCATTACAACGCGCCACTTCTGGCAAGGTTTCGGCCATGATGTACTTTCAACCCATCGCTGGTGTTGCCTTTGCTTGGGTGTGGCTCCACGAGCGACCAAATTTCTTGTTTTTCGCAGGGTCTGCGTTGACGTTGCTCGGGGTCTGGTTTGTGACAAGTCAACCATCTGAAACGAATCAACTGATGACCGCAAGCGAGCAATGACGCTCGATACGCTATGGCACCGCCGCCGAAGGAGAGACAGATGAACGTCCTATTTGTGGCCGCAGAGGCCGCACCACTGATGAAGGTCGGTGGGCTTGCAGATGTAGCTGGCGCACTGCCCAATCAGCTTGTCCGCGATGGCGTTGATGCGTGCCTTGTTATGCCGCTCTACAAAAAAAACCGTCATCTCATTCCCACCCTGCATCCTGTCACTGCAACTTTCCTTGCACTTGGTGAACGACAAGAAGAATGCCGGATCTATCTGTTGCCGGATGCAGATGGTACAAAGCGCTACCTGCTCGACATCCCTGCCGCGTTTGAACGCGATGCCGTATACGGCGAATTCGACGACGATGCACGATTTATCCTCTTTGCACGCGGGGTCATGCATCTCATCCAATTTCTCAGAGAAGTCGAAGGGTGGAACACCGACGTCGTCCATGCCAATGACTGGCATACGGCATTGGTCCTTGCGTATATGCGGACGCGCTATAACTACACCTTCGGCCATATTGCCACGGTATTTACCATCCACAATTTAGCCTATCAGGGAGAATACGGTGGATGGTCTCGGCACTTGGCCGGACTTGATGAATGGGGCGGGGTAGAGCACCTGGCCGGACTTCCCGGCGACACCTTCAACTTCATGGCCCGCGGATTATTAGCGGCAGACATGATCAACACCGTCAGCCCGACCTATGCCAACGAGATTATGTCTCCCGCATATGGTGAGCGCCTCGACGGCGTCATCCGCAGCCTGCGTGATCGGCACAGCGGTATTCTCAACGGCATTGATACGGTCATGTTTGACCCTGCCAGCGATCCGAATCTCGTTGCTACCTATACGGCAGACGATGTCAGTGGCAAAGCACATTGCAAAGCGGACATCCAACAGCACTTTGCATTGCCTGTTGATGCACAGGTTCCGCTGGCAGCGATTGTGTCGCGCTTGGCGTCACAGAAAGGTGTCGATCTACTCGATGCCGCATTACCCGGCATCTTTGCGACGACGAACATACAGCTCATCGTACTCGGCAGCGGCGAGCCACATTGGGAAGAACGCATGCGCGAGTTGGCTGTCCGTTTCCCCAACCGTATGGCGGTCCACATTGGCTTCAATGCGGCGCTCGCCAATCGCGTCTATGCGGCAAGCGATTTCTTCCTCATGCCATCACGATTTGAACCAGGTGGTTTGGGGCAGCTGATTGCCATGCGCTATGGCGCATTGCCCATCGTTCGCTCCGTTGGCGGACTGAATGACACCGTCCGGGAGGGTACCGCAGGCAACGGCTTCCGCTTTACCGATTACACCCCAGAAGCACTAAGCGATGCAGTCCACCGCGCGTTGACATGCTATGGAACCCCGCAAGCGTTCCGCGCTATCCAAAAACGCAATATGCGCGAAGATTTTTCCTGGCAGCGCTCTTCAAAAGCCTATATCGCGCTCTATCAACACGCTATTGCCCGTCACAAAGGAGTGTAATGTGACTCAGCCACTCGTCGCCGTCGTCATGGGATCACACTCCGACTGGGAGGTCATGCAGCATTGTGTTGCCACACTCGAGGAACTGGGAGTGCCATACCTGACCCAAGTCGTGTCGGCACATCGCACACCAGATTTGTTGTTTTCTTTTGCCGAAAACGCTGCACCCAGCGGTCTGCGCGTTATCATCGCAGGCGCCGGCGGTGCAGCGCACCTGCCAGGGATGATTGCTGCCAAAACGCTTGTCCCGGTCTTTGGTGTGCCTGTTCCCAATGGGGCAATGAATGGCGTCGATGCCGTCTGGTCCATTCTGCAGATGCCCGCCGGCGTCCCGGTGGGGACACTCGCAATCGGCAAAGCCGGTGCCATCAATGCAGCACTCCTCGCGGCAGCAACACTCGCATATGACCACCCGGCAGTCGCATTGGCACTGACAACCCGCCGCGCGCGCGCCGCTGCCCTCGTGTTAACACACCCCGACCCACGTCACCCCCACTGATAACTGATAACTCTTATTTCTTCCCATATCGCCAGGTATAGTAGTGCAGGCCGACGTTGCCCATTTCGACCTGGAAGCCTGGGGGATTGGATGGGGTATACGTAAGAATGCGTCGTTCATATGCTTGGACCAGTGTCCAGCGTGACACACCGACGATATTTGTTTTGATCCAATACGCATCGGTGATAGGATAGCCAAATGCGAATACCCAATCAAACAGCGGGGCATCGGTAAACGAACTGCCGGTATACACCAATCCAGACTGCTGCAAAAACGTATCGAACACATCAGGTATATTGTGCCCAGTCTCTGCCGCATATCGCGTATTCTGCACGACAACTGGGGGGCTAATTGTCAGTAACGAACCGTCCCGCTGCAACTGGATTGTGATTTTTTCGCCGTTTTTGGGCGGTTGATCCGTCGAGACAACCGCCAGCGTCGCATAGCGTGGCACATCTGGATTACCCACAGCCGGGTCCCCAGCAAGGACTTCTTCCGATGGCGATCGTGTTTCAAACGTCGATTCACCAGTTTGGAGACGGCCCGTCATGAGTTCTTGTACGAGCAATCCGTTGGTCACAAACCATGCTGACGACCTGCTAGACGCAGGATTGTTTATTTCCATTCGTGCCTTATCAAAATACTGTACTAACCGTTGCCCACCATTGTATGGTTCGAGCATGCCGTCAGCCAGACGTGGCCCCCAGATCCATGATCGTGCCGTTCTGCCTTGTTCGACAGCCAGGTCGCCGTGTTGCCAGAGAGCCATCATCGTGCTATCCGCAAATCCTGGTGCGATAACCGGAGTGGGGTCTTTGAACGAGGCGATTTTCTCGCGTGTTATGTCGAGATATTGCGCGCCGTAGCCTGTACTTGGTTCTATGGCACTGCCTTCGAACCATTCATTCCAACTCGTGATGACCGCATACGATGCGCCGGATGCACGTGCCACATCCCATCCACTGCGGTAATAATTGGCATCGTCGCGTGATTTTTTGTGCCCGCCGCGGTAGCGCATGTCGTCATACCCGGGCATCACGGTCTCGAATGCCGGCTTGCTTGCATCATGTGTACTGTTGTACTCATTCAATTTGCGATTGTACGAGGACATTGCCTTGCCTGAGGCAGCCTCCCATGTGATGTCGTAGAAGTGCAACGCATCAAATACATCCAACAACCCAAAGTTCACCCCGCCACCCAACCAAAATTGCGTGTGGTCAGGATCAATGTCGTCTCGTAATTGCTGCCATGAAGCGTTATTCCCAGCACCACCGGGCAGAATCGTGTCGTTCCAAAACACAAACACAGGTTTGTTATCGATTTTGAGATATGCAGGACTGGTCATGTAGCCCATCATCTCGCGCATATTCTTGCGCAGACTTGCATCGCTCCCCAAAGTCGGGTCCCCCACCGGATCGACACTGAATGCCACCGAAAAGCCGCCAATGGATTCCGCTACACTCAGCACCTTGGCACAACTATAACGCCAGGTACAAAAGAACCCGTCGATGCCTGCATCCTTTGCCTGCTGTATCTGTCGACGGATTACGGCCTCGGATTTGCTGTCATAGAGCTCCGACGGGCGATCACTCATGCGGCTCGGATCCCAACTCAGCCGATTCCACCAACTATAGTAATATGCAAATACTTTTTTGCCATTTTCTGCATGTACTGGTTGCACAATCGGCATAACTGACCAAAAAAGGGCAATCAGCAGCAAAGTCGAAACATATCGGAACATAACAGCAACTCCTGACAGGGGCATACCACAGACGAAACACTGCTTTATAATACCGTTAAACACAAACAGGGAGTATCAATGGCCACGCAAAAGGTTTTAGGGATTTTGGGCGGTGGCCAATTGGCACAGATGATGGCCCTCGCGGCTATCCCGCTGGGAATCAAATGCCACATCTACGAACCAGATCCACTTGCCCCCGCTCGGCTTTGTGCCATTCATCATTGTGCACCATATGACGACGAAGCAGCATTGCGCCAATTTGCGGCGGCGGTCGATGTTATCACCTACGAATTCGAAAACGTCCCCGTTGACTGCGGGACATTCCTGCGCACCCTCAAACCGGTTGCGCCAGGGATTGCAGCCTTGCGCATTTGCCAAGACCGTCTCCTCGAAAAAACCTTCGCCCGTGATCTCGGATTTACCACAGCACCGTTTGTCGACCTTGTTGCATCGCTCACCAGTGCCGACGCGATAGCGGCCGTCGGGCTACCTGCCATCCTCAAAACGCGTCGGCTGGGCTATGACGGCAAAGGGCAGCAAACCGTCCACACGATCGCGGAACTCGACACTGCACGCGCATGCTACGAAGGACATCCGCTGATTCTCGAGGGATTTGTCACCTTTGCACATGAGGTCTCCATTATCGCGGCCCGCGCAGCAGATGGCACGACTGTACGCTTCCCACTGATACAAAACACCCATCACCACGGCATCCTCCGCACCGCTGTCGCGCCAGCCCCCTGTAGCACGAAGGGACTCGAACAGGACGCAGATCGGATGATGCAAACGGTCATGCATGCATTTGGTTATATCGGAGTGTTGAGCATCGAATGTTTCGTTGTCGAAACAACGCAGGGTCCAACGCTGGTTATTAACGAATTCGCCCCCCGTGTACACAATTCTGGCCATTGGAGCATTGAAGGTGCTCGTACGTCACAATTTGCGTATCATGTTCGTGCAGTCACTGGGCTCATACTCCCTGACGTCACCCTCCACGGCGTCGCTGCGATGTGCAACCTCATCGGCGATGAACCCGACGATAGTGAAATCCCTCCGGACGTTTTTGTGCACCGCTATCACAAAGCACCCCGTCCGCGTCGCAAAGTGGGGCACCTGACGATGGTCAGTTCAACCCATGACAACGTGACGCACCTATTGCAACACTGTGCGCAGCTGCTTGGAGTGAAAATATCGTAAATTTTTCATACGAGAATTGACACACGAATGACGATCGATTTTATTGGGTGTAGAAATAATAACTATTTACACTTTTCAACCCGCACCAAAAGACCGCGTCTTGTCAAGTGGTGTAAATTCGTGGGTTCGTTGAAGCGGCAATTGTTACCGGCGTTACCTGGATTCGCGGGCTTCATCCATGGACTTTTTGGTGAAGTAACCGCGCTTCAGACTCCATTCTCTGTCTCGTTCTACGACCTCTATTCCCACGAGTCGCAACGCAGATTCGGCATCAGGGAATACAGACACGACCTTTGTTCGTCGCTTGATCTCCCGGTTTACGCGCTCTACCATATTGGTTGTGCGAATGCGCAGATGATGTTCAGCCGGGAACGCCATGTACGAAAACAAACTGTCTTCCGCATCCCTGAGGACCGCAGCAGGCTTCTTGCCCCAACGCCGCTCGAGCTCGGGAAGCACTGCTGCGAGCTGACGCTGTGCGTCTGCAATCGTTGGCTGTGCCAGCACCGTGCGGGCCAACGCTGAAACAGCACGCTTATCACGGTGCGAGACATGGCTAAGCAGATTGCGCATCACATGAATCGTGCAGCGTTGCCAACTGCTCCCCACAAACGTTCCCTGAATTGCAGCCTGCAGACCTCTGTGCGCGTCGCTCGTGACCATTTGCACTCCACGCAATCCGCGATCCACCAGGCCGCACAAGAAAACCTCCCAGCTCGCATGATCTTCGCCCGCCGATACCATAACATCGAGGATTCGTCGCGTCCCCTCCGCATCGATTCCCACCGCAATAAACACGGCGTGCGAGACGATGCGATGATTTTGGCGACCCTTGATGTACGTGGCATCGAGAAACAGGTACGGCACCTCGATATCAATCCTACGCGCCCGGAAGGCCTGAATATGTTCGTCGAGTGACGAACACATCCGCGACACCGTGCTTTGTCGAGATTTTCGACGCCGAGCTGTTTCACCAGTGCTTCGATTTTGCGCGTGCTTATGCCATTCACATACGCTTGTTGCACGACGCTGATGAGCGCTGATTCCGACCGTTGCCGATGGGTCAAGAAGGGCGGAAAATAGGTCTCTGCACGCATTTTTGGAATCTGCAACGCAATCGTACCGACGCGCGTGTCGAGGCGGCGGTGACGGAAACCATTGCGATAGTTCC
>CANJHS010000010.1 GCA_947474225.1 Roseiflexaceae bacterium | reverse complement strand
TACAGCGTCTCTTTGACCAGATGGCCGGTCCAGACGTGCTGGTAGCCGTGGCGCGTCTGCGCCTCACGCACGTAGGACTCCATCAAGTAGCGAATCATTTCGCCCTTGGGGGTGAACAACGGCAAGCCGGCGCCGACGTCTTCGGAGAAGTAGAACAAGCCCAGTTCGCGGCCCAACTTGCGATGGTCACGGCGCTTGGCTTCTTCGAGTTGGAATAAGTAGTGATCGAGCGCCGCTTTTGATTCCCAGGCGGTCGCATAGATGCGCTGGAGCTGCGGCCGCTTTTCGTCACCGCGCCAGTAGGCACCGGCGACGCTCATCAACTTGAAGCCATCAGCCGGGATTTCTTTGGTGTTGGCAACGTGTGGACCACGGCACAAATCCTCGAAGGTGTCTTGTTTGTAGGTCGAGATGACGACCGCGTTGGCATTGGCTGCCCCGCCGTTTTCGTCCTGACCTGCTGCCAAGCCATCGATGAGTTCGATCTTGTAGGCCTGATCGGCGAAAATCACGCGCGCCTCGGCGGCAGTCACTTCGCGGTACACGAATGCGTGTTTACCATTGATGATGCGGCGCATGCGTGATTCGATGTCGGCCAAATCGTCCGGCGTCAAGGCGCGCGGCAAATCGAAGTCGTAGTAGAAGCCGTCGTCAATCGGTGGTCCGATGGCGATACTGGCAGCGGGGAAAATCTCGCGCACTGCTTGCGCCATCACGTGCGCCGCAGAATGGCGGATTTTGTAGAGTTGGTCGTGCACTCCTGACATGCCGTTCGGCTCCTCACATACAGATACCTGTCTATCTGTCTCTATTCTACCACGTGCGTTTTTGGGGGGTATACATAGCACCACGGAATTCCGTGGTGCTATGTATCAATACTACTCTTCATCACCAGTTTAATCGCGCGCAATGACCGTGGACGAGGTTACACGACAGCACCACCCAGGCAGCCCGGTGTGTTCGTCGCTGGTACTGAGCTGGAGGTAGGCGGCATAGATGGCCAGCAAGTTGGCGCGGCAGTCAGCGATATTGTCGGCCAGCAGCTCGATGCCGTAGATGCACATCAGCCCGAGCAGGGCGTAGTGCGTGCACTCGAAGTCGGATGCGCCGTATTTGTGCTGTACGGCGGCCAGTTTGCGGCGCAGGACCTGCACGAGGAAGTTGCCGTCGCCACAGGCCGGCTCGGGGAAGCGCGAATCAATGCGCTCAGTCTCGGCTTTGACCATGTCGAGCATGGCCTCGACCATCCAGACCGGTGTGAATACTTCGCCGTGATCGGCGATACTTTATTTGGATTTGGTGAGGTTCATGGGGGGTGTGTCCTACTGATTAGTAAGACGATTATATCGAATATACAGTATTTCATAATATGACATTGTCATTTGATTCAATCGATAGACACAGTACACCCGTGAACCACGGCGTGCGTCGTCTCGGATGTATATAGAGTTCGATGTTCCCACGCCACCATGCGCCTACTCTGCTGCGAAGGTCACTTCCAACACGCCAGCGCGCACGCGTATACGTTCAAAGTCTCATGTTGGAGTTGAGGAGCGGGTGAAACGGAGACACGCAATCTGTTGCGTGCCTCCGTCGTGCTTTTCTGTATTTTGGCAATTTGGCTGCGGCAGTTTTGGCGAGTGACGCTAGGGTTTGTGTCGTCGCAGTTATGGGAGGGGGGTGGCGGTCCGTGGAATGGGGGTGGCGGTCCGGGGGATGGGGGTGGCGGTCGCTGCAGCAGGTTTACATGGTTGGTATACGCCACAGCCTCTGCCACGGAGATCGAATGGGATATCTGCCAACGCACCACCGTATAGAGATCCGACTATGAGTATGGTGTAAAACGATAGCATGCAGATGGCGAACAAGCTACCAATCAGATTGGCAACGCCAGTGCGTTGTTTCCAGTTTTTGAAGATCATCACGAATGGCAAAAAAATCCAGCCAAGAGTGCGCATGCATTATTCCATTTCAGTTAACACTATATACGTTGTCATACTAGCAACTTACAGAAAGTTTTGCAATAATAAACACTAATTCTTGATAATGTCTTTATATTATAACGATACCAAGCGCAGTATTTGCGCGTGGTTTCTCCCGCACAGGGGGTGCAGAGGGTGTAGAGGCACATCCGCCCGAGCAGGGCGTTCGAACGAGGAACGCGCCGTATGTGTCTTGTAGCTCGCTGCGTTTCGTCGAAAACGAACACGAAAACCACGGCGTGCCGTGCTTCTCGTATTATTTGACCAATATAGGATTGTTACCAAACACCATGCGCCTACTGGGCTGCGAAGGTCACTTCCAACGCGCCATCGAGCACGCGTATCTGCTCGATAGTCGTCTTTCCTACCAACTGCTCGTTGATTGCCTGCTGCATAAACGGGATAATCTGGGTAATGAGGGTACCCAACATACCTTCCATCTTGGCGTCTTTGATGATGACTACGCCGTTTTCGGCGATCAAATTGCAGTGCAGGGTGCCCTTCAACGGTCCGGCGATTAATTCGACAGCGACATCGTCCTTGAGAAACGTCACTTTGCCCACTTTGGCGGGACTGTCTGCGGGCGTGGTCAGTTTTTCGTTGATTTCGGCCTCGGTAACGGTGACGACTTTGGCGTTCGCCGTGACCGGCGCTGCTGCAGTCGTCGCCGTCGGTGCGACCTCCATCGTCGGGACCGTGCTGTCGTTGGCAACGGGCTGCTGCCCCGTGTACCAGAAATATCCCAAACCCAGCACTGCCACAATAATCAATACTCGCAGGTATCGCATATACTCCTCTTTCGTACGGGTGTCTATGGCGTTGCAATGACACATCTCGCTGCGACCGTCGTCTGTCGACAATCGCATCTCTGTTGCTTCACTACAGATTGTAACATAGCACGTTCAGACCATAGAGATGCACTGTATGGTATAATCGCTTAGCTTTTGGTGGGTGGAGGGTACGATGAATCCATTTGATTTTGCATCATTACTCGTGTGCTTCATTGCACTTGGGTTCGGTTTTTTCTATGGCGTGCTACGCATGATTGTCTTTGGCGTGTTGGCGTATATCTGTTTGATCCTCGCCGGCCTCTACTTCCAAACATTCGGTGATATGTTGCATCTCTATGCCAACATCAACCTGCCCGAGAGCCACGCAATCGCCTTTTTGTCGACATTCTCGGTGACGTTCCTGTTGCTCTCAGCAATGGGGTTGTACACCTCCCGCTCGATCGCCGGTGACCAGCAGTCCACGACCAGTCGGGTAGCGGGCATCGCAATGGCGTTGCTCAACAGCCTGATGGTGTGGGGCGTGGTCGCGCACCTGTTTATTTTTATCTCGCTGACCGTCCCCGAGGCCGACACTATCACCATCTTTGGTGGCCAACATGCCACGTCGTTGGTGGCGTCGTCCAAAACCATCAAACCGTTGGCAGACGCTGCATCGCCTACGGTGGTATCCATGATTGCGCCCTTTGTCTTTAGTGACATCTATGAACTCTTTCCGGAAAAACCGAATTCATGAACATCCCTGAACATACCCTGACGACCCTCGAATTCCCTGCGATACGCAACATGCTGGCACTACACGCCAGCTTTTCGGCGTCCAAACAGATGATCCAGACGCTGACCCCGTCGTGCGACGCCTATGTCATCGGCATGGCGTTGGCACAAACGCGTGAAGCGCGCTACCTGCTCGATACTTACCCCGATCTGAGCATCGGCGCTGCCCGCGATATCCGCGACAGCGTACGTCTGGCCGAGCGCGGCGGTGTCCTCGATGCCGGTTCATTGCTCGAGGTAGCACGCACGTTGGGTGCCGCACGGCGCTTCAAACAAAGCTTTGCATCGGTCGATCCCAAGCACATTCCTCTGCTCTACGACGCCATTCAGCGGCTGCCAGTGCTGCCTTTCATCGAAGAGCGCATCGATCGCTCGATTAACAACGACGGCGAAGTGCTCGACTCGGCCAGCCCCAAACTTGGCTCGCTGCGCAGCGAAATCCGCATCACCATGGCGCGCGTCCAAGAACGCCTACAACACATCGTCTCGTCTGGTCAATACAGCGACGCCCTCCAAGAGGCCATCGTCACCATACGCAACGGCCGCTACGTCGTCCCAGTCAAAGCCAGCCACAAGCGCATGGTCAAAGGCCTCGTCCACGACCAATCGGGCAAAGGAATCACGCTCTACATTGAACCACTGGTCGTGGTCGAACTCAACAACAAACTCCGCGAGCTCCAGCTCGACGAGGCCGACGAAGTCGCCCGGATTTTGGCCGAGCTGTCCGACATGGTCGGCGCTCAAGCCACCTATATCCGCACTGGCATTACCGCTTTGGCAGAGCTCGACTTTTCGATTGCCAAAGCGCGCTTCGCAGGGCATCTGCGAGCCACCGAGCCGGTCATGATCGACGTCCACAACAACCAAGACCCCTCCATCGTGCTCATCAAAGCCCGGCATCCGCTCATCGATCCCCTCAAAGTGGTGCCGACCGACATTTCGATGCCGCACGAGACGCGCATCACGCTCATCACCGGCCCCAATACGGGTGGCAAAACCGTCTCGCTCAAAACCACCGGCTTACTCGCTCTGATGGCCCAATCCGGCTTGTTCATCCCCGCCAACGATGGATCGACGCTGCCCGTATTCGGGCGGATTTTTGCCGATATCGGTGATGAACAGAGTATCGAGCAGAGTCTGTCGACCTTTTCGTCCCACATGACCAACATCATCGGCATCCTGGCATCACTCGACAGCCACATCGAACCGGCGCCGTCGACCGTCCAGATGCTCCAACCGACCGATTGGCAACCGCGCGAGCCGGTCTTTGTGGACGATTTGCCGGTCCTCATTTTGTTCGACGAGCTCGGTGCCGGAACCGATCCGGTCGAAGGATCGGCCTTGGCCCGGGCCATCATCGACCACATCCTGCACTACGGCGTCTTTGCGATTGCCACCACCCACTACGCCGAACTCAAAGCCTACGCATATACCACCGCGGGCGTCCAAAATGCCTCGGTCGAGTTCAACGCCGAGACACTGTCGCCCACCTACCGCTTGATGATTGGCGTCCCTGGGCGTTCCAATGCGCTGGCTATCGCGACCCGCCTCGGTTTGTCACGGGCGATTATCGAAAAAGCGCGCGCCACCCTGCCCAACCAAGAACTCCACGTCGATACCCTGCTCGCCGCCATCCAAAAAGAACGGCGCGAAGCGGCCGAAATGTTAGCCGAGGCCGCAGCGGTCGAAGCCGAAGCCCTGGCCATGCAACGCGAATTCATTGTCCAGCGTCGTGATTTCGAGGCGCAACTCGAACAAGAACGCCTCGCCGCGGCCACGGCCATCGACGACGAAGTCAAAGCCGTACGAGCCGAGCTGCGCCGCTTGCGCGACGACGTGCAGAACGTCAGCATCACCAAAAAATGGATGGAAGACGCGCAACAACGCACATCTGACCTGCAAAAATCTGCCACTACGCGCATCGACAAACAACGACGTCCACAAGCGCCAGCGACGCCCGTTCCTGTGGTCGAAGAAAAAAGACCAATCCAGGTGGGCGATGCGGTCTTTGTGGCATCGATCAACCTGACGGGGGACGTCGTATCGATCGACGAAGGCGACGACAGCGCCGAGGTGCAGGTGGGCGGTTTTCGCTTGACCGTGCCGCTACGCGAACTCCGACCCGGCAAGGCCAAAGCCGAATCAGCCAATCCGCCACGCCAGACCACCATCCCGGCCGCGCCGTCGGTCGCGCTCGAGATAGATGTACGTGGTTTGCGCGCCGTCGATGCCTGCGAACGCGTCGACCGCTATATCGACGACGCCTACCGATCTGGGTTGCCGTACGTCCGTATCATCCATGGCAAAGGCCTCGGCGCCCTTCGCCAAGCCCTGCGCGACCAGCTCAACCAACACCGTCAGGTCAAATCGATGACCGGCGGCGGCGCAAGCGGTGGCGAAGGGGTAACTGTTGTACACTTGAACGAGCATTGATAGGGGCTGGAGCACGCACATGTCACAAACCGTCATCACCATCCTGCTGGCGATTGCACTCATCCTCCCGTTTTTGGGGGCATTGGTGTTACGCATGTTCCGCACTATCTTGCCACCGAATGTGGCAGCGGTGTTTGGCGCCATCGTTTCTGTCCTGGTAGTCAGTGCAGTGCTCAGTCTATCGAGCATCAACATCGGTAGCTTTCGCATTGCGAATCTGACGCTGCTGTTGCCCGTGGCGTCGTCGGTAGATCGTCCCGTCGATACCTCGGTCGAGCCCATCATCGACGAAACCACCATTGACCAAGCCGCTACCGACATCCCCGAGGTGACCATTACCGCCGAGCCCATCATCGAGCCTACACAAGAGACCGCCGTCCTCACTCCTACCGTCTCGCTCGAAGAAGGCACAGGAATAACCGATACCACGACACTCACCGATACGACCACGTTGACCGATACCATCGAACCCGGTGCTGCCACGCCCGCAGCCACCGCCCAAGCCGTAGCGACCCCTGTCCCGACAGCCGTCAGTGCAAGCGTCGAGCCGACCCTCATCCCTGCACCGACCGAACCCGTCGGATTGCGTGTTTATGCTGTCCAATCTGGTGATTCGCTCGGATCCATCGCCGACAAGTTCAAGGTCACGGTCAAACAAATCGTGGCCGTCAATCCGTACCTCCAGAACCCGGACGCACTCATCGTAGGACAGGAACTCAACATCCCATGACCACACCTGCATCGATAACCTGCCGCTACTCGATGAGTGATGGCCTCGCTGCCGCCACACTCTATCAGGGGAGCACGCTCAAACACCGCGTCTATCAAATCGTGGCGTTGGGCATTTTCAGCTTCACCATTTATCAGGCCTACCGCACCGGCTTTGCATCGACCCAATTGATGTTGTATGTGATCGCCATTCTGCTCTTTGTCGATCCGGTGCCGCTTATTCTGATGAGCGTCACTCGGCTCAGCCAACCCGCACTGCCCACCACCATTGCCTTCGACAGTGCCGGCGTCGTCGTCACCGTTGCTGAGCGCAGTGTGACCTACAGCTGGGACAAATTTAGCAAACTCATCGAAAACAAACGCTACATTTTGCTGGTCCATGCAGCCTGGGGCTACCTCGTCATCCCGACCGCGGTCCTGCGCGCGAGTGGCCACGAACAAACCCTGCGCATCCTGATTGCCGCTTCGCTCAGGATCACACCATAATGAAATACCCGTGGCTCTTTTTGCTCCTGGTCGGTTGTATGCTTTTGGTGTTGTATGCTGCAGCACAACGCGTCATACAAGTCATCGACAGCCCGACACAGACCCAGACCATGGAGCAACCAGCCACAACGCAGACCGTCGCCGTGACGCAACAAACCGCAACAGCAGGCGACCAGCGCCCGAGCGCAACGGCGGCTTTTTCACCGACCGCTGCCATACCCCCACCCGCGTCTGCAACAGTTGTGCCCACCACGTTTTCGCCTACACCAATACAACGCACACCAACCCCAACCGAATCAGCAGCAGTCCAAAGCTACATCGCATACCGCGTCAAAGAGGGCGAAACGCTGGCCGACATCGCGGCCCGATCCGGCAGTGATGCAGCGCTGATCCGTACCTACAACCGCATCGACGGCGAAGTACACGCCCAACAGCCACTCATCATCCCGCAAATCAATCCTGCCGGCGCGAGCATTGCCTCGCAATCTATCATCGTCCAGCGTGGGAGCAGCCAAGAAGCGATCTCACTGACCCTCGATGCAGGCGCAAGCGCGGCCCCGACCACGGCAATGCTCGACGCATTGGCTGCCAGGAATGTGCATATCACCTTCTTTTTGTCGGGTGACTGGATAGTGAAAAATCCCGACCTCACCCGCCGCATCGTCGCCGATGGCCACGAAATAGGCAATCACAGCGTCTCGCATCCGGACTTCCGCCTGATCAGCGACGAACAAATCGGCGCCGAACTCGATGGCATGGCGGATGCCTTGTACGCAGTCGCGGGAGTGCGACCTGCACCATACATGCGCCCGCCCTTTGGGTCGTACGACGAACGTGTCCTGAAAGTCATCATTGCACACGGCTACTTGCCTATTTTCTGGACGCTCGATAGCCTCGATTCGTTCGGAGAAGTCAAAAGCGCCGACTATCTCTTCGACCGCCTGACCAACACCCTCAGCGCCGACAAACGCACCGGTGCCATCTTGCTGGCCCATTGTGGCAACCAGACGACAGCCGACGCGTTGCCGCGCATCCTCGACCGATTTGCCCAATTAGGCGTCACCGTAACGACACTCTCGAAGGTTCTTTGAGCGTATCGATAGTGAATAATATTATTTTGTGTAAATTGTTTCTCCACTCGTGAGAAATTTCTTTTATAATGCATCGCAATGATGTTCTATAGGTGAATTATGACGGAATCATTCCAACGCCCGAAAGAAATGGCCAAGGCCTACGAACCAACCCTCGTCGAAGAGCGGCTGTACGAGTGGTGGGACGGCAAAGGGCTGTTCCAACCTTCCAAAAACACCGACAAATCTCCGTTTGTGGTGGCCATGCCGCCACCCAACGTGACCGGCGAGTTGCATATGGGCCATGCGATGTTTGTCACCCTCGAAGACGTGATGACCCGCTGGCAACGCATGTGTGGCCATCCAGCGTTGTGGATCCCAGGAACGGACCACGCCGGCATCGCCACCCAGCTCCAGGTCGAACGCGCCCTCGTGCGCGAAGGTACGACCAGGGCAGCAGTCGGTCGTGCAGCATTCGAAAAGCGTACGTGGGCATGGAAAGAAGAATTCGGCGGCAAAATCACCCAACAGCTCCGGCGCATCGGTGCGTCGTGCGATTGGTCTCGTGAGCACTTTACCCTCGACCCCGATTTGTCCCGCGCGGTCCGTACCGCCTTCAAAAAACTCTACGACGACGGCCTCATCTACCGCGGCACGCGTCTGGTGAATTGGTCACCCAACCTCCAGACCGCTGTCTCTGACCTCGAGGTCGAATACGAAGACCGCGACGTCCATATGTGGCACATCCGCTACCCCATCGCCGGCGATTGGACTCCCGGCAGCTGGGCATCGGGCACATGGGCAGCCGGCGCGACCCAGTACATCACCGTCGCCACTACCCGACCCGAGACCCTGATGGGCGACGTCGCCGTCGCCGTCAATCCCACCGACGAGCGTTACGCCCACCTCATCGGCAAATTCTTGGTCTTGCCCGTGGTCAATCGGCGCATCCCCATCGTCGCCGACGAGCACGCCGATCCGACGTTTGGCACCGGTGCCGTCAAAATCACCCCAGCCCACGACCAAAACGACTACGCCGTCGCGCAACGCCAAAACCTGCCGATGATCAACATCCTCAACCGCGATGCAACGCTCAACGCCGAGGCTGGTCCGTATGTCGGTATCGAACGCTTCGCCGCCCGCAAAGCGGTCCTGGCCGACCTCGAAAAAGAACACCTCCTCGTCGCCACCCTACCACATCGCATGTCGGTGGGCATCAGCCAACGCGGCGGCGAAGTCATCGAGCCGCTGTTGTCCGAGCAATGGTTCGTCAAAATGCAACCGCTAGCCGACCTGGCACTGGCAGCAGTCAAAAGCGGCGAGACCAAAATCATCCCCGAAAACTTTGGCCGCGTCTACGACAACTGGCTCGACAACATCCAAGACTGGTGTATCTCGCGCCAGCTGTGGTGGGGCCACCGCATCCCCGTCTGGTACGGTCCAAACGGCGAGATGATTGTTCCCGGCCCAGACGAACCCGATCCAACCGGCCCTGGCATCACCCAAGACCCCGACGTGCTCGACACCTGGTTCTCGAGCGGCTTGTGGCCGTTCTCGACCCTTGGTTGGCCCGACAACACGGCAGACTTCCAGCGCTTCTACCCCACTCAGGTGATGGAGACCGGCTACGACATCTTGTTCTTTTGGGTCGCCCGTATGATGATGCTGGGCTGCTACCTGACAGGCAAGGCGCCGTTCCACACCATCTATTTGCATGGTCTGGTACGTGACAAAGACGGCCGCAAAATGTCCAAGACCTACGGCAATGTAGTCAACCCGCTCGAAATCATGTCGCAATTCGGCACCGATGCCCTGCGGTACACCCTGGCCACCAGCAGCTCACCCGGCCAGGACTTGAACCTCAATCCCGAGCGCATCGAATCAGGCCGCAACTTCGCCAACAAACTCTGGAACATCACCCGCTTCGTCCTTGGTCGATTCGGCGACTGGAAGCCCAATAGTACCCACATCGTGACCGGCCACTGCCTGCGCGACTTCCCATACACGGTCGCCGACCGCTGGATCATGTCGCGCTACCAACAGGTCGTCGCCGATGTCGATCGCTTGATGACCGGCTACAACTACGGCGAAGCCGGCCGTCAAATCCAAGACTTCATTTGGAGTGAATTCGCCGACTGGTACGTCGAAATCGCCAAGGGCCAGCTCGACGGCGATGATAAGCGCCAACTCTTGACCCGCGAAGTCTTGTTCACCGTCCTCGAAGGCTCGCTGCGGCTGTTGCACCCATTCATGCCCTTCGTCACCGAAGAAGCCTGGCAATACTTGACCGGCCGTGTCGACCAAGACATGCAAGCCGATTCGTTGATGGTCGCCGCCTATCCGCAGCCAGACGATTCCCTGCGCGACATCCCAGCCGAACTGACCATCAGCACCCTGCGCGAGGTGGTCATCGGCATCCGTAATGTCCGTTCAGAGTACAAAGTCGAACCGGCCAAGTTCGTCGCTGCCACCATCGTCAGCGCCAACGCCGCACAACTCGACGAACAACGGCTCTTGCTGGCTCGCATGGCCCGTTTGAGCAATGACGAGTTGACCATTGTGACCAGCATTCCTGCCCGACCCAAAGCCGCTGCCACACTGGTCATCGGCGACATCGAGGTGTTCATCCCACTGGCTGGTTTGATTGATCTGGATGCCGAACGAGCCCGCCTCAGCAAAGACCTCGAATCAGCCCAGACCGATGCAGAGCGCAAACGAACGCGCCTCAGCGATGAGTCGTTCACCGGCAAAGCACCAGCAGCAGTGGTCCAAAAGGAACGCGACTTCCTGACAAACCTCGAGGCCCAAATCGTCCGTCTCACCCAGCGTTTGAACGAATACGCAGCCGACTAACCCGCACGGCAGTCGCCGTTTCGCAAGGAGCACACAATGCAACCCACACGAATTCTCATCACTGGCGGTGCCGGATTTTTGGGTATCAATCTGCTCCGATACCTGCTCAGCCGCGGCCACAGCGTGGTCAGCTTTGACATCGCATCGTTCGACTACCCCGAACGGATCCAGATTACCGAAGTCACCGGCGACATCCGTAACCCAGACGCACTCTATGCCGCGATGGATGGCTGTGACCTGGTTGTCCACACCGCCGCTGCCCTACCGCTGTACTCCGAAAAAGATATCCGCACCACTGACCTCGATGGCACCCGTAATGTCTTGACTGCCGCCCAGAAGCGCGGTATCAAACGTGTCATCCACATCTCTTCGACCGCTGTATACGGGATCCCCGATCACCATCCGCTCTTCGAAGACGATACCCTCGTCGGCGTTGGTCCCTACGGCGAGGCAAAAGTCGCCGCCGAGCAAATCTGCCTCGACTACCGCGCAACGGGCATGATTGTGCCCATCCTCCGACCCAAGTCCTTTGTCGGACCCGAGCGGTTGGGCGTCTTTGCGCTACTGTATGACTGGGCCAAAGACGGCCACGGCTTCCCCATGATCGGCAGCGGCAACAACCGCTACCAATTCCTCGATGTCGAAGACCTCTGCCAAGCCATCTACCTCTGCGCAACCGGCGAGGACGCCGTCGTCAACGACACGTTCAATGTCGGCGCCAAAGAATTCACCACCATGCGCGAAGACTACCAAGCAGTCTTGGATGTCGCCGGCTTCGGCAAGAAAGTCCGCCCATTGCCAGCAGCACCAGTTATCTGGACGCTGCGCTTCCTCGAGCTCCTCAAACTTTCGCCCCTATACAAATGGGTCTACGAGACTGCCGTCACTGATTCGTTCGTCTCTATCGAGAAAGCACAGAGCACATTGGGTTATGTACCGCAGTACTCGAACAAACAAGCACTGATTCGCAACTACCACTGGTATGTCGCCAATCTGGCCGGATTCGCCAACGCCAGCGGGGTATCACACCGCGTGCCGTGGAAGCAAGGCATCCTCGGCATCGCAAAGATTTTCTTTTAGATCGATGCGTCGCCCTATTGCCGGTTGGAAAATAGCCGCAGTCATCGTGGGAGCCGTTTCTCTCACCTTGGCTGCGGCGTTCCTTGCCGTCCAGCTGGTCCGTTTACCGATAGCCGCAGGCACTATCGACCCGCTCCGCCTCAACATGACAGAATTCCGCGACCGCGGTCTCTTCAAAACAGGGGCATCCTCCTACACCCTCCGTCTCATCGCCAAAGAGTGGGTCTTTGATGCGGGACAGCGGCGCGATCAACCGTTTGCATTCACCATCCCCGTCGGGTCGACCGTCACCATCGTGGCTACCAGTATGGATGTGATGCACTCCCTCAAAATCGGCAAAGAACCTGCCATCCCCATCATCGCCGGCACCATCAGTACACGCACCATCACCTTCACCACCCCCGGCACCTACCCCCTCGCATGTACCTCGTACTGCGGTCCAAACCACCTCCAAATGATTGGTACCATCACCATTACTCCATAGAAAAGCGGGCTGCTCCTGCAGCCCGCCTCCCACCCCCAGACGCATGCTCAGCGGCCTGGTGCATCGACAATAATGACCTCCAGGCGCCGTGGCCCATGCACCCCTTCGACACGATTCAACTCAATATCGGACGTCGCTGATGGTCCCGAGATGAACGTCAACGGCGCACGTCGTTCTTGGATCGATGCACGCAGGCGTTCAAATGCCTCGGGCACCGTCAATACAATCGACGCTGCATAGACCACACACAGATGATAATCCGGCAACAGCGTCAACACACGCCGTCCCTGACCAACCCCTGCATCGAGCACAATCGAACCGGTCTGCGCAATTCCTAGTGCAGACAAACTGACAACCCCATCAGCACTTGCAATATCTGCATGGCTCAACTGCTCGTCTCGCACACACGGCAATTGTTGGACAAGATCTGCAGGGAAATCCGCTGGCACCACATATCGTGTGCCATACAACGCCAGCCGCTCACCAATTGCTTCTGATAATCCGGCCGACGTACTGTAGCCGACCCACGCCTTGTATTCACTGACACGCTCTGCAAACATATGCACCAAAGCGCTAGGACTCAGTGCTGCCTCTGCCTGCAAATCTGTCGCAAAAGAATGGGTCTGATGCCCAGGGCGCTCCCCTCGTGCCGTTGCGGCACGGATATCAGCGAGGACTTGATTACGCGTGGTCGTCATGTTCATTCCTTTCGCGCCACCACTGTCTGAACGTCTGATCTGGGATTGCCTGCAAATCACGCATCGCGGTCCAAGCACCCAATGGCCCAGGACCATTTTCTATATATCCATCATGCACGAACAGCCACTGCGCGAGTTTGCCCATGGTCTGAGCACCTTCGTATGCCATTCGATTGCCGAAGACTTGCCCTAGCCCAGACATTCCAATGGATTCTGGATCCAACCACCCCGACACATGCGAATGCTTTTCGCGCACGACACGACCGCGCAAATGCACCAATACCTCGGGGATATTTATCTTGACCGGGCAGACGTCATAGCACGCGCCGCACAGCGACGATGCATATGGCAGTGATGCAGCATGCTCGGTGCCCACTAACTGCGGCGTCAGAATAGCCCCGATAGGACCGGGATAGACCGATCCATACGCATGACCACCGGTCCGTTCATACACCGGACAAATATTGATACACGCGCTGCAGCGAATGCAGTGCAACGTCTGTCGTCCCACACTATCACCCAAGACTTGGGTGCGCCCATTGTCGAGCAGCACAATGTGGAACTCTTGCGGTCCGTCGCCGGGGTGTACACCGGTCCAAATCGACGTGTAGGGGTTCATCCGCTCGCCCGTCGAAGAGCGTGGCAGCAACTGCATAAACACGCCGAGGTCTTCCCAGCGCGGCAATATTTTCTCAATTCCCATCACCGTTATGAGCACATCCGGCAGCGTCAGGCACATACGCCCATTGCCTTCGGACTCGACGACACAGACACTCCCCGTCTCGGCAATGGCAAAGTTCGCACCGCTGGTGGCTACTTTGACCGTCATGAACTTCTCGCGCAGGAATGTACGCGCCGCAGCAGCCAGTTCCTTCGGCTCATCCGTCAGATCCGGCAGATGCATTGCCTTTTGGAAGAGCTCACGGATTTCGGAACGGTTTTTGTGAATGGCCGGCACCAGGATATGCGACGATTTTTCGTGCGCCAATTGAATAATCAATTCTGCCAGGTCTGTCTCGATTGGCGTGATACCCGCTGCCTCCAGCGCTTCGTTCAAACGAATCTCGTCGGTCGTCAAGGACTTCACTTTGATAATATGTTTGGACTTGGTCGCCTGGATGAGCTTCGTGACGATCTCGTTTGCCTGCGCCGCAGTGCTTGCCCAATGAACGGTACCACCAGCTGCCTGGATGTTTTTCTCAAGTCGCTCGATATACACATCCAAATGCGCCATCGTCTCTGCCTTGATGCGTTCACCGGCATCGCGCAATGATTCCCAGTTTGGTAACTCGCCGACCACAGTCGCCCGCTTGGCACGAATCGTCTGTGTCGCCTTGCCCATATTGCGGCGGAGCTGTGTATTCTGCAGCGCCTGCTTCGCCCCGACCGAAAACTCCGGCGACAATTCAATAATGACCGAATCTGGCTTCATGCTTGTTCTCCTGAAGCGAGCACTTCGGCGAGATGTGCAATCTTGACTCCGGTGCGCTGCCGATGCAACGCTCCACCGATGTGCATCAAACACGAATTATCGGCTGCCACACATACTTCGGCACGCGTCCCCGTTATGTTGCGCATCTTGTCACTCAACATCGCCATCGATGTATCGGCGTTTTTGATCGCAAACGTGCCACCAAATCCGCAGCACTCCTCCGCTGCCGGCAATGGCACATAATCAATACCGCGCACAGCCCGCAACAACTGCTCTGGAGCATCTCCTACGCGGATCCCGCGGATCGAATGACAGGTGGGATGGTAGGTGACACGGTGCGGGTAATACGCCCCAACATCCACAAGACCTAATTTGTTCACCAGTAGCTCAGATAATTCATATACACGCGGAGCAAGTGCTTTCACCTCTGCCGCCAGCCCTTTATCCTTTGCAACTTCTGCTGCATATTGATACATATCACGTACCATCCCCACGCACGAAGCAGAGGGCGACACGATACATTCGTATTCAGAGAAAACCCGCACAAACCGTTTGATCAATGGCAGCGCTTCTGACTGATACCCCGTGTTGAAGTGCATCTGCCCACAACACGTTTGCTCCTCCGGGAATGCTACCTGATGCCCCAGTCTTTCAAGAATGGTCACCACGGCCTTACCAGTATTCGGGAAGAGTGTGTCGTTGAAACATGTAATAAACAACGCTATCGTCATCTGTTCCTCCCTTGTTTTCTCGTCCTCATATTCTACACGATGCCCTTGTTGCGTATGCGAAAGCCTTGCAAACCACGGATTGTTTCACGTGAAACATTCCCTGTGTAGATTTACCGCCGAAATCATCGGAGAATTCTGATCTCAATGTTTCACGTGAAACAGTTTGCATCACTTTTGTCATTATCCTCCCACCGAGCGTTACAGCCCAATGACAGCATAGTAGTTGTGCCGCGCCGAAGAGGGTTGAACAAAGACAATCATCACGAAATACAGTACAATCTCAAATACAACATTTTATCCCCCCGTACCTTTTTCCATGTCTCAAACGGTATAGTATGCGCATACCAATCTGTGCAGCAGGAGAACCCAGTGACCGTACAGCAAAAGCCAAACGAAGCACCACGTGCAGGCATCATCATCGCCTGTATGAACCAAAAAGGCGGTGTCGGTAAGACAACATCCGCAGTGAATCTCTGTGGAGAATTTGCACGGAGCAATCTACGCGTGCTGCTTATCGACTGTGATGCACAAGGGAATGCTGCAACAAGCCTGGGCGTGAGTAAACAGAATCTCGTCAATACAACCTACGAAGTCATCATGGGGACGCAACCAATTACGGCTGCTATCATTCCGACAAACCGGCCAAACTTTGATCTCATTGCGGCTAGCGAACGATTATCAGGTGTACAAGTCGAGTTGGTCGACATAGAGCGACGCGAATTTCGACTCGCCGAAGCAATTGCTCCGATTCGCAGCCAGTACGATGTCATCATGTTGGATTGTCCTCCGGCGTTGGGGTTTGTGTCAGTGAATGCACTGGCTGCGGCAAACACGGTTTGTATTCCATTGCAGTGTGAGTTCTTGGCCCTCGAAGGTCTCGCTCAACTCAAAAACATCATCGATCGAGTGCATCAGAGCCTCAATCCAAAGCTTTCGATTCTCGGCGTAGTAATGACCATGTACGATGGTCGCACAAATTTAGCCCAACAAGTCGTAGACGAAGTACGACGTTTCTTCCCAGTGCATATCTGCAACACACCTATCCCACGCAGCGTGCGCGCCAGCGAAGCACCGAGCTATGGTCAGATGTTGTATGAATACGATCCCGAAGGTCGCGCCACCAGCGCGTACCAACGCGTAGCCGAAGATTTAATCGTCCGCATGAACGTGAAGGGCTAATACTATGAGCAAGCGACGCGGCGGTCTCGGGAGTGGCCTCGATGCACTGTTACCCAGTGCATCCGTGGGGACACCATCAAATAATCTGTCAATCCGCGAGATCGCAATCGGCGATGTGCGTCCCAATCGCTACCAGCCCCGCAAAACCTTTGATGACCAACAAATCGCTGATTTGTCGGCTTCGATCAAAGAACACGGTGTGGTACAACCACTGATTGTCACCCGACTCCCCAGCGGCGGGTACGAACTCATCGCCGGTGAACGGCGACTGCGCGCGGCCGGGATGGCAGGGTTCGAGACTGTGCCCGTCATCATCCGCGAAAGCACGCCGCAAGAGATGCTCGAAATAGCAATCATCGAGAACGTCCAACGCGCAGATCTCAACCCCATAGAAGAAGCACTCGCATACCAAGCGCTCAAAGACGAATTCCAGCTCAGCGATGAAGAAATTGCCGTCCGGATGGGTCGCACCAGCCGTGTGCATATAACCAACACCCGGCGCCTGCTCCGCCTTACCGAAGACGCCCAAACCGCGCTACGTGGTGGTGCAATAAGTGCTGGACACGGACGGACGCTGCTCAAAATTAATGAACCAGGCAAGCAGAACATGCTTCTGCAAGTCATTCAACACGATACGGTGACGGTGCGAGAGGCCGAACTGCTGAGTGATAGTACATTCGACTCTGTGGCAGAAGCGGTGAGTTCGCTCCAAAAGATCCGTGGCATCACGGCAAGCGGTGGCAAACCAACACCTATTCGACCCAAAGTACCGACTGCAACCTTAACCGAACAAGAGCCGCAGAATACAACCAGTGCGGACGATCGTGCCGTTGCCCGCGAACTCGAGGTACATGTCGGCACTCCCGTCCAAATCCAGCGGAGTCCTCGTGATGTACGGCTGACATTTGTTTTCCATAGTCCCGAGAAGCTCCAAGAGTTCCTCGAAGTATTTACAAAATGAACCAACATGGCGTTGCACTCTTTCTGGCGCTTCTGTCATAGTCGAGGTCAGATATGCTCTTAGAATTACATATCGGTAATTTTGCGATTATCGACCAAGTGACCCTATCGTTCAACAACGGCTTCTCCGTACTCAGTGGCGAGACAGGTGCTGGTAAGTCGATGATCATCGATGCGTTGGGGATTTTGCGTGGCGACCGATTCGACGCGAGTCACATACGGAACGGCATGGATCGTTCGCGCATCGAAGGCGTCTTCCAAGTCAAACCGAATCCCGACTTCATTGCACTCCTCGACGAGCATGGCCTCCGCGAGGAAGGCGACGACAACATCATTATTTTCCGCGAGGTCAATCGCGAGAGCAATCGTACGGTCAGCCGCATCAATGGTCGTGCGGTCACCAATACCATCCTGCGCGAGATAGGCAGCTGGCTGATAGATATCCATGGCCAACACGATGGTCTGACAATCTTCAACGCAAAAACCCACCTTGATATGTTGGATCGATTTGGCAAGTTATTCCCTACTCGGCAGAAAGTGTCCGAACTCCATGCACAATGGAAGGCGCTCCGCAACGAGCTCAACGACCTGCGCACTGCAGCATCCCGCCGCACCGAACGCATCCAAGAATTGCGCGCACTGCAAAAAGATGTCAACGCGGCCAAACTCATCCCTGGCGAAGAAGAAGCACTCACTGCGGAGCGTACACGCTTCCAGAACGGTGCGCGTATCACCGAGTTAACCACCCAGATTTATCAATCATTGAATGGCGATGATCGCCGCCCCCGTGGCCTCGTCGATTCGAGCGTGGTAGTCGCCCAACTGTGTGCGGACCTGCAAAAGTACGACTCATCAATCGAAGCAATCGTTACCCAAGCAACCGAACTCCAGTACGCACTAACCGACCTCGCCCAGGCAGTCCGCGCCTACCGCGATCGTATTGAATTCGACCCGGGCCGCATCGAGGCGATCGAGGACCGCATAACCGAGCTGCGTGCACTCCAGCGCAAATATCGTGCAACCATTCCCGAGCTCATCGAGCGCGCAACAACTGCCGCAACAGAACTCGAAAAACTCGAACACAGCGATGAATACGTCGCAGCACTCGAACAACAAGAACAACGTATGCGTAGTCAATTAGGAACCGCAGCGAACGTGCTTTCTCAACATCGCGTCAGCGCCGCAGCCAAACTCGCACAAGCCGTCGAAGCATCAGCACGCGATTTGGCAATGCCGCATGTCCGTTTTATGGTGCACCAGACGCAAACCAAGGCATTTGATGGCGTAATCGTACAGCAGTCAGACAGCTCTCTTGCAACACTCGCGTGCGATAAAACCGGCATCGACCATGTCGAATTTATGATTGCCCCCAATCCCGGTGAAGAACCCAAATCTCTGGCCAAAACCGCCTCGGGCGGCGAAGGGTCACGTCTGTTCTTGGCGATCAAGTCCGTCCTTGCGCAGGTCGAAATAATCGAGACAATGGTCTTTGACGAAGTGGACACCGGGGTCGGTGGCCGCGCTGGTGCAGTCGTCGGCGAGAAGCTCTGGCAGATCAGCCGTCACCATCAAGTTCTATGTATCTCCCATTTGCCACAAGTCGCAACCTTCGCAGACACACACTACGCTATCAGCAAAAAAATCAGTGCAGATCGGACCACGACACACGTGACAGCACTCGATCAACCTGCACGTATCGACGAACTCGCAGCTATGCTCAATGGTCACCCTGTCAGTGCACAGAGTCGCTCTGTCGCTGCAGACATGCTTGTCTACGCGCGTGAACGCAAAGCACTGCCTCAATAACGAACGCACTACAGGCGTCGCAATTAAAGGAATTCCTCATGCATCCTCACTCCAAAATTGCTGAATGGTGCGACCGTGTGCTGGAATACGGTTGGTTGCTCTGTATTGCGATTATCCCGTCCTACTTTAATCTGCTGTCGGCCAGACATTTCGAACCAGACAAAGCTGTGCTTTTTCGTGCCTTCGTCACGATATTATGCGCAGTCGCAGTACTCCGCTGGACAGATCAACGCCTCCACGCAAAATCCCCTAAACCGTTTTTTTCTCTCCAAAATACGGTACTCAGTTACAGCATCGTTGCATACTGTGTGATTTTTGTTTTTGCGACCATGACATCGATCGTACCCGGGCTGTCATTTTGGGGTTCGTATCAACGGCTACAAGGTACCTACACAAATCTTTCGTACGTAGCACTCGCACTGATTATCGTGACACATACACGGACACCAGCGCAACTCTGGCGTACGGTTGCTATGGTTATCTTGTCAGCGATCGTGCCGACATTCTATGGGTATGTGCAACATTTCCAGACAGATCCACTACCGTGGAAGGGCGACGTCATTACCCGCGTCGCATCGACGATGGGCAATTCCATTTTTATCGCTGCCTTCCTTATTTTGATCATCCCGTACGCAATCGCATACGGACTGACGCTCATCCGCCAATCACGGCAACCTATCGACCAACAAACCAAACCATTGTCGCTGCCTGTGTTCGTTGCAGGTGTCTCTACGATTATCGGTGTGTTTGCTCTTGTATTTGCAGCCATCCAGTTTAGTGGCGTCGTGCGTTCCATCGATCTGCGCTTCTGGTGGGTCTATCCTGGTGCGATTCTCATCGCTGCAATAGCCTATATCGAGCTGCTTTCCCCACCGGCGACACACCTTTTACGCCGCAGTATTGCCGCAGCCCTGACATCCGTGTACACCATCGCATTGATGGTGAGTGCGCAGCCGAGTACCGATGTCAAAGTCGTCTTGCCGACCGACGGTCAATTCGGGGAACATTGGCTCCTCTGGCTTCTCGCCGCGGCGCTCTTACTGTGGGTAGCGTTTGTGGTACCAGTAGTACAAAAAGTATCTGCGGTTACACACAATCGTTACTTCGCATTCGCTGGCTGGGCGAGTATCGCCTTTGCGTGTGCGAGTTTGGTCACCGTATTCTTCACCCAAAGTCGCGGCCCATGGATTGGTGGCGCGGTCGGATTGTTTTTCTTTATCACGACGAACTTACTCGACATACGCCGCCGCGGCGGGATGTATTCGCGTATCGCAGCACGACTCTTTATTGCAGAATGCAGTATCGTGGGTTTGGTTGTGGTTTTTCTGCTGCTCCTCAATTTCAGCACATCATCCCTTTTTGTACAGTTACGCACCGTCCCATATATTGGTCGTATGGGCAAATTGTTTGATGTGAGTGCTGGCACGACTGGTGACGTCCGGATGAAAATCTGGTTTGGCGATGAATTCGGCAAAGGCACCATTGGTCTGATTACATCAGATCCTCTCCGCACCGTCATCGGCTGGGGCCCAGAAAGTATGTTCGTTGCGTACAACACGTTCTACCCACCATCCCTGGCACACATCGAATCTCGGAGCGCATCGCCCGACCGATCGCACCAAGCCTTCCTCGACGAACTCGTCAATAAGGGCCTACTTGGTCTCTTCAGCTACATTGCGTTAATTATCAGCGCTGTGCTGTATGGTTTTGCATTACTCAAAAGACCAACAATTGCACCCTATCGATTCTTTGTCATCGCTGCCATGAGTGCGATCGTTGCACACAATGTGGAGGGACTGACGGGTATCCCCGTGGTTACGACACTGATGATGCAATGGTTATCTATCGGCGCGTTGCTCGCTATTGCACGACTGTCGAAAGAACCAGTCGTCCCCTTCGAACAACCAACAGTCGCAGAACCGATCGTCACACCGACGACCAAGCCGAACCAAACTGGCCGTAGACGTCCCCAGGCAACACCACAACGCGCCGTTGTCTCTGTACCCCAACCAGCATTCATCCACTACATTCTCTACGCTGCAATTGTCATCTCTGGCGGTTTGGCCGCATGGTCGTTCAACATCGATAACGCACTGGCCGACATGCGCTTCCAACAAGGGAGCAGCTATGCCGAAGCAGCAACAAGCTCCGGCAATACCGACCAACAAATCATCGGTCTCTCGTACTTCCTCGATGCGATACGGATGGAACCCAACCAGGATTATTACTATCTGAGCGCAGGGCGTTCATTACTGAATTTGGCGGATGCAAAACGGCGGATCGGTGGGAACAAAATTGAATCCATCGATACAACACTGCCTACACTCATTGCCCAACAATCAGCACTCGACATCAAAGATTATCTCGAACCGCGCTCGACGCGTGACATTATCCACCTTGCCGAGCAGGCTCTGCTGACTGCACACGACCTCAATCCGTACAACAAAGACCACTTTGCCAATCTTGCTCGCCTCTATACATTCTGGTATACCCGTGTCGAACAAACACCAGCGGCAGAAACAGCCATCACCACATGGTTCGAAAAGGGCGTAGCCAATGCTCCCAACGACGTCAGCATTTTGAATGAATACATCGGTGCGCTTATTACACGTGCCAATCGACTACGCGACACAAATCCAGACGAAGCCAAACGTTTCAGAGAAAAAGCACATGCTGCCCTAGAGCGTTCACAACTCCTCGATCCAACCTACCCTGATACGGCAATACGCATTGCAGACCTGACCTATGCCGATGGGCGCTACAGCGAGGCAATGCCACTCTATGCTGGCATTATCCAAAAAGAGCCGCACGCACTCGATGGTCAGATTTCAACCATCGTTGATCAACTCGTCGGCACCCCGGTGTTGCTCCAGCAGCTCCGCACCGCCTATCTGGCAACACCCTATCAAAACGATCGCTTACTCTTGTCTATCCTTGGCTTGATTGCAAGTCGTGAACGAAATTATCCAGAAGCAATTGCAGCCTTTGGTCAACTCGTTGCTATCCAACCCGAAAGTATCGAGGCACTCCAAAACTACACCATTGTGTTGAGCAACGGTCTTGAGTACCAGAATGCTTCAATTCAAGCAAAAAACCTTGTGTCACTTGCTACCTCGCAGCAACTCCCAACCGAAACCGTTGCACTCTATCAGCAACTCGCAGATTATCTGAATTCCAAAATCCCGTAAACACAAAAAGACACAAAAACGCCCTCGATCGCTCTAGAGCGACCGAGGGCGTTTTCAGAAATTACTTGACCTGTGCCTTCAGGGTGCTGCTTGCGCTGAAGCCTGGGGTCTTGGTGGCTGGAATCTTGATTTTTGCGCCGGTCTGTGGGTTGACCCCTTCGCGGGCCTGGCGCTGACGTACTTCAAAGGTACCGAATCCGGTAAGAGTAACCTTTTCGCCGCCCTTGAGCTGCTGCGCAATGACTTCCAACGCTGCGTCAATGATTTCCTTGGTGTCCTTCTGGGACATCTGAGCCTTCTCAGCTACTGCTTTGACGAAATCTGTCTTCTGCATTGTTTCTACTTTCCGTTCGTTCACAACCATATAAAAATATATCTCATTTTGCTCATAATGTCAAGGATATTTTGGTCTATTTTAAAATATGTAAAAATTAAGGACATGAACGCAAGAATTTCAAAAACAAAAGATTTCTAAACATTAAACAACACCAGTCGGCGATACAACACATGAAAACAATAAACATCCCGCAACACAGACCTGCTGTGTATCGTAACAGATCTCGACCTCAGCCTACAATACGCCATGCAAATACATTCCTCATTCCAAACTCACGGTATGGAAACTGCAAGAAAAATACACGTACTCCAAAATTTTTTTCGCAAATATCAAGATACGTCGTCAATCCTCTCAATTTTGCTCCATGAGAACTCAATACGTCGTCAATCCTCTCAATTTTGCTCCATGAGATACTCAATTCGTGATACATAACTCTTATGGATAGCAATCCCCAAAACCGTACACTTTGTCTCTATGAACGGTGTGTGCTTTCAAATACATAAAAATTACGATGCCGTCTTTTTGAAGAAATACTATACACATACACAAAATCTATTGGTGAATGTATGTAATCATACAACGTAAAATTTTAAAGAAAATGATGTTTTTTTATTTTTTAATAATCAAAATTGAAATTACGTATATATTTTGTGTACATTCACACAATAATATTGATTAAATACCATAAATATATTCTATTACAGTCAACAAATCCCATTAGAAAGCCAAATAATATAAAACAGATTCAATATATCCTAAAAACATGGTACATCGCCAGACACATTCAATAATGCACGTTATCAGATACCAGCATGCAAAACATATTGCTATTGCGTATGCAAAAGACACCCATTAATACTTGTATACATTCTTGATAGTACCGCATCGGAAAAGAACAAACTGTATCAGCTCTACAACGAAAAATGATACAAAAAACATAAAGTGCAGGGTACCACAAGCGTGATACCCTGCAGCAAAGAGAAGCATTAATTCCCGTCGATATAAATTGCTTTCTCTTGGGAAAAGAACTCTACAGCGCCTTTGCCCATTTCACGGAACATACCTGAGCCGCTGTTCTTGAATCCACCGAACGGCGCCTGTATCGACACACCAGCAGTTGGTTGATTCACCTTGAGCATTCCTGCTTCGGCTTGATCTGCGAAGCGAATTGCCTGACGGAGGTCATTCGTGACGATAGTTGCCGATAAACCATAGGCAATGTCATTCGACAGGGCCAATGCCTCGTTGATATCACCTGCCTCGAGGATGCCAATCACTGGTCCGAATACCTCCTCTTGGGCAATGCGCATCTGTGCTGTCACGCCGGTAATCACGGTCGGACGCACAAAATACCCCTGCCCAGAGACATCATTCCCACCGACGGCAACCTGCGCACCCTGTTGTGCAGCAATCGCGATGAATTCGTTATCAATATCCCGCTGTGCGGCACTGACCGCAGGACCCATCTGGACACCATCAACCAATCCTGGGCCAACCACAATCTTTTGGGCTGCTGCAATCAATCGGCGCGAGAACTCTTGCGTAATCGTACGATCAACAATCACACGGCTGGTTGCAGTACACGCTTGTCCGGTCAATCCAAATCCACCGCGGACCACGATATTAACCGCTTTGTCGAGATCTGCATCTGCAGCGACAATCACCGGGTTTTTGCCGCCCATCTCGAGGTGGGTGCGGGTGAGTCGGAGCGCCGTTTTTTGGTACAACGCATGACCGACCGCATATGAACCGGTGAACGAAACAGCTTTGATACGCGCATCGGTCGCGAGAGTATCACCAATGACTGCGCCGCTACCAGTCACACAATTGACCACACCGGCGGGAACTCCGGCTTCGTGCAACGCACCCATCAGCCGTAGCGCCATCAACGGCGTGGCAGAGGCTGGCTTGAGGACGACTGTGTTGCCCATCACCAAGGCCGGAGCCATCTTCCAGACTGGAATAGACAGCGGAAAATTCCATGGCGTAATAATTGCCACTGCACCAAGCGGCACACGTTTGCTGTAGAGCAACGTATTGGTCGTATCGGCCGGTAGTACATCGCCTCCGACACGCCACGCTTCGCCGGCAAAGTACCGAAACACCTCAACCGCACGCACGACTTCCATGCGCGCCTCGGTGCGTGTTTTGCCTTCTTCACGGGTAAGCTCTGCAGCCCATGCATCGATTTGACCTTCGATGATGTTGGCTACTTTGTAGAGGATTCTACCGCGTTCTGGTGCGGGACGACCGGCCCATGCACCAAAGGCAGCATGGGCAGCAGCAATTGCTTGATCAACATCGACAACGGTAGAACGTGGCGCATAGCCGACGATGTCATTGGTATCGGCGGGATTGCGTATTTCGCTGTATTGATCACCAGTGGGGGCGACCCATTCACCCGCTATGAAATTCTTGTGCTTTTCCATATAATCCTCGTGATAATCGTACAGCAGAGCCTATGTTCGATAGTCGGGATTGTCATAGACAATCAGCGTGGCATCATTGCCCAATACGTCGTCGTGCAAGTAGTCGCGGATGATACCACGTACCACATACCCATTCTTGAGCTGTGGCGTCAGCGTCGGATCTTTGAGCTCACCTGCCGATACTTTGGCTGCATACACATCCAAAGACATCTGATCTTTGTAGAAGCGATATCCCGGTACCATGCCGCCACCGACCATACCGCGCAGATTGAGTCGCTTGATCAGGTCACGACGTGCGTGATAGAGCAACGACGCTAGTCCTTTTTGGCGATAATCAGGATGGGTACTCATGTCGGCCCCATAGAGCCATTCGCCGGTTGGTTCGTGGGTGGTAAAGTACCCACCCGCAATAACATCATCAAACGCATGTTGGGCATGTTCGAAATCGACATGCTGACGCAGCGTCGAGCTCATTGCAACCGGCCGGCCGTCATACAACGCGACATGCTGTCCCTCAGGGAAGATGCGCAAGTGACTCTCGAGATGCGGTCGTCGCAACAGATGCGACGGGTCCAAAGTGGGGTAGCACAACCGCTGCAACTCCTCGAGTGCATCGATGTGTGCAAGCGCCGTGTTGACGACGGTGAATTGCATGCCGGCTCCTAGAGTGACTTCATTGCGGCTTCGAGCACATCCAAGCCTTCTTGGAGCTGTTCGTCAGTAATAACCAATGGCATCAACAGGCGAATACAATTGGTATACAAACCAGCCCGCATGGTGATGACACCGTGCTGCAAACAGTAGGTAGCGACTTTTGCGACAGCATCTGGATCAGGTTCTCGCGTAGTGCGATCCTTGACGAACTCGATGGCAATCATGCCACCCAGACCACGCACATCACCGATACCACTGAACTGTTTGGTCCACTGTTCACCGCGTGTACGGATTTGACCACCAATCGACATCGCTCGCTCGAGCAGGTTGCCATCCTGGAATTGATTCATGACTTCGAGTGCTGCAGCGCAAGCGAGCGGATTCCCACCGTACGTACCGCCAATGCCACCGAGGTGAACAGTATCCATCAAGTGCGCCCGTCCGGTTACCGCTGCCAATGGCATGCCGGCGGCAATGGACTTGGCGGTCACGATGATATCGGGTTCGACACCCATCTGTTCCATAGCAAACAATGTACCGGTACGACCAAAGCCACACTGGACTTCGTCGGCAATCAGGATGATACCGTGCTTGTCACACAGCGCGCGCAATCGTTTCATATAGCTGGGTGGTACGGGAATGAACCCGCCTTCACCCTGCACCGGTTCGATGATAATCGCTGCCACCGCAGACGGTTCGACATGCGTCAGCAGCATCTTTTCGAGCTGATCGGCACACGCACCGCTACAGGCATTGGTACACATTGCACATTGATATTCATATGGGAATGGAGCACGATAGACTTCGGGAAAGAACGGTCCGAGGTTCTTTTTGAATGAAGTTTTGGATGTCAGCGAAAGTGTCATCAGTGTGCGGCCATGATACCCACCCTCAAAGGCAATAATGGCACTTCGTCCGGTGGCATATTTGGCGATTTTGATGGCGTTTTCTACCGCTTCGGCACCACTGTTGGCCAGAATTGTTTTGTTGGGCCCAGTGATTGGCACCGCGTCATTGAGACGTTCACAGAGCGCAACGTAGCTTTCGTAGGTGCCCACCAGCGCCGAAAAGTGGATCAACTTCTGTGCTTGGTCGGTGATTGCATTGACAATCTCGGGCATCGCATGGCCGGCATTGAGCACACCGATACCACCGACAAAGTCGATGTAGGTATTGCCATCGACGTCTGTTACCAGTGCGCCTTTGGCGCTTTCAATTGCAATCGGATGCGCTTTGTACAAGCCGCTTGGTACCGCCGCTTCGCGACGCGCAACGACAGCTTTGGATTTTGGTCCAGGAATCGCAGTTTTCAAAATGATGCTCGGAGCCATCGCTCTGCCTTCTTTCTCTACATCTCAAAGGGTTACCACAATCCTACCACTGTTCGCCACGAGACTCTAGCTGCCACCCAATTGTTCTGCGTATTGCAGACGATAGAGTCGCGCATAGAAGCCGTTGAGGGCGAGGAGTTCTTCGTGCGAGCCATCTTCGACGAGTTCACCACGGTGCAACACCAAAATACGATCAACGTTGCGGATCGTCGACAAACGGTGAGCAATGACAATCGAGGTACGCCCCTTCAACAAGCGCTGGACAGCTTTCTGCATGACAACTTCGGTCTCGGTATCGACACTCGAAGTCGCTTCGTCGAGGATGAGCAGGACATCAGGATTAAAGGCCATGGCGCGTGCGAACGCCAACAACTGCCGTTGACCGACAGACAGGTTTGAACCACGTTCACGCACTTCGTACTGGTATGTATCTGGCAGGTGGTCGATAAACGTCGAAGCACCAGAAATCTCAGCCGCCCATTTGACGCGCTCATCAGTAATCGTCTCGTCGTGCAGTCGAATATTCTGCAGAATGGTGCCGCTGAAACAGGTTGGATCCTGCGGGACTGCGCCGACATGCCTGCGCAACTCGTGCTGCGGCACGGTGCGGATGTCGATACCATCCAACAAAATTCCACCGGATTGGATGTCATAGAAACGCGCCATCAAACTGACCAACGATGTTTTGCCGGCACCCGTTGCACCCACCACTGCCACAGATTGCCCTGCTGGGATGGTGAACGAGACCCCTTTGAGCACCGGTTCGTCTGGATTGTAGCCAAAGATGACCTTGTCGAAGACGATTTCGCCGCGTACCGGAGCCGGCAATGCAACGGGATGTTCTGGATCGAGGATACCTTCGGGTGTATCAAGCACACCGAAAATGCGTTCGGATGATGCCATCGCGCTTTGCAATGTGTTATACCGCTCTGCCAATTGGCGAATCGGGCCAAACGCTTGCTCGTTATACAGGGTAAACGCAACCAACAACCCTATCGTTGCATATTCTGCAAAGACTAATTGACTCCCCAACAACAGCAACACCGCTGTCGCCGTTACCGAGATGAGGTTAATGGCAGGGAAGAACACTGCGAATG
Organism: Roseiflexaceae bacterium; assembly: GCA_947474225.1. Lineage (GTDB taxonomy): Bacteria > Chloroflexota > Chloroflexia > Chloroflexales > Roseiflexaceae > UBA965. The sequence goes on along the minus strand of CANJHS010000010.1, from coordinate 36,972 downwards.
TCGTATTGGACTTGAATTGTGATTCGAGATATTTGGCACTCATCTCGGCGAAGTATTCCTTGCTGCGCGGTTCTCGGCCAAACAATTGGGTCACCAATACCCCGGTGATTTGTTCGTTGAGATAGGCGTTGATACGCGCCAGACGCTGACGCATCTCGCGGTAGGTGGCCCGCATGATTTTTTGGAAGATGATCGTCGAAATTATCACCACCGGGAACATGATGAACGACACCAATGCCAATCGCCAACTCAATATCAGCATCATGCCGATCACAAAAATCAACCGGACAAGATCGCCCAGCAGCGCAACCGTACCCTGCGTGATAAATTCGTTCAGCGCATCGACGTCATTGGTTATACGCGTCAATAATCGGCCGACCGGATTGCGATCGAAGAATCCAAGACTCATCCGTTGAATATGGCTAAAAATAACCATTCGGATATCGATAATGACTTTTTGGCTCATCACCTGCATGGTGTAATTTTGTGCATAGCGAAAACCAAAGGCTGCCACGAGGGTAATGATGTAAATCAAAAAAATAGGCACGATTCCATCGATGTGTTTGCTGGCGATTGGACCATCAATCGCGGTGCGCAACAGATATGGTGGCACCAATTCGACCAATGCACTGCCGACCATCAACCCAATCGACAGGAAGAGTTGCCATTTGTAGGGCCAGACAAACGTCATGAGTCGTCTTACTAACCGACCATCGTACGCTTTCCCTAATATTTCGTCATCGTAGACTGTCATACTTTTGTCCTATATGTGTACGGATACGATTCTGTGGGAAAAGCTACGCGTTCTCGACGGCATCAGCCAACTGCTCGCGCTGATACATCGCGGCGTACCGACCATTGCGTGCAACGAGCTCACTGTGCGTTCCTTGCTCGGCGATGGTCCCTTCATGGAGGACGATAATCATATCGGCCTCGCGCACCGTAGCAATACGCTGTGCTATCAGAATCGCTGTGCCACCAGACCGGAAGGTACGCAATCCTTCGAGAATCTGTGCGGCAGTGTGCGTATCGACACTGGACAACGCATCATCGAGCACCAAAATTGCTGGGTTGCGCAGTACCGCGCGGGCAATAGCGGTGCGTTGTTTTTGGCCACCAGAAAGTGTGACACCACGTTCACCGACGAGCGTATCAATACCTTGCGGCAATTGGACGACATCATTACTCAACCGCGAAATAAGCAGCGCTTGTTGGATATCTGCTTCGTCTGCATCTGGTCGTCCGAATGTGACATTTTCGCGCACTGGGACGCTAAACAGAAAAGTATCTTGCGGGACATACCCGATACCGTCACGGAGTGACGATAAGGCTACCGTGCGGATGTCATGACCATCGATATGAACGGTACCGTGGGTAGGATCTTGGACGCGCGACAGCAGATTGACCAGGGTCGTTTTGCCGCCACCAGTCGCGCCCACAATCGCTACTGTCTGTCCCTTTTCGACTGTAAACGAAATATCGTGCAAAATCGTTCGCTTGGCATCGCCATCGCCGACAGAAATACCGACATTGCGAAAAGCAATCGCACCATCGACAGTAAGTTGGACAGGCGTATGTGATTCATCTTTGATTGTAGGGACGCGCTGCAACACCTCACCGAGCCGACCAGCTGCCGAAGCAGCCTGTTGATAGAGATCGACCGTCCAACCCAGCGCAACAACCGGCCAGCCGAGGGCGGCCAAGTACCCGTTGAAGAGGACGAGATCACCGATAGTCATCTCGCCGGCTGCCACAGAACGACCACCGATGAGCAACACAAGTGCACCGATGGTGCCCATCACGAGACTAATGGTCGGCCAAAGCAAACCACTCAACAACACGTATTTGACGTTTTGCAGACGAAACCGTTCGTTGACACGCAAGAATTCTGCGGTCTCGGGTACTTCTTGGGTATACGCTTTGATGGTGCGTATGCCCGAGAAGTTTTCTTGGGCCCGGCTCGACACCTCGCCAAACAAATCCTGCACCTTGCGGAAGATAAGGCGCATGCGACCACCGACCACCACAAACAAAATGGTGACGACCGGCAGCAGCAACAACACGATAGATGCGAGTGTGGCATTGGTAGTCATCATGAGCGCCGATGCAGTCACAATCATCAATATTGCGCTGGCCATCGAACTCACTCCCGGACCATAGAATTGTCGAATAGACGAAATATCGTTGGTGACGCGCGTCATCAGGTCGCCGGTGTGATGTTCACCGTAGAACTTCTGATCCAGTTCGAGCAATCGTTTGAACATGCCTTCGCGGATATCACTTTCGACCTGATGGGCGGTTCCCATAATCAGCGTGCGTTGGCCGAAACGAAAGATACCATCAGCGATCGAAAAACCCACCATGATGAGCACACTGTGTATCAAATCGGTCCAAATAATGCCGCGTTCGTTGATTTCGTTGACAATGATGCGCAACATCTGCGGAATTTGCACCGCAAATCCGGTTGCAATGACGCTCGTCAGCAAGCCAAGGAGAAAACGGGCCCGATACCGAACAACATAGGGCCACAATGCCCGGAGCTGGTTCATGCATGCCTCGATATATTTGGTGCGTATTATGTAGGGTAGTATAACAACAAACAGACCGAGGTACATGACGTACCTCGGTCTGTTTCGATACAAGCACGAAAAGTTTAGCCGTTTGTCATCAAAGACATTTCGCGGCGTTTTTGATCGCGTTTACGCTCTTCTTGATTGAGCAATTTCTTGCGCAAGCGATAGTTCTTGGGGGTGATTTCGAGCAATTCATCGTCGCCGATGTATTCGACTGCATCATCCAAGCTCATGTTACGTGGGGTCTCGAGGCGTTGTGCATCGTCGGCACCAGACGAACGCATGTTGGTAAGGTGCTTCTTTTTGCAGCAGTTGACTTCGAGGTCGCGCTCACGGGCGTGCATACCGATGACCATACCTTCGTAGATATCGACGCCGGCGCCAATGAACAACTGCCCGCGCTCCTGCGAGCCGAACAACCCAAAGGTCGTCGTTTGACCGGACTCTGACGCAACCAACGAACCATTGGAACGCGTGCTGATATCACCGGCTACAGGCTGGTATTCGTAGAACAACGAATTCATTTGCCCTTCACCGCGGCTGGCGGTGAGCAGTTGCTGGCGGAAGCCGAGCAAACCGCGGGTAGGCACAAGGAATGTCAGGCTGACGGTCCCGTCTTCGCGGTAGCGCATATCGCGCATGATACCGCGGCGCTGCCCGAGCAATTCGATAACTGCACCTTGGTATTGCTCCGAGACTTCGATTTCGACCTGTTCGATAGGCTCCATCCGCTGCTCGTCGATAACACGGAAGATAACTTCAGGCTTCGAAACCTGGAATTCATACCCTTCACGGCGCATATTTTCGATCAGAATAGTCAAATGCAATTCACCGCGACCAGATACCGTGAAGGCATCAGGGACATCGGTGTCTTCGACACGCAATGCAACGTCGCGCTCGCGCTCGGCGTATAAGCGGTCGCGAATCTTGCGCGAGGTCACGTGCTGGCCTTCACGACCGGCGAATGGGCTGGTGTTGACACCGAACGTCATGTTAACGGTTGGCTCTTCGACGGCCAGCACCGGAAGCTGCTCGGGATTGGTGGCATCGGCAATGGTGTCGCCGATCATGCCATCGGCAATACCGGCAATGGCGATGATGTCGCCAGCGGTGGCTTCTTCGACTTCGGCACGATTCAACCCGACGTATTGGAAGATCTGGACGATCTTCGAAGGCTTCATCTCGCCTTCGTGGTCAAACTTGATGACCGACATACCCTTGGTCAACGAACCACGACGGACGCGGCCCATCATGATTTTGCCGCGGTAGTCGTCGTAGAACGTATTGGTAACCAACATTTGCAGCGGTGCATCTGGATCGACGTCTGGTGCGGGGATGTGGTTGATGATGGCGTCGAACAATGGCTCAAGTGAATCACTCAGATTGTTGAAGTCTGTGCCTGCGATACCATTGATTGCACTCGAAAAAACAGTATGGAATTCTGCTTGCTCGTCTGTTGCACCCAACTCGACGAACAGGTCGAATGTTTCGTTGACGACCCACTGTGGTCGCGCATTTGGTCGGTCAATTTTGTTGACCACCACAATCGCCTTGTGACCAGCCTGGAGTGCTTTGCGCAGCACGAAGCGTGTTTGTGGCATCGGGCCATCGACAGCATCGACGAGCAACAACACGCCGTCTACCATGTTCATTACACGTTCGACTTCACCGCCAAAGTCTGCGTGACCTGGGGTGTCGACGATGTTGATTTTGTTGCCTTTGTACATCACGGCGGTATTTTTGGCCATGATGGTGATGCCGCGCTCGCGCTCGAGATCATTCGAGTCCATGACGCGCTCGGTCATCTGCTGATTATCTCGGAAGATACGGGATTGGCGTAATAAACCATCTACGAGGGTCGTTTTGCCGTGGTCAACGTGCGCAATAATAGCCACATTGCGCAATTCTGTTCGCTTCATGCTTGCTCCCACACAACATACAAACGCCACGACCTCCGAGGTCGAGGCGCAACAATGCATAACTTACTGCATGTAGTGTACCACAATCTGCACTTTTGGAGAAACAGGAGATGTTCTGTAATGTGGATCGTTGTATGCGCACGTCTTTCTATAAGAAGAACAAAGAGAATAAGAGAAGAAATAGCAGCCGATAGTAATCGGTGTGGATAAGTAGAAAGTGCGGTTTTGACCCATAAGGCTGCGAAAATCACTCGTGCCAGATTGTGTATGACGGTCAACAGTACTCAACAAGAAAAAAAGCAATCAGACAGTCATCCACAATCGATGCAGAATGGTCCACCAGTACAAGGCTCGGTTATCCACAAAACCTGTGGAGAAGCGGAAAAAGAGCAGATGTTATTCGCCGACTCTCCTCGGATTCTACACGCGTTATACACAAAAAAGAACTGTGTCGTAGTGGTTTTTCGCTGCACTACAATGATAAACCAAGGCGAACATTTGTTTTTATTTTACGAAGGTACGTAAAGTGCGTTGGAGAGCAGAACTCTCCACATTTTGGTGAGTTATCCACAAAAACACCCCAAGTTATGCACATTGGAGTGTAAAAACATATCAGATTAGATGTTTTGGGTAAGCGCGTTGCTATGCGCTGGGTGGGTTTTTCTTTGCATCATCGTCTTCGTCGAGCGAATTGATGAAGTCACGAAACATCGACATCGTTTCATCAGAGACAGGAGCATCGGTAGGAGCGTTGGCTGCGTCTATGGTCGCTGCCGGCTCTGTTTCGCTGACGGATGGGGATGCTTTGAAGAGCGGTGGTTCTTGTTGTTCGTCGCCGTCGAACGGCACAGACGCTTGTTCGAAGACATGTGGTGCGACAAAGATCGGCACGTGTGCACGCAGGGCGATGGCAATTGCGTCGCTGGTGCGTGCGTCTATTTCGAATGAGCGTTGCGGAGTCTGGACGAGAATACGTGCGTAGAAGGTAGTCTCTTGGACATCGTTGATGAGCACGTGGACTATCTCGGCATCGAGTTCTTGGAAGACGGTGCAGAGCAGGTCGTGGGTCATAGGGCGTGTGGGGGTGAGGTTCTGCAGCACAAACGAGATTGCATCTGCCTCGAATTGGCCAATCCAAATGGGCAAATAGCGCCGACTGTCTGTCTCGCGTAGCACGACAACGCGGTTTTGGGTGAGTAAACTCACACGTACACTATCGACGTTGACTTGAATCATCGTGATTATCCTTCTTAGCAAAACCCCTAGGGGGTGATGGGTATAGTATACGTCAGAGTACAACATTCATCGAGGGGATACAACGCGTCTGGGCGCAGATTATTGACACCAACTATGTTGCGTCGTATCATGCAACAATCCGATGGTTGCTAGCCCGTTGTGAAGACCAAAATGATTATACCGCAGCCGTCAACGCAATCGATTGTGACCAAAATCCAGCTGCTTCGGCAACGAGAAGTCACCGCACGATCGCGTGTTTGGGCAATTTTAGACACATTCCCCCTCAACGCGGGCGCCAAAGCATGGTTGGCACCGCGTATCTTGCGTGAATCAATGGTTGCCCAGCAAAAAGCAGCGCAATCAGCCCGAGCAGTCTTCCTCGGCCAAGCCATTCAACAAACAGCGACACCCAGCACGACGAACGTACGCAAAAAATCACTCATGGTGGATGCGCTCATAGAGCCTCGTATGGCGGGGCATGTTACCAGCGCGGTTGTCATCGTGGCCATATTGCTCTTTGGACCAACACTCGTCAAAAAAAGCGGACTCGAATATCGATCGGGATACTCTCGATTGGCGAGCAGTGCCGAGATGACGCTGCCGATCGATGCGCCGTTACCACAGGTGAGTAGTGACTCCGAATTAACCGTACCGCACATGGTGACACCGCTTCCAAATGCGTTGCCGCCATTTTTGTTCTATCACCGTATCCGCAGCAATGACACGTTGGGATCGATTGCGGCAGAATATGCGATGCGCCCGCAAGTATTGTTTTGGGCGAATGGATTGCAAAACGGCCGTGTCTTTATTGTGGGTAGTACGCTGCGCATCCCACGGATGGCGGGCGTATCGCACACTATCGCCGAAGGCGACACCATCGAGAGCATTGCGACGCAGTATGCGTCGACTCCAGATGCGATAACGTTATTTCGCGCCAATCGAGTCACCAAAGACGAAGATTTGGTGATTGACCGCGAGGTTTTCATCCCCTTTGCGGTGCCCGATTACCCGGAAGCTACCATCAACAAATATGGAAGTGCAGAGGGTGTGGCCGGGATGGAGGCAATCGAGACGGTTACCGTCCTCGAAGACCAGACAAATCTACGCGGCGGTCCAGGCCGCGCTTACGACAAAATCGGCACCCTTGCCCTCGGTCAGCGGCTCATTCCTATTGGACGGTATGGAAGCTGGATTAAAATCGAATATGTCCCGGGCGAGACTGGCTGGGTCAAGGGTTCGTTGTTGGGCATGTCGGATGGGTTAATCGAAGGTCTGCCGAGTATCAATAACGTACCATATCCACCACCGCGCTGGGTATGGCCAACAACGGGTCAGCTGACGTCGCCGTTCGGGTGGCGAAGCGCACCATTCTATTCGTTCCATAATGGCATAGACTTTGCCAACAAAGCAGGGACAGCTATTTTTGCTGCCCGTTATGGTCGTGTGTTCGAGGGCGGCTGGTGTAGCGGATTTGGTTGGTGTGTCAAAATCGATCACGGCAATGGCGTGCAGTCGATCTATGGGCACATGCTCAAAAAACCGCCGGTTCGGCCGGGGGACGTCGTCGATATGGGCGACTTCATCGGGTTGATGGGTAGCAGCTACGATACGGCCGGTGGCGGGTATTCGACCGGAGTGCATTTGCACTTCACCGTCAAGGTGGGCGGCAAGGCGGTTGACCCTATGAAGTATCTCCCCTGAGTGAGGACGAAAGAGGTCCTGTGACCAACAACGGACGTACAATCGCGATGGCTGCATTGCTCATCGCTGTCGGCAATATTACCAGCCGCCTCATCGGAGTCATCCGTGAGGCGGTTTTTGCGGCGACCTTTGGCCGCGGCAGTGAACTGGCGGCCTTTACCGCTGCGTCGACCATTCCAACCCTTGTCTACGACTTGCTATTGAGCGGTGCAATCAGCGCCGCGTTGGTGCCGGTGTTTAGTCGTGTGGCAGCGCAACCCGAAGCCCGCGATCGGCTGGTATCGCAGGTCCTGAGTCTGATGATTGTGGTGGTCAGCGGGTTGGTGTTGCCGATGGTGTGGTTTGCACCGCAATTGGTGGCATGGCTGGCTGGCGGATTCAATCCACAGATGCAAGAGTTGACGACTACCATGGTGCGCTGGATGGTCTTTGCGGTACCCTGTATGGTCGTTGCCGGGGTGATGACGGCGGCACTGCAGGCACAACAGCGGTTTGTGTTGCCGGCCTTTGTGACGAGCGTGTTCAATGTTGGATTGATTGTCGGTGCATTGGCTTTTACTCCGCTGTTAGGACCGGTGGCGCTGGCGGTCGGTATGGTCGTGGGGTCGGTGGCACAGGTTGTCATGCAGGCGTATGGCCTTCGGGAGATGCAGCTGCGCTGGCGTACCGATTGGCGGAACCCAGCCATCCGCGAAATGTTGCGGCTGTATGCACCGGTAGCGCTCGGCATGGGATTCTCGGCCATTGGCACGGTGATTGATCGACGTTTGGGCAGCAGCTATGGCGAAAACGTGCTGCCGACGATGCGCTACGCAACCACGCTCATTCAGTTCCCACTCGGATTAGTTGCTGCAGCTGTCTCGACGGCTATTTTGCCGACGTTGGCACGGCTGCGTGATGATGCAGACCGCGATGCGTTCCGCGCGACCGTCGCCCAAGCACTGACGGTGGTGGTGGCGTTGATTGTGCCGGCGGCGGTGATGCTGTGGCTGGTGCGGGTGCCATTGACGGGGTTGATTCTGCAACGCAAAGCGTTTTCTGCCGCGGACACTCAAGCCGTGGCCGACACGCTCAAATGGTATATCCCTGGCTTGCCGGCTGCTGCAATCGACCAGATTCTGCTGTTTGCCTACTATGCGCGCGGCCGTACCCTCGCGCCAAACCTCGTCCAAGGCGCAGCAATTGGCGGCTATGGTGTGGGTGTGGTAATTGGCTTGGCGTTTTTTGGACCGAGCGCCCAAACGCTGGCCTTCGCCAATTCGGTACAGTGGATTACGCATATGCTTTTGATGGCGGTACTGGCCCATCGGCTGTTTAATTTGCGTGGGCTCGGGCTCGTGCAGACAATTGCTTTATGTGCGATGGCCGGTGCGATGAGCTGGGCGCTGGTACGCGGCATTTCGACACTGTTGGATACGTCTGCGTGGCCGATGCTGGCGCAACTCGTGGTGCTGTCGACGGTAGCGGTAGCTGCATACCTTGGGGTAGCCTGGCAATTCCGCATTTCGCCCGTATTGATGGCATATCAGCTGGTTTATACAAAAATCCGCGAACGCCTGGCGCGGTAATGGATTCTCAAATAAAGATTGAGCAGGGTTTATTGCAATAAACCCTGCTCAAAAACTCCCCGCGCAAACCCTGCTCAACGACGCAATACACCCGGGAGTCTATTCATCAAGGTACTGCTGGAGCGAATCAAAGTAGCTATTCATACCCGCGATAACGAGGGGAATCTGCTCCGGCGGAAGTTCACCGAATTGCGCATAGCGCACCCAGCTGCCATTCGGGCGTCGTTCGAAGTCGATGACGACCCGGTGTGCTGGTGTGCTCATGTCTTTGACGGCGAATTCTTCGATCATTTCGGTGTAGTGCATGGTGTGCACGAGCTGCGTCTGCGGCGTCACCGTCGTATAGGTGCCATAGAAAAAAACCTGGACGTTGTACTGTGGCACATCGATGCCAACCGACCATATAGCCCCGACTGCCGCATCAGCAGTCACCGAATTGGGTACACAACGGTGGTCCACGCCGTGGTACCAGGATTGCAAGGCTGCGGCGGTTGTCCAGGCGTGCCAGAGCTTTTCGATGGGGTAGGCGTATTCGCGCTCAACGGAATAGGCGGGTTGCATAAGTCAGCCTCACGAATATAGAATTGGAATCGAATTATACTCCAAGTGCGTCACGTGCTTTGGAAAATACGTCGGGAAGCTGTGCGTAGCTGAGCAGAGCTGCGACTTCGTCGGCAGGCTCCCAGCGATAGGCGGTGATGCCCTCTTCGGCTTGCAGGACCACTCCATCGTTGTCGGCTTCGAGCAGGTACCAATCGACCTGCTTGTCGTAGGTCACGCCTTTTTTGATGACGGGATAAAAAATCGTATGGACCAGTGGTCCGAGATGGCCATTGACACCCGTCTCTTCTGCGACCTCACGCCGGGCAGCCGCCGCGCTCGATTCGTCTGCCTCGAGGTGGCCTTTGGGGAAGGTCCAATGCCCGTAGGCATCGTAGATAATCAAAAAGCGCGGACCTTCGGGCGTCCGACGGTACACAACCGCACCAGCTGCATGTTTCTTGAGGGTCATTACGTCACCGTCTCGCTATTGTGTTAACAGACTCTGAAGCCAACTCTCGAAATGGAGGGAATATTCCGAAAGCGACGACTGGCGCGTCCACTCGCCGAGGGTAGCCAGATTGCCCGTCGCCAGCAAGATACCCATCACCACCAACAACAGCCCACTGGCCATGCTGGTGGTGTGCAACATCAGCTCACGACCAGCGATGGTGACAAAAAACGCCTTGCCTTTGATGAGTTGCCAAAACTTTGAGCCCGTACCGAGACGCCCAAAAAACGACGAAATGACAATCAGCGGCGTTCCCAAGCCCAAGGCATAGACAAAGGCCAACAACGCACCTTGGGCCACGGCGATGCCTTGGGTCGCCAACATGGTCAGTAACGCGCCGAGGATCGGACCGACGCAGGCAGACCACCCGAGCGAAAACGTAGCCCCATACAGAAACGATCCGAGGATGCCTCCGACGGGGCGCTCGAGCAATTGAACACCGCTAAAGCCAATGCCAAAAAAGCTCATCACACCGAACACAATAATTAACACGCCACCCAACGTAGTCAACAACGAAAGATAACTGAACAAAAATCTGCTCAATGCCGTTGCGCTCGCACCCAAGATGACAATTGTCGTTGCCAAGCCAAGGAAGAAGGCAATCGACATGACGGTCACCCGTTCGCGTTTGGCTTGGAACGTAAAAGCGAAGTAAGCAGGCAATATGGGTAACGTGCAGGGCGAGAGAAAGCTAAACAGACCAGCCAAAAACGTCACAGGAATGAGTAACACAATGCCATGATTGGTAGGCGCTACCAGTGACTCGGTCGGTGTCGTAATCAACAGGGCGAGTAACGCCAGCACAATGACCGATACAACGCCGATGATGAGGGGACGAAGGATTTTGCTGGTCATATGCGTGCTCCTGCGTGGGCGGCGATACGCTGTGCAACAGCCGCGCCGTTTTGTATAGCCAATTGGATGCGACCGAGTCCGGTATGCGCATCTCCAGCAAAGTATAGCCCATGTGATTGCTCGTAGGATTGCATGGTGGTCGCGTCTGCACGCCCATCGGGGAGCGCATAACGCCAGCCTTGGCGATCGCCCCAAAGGGGAGCACCCAATGGATGGCCAGTCAGGGTTTGTGCCCAGGCGGCTACGGTCTCGTAGAGCGTTGCTTCGTCGACTTCCCAGAGGTCACGGCTGGCTTGCGGAGCCAACTGGGCGGTCAAAAGTGTGTGGCCCTCGGGTACACGGGCGGCATGTTTGGCGTGTTCGACCGCCAGCCACGAAATAGGATGAGCGCGGTCGTTGTTGACGAGTGCGTAATAGGCAGGATCGAAGAAGCCGGCATAGAGCAACGACACACTCAGACATGGTCGATAGGTGGCCGGCGCGAGCCCTTTTATTAAATCGTTCTTTACAGATTCGGTAATGGTACTTGCGTGTAACAATTCAATCGTTTGCGGGGCGGGCGGGGTAAAGACAAGTGCGTCGGCCGAATCGATGCGTACGCCTTGGTCTGAGTAGATCGTGTAGCCTGTTGTGGTCGCTTCGATGCGTTGGATGCGGGTTTGTAACGAAAGTGTCATGGAAGCTGGTCGAATGAGTTTGGCGAGGGTGTTAAGGCCGTCTCGGTACACAAATTTGGGTTCGTTGTTTTGTGCGGAATCACCGATTGTGATGCGGTTTTGTGCATCAAATGCATAGACTGGTTTGGCAATATCAATGAGGGTGTCGTGGGGCAGCGTCTGTGTGAAGAAGTGCATCTGGTCGGCATCGAGCGGCCGAAAGAATTGTGCGCCATGGTCGAACGTGGCGCCCTCATGCCGTCGCGTTGCGACGCGGCCGCCGAGGCCACGGCTTTTTTCGACGCAGTGAACAGCCATCTGGGGGGCAATGGAATGCAGGGTGTGTGCGACCGCAAGACCACTCAATCCGGCACCTACTACAACAAGTCGCATATTAACCTCTTGCATTATTCTAGTGAACAACATACAATGTTCCAACAGGTCTTCACTAGTTTTCTCTAGACTCGGGAAAGTCAATACTGCAATCTAAAGGATATTCTATCCTTGATTGATGAACGTGGAGTTTGCGTATGGCGCCTTTGTTAGAGGTCCGCAACCTTGAGACGCAGTTCAAAACGCAGGACGGCGTGGTCAGGGCAGTGAACAACGTTTCGTTCTACGTCAATCGTAGTGAGACGCTTGGCATCGTCGGCGAGTCGGGCTCAGGCAAGAGTGTGACATCACTTTCTGTGATGCGCCTCATTCCAAACCCTCCCGGGCGTATTTCGGGTGGGGAAGTTTTCTTTGATGGTCAGGACATCCTGAAAATCAGCGAAGACAAAATGCGCGAGTTGCGCGGCAATCGCATCGCAATGATCTTCCAAGATCCGATGACGTCGTTGAATCCGGTGCTGAACGTCGGCCAACAAATCACCGAATCGTTGATTCTGCATCTCAAATTGTCTGCACGCGAAGCACGCGATCGGGCAATTGAACTGCTGAACATGGTCGGCATTCCTGGCGCGGCCAAGCGCATCGACGAATACCCCCACCAATTCTCGGGCGGGATGCGTCAGCGCGTGATGATTGCCATGGCTCTGGCCTGTAACCCCGAACTCTTGATTGCAGACGAACCAACCACCGCGTTGGACGTGACCATCCAAGCCCAGATTCTCGAGCTCATCAAGCGCTTGCAATCTGAGTTGGGCATGGCCGTCATCATAATCACCCATGACTTGGGTGTGGTCGCTGGTATGGCAGATCGCGTCATGGTTATGTATGCCGGACGAGTTGTCGAAGAAGGCTCCACGCACGAAATCTTCAACAATCCACGCATGCCGTATACGATCGGGTTGCTCAAGTCCATCCCACGTTTGGACGATGCGCACGATCGCCGTCTCGAGCCAATCCGGGGCATGCCACCCGATTTGATTACGTTGGGTGAAGTCTGTGCCTTTGGTGCACGTTGTGACTACTTCAAAGCGGGTGTCTGTGATGCACAAGTACCTGCGCTGCGCAGTGTCGGTACCGATCACAAAGCAGCTTGTTTGTTCGATATCACAAAAGAAACACCAACGAACGCAGTCGCTTCTTAAGCAACAACGCTCATTAGGGTACGGAGATAACGCATGACAGACCACACACTCTCAGAGACTTTGATTGAAGTCAAAGACCTCAAAATGTACTTCCCTGTCACCAAGGGCATCGTGCTCCGACGCAAAATCGGCGATGTCAAAGCAGTAGACGGGCTGACGTTCTCGATCCGCAAGGGCGAGACGTTGGGTCTGGTGGGTGAGTCCGGTTGTGGCAAGTCCACGACTGGCCGCGCACTGATTCAACTCTTCAAACCAACCAACGGCGAAGTCATCTTCCGTGGGACGGACTTGACCAAACTGCCGCAAGAACAGATGCGTCAGATGCGCCGCAAGGTGCAGATGATCTTCCAAGACCCATATGCATCGTTGAATCCACGTATGACCGTCGGCGACATCATCGCCGAGCCCATCATGGTTCATGGCTTGCGTAAGGGCAAAGATGCGGTACGCGAGCGCGTCCAAGAGCTGCTCAAGCTGGTCGGACTCAACCCGTACTTCATCAACCGCTACCCACACGAATTCTCGGGTGGTCAGCGCCAACGCATCGGTATTGCCCGCGCATTGGCCGTCGAGCCTGAGTTTGTCGTCTGTGACGAGCCGGTATCGGCGCTGGACGTGTCGATTCAAGCCCAGATTTTGAATTTGCTCGAAGACTTGCAGAATCAACTCGGCTTGACGTACTTGTTCATTGCCCACGGTTTGGCTGCGGTCAAGCACATCAGCGATCGCGTCGCGGTCATGTACCTCGGCAAAATCGTCGAAATCGCTGCTGGTGCGCAACTCTACCATGCACCGACGCACCCATACACCCAAGCATTGCTTTCGGCAGTGCCCATCCCCGATCCTGAATTAGAGCGCACGCGCGCGCGTATCATCCTTACCGGTGACGTGCCCAGCCCGCTCAATCCACCATCGGGTTGCCGATTCCATACCCGTTGTCCGATTGCAACGGATCAGTGCAAAAAAGAAGAACCCGAGCTCAAGGATATCGGCGGCGGACACATGGTGTCGTGCCACCGCTCTAGCGAAGCAATTGCATTGATGGCCGTCGACAAGTAAATCCTGTTCCTGTAGACCCGGAGCTTCCGTACGGAAGCTCCGGGTTTTTCGTGCAAAAAAGCATATGCTACGGTGAAACTCGCTTTGATAAAAAACTGGTCGGGTTTGTTTTCTCAAAAGAAAAACGATACCAACGCGAATAAACTGCTCTGCACAGACCATGCGCCCAAAACCACAATCTGAACAATCAGAGTTGGCGATATAATAGCCACACTAGAAGGAAAACTACCTAATGACCGACATTTTACAATCGATACGCGCGTTGGATGGCGTGGCAGGGGCGCGATTCCGCGAGGATAACGCTGGGGTGATTGTGCTGTGTCGCAAAGACACCGATCGGCATGCACTGCGCGAGATCTGCGACGACAACAACATGGCCTTGGTCATCGAATCAGTCGAAGTCGAGATATCCCCCGAAGAAGCCGAAATCGCAAATTTGCCACGAATGATATGGTTCACGGGGATTTGTCTCGTCGCAACGGCGTTGGGATATGTGGTCAAGTACCTTGTGGGCGAAGATGCCACGCTGTATTGGTGGCCGTTCTTCATTGTCGGCATGATATTCGGTGGCTATGACAGTGCAATCGAATCGTTCCATTCGTTCCGCAAATTCGAATTCAACATCGACGCATTGATGTTCATCGGTGCGCTCGGCGCAACTGCAGTGGGTCAGCCGGCAGAGGGCGCGCTGCTGATGTTTTTGTTTAGCATGGCGGGCACACTCGAGACCTACGCAATGGGGCGCACCCATGCGTCGATTCGGTCGTTGATTGCCATGTCCCCGCGTGAGGCAGAGGTGGTCAATGCGAACGGGACCCGGACGATCTCGGTCGAGGCGTTGGTGCCTGGCGATGTCGTTTTTGTTCGTCCAGGTGCCCAAATCCCCGCTGACGGATTGGTGACGAGTGGATCGTCGTCGGTGAACGAAGCGTCGATTACCGGCGAGGCGGTACCGGTAGACAAAAAACCCGGCACGAAAGCATTTGCTGGCACGATGAACGGCGAAGGTGCGTTGCACATCGAAGTCACCACCGATGCATCGCAGTCAACATTGGCACGTATCGTCAGTGTGGTGCGTGAGGCGCGTGAGCAGAAGGCGCAGAGCCAAGACTTCACAGACCGCATTATCGGTAATTACTACGCCAAGGCTGTCGCGATTACTGCATTGTTGGCTATTGTGATTGGTCATCTAGTCACCACCGAGCCTTGGGGTGTGACCATTTACCGCGCCATGACGCTGTTGGTGGTGATGTCGCCGTGTGCGTTGGTCATTTCGATCCCATCGTCGCTGTTGTCTGCATTGGCACATTCTGCCCGCAATGGGGTGTTGTTCAAGGGCGGCAAGCAGCTCGAAGCAGCAGCGACCATCAAGGTTGTGGCCTTTGACAAAACCGGGACACTGACGACGGGTCGTCCCGGCGTGGTGGCAGTCATTCCCGTCGGCGGTCCCGGTCGCATGACGTTGAATTTGCCGCAACAGTCACGTACGACCCTCGACGACGACGCATTGGGCGATATGACCGATGATCAAATTCGCTTGCTGGTTGCAGCGGCGGCAGTCGAACATTCTTCGGAGCACCCACTGGCCAAAGCAATTGTGTTGGGAGCGAAGGAACGTGGCTTGACGGTCCCCGAAGCGACAGACTTCAGGGCTGTGGTCGCCGCAGGTGCGACCGCGGTAGTGGCCGGCCAGCGCATGCGCGTCGGCAAACCGTCGTTGTTTGGTCATGTCACCTCGGATGTGTTGTTCGAGATAGAAGCCGAGCAGCGGCGCGGCAATACAACGATTGCTGTCGGCTCTGAAGATGAAATTTGGGGATTAATTACCATCGCCGACACCGTCCGGCCGGAGTCGCAAGAAGCGCTACGTGATTTGCATCGCGCCGGCTATCGCGTTGTGTTGCTGACGGGTGATAATCAGCATGTCGCCAATGCCCTGGCCAAGGAATTGGGATTGGATGATGTGCGCGCAGAATTGTTGCCACAAGACAAGGTCGATGCAATACGCGATTTGCAGCGCAAATATGGACCTGTGGCGATGATCGGTGACGGCATCAACGATGCACCAGCGCTGGCGACTGCGAATTTGGGCATCGCCATGGGTTCTGCTGGCTCGGATGTGGCACACGAGAGCGCAGATGTTGTCTTGATGAAGGATGATTTGAGTCGGTTAACCGGTGCGTTGCTCCTCGCGAAACAGGCGCGCACGGTCATCTGGCAAAATTTGATATTCGCATTCGTCGTGATTACGGTGCTGGTGGTGTCGACCTTGATGCCCGGCTTCGAGATGAAGATGACGTATGGGGTAATTGGCCACGAAGGAAGTACACTCCTCGTGGTAGCCAATGGGTTGCGGTTGTTGTTGCCGGCGCGTGCGGTACAGCGCAGCGCCTAGGATGTGACGAGGGAGAAAACGATGACCATTAAATCCGACCGTTGGATCCGCAAGATGGCCGAAGAACACGCCATGATTGAGCCTTTTATCGGCAAACAACAGCGCGGCGGGGTGATTTCGTACGGACTTTCGTCCTATGGGTACGACATGCGCGTCTCAGACGAGTTCAAAATCTTTTCGACGAGCCCATATAACACCGTTGTCGATCCTAAAAATATCGACGAGCGTATTTTTCAACATTTCAAAGGCGATGTCTGTATCATCCCGCCCAATAGTTATGCATTGTGTCACTCGCTCGAATACTTCCGCTTACCTTCGGACGTATTGGTCTTGGTGATCGGCAAATCGACCTATGCGCGGGCTGGGATTATCGTCAACGTGACTCCCGGCGAACCCGGCTGGGAAGGGCAATGGACCATCGAAATCAGTAATTCGACGCCGTTACCTGCTAAAATATATGCCAATGAAGGCATCGCGCAATGTCTGTTCTTCCAAGGAGATGAAGTCGCCGAGACGTCGTATAAAGACAAAGCAGGCAAATATATGGGTCAGCGGGGCATTGTGTTGCCGCGCGTCGAAGGACTCAAATAGCTTTTCCGTGTAATCCAAAATCCGCCGCTGTCTGCCGGTATTGTCCTGTCTATCAGGATAGTGCTGGCAGCACGGTTTTCACCAAACAATAAAACCACAACCACCGATACAAGACCACATATGTGCAGAATTTACAACACAGACACTATCGAGACGAGCATACGAACATAGGAGGGGGTATCAGGCGAAAAAAACGACGGCACGAAATGGAGGGAAGAAAGGAGACTCCCGCGTCCGCACACACCGCTACTGGGATCTATGGAAGCGAACGTGAAACGAAAAGAACGAAATCATGCAATTACCATGGTAAAAGTCTCAGTATTGGCATATTATGAGAGACTAGCATATAATGAAATTGTATACATGCGTCGCATGTGGTACATGGATTGTGCGAGGAAGTAACCGCTATGAGTGAGCTAGGCGATCGGCTCCGTGCGTCACGAGAATCCCAAGGGATTAGTTTGGCGCAGGCAGCAGCTGAAACACGCATCCTTCAACGCTATTTGGTGGCGCTCGAGGAGGGTGATTACAAATACCTTCCCGGTGACGTCTATGCGCGTGGGTTCATACGGAACTACGCACTCTACCTCAAAATCCCTGTTGAAGAACTCATCCAACTGTACCGGTACGAACGTGGCCGCACCGAGCCGATAGTCATACGACCGGCTGTGGTTGCTCCGCGGATTCGTGGTGCAATGTTGCCCAACTTCTTTGGCATGTTCTTTGTCATGCTGTGTATTATGGGCTTTATTTGGTTGATTCTGCGTGTTACCGAGTTCATGAACTTGGGGGCATCACCGATCGACACGATCAGCACACAAGAGACAGCGACCATTGCGGTGGTAGCACCGACGGCGATTCCCGAGCCGACCACGGCGCAACCACAGCCGACTGCGGTGCCGATCAATCCAGATGCAGCAACGGCCACGCCTGTTGTGGCTTCAGCCGCAACGGGTACGCCCGAAGCGCCGATTGTGATGATAGTCAAAGTCGATGCCGGCAAAAATCCGGGTTCGTGGTTGAACGTCAAAATCGACAACAAATCTGTGTTCCAAAAGGTCCTTAAACCAGGCGAATCGTTGCGCTACACGGCGCAGCGCGGTGTCTGGATCCGGGCAGGTAATGCATATGTCGTGACCGTCAACATCAACGGTGTTGAACAACGGCTGAGTAATACGCCCGGCGACGTTGTTTCGTTCAGTTGGCCACCACCCTAAGGTGACGCAGGCGACGACATGAGCGCATACGCGGGGGCGCACGTCCCCCGCGTTGGTGTGTAGAAGGAGCAGCAGATGGCAGCCGAAAGTAGCTTTGACATTGTGTCCGAATACGACACACAAGAGATGGTCAACGCAGTAGACCAGACCAAGCGCGAAGTCCAGACACGTTACGATTTGAAGGACACCAAGACCGACATCGAATTGTCCGACAAAGAACTCATCATCACTACCGAATCAGACATGCATATGACTGCTATCCGCGATATTTTGCTCAGCAAAGCATTGCGCCGCAATTTGTCGATAAAGGTCTTCAAACTGAACGACGTCCAGGATGTCGCTGGTGGTCGTGTCAAGCAGGTCATCACCTTGCAAAAGGGATTGGCTGACGACGTCGCCAAGAAGATACAGCGCTTTTTGAAGGACAAGTTCCCCAAAGTCCAAGGCCGCATACAGGGTGAGTCGATTCGCGTCGGCAGCAAAAGCCGCGATGATCTGCAATTGGTCATCACCGCGCTGCGCGAGGCAGCCGATGAGTTCCCCGTTGCGCTGCAATTCAATAATTACCGGTGACGTGGACGTACTGATCTGCGCTAGTAGGAACCATTCATGAAGATACATCTGATTACCCTCGGCTGCCCCAAAAATTCCGTCGACAGCGAGGGGATGACGGGGATCTTACACGCGCAAGGGCATACCACCGTTGCCGAATCCGAGCAGGCTGACGTCGTCATTGTCAACACCTGTAGCTTCATCGCCTCGGCCCGTGACGAAACACTCGCGGTGCTGCACGAGATGGGCGCCAAAAAACACGCTGGCCAAAAACTCATCGCTGCCGGCTGTATGGCCGAAAGCCACGGCGATCTGGTGAAAGCTGTTGCCGGCGTCGACGCGATCTTGGGCACGCGTGAATGGATGCGTATCGGCGAGGTTATCGGCGAACAACCCAAGACAACACCCACCAAAAACATGTTTTCGATGGGAAATTTAATTGACCTGAAGCCCGTTGATCCGACTGCGATTGATTTGAAAGTGCCCGGCGAATACGCTGACTGGCGCACGTCACAAATTCAACGAAGCGTCTCCGGTCCGTCGGCATACCTCAAAATCTCAGACGGCTGCAATCTGCGTTGTGCGTTTTGTACGATTCCTTCGTTCAAAGGCGACATGCGTTCCAAGAAACAAGACGCTATTTTGGCCGAGGCCAAGCAGCTGATGGAACGGGGCGTCCAAGAGATTATCTTGGTGGCCCAACATCTGACCGACTACGGTCGTGACATGGGCATGAAGGACGGCTTGGCCGATTTGCTCGAACAACTGTGTACCGTCGTCCCTGAGGGGCGTTGGATTCGGTTGATGTACGCCTACCCTCACGGCATCACCGCGCGTCTCATCGAGGTGATGAAGGCGCATCCACAAATCGTTAAGTACCTCGATATGCCGTTGCAGCACGCAGATCCGGCCACGTTGCGACGGATGCGCCGGCCCCCCGACATTGAACGCACCAAAGGTATCATCCGCGACTTACGCGATGCCATGCCCGAGATTGCAATCCGGTCGACCTTCATCGTTGGATTCCCCGGCGAGACGAAGGACGAGTTCCTCAGCCTGACCGAGTTCTTGAGCGAAATGACCCTCGATCGCGTCGGCGTCTTCCGCTACAGCGACGAACCAGGTACGCACGCGACCACATTGGAAGCCAAAGTACCACAGAAGCAAATCGAACGCCGTTGGCACAAGGTGATGCAGCTCCAGCAAGAAATATCGACGCAACGGCAACAGGCGTGGCGTGGCAAAACCGTGCAGATGCTGATTGAAGGCACTGGCAGTGATGATGAGGGACGGCCATTATTAGTCGGTCGGTCGTTCCGCGATGCGCCCGAAGTCGATGGGCAGGTATTTGCCTGGGGCAAAGGAGAGGTTGGCACGATTCGGAGTGTGAAAATCACGACCACCACCGAATACGATCTCTGGGGCAATGTCGTATAAAACCGCAATGAAAATCCCCCGCTGGCATATGCCAGCGGGGGATTTTGTTTTTGTTAGGCGACCGAATGCTTGCTGATAACGCCACGGAGTCGTTCGAGTTCGTTGGGATTATGGCGCACCAAGAATTCGACCATGTAATCTACGGCGGTCTCGCTATAATCTGTAAGCAAGCCATCGAGGACCTGTTGGACGACCATCGTCACGAAGTCATCTTCGGTGAGACTTGGGGTGTATGTATAGGCGAGGCCATCGCGTTGGCGTTTGAGGACGCCTTTTTCGGCCAGGCGGCTCATCGTCGTCATCACAGTGGTGTATGCGATTTCGCGGTTTTGAGCGAGTGCGCGATGAACTTTTTTGACGGTACCACAATCGTCATGCCAGATGACCTGCATGATGTCTGTTTCGAGTGGCCCGAGCACTTTAACCAGGCCGTCTTTGGCCGGACTAAAGCGAAATCTGAGGTTCGGCGCCATACACACTCCTCTTGGGACAATCTATCGTACTAGCAGTAGTGTACTACCCACTTGCATACTTCACAATGTGGGTGGATGACAAGCTAATTACAAGGATGAGAGAATTTTCATTATTTCTATCAGGGAGAGGAATATCCCAAAACATCAGGTGGGACGCCGTTTTTGCGTTGAGTTGTGAGAGCAGCATTCATGGGTGATAATAGAACAAGACGTGGTGAGAGAATGTATGTGTCGATTGTTCAGGGAGTGCTGCATGACGCAGGATATACGAACACTCATACGCACCGAGATGCAAGCTGCCTACCCAGCGCATACTGCGGCAGTGCGTGAATTTTATGAGATGCAAGAATACCACCTCGGCTGGCGCAACCGCGCGCTCGAGGTTGAATACGCCGATCCGGGTAAACTGTTGCGGCCGATTATCACCATGATGTGTTGTGCATTGATGGGTGGAACGCACGCACAGGCGTTGCCGTTGGCGGCGGGCATACAACTCATCCATGATTTTTCTTTGATTCATGACGACATCCAAGACAATAGTGATTTGCGCCGAGGCCGTACCACATTGTGGACGATCTGGGGTCTCGCCCAAGGGATCAATGCGGGCGATGGCATGTTTGTGGTGGCGCATCTGGCCATTCAACGGTTGCGCCAAACGGGACTTTCGGCGGAGCGCGTCCTCGATATTTTGGCGCGATTCGATCGGACGATTCTGTCGATATGCGAGGGTCAGTACCTCGATATCAGTTTCGAGGGTAAACAGACGGTCACCGAGGACGAATATGTGGCGATGGTGACACGCAAAACAGCCGTATTGTTGGCTGCCTGTTGCGAACTCGGGGCGATGGCTGCAAACGCATCAGAAGGCGCAGCCGCCGCATTAGGAGAGTTTGGCTTGCATCTGGGTATCTCGTTCCAAATGCAGGATGATATTTTGGGTATTTGGGGCGATCCTGCGGTCACCGGCAAGCCAGATGCCGCTGATTTGTTGCGCCGCAAGCAAAGCCTACCGGTCATTTATGCGCTGTCGCGCGAGGCGAGCAACGGCCCCATTCATCGCTTGTACGCAACAGCCGCTGGGGATGATGCCGGGCTGGCAGCTGCCCGTCAGGCTATCGACGCCTCGGGAGCACAGGCATTTACGGCGCAGTTGGCGGAGTTCCATTATGTAACGGCGTGTGCTGCGCTGGCACGCGTGCAGGTGCTCGATGTATCGGTACAGACGCAACTACAAGAATTGGCTGCGAGCCTGTTGGGACGGAGCGTCTAACGACGCGCGTAGAGGCTACAGACGGACTGAAGCGAGGAAGTGCGATGCGTATTTTGATGATAACGGCCGAATACCCACCCATGTCGGGGGGAATTGGTGACTATACGCGACGATTGACCACAGGGTTGAGCAAACTCGGTCACGAGGTCGCCATCATGACAGGCAAACAAGGCCAGGCGTATCGCGATGCCGCGCGTATTTATCCCGTACGCATTGAAAAGTGGGACAACAGTTGCCTCCCCGTTATCCGTCAGACCATTGCCAAACTCCAGCCCGACATTGTGCATATCCAGTATCAAACCGGCGCATATGACATGAGGGTAGCCATCAATCGTTTGCCACGCGTGTTGTCGCGTGAGCGAAAGCAAGGACTGCGCGTGGTGACGACGGCCCACGATTTGTTGCCACCGTATTTGTTCCCTAAGGCAAGTTTTTTGCGCAAATGGTACACGAAAAAAATCATCCGCGATGCAGACGGCGCCGTGATGACCAATGCCTCCGACTACCATACCGTGATGGATGGGAGCAAAGGGGCATGGAATCCGCACACGGTTTTTATCCCGATAGGCGCAAATGTATCGCCTGCGCCACCCGAGAACTATGACCGCGAGTTGTGGCGGAGTCGATTTGGCGTCTACCAGAGCGACATGTTGCTGGCATATTTTGGCTTGCTGACGCACACCAAAGGCATCGATACGTTGTTGATGGCGATGCGTACGTTGCCGGCAACGACGCGATTGGCGTTGATTGGCGGCGAAGGTGAATCGAACGAAGACCAAGCGTATGCACGCCGCATCCGCCAAAATATCATCGACTACGGGCTCGAAGAGCGCGTCATCGTGACGGGTCATGCCGAACCGGCCGACGTATCGGCGTATCTCATCGCAGCGGATGCAATTGTGCTGCCGTTTAGCGATGGCTATTCCTATCGACGAGGGAGCTTGCTGACCGGTTTGGCACATGGTGTGCCGATGATTACCACAAAGGCACACCTCAATGTGAGCCAGGATCCGCTCCCTGATTTGATCGATGGCAAACATGCCTTGCTTATCGAACCCGACAGTGACACCGCGTTGGCTGCAGCAATCGAACAGGTCCGCACAAATCCTGAACTCGCGTTTACGCTGAGTCGCGGTGGTCGTGAATTGATGGAAATATTCGGCTGGGATCGTATCGTCGCGCAACACGACGAGTTGTACAAAAACATCAAGCAATAACCGGCTAAGGAAAAACACCCCCCGTGGCATTCGCCACGGGGGGTGTTTGTGTGAAACATCAGCACAGAACTATTGTCATCGCGAGGCTAGCTCGGCATAGATGCCGTCGAGGGCAACATGTACCTGCTGTTGGAGTGACGCCAGGGTCCCGGTGTTTGCAAAGACGTGATGTGCCTGCGCTACTTTGTCTGCTTGGGGTGACTGTGCGTCGATGCGGATGATGGCTTCTGCCTCGGTCAAACCACGTGTCTGCATCAGCCGGGTGATTTGTGTGGCGCGGGGAGCGGTCACCACCCAGACCGTGTTGCAATGGGCGGGCCAGCCCGATTCAATGAGTTTGATGGCATCGATGACCGCGATGGTCGGCGCGTCGGCCGTCCCCTGCGGGAGGGCGGCCAGAAACTGCAAGATATGCTGACGGACGGCGGGGTGGATCAGCTGTTCGAGGCGTTTGAGTTGGACCGGGTCAGCAAAGACAATCGACCCCAACGCGCGCCGATCGATACTCCCGTCTGGCGCGACAATTGTAGGGCCGAACGCAGCAACGATTGCGTGATAGACCGCTTGCCCCGGTTGTTGGAGTGTGCGTGTGACGGCATCGGCGTCGCAGGTGTGTACTCCCAAAGCGGCGAGGGTCTGGACGACGACGCTTTTGCCACAGGCGATATTGCCCGTCAGGCCGATGATGTAGTTATAGTTGGTCGACATATTCGTCTTTGATCAGCCGATTATCGGCAATCCCCAACAGCTGAAGGATGTCACCGATCAGTGCTGCTTTGTGGGTGGCGTCACGTTGACTCCAGGTACGGCTTTTGATTTCGACATACATCCCGGCGTTTGGCGTGCTGGTGATGGTATCAATGTTGATGGCAAATTCGGTGTCCCGGAAGGTCACATGGATGCGCTGACGTTCTTTGGTGATGGTGATTGTGTGGTTGGGTTGGAAGTATTCGCGGTAGAAGCGTTCGGTGTGATGGGCGGGTGCGGTGTAGCGTGCCCGAGATAACTGCACGGCGGCGTTGTATTCGACGCGTTTGACGGGCTCGGTCAGCGTGAGGGTGTAGTAGGGCGGGGTACGACCCTGGGCATCAACGCGATGGTCTTCGCGCAGACGGATGCGCCCCTGCGCGAGATCGTTCCAGCCGAAGTAGGTGTCGTACTGTGTGCGCTGATTCTGACGATTGATGATGAACGGCGCAGCGCCCAGGATGGCGCGGATGGCGTGTGTGTCGGAGGGGTCGATTTTGGCCTTGACTTGGATCTCAAAAATCTCGCTGGCTTGGATGGGACTGATGGCCAGGATTTTGTCGAGGAGGTGTTCTTCGCGGTTGGCGAGGAAGGTGTTGATCTCGCTGGCGATGCGTCGTGCATCACGCAGGATGGTCTGCTCGTCGAGCGTGAGTAATTCGCGATTACGCATCAGGATGCGACCGGCGATGATGGTATCGCGTACATCGCTGGCGTGACAGGTGTAGACGAGTTGGTTGTAGATGGCATCGGCGCTGTAGGTATACGTCGGTGAATTATGCAGCGCGCCCAGTGAGATTACGACCAGGTCTGCTTGCTTGCCGACTGCGAGTGAGCCGATGCGGTCGGCTTGGTGTATGGCGCGGGCACCAGAGGATGTCGCCAGCGAAAATGCTGTCTTGGCGGGCATTGCCGTCGGATCGCCGGATAACCCTTTGGGGAGTAATGCCGCCAAGTGGATTTCGCTGAACATATCTTGGTCGTCGTTCGACGCAGGACCGTCGGTACCGAGGCCTGTTTTCACCCCGGCATTGAGGAACTTGAGATACGGTGCGACGCCACTGGCAAGCTTGAGATTCGACGTCGGACATGGCGCGACGCCGACACCTTTGGCGGCCAGAGTTGCAATGTCTTCGTCGGTGGCATGGACGCAGTGGGCCGCAATACATGGTACCGAGAATGCGCCGACGCGCTCGGCATAGCCGATGGGCGTGGCGTGCCGATCGACCCGTGATTCGTCGACTTCGCGGGCGGTCTCGGACAGATGTGTGACCAGCGGGACCCCGTATTTTTTGCAGAGTTCGACGGCTTGGGCATAGATTTCGTCGGTGCAGGTATACGGTGCGTGCGGGGCAATGGTCGGGGTGATGCGTGGGTGGGTGTGCCAGGCATCGATGAAGCGGGTGGCGCGTTCGAGGCCAATGTCGAACGACGACGCGTCTGGAGATGGCAAGCGCATCACCGATTGGCCACAGACGGCGCGCATGCCGGCTTCGTCGGCGGCACGAGCGACTTCTTCTTCGTAGAAGTACATGTCGACAAAGGTCGTCGTGCCGCCACGGATCATCTCGGCGCAGGACAACAACGTGCCGGTGCGGACAAATTCGGGCGTCACAAAACGTGCTTCGACGGGGAACATGTAGCCGAACAACCAGACGTCGAGTTGCAAATCGGCAGCGACACCGCGTAACAAGCTCATCGGCACATGGGCATGCGCATTGATGAGACCAGGCGTGATGGCACAGCCCTGACAGTCGATGGTATGGGCTGCCTGGTAGCGGGCGGTCAGTGCGGCGGTGCTGTCGATTGCAATGATGATATCACCGTGTACAGCAACGGCACCATCATGCAGAATGGTGCCGTGCTCGTCCATGGTGACGACCGTTGCGTGACTGAGCAGCAGATCGATCGTATGCATGTGCTTTTCCTTATGGTGTGGTCGCTGGCGGACCAGCGACGCGGGTATGACAGGTGGTGCAGTAGGAATCGTTGTCGTACGCGATTTTTTGCGTGTACCAGACAGCGACGATTTTTTTGTAGATGCGGTCATTGTTGGCTTGTCGCCAGACAAAGACCGAGAACATCGCCACCATCACGATAATAAACGCGGCAATGCCGCTGAAGATGGCCGCTTCGCCGAAGCGATATCCCGGCGCGGGGTAGTCTGTGCCCAAGGTGAACTGGCTGATGCCACCAATGATGACCGCTGCTGCGAATGCAACCGAACCACTCAGGATGATCGACATGCAGCCGAGTCCGCCGGCAGCGCGTGGTTTCGGTGTGGCAGCCAGTGCTAATGACGCGCGGACGGCGTCGGCGGTAGCGGGGTCGTTGACAACGGCGGCGATGGGTACCAATGCGTTGTTGCACTGTGGGCAGCGTGCATCACTCATGCTAGACCTCCCATTGCGCGGATCGTCGCGCACGTGCGGCTGCTATGGCTGCCCGCCGCTCGGCAAAGCCGTCGCGACCGAGGAGCGCATAGGTGGCGATTTTGCCGGCTTCGACGCCGGGTTGGTCGAAGGTGTTGATATTGAGCAGTGCCCCAGCTATCGCCGTCTGCATTTCGAGCAGCATAAAGAGCTGACCGATGGTGAATGCGTTGATGGCCGGCACCGTGTGGGTCATGTTGGGGCGACCGGCGTCGTTGAGCGCAATGGCCGTTGCCTGTTGCTCGGCGTTGATGAGCTCATTAAATGTGTGACCGCCCAGGTACGAGACACCCTCCAAATCGGTATACGCAGAAGGGATAGTCATACTCTGCGCATAGGTGTCGACGGCGATGAAGTTGACCAGCTTGTCGAATGGTCCCTCGACATAGAGTTGCACCTGTGAGTGCTGATCGGTCGCGCCGAGTGCGCGGATTGGTGTGGTGCCGACGTTGACGGTCTCGCCGCTGAGGCTGGTCTTTTTGCCCAGGCTTTCGGCCCAGAGTTGGGCGAACCAATCCGAAATATGCCGCAGATGGTGCGAATACGGCATCATGACAACCATGTTTTGACCCTGTTTGGCGCACAGCAGATTGACGATGGCAGCCAATGCGGCGGGGTTTTTGAGGACATCCGGGTTGGAGGCGATTTTGTAGCCATACGCAGCACCCGACAGCAGGGCGCGGATGTCGACACCGGTAACCGCCGCAGAAAGCAGGCCAACGGTGGTCAAGACCGAGAAGCGGCCGCCCACCGTGGGCGGCAATTCGAGCATCGGCAGGCCTTCACGCAGACCGATTTGGCGCATAAAGCCGCTGCTGGGGTCGGTGGTGACGATGACGTGTTCTTTGAGGGCATTGGGGCCGAGGGTGTTGATGAGGTGCGCACGCACCGCCAAAAACGACGACATCGTCTCGGCAGTGGTACCCGATTTCGAAATGACGTTGTAGACCGTGCTGGCCGGATCGAGTGTCTCGATCAGGGCTGCATTCAAATCTGGGTCGGAGTTGTCGATGACATACAGGCGCGGATGGGTGCGTATGCCACGCGGCTGATCGTTGTAGAAGGGGTGATTGAGGGCTGATTGGACGGCAATATTGCCCAGTGCAGAACCACCAATACCCAGCACGACGAAGTTTTCGACATGCATCACCTTCTGGGCGGCGGCCAGGATGGCGCTGATATCTTGGGCGGGTAGGTCTGGCCAGCCGAGCTGCGCTCGATTGGCATCGATGTCGGCGATGGCTTTGCCGGCGGCTGCGGCCATGGCAGTGATGTCGGCCACGTCGATGCCGTGGCTGCCGACGACGCTACGCAGGGTGTTATTGATGTCGAGGCGGATGCGCATCGACGCCTGCCATTGGGGGTTGTGGTAGTCCATTGTTCCTCGCTGCTCTGCTGTCGAATTACGTCGTAGGGTGCAGTGCTCGATAGGTAGCTTCGTCAATGAAGGTCCCACCGCTGATGGTCCTGGTCTGCTCGTTGCGCTGCGTATCAAAGGTCAGTGTGGCCTGCATGATGCGGAAGCAGGTGGAGTCCATGATGGATTTGTGGACCACATAGCCGATTTCAATTTCGCGTTCGTTGTATTCGACCGCCAAATCGTTGTAGCGATCGATGCGGACGCTCACCGGGTGCTGACATTTGTCGCACCGGACGTATACCACAATGGCGCGCTCGGGCGGGACCAATGAGATACCGAAAATGCGTTTGAACCAGCTCATAGGCACCTGCAAAAGATATTCTGCAAAGTATAGCACACCACCGGAGAAGCCTATTCGACGGTGTGAATGACTCCTTCGGCTGCACGGAAGAGACGATCGCGGACGGCGGCTGCAACACCGGTGCCGTTTGGCTCGGCCACCACAATCACTGCGTACCCAGCAGCATCGGCAGCGCGCAACGCCGCAAACAACGAGCGGGCAATCTGCGCTCCATCACTTACTGCTCCGAGCGAAAAAGTCGCAATGCCCAGGTGCTGCGCGTATGCTTCGTCCTCTGCGTAACAGAGCCAAATTGTATGCTGTTGGCGATGAATCTGGGCCACCGCCTGCTGCACCGCTGCAGCCGGTCCACGCAACAGCCGCAGTGGTGTGCGCGGTGCATAGTGTTTGAGCAGCATGCCTGGGGCTGGTGCAGCCTGGCTGGTGGCCAGCGTACGTTGCAACACCATGACTTCGCCCAGCACAGTGGTCAGTTGCTCGGCACTGACGTCACCCTGGCGCAAGATCACCGCCGGGGTCTGCGTAATGTCGACGATCGTCGATTCGACGCCGATGCGACATGCACCTGCGTCGAGCACCATCGCAATCCGACCATCGAGGTCATGGACGACATGTGCGGCAGTGGTCGGGCTCGGATGTGAAAAAAGGTTGGCAGAAGGCGCAACCAAGGGTGTCCCGCAGGCCCGGATGAGTGCCAGGGCCACGGGGTGCGCGGGCATCCGCACGGCGACCGTGTCAAAACCGGCGGTAATGGTCGAATTCAACGATCGATGGCGCGGCAACAACATGGTCAACGGACCTGGCCAAAAGGCCTCAGCCAATAGGCTATAGGCGGGTGGGTAGTCCGTCGCCACAGCTGCGAGTTGATCGATATCGGCGATGTGTACGATGAGCGGGTCGGTTGTCGGTCGCCCTTTGGCGGCAAAGATGCGTGCGACTGCTACAGGGTTATGTGCGTCTGCTGCCAGACCATAGACCGTTTCGGTCGGCATTGCAACCAACTCGCCGACTGCAATGCAGGCAGCAGCAGCGGCAATGACGTCAGGCTCAGGGTGCGTCGCCGATACGGTCAGGAGGTGGGTCTTCATACCAGCTGGTGGTAGCCACCGAGGTGATAGACCAACGGTGGACGGTCGCTGACGTGGACTTCGTCCAAGGCGCCGACGATAATCGAGTGATCACCACCCGGCAGGATGTGCGCAAGCGTGCAGGCAAAGGTGGCACAGGCGTTGGCGATAACAGGGATGCCCGAGGCCGTGGTCGAGCAGTTAATCCCGGTGAATTTGTCGGTGATTTTGCTGGCGAAGTGCTGCGAAATATCGGCTTGGTCGGCCGCCAAAATACTCACCGCAAATATCCCTGATTTGAGGATGGCTGCGTGTGTGGGGAGATGGCTTTGGATGCAGACCAGCAGTAATTGTGGTTTGAGTGATAACGAACTAAACGAACTGACCGTCATTCCGTAGGCTGCATTGTCATGAACCGTCGTCACCACCGTCACACCGCTTGGAAAACTTCCCAGCGCTTTGCGAAACAATGCATCGTCTATCGACATGGCGGTCCTGCTATCTGATTGGATGAATGCGACTGTCAACACTATTATAGTAGCAAAACTGATATGACTGCAGTGCGTGGCAATGCTACACTACAGACACATAATCAGCGTACCGCAAAGGAGAGACAATGCAGGCAACAGTGGCTGCGGTTCTCGCACATACTCCGACAATTCTAATCGTGTTGAGCATTCTGCTGGGCACAGTGGTTATCTCCCGCCGGTTGCGCGTCGTCTCGGCGGCTGGTGCAACGCGCATGGGGTTCCCCGCTGATATCGCCGCGCTGGCGGGCAGCGTCGTCTTTGCCGTGACAATCCTCATCGGCGTTTCGATTGCCTTTGCACAAGGTGGCTGGGGGACAATCGCTTCGAGTGTTATGGCTGGGCTGGGATTCGGCGGTGTGGTAATCGTCCTGGCCATCCAAGACGTCGCCAAAAGTTACACGGCTGGTATCATGCTGCTCTATTACCGACCGTATCAGGTCGGCGATGCGGTGATGATTGCCGGGATTCGCGGTGTCGTCACGGCCATGCGTTTGCACGTGACCGTGCTGCGGAACCAAGCAGGCTTGTTGGTGCACATCCCTAGCAACGCCATCAACGGCAGTGCCATTACCAATTACACGCGCTCTGGGTTACGGCAACTGACGTTTGCCTTGACTGTGCCGCGCAATAGTCCCTTCGAGAGCATAATTGATGCGCTACCACGGATCATCCAAGGCCTGCCGACCATCGCCGCCGAACCACACACCACCGCCAGCATCGCTGATATGCAGGGTGCGCTCGTCGTCTTGCAGGTCATCACATGGACGGCGGCCGAACACGACGACGATGGCTCGTGTCGCACTGCGGTCATTTTAGCCATCGATGCCTACCTGGGCACACTCGCACCATCGACACGGGTCGGCTCGAGCGTCAATCAGCTCTAGGACGCAGCATCAGTATGCGAAAACAGCCCCGTTCCGCACTGCGGAACGGGGCTGTCTGGTTTGCGCAGGCTTATTCGCCGCGCGCGAGGTAGAACGTCATGGAGTGCAACACCGATAGCGGGTCAATATAGCGCACCCACACCCCTGCCGGGACTTGCAGCACCGTGGGCGCGTAACTCAACAGCGCGCGCACGCCAGCTTTGATGACGACGTCAGTGACACTCTGGGCACGATCTGCGGGAACGGCAATAATCGCCATTTCGATGCCCCGCGCCGGGATAGTCTGCATGATACTGTCACTATGCTGGACGACAATCGTGCCCAGTGGTTTGCCGACTTTGTCGGGATTGGCATCGAATACTGCCGCGATGTGAATGCCTTGCTCGCGGAAGCCCTCGTAGCGCACAATTGCTTCACCCAATTGACCAGCACCGATGAGCGCGACCGCCCATGACCGATCGAGTCCCAGGATTTGGTCGATTTGTTCTAACAAGCGTTCGACATCGTAGCCGATGCCCTGCTTGCCGAATTCACCAAAATACGACAAATCCTTGCGGATTTGGGCGGCGGTCACATTGATACGTTCACCGAGTTCTTGGGAGGATACCGACAGCACACCTTCGTGCAACAGGTAGCGCAGGCTCCGCGCATAGAGCGGGAGACGACGTACAACGACATCGGGTGGCATGACAGCACGGCTCACAACGACTCCTTAGAAAATGGCTTTATAAAGTCATATAATGTATCGAGGATAGCACTATTTTTCACAACACGCAAGTACAAGGCATGTTTGACGCAGTAGCGTGCTATACTATCATACCTTTGTGTATGTCATTTGAATGACGTGAGGGGTCGTATATGCGCCAAAAACCCGCCATTGCTGCGCTCCGTTCGATGCGCAGTGCACCCCCCGCAGCAGGACCAGCAGTGACCGTTGTGGCACGCTTGTCCGCCAATGAAAACCCGTTAGGACCCTCACCCAAAGCAATGGCCGCTGCGGCCGCCGCTATCCCCACCATGCATCGCTACTCTGACCCCAACAATACGGCACTGCGGAGCGCATTGGCACAACACTTTTCCATCAGCGCCGATATGGTGTTATGTGCAAATGGGTCCGACGAACTCATCCTGTTGATTGCGCTCGCCTACCTCGAGCCAGGCGACGAAGTCGTCATGGCCGACGGCACGTTTGTCAGCTATGTGATGCGCACCGGCATGATGGCTGCCACCCAAAAGAAAATCCCGCTGCGCAACGGTGCCCACGATTTGGCCGCCATGGCCGCTGCCATCACCCCAAAAACGCGCATGGTGCTCATCTGCAACCCCAATAATCCCACCGGCTCGACCAACGGCGCCGCCGAGATGCAGCAGTTTTTGGTAGCAGTTCCCGACGATGTGCTCATCGTGGTCGACGAAGCCTATATCGAATACGCGACCCGCGCAGACTTCCCAGATATGATCGGCGAACTCCGCAATGGCCGTGCCAACATGATTGTTTTGCGTACGTATGCGAAAATCTACGGCCTGGCAGGGTTGCGGCTGGGGTACGCCCTCGCTGCCCCGGCAGTACTCGATTACCTCTCCAAAACCCGCCCCGTTTTCGATGTCAACGCGCTCGCTGCCGTCGCGGGGATTGCCGCGCTGAGCGACACCGCGCACCTCGAGGCGAGTCGTACCCAAGCCAATGAAGCCCGCGATTTGTACGTCGAACGGCTCACGGCGTTGGGGTTACAGCCCTTTCCATCCGAGACCAACTTCATCGCCGTGCCCCTCCCCGCCGGTGTCAGTGACGCTGTCGTTGTCGCCGCCCTGGCTGCCCGGGGTATCGCCATCAATGCACTCGGCGCCTGGGGCTTGCCCGGCGTGTTGCGCATTTCGTTTGGGACTCCCGCCGAAAACATGCTCTGCCTCGATGCCCTGCGGGACATCCTGGCCATAAAGTAACCCGATTCACTGTGGTAAAGGATTAACAGGTACTATGAAAATAATCGTCGTCGGTACAGGGTTCGTCGGTCTTTGTCATGCAGCAGTCTGCTCCGAATACGGGCACGAAGTCTATGCGTATGACATCGACAAAGTGCGCATTGCGGCCTATTCCTCTGGCAAAGCCGAAGAGATAGAACGCATGATCAACGAGCCCGGTCTGGCCACCGTGATTGCCGAAAATCTCAATCGCTACCTCTTCTTCACCACCGAAATTACGCCCATCCTCGAAGGCACCGACGCCATATTCCTCTGTTTGCCCACCCCTCCCAATCCGGATGGGTCGTCGGACTTGAGCTTTTACTTCAACGCCGTAGATTACTTGGCACAACTCCTCGCCAAGCGCAGCGACCAACGGCGTGTCGTCATCATCAACAAAAGCACCGTACCCATCGGCACCGCACGTGCCCTCGAACAAGCCTTGGCCAAACACAACGTCCCCAATGTGGGTGTCGCCTCGAACCCAGAATTTTTGCCCGAGGGTGACGCTGTCGAAAAATCACGTCGCCCCGATCGCGTCGTGGTCGGTGCCGACACCGACGAAGACTTCCGCATCCTGCGCCGCATCTACTCACAGTTCGTCAATCATGTGCGCATCAGCTACATCGAAACAACGCCCGAAACCGCCGAATCCATCAAATACATCGCCAATACGCTGCTGCTGACCTATGTGTCATTTTGGAACGGCATCGGCGCCCGCATCGGCGAGACCTTCCCCAATGTACGGATGGAAGACCTGAAGCGTGGCGTCACCGCCGATAACCGTATCTCGAAGTGGGGCTCGTACGTCGGCATCGGCGCAGGTGGCTCGTGCTTCGGCAAAGATGTCCAGTCGCTCATCTATCAGCTCGAAAGCCGCAACCAAGACGCCCAATTGCTCCGCTCGGTCTACGACATCAACGAATACCAAAAGATGTACCTGCTCGATCGGGCAGAGTCCGAAGCCGGCTTTTCGTTTGCCAACAAAACCGTCGCACTGCTCGGGTTGTCATTCAAGCAACGCACCAACGACATGCGCGATTCGTCGGCGCTCAAGGTCGTCGAGGGCTTGCTTGGCCGTGGTGCGAGTGCCATCCACGCCTACGACCCCATGTCGATGCACGAGGCGCGTCGCTGGTTCGACCCCAGCATGAACCCGTTGTTTGCCAAATTGAGCTACCACGAGTCGGTCAAAAGCGCCTTGGCAGGCACCGATGTGTTGGTCATTGCTACAGACTGGGAAGAGTTCCGCGGCCTGTCGCGCACCATCGAACTCCACACCAAAAAACCCTACCTCATCATCGACGGCCGCCGCATGATCCCTGATTACGCCGAACTCGTGGCTCAGGGGTACCAATACCTCGCCGTTGGATCACCCCTGCGCGGCTAATTACTGCGCTATATCACGCTTTCGACACACACGACACCACTGGTGTCGTGTGTTTTGTGTATGCTGTCTCGGATGTCACGGGTGCGGGCAGGTATACTGTAACAAATCAGAATGATACAGAGAGGTCTCAATGGAAAAGAATATCCCGCACCCACCAATCGTGACCCGCACAGAATGGGAGACTGCGCGTGCAACGCTGTTGAACGAAGAAAAAGCATTGACCAAAATGTACGATCGCGTCGCTGCACAACGCCGACGATTGCCGATGGTGCATATGGATAAGCCGTACCGCTTCACTGGTGCTGAGGGCGACGTCTCGTTTGCTCAACTCTTTGCGGGCAAACGGCAACTCATCATGTACCACTTCATGTATGGCCCACAAAACGACGTC
The DNA here is from genome assembly GCA_947474225.1 of Roseiflexaceae bacterium. Taxonomy (GTDB): domain Bacteria; phylum Chloroflexota; class Chloroflexia; order Chloroflexales; family Roseiflexaceae; genus UBA965. The sequence continues at coordinate 2,543 of CANJHS010000010.1, read as the reverse complement.
GGTTGCCCTGTCTGTACAGGATTTATGTTGAGTTTGCCGGATTTAGCGTCCCTCGAAAAGCGCGATAGTCGGTTTGTCATCGTCGCTCGCGCACCGTATGCTAAACTCGAGGCTCATCGTCAGGTGAGCGAAATCCGCTTCCCGTTCTTTTCGTCGTACCAAAGCGACTTCAACTACGACATGAAGATGTCCGATGCCCAGGGTGAGGGCCAAGGCATCAGTGTCTTCTTTCGCCTCGGTGATGACGTGTACCACACCTATACAGCGCTCCAACGCGGAGTAGAGGGCCTCAATAGCGCGCAATCATTCCTCGATCGGACGCCCTACGGCCGCCAAGAGGATTTCGAAGATTCTCCGGCAGGGTGGCCGCAGTACCCTACGTACAGCTAAAAGTCCGACCTCCGTCTCATCGCATTGCATATAATTGGTTTGTGAATGTATTCTGCAATCGAAAATAATTTATTGCATGAGGAACAAACGAAATATATCTACGGATGCTCTCAAAGAAGAAACATTTGTTCTTTTTGTACGAGGCACGCCTGTTGGTGCAAAAAGTAATTCGCTTCATGCTACGATGCGTATATACGATTACATATGGTGACCAATGGGGATGACGAAACAGAAAACATTGATTGTGCGTGTGGTCCTTGCGGCTCTGCTCTTGTCCGCATGTGGACCCAGTGTGACCGAGGATATCGCTGTGGAGGCCAAGGTGCAGACGACTGGCTTCGAACCGCGTAGCGACGGGTTTGGATTCGAAAATTATGGCGCAGCTAATGTCACCAATCTGACTCCTGCCGACCTCCAGCGCATGTTCGGTGACGAAGTGTGTGCCAGCCTCGATCCGACGTGCATACTCATCCCGCCTGCACGGATATGGATGGAATCGCTTAACACCGCCATGGAGGCTGGGCACTGTGAAGGAATGGCAGTACTCAGTCAGTATTTTTATTTCGGCGTGTTAAAGCCACAGGCGTTTGGCAGTCCGATTGCAGCGCAGCTCGTCCTCGAGGGGAATATCGCCCTCCAGCGTGAGATTGCCTACTGGTGGGCGACCCAAGCGACATACCCGACGCGAGCGCATCATACCGTCATGGATGCCGTCTCCGCTATTGCAGTGCTGCGGGCCGGTATGCAACCAAAAGCTAATATCGATGTGCTGTACACACTAGGAATATACGAATCGAAAGGGAAGGGCGGTCACACGGTGACTCCCATCGGCCTGACAGAACGAGATGCAACCCATGTGGCGATACAGATCTATGACAATAATCTGCCCAAAACCACGCAAGAAATCATCGTGGATACCGCCAAAAACAGCTGGGAATATACAACGACCAACGAGGGCGTCAGCACGGTGCTTTACAAAGGAGATGCGTCGTCAGGTACATTGGATCTGACCGAGACATCGCCACGGCTTGAAAAGCAAGTTTGTCAGTTTTGTCCGGGCAATCCGTTGAGCAAAGGTATCGAGGAACTAACGACGATTTTGTTTTCGTCCGCGCTACCAAATGCAAAAGACAACACCGCTGCGTATTCGGCGTACTTCGAAGACAGCCAAGGACGGCGCAGTGGCGTTGTGTTGGGGAAATCGTACAACGACATCCCCGGCGCACAGGTACACTATTTGCGGGGTGCGTCCGGACAATGGTCGCGCAACGGGATGCCCATGATTGAATTGCCTGTGACGACCCATGGAGCGGTGTACGTTACCGGTTCTGCTGAGGCACCAGTGACCGTGTCGGCGTTTGGGGCTGGATCAGTCGTGAGCGTTCAGAATCTGGCGGTCGATACGACCGTTGCCAGTGAAGTCCGTTTGGATCAGCAGCGGGGGACTGCTGCGGTGGCGAGTGGCAGCGAGAGTAGCCCCGATATCGTTGTCGGCTATAGCGATGGCAAGAAGAACGTCGAAACGCGTGTGAATGGCATTCATATGCCCAAAGGCACGACCGCAGCCGTGGCCACAAACCGTGCCACGGATCGGGTCGACGTGTTGGCAAGTGAGCCGCAGCAGGTAGACATCCGTGTATCGGTCGGAACGCAAGACCAAAAGGGTCCACCACGCGAGAGAAGCGACCGTCAGCCCGCTGATGCTCAAAAACTCGCGCCACTGCGTGATGGAATGAAGCCTGGTCCGGTAATCGATACAGCCAACCCAACACGTGAGCCAGGTGATAACGGTGGAGCGCCACCAACACGCGGGCCAGGTGAGAACGGTGGACCGCCACCGACACGCGGGCCAGGTGAGAACGGTGGACCGCCACCGACACGTGGGCCAGGTGATAACGGTGGACCGCCACCGACACGTGGGCCAGGTGATAACGGTGGACCGCCACCAACACGCGGGCCAGGTGATAACGGTGGACCGCCACCGACACGCGGGCCAGGTGATAACGGTGGACCGCCACCGACACGTGGGCCTGGCGACAACAGTGAACCGCCACCGACACGTAGGCCTGGCGACAACGGTGAACCGCCACCAACACGTGGGCCAGGAGAAAACGGTGGACCGCCACCAACACGTGGGCCTGGCGACAACGGTG
>CANJHS010000009.1 GCA_947474225.1 Roseiflexaceae bacterium | reverse complement strand
CTGGTACGTGTGAACAGCTTAATCTACTCTAGCATCTACGATTTTGTTATGCGGTGACGTGGGTTACACAACGCTGACGTTTCACTTTCGGATTCTCAATGAGTGCCGATAGTACGCAGCGGTGTCGTCGTCTTTGGTCGTACGTGTAGTCAGCTTCGAACGAAACTCCCATGCGTCGCCCATGGGCATGACGATAGCCGATTTTGCTCATTGCGGCGGAAAAAAGGTTTTAAATTTTCAAATCCCCTTTTGGCTCTTAACAATGCATCAACACGCAATGACCTCAGGGCACTCTTCAATCTAGCGACCAATGGAACTGCAATCCCATCGGTAGGAACATATCTTGGTACGACAACGTCAAAGATACATACCGCCCTTCGAACAGTGCTGCAGTGATGCCGCAAGGAATACCGATGAACACACATAACCGAGGTTGGCTCGTGAGTCTTGTGCTAGGAATGGTGTTGCTCTGGCAACCTGTGAGTGCGACAAACGCACAGTTCCGCGATCTGAGTGCCGGAGATACAGCAGTAGCTGGGGTCGAAAGCACGGACCAATTTGTTATTACACTCAATCCGTCTACCTCCCGCAGTGCCGTTGATACGACGTTTTGGCGTCAATTCAATGACGTCTCGGCTCGCAGTATCGGACCGCAGTCCGCATACAAACGCCAGCATGGCGCACAGGTCCACATCCTCAAAATGAATCGCATGCTGACACCGGTAGAAATTGTGGCGTTGCAGACCAAATGGAAGCAAATAAACGAGGTAGCACTCGTTGAACCCGATTACATCATGCACGCAGCGATAGTCCCAAATGATCCGGAATTCGGTAAGCAGTGGGACATGCTCTCGCCGCTCAACCCAATCTCGGGCAGGACGTATGTAGGCATGAATGCGACAGGTGCGTGGGATGCAGGCTATAACGGCACTGGTGCAATCGTGTCGATTATCGATACCGGCATCACGCCCCACCCCGACTTGGCTGGTCAGGTCGTTAGCCAATACGACTTCATCTCGGACGCCACGATGTCAAACGACGGCAACGGCCGTGATGCAGACGCCACCGACGCCGGAGATTACGACGCATCAGGTTCGAGCTCGTGGCATGGTACGCATGTCGCCGGTACGATTGCAGCACTGCGCAATAACAGCGTTGGTGTGGCAGGTATTGCCAACGGCGCCAAATTGATGATTGGTCGCGTCTTGGGGGCAGGTGGTGGCTACACATCCGATATTGCCGATGCCATTCGCTGGTCTGCGCGTCTCAGCGTGACCGGGGTACCGTTGGTGGCCAAGAGAGCGAATGTGATCAACATGAGCCTCGGCGGCAGCTCTGCGACCTGCCCTACGGTCTTTGAGAATGCCATCAACGCTGCCACCGCCGCAGGGACGATGGTTGTCGTTGCCGCCGGTAACAGCGGTATGGACGCACAATACGCGACGCCTGCAAATTGTGCACAGGCGGTGACCGTGGCTGCCACGGGACCGTCAGGTGCCCGCTCTTACTACAGCAACTACGGGACTGTCGTCGATATTGCTGCACCAGGCGGTGATAGTAGTCAATCGGCGACGTATCCATTGTCGGGCGGTACCATTCGCTCGACCTTGTGGAGCGGTGCGACGACGTTAGCCTCCGGATCTGCGACATACGCCAATTACCAAGGCACGAGTATGGCAGCTCCGCACGTCGCGGGTGTCGCGGCCCTGCTGTTTGCAATGAAACCTGCGGCAACGGTGGCAGAGATTCTGGCAATCTTGCGTACGAATATCACTGCATTCCCTGTGAGTAGCTGCTCGACATCGTTGTGTGGTACCGGGATTTTGAATGCCGGATTGGCAACCGCCGCGTTGCAGAACACGATTACCACGGCGACTCCGACGGCGGTCGTGACCCCTTCGATCACACTCACTCCATCGAGCAGCCCCACTGCTACAACCCCGCCGACAGCAACCAACACGGCGCCCCCTACGCTGACCCCGACTGAGACTATCCCGGCAACAAGCACGGCGACAGCCACTCCGTCAGAGACTGCAACGATCACCTTGACGCCGAGCGAGACACTCACCCCGAGTGAAACCGTAACTCCGTCCAATACCGCAGTTCCCTCCATTACGCGTACGCCTACGCAGGTCATGCGGTCTGAAATGATACTCTATGAATCATTCAATTCCGTGTCGACGATCAGCCGGAATCGATACACCAATACCGGGAACAAACTGCGCTGCCGCGTGACAGGTCGCATCTGTATCTCGGAGCTTGCGGATGGAGTCCAAGGTACCGCAGGGCACATTGATACAAGCAATACGACTGAACTCATCACATCCCAACCCGTCGTGCAGAACAGATTTCCTTCACTGTTGTCGAGTGTTTGGGTCCGTAGTGCCGGCGATGCAATGGTACTCAAGAGCACGAATACGCGGAATACGTATGCACTCTCGATAATCAGTTCGTACCCTGTCTGTTCATTTATTACCCCCTCTGAATCAGTCATCGTTACAGGAACATCGCGGGTTGCAGACAGCAAATGGCACCAGATTGCATGTCTGATTACTCCCGGTAACACCAACGGTCTGAATGTCTATGTCGATGGTATCGCAAATGGTGTTGCGAAACGCATCCGCGGGAGTCTCCAATCAAGCCAATGGCAGGTCGGGTCAAACGGTCTAGCCTCGAGTATGGTTGATGTCGACGAACTCGTCATCGCAACCGGTCGTATCGATGCAGTAGCAATTGCATCCCTGTATAACCAACAAGCCCCGACCGGTGCTATTCTGGTGCCTACCATCACCAAGACACCTTCACGCACTGCAACATCGACGCCGACGGCAACCGCTGCCCCAGTCGCCGGCGACATAGTCAATGCGAACTTTGAGTTGGGTACCACCGGCTGGGTTGAAACTTCGAGCAATGCTGTTGGGTCGGTTAGTATCAGTGCGTGGGCTGGTTTCCCAAGTTGGTTCGGGAGCATCTTTGCTTGGATTGGTGGAACAATCAACGAAGTAGCAACCATCTCACAGACAATCACGGTCCCGAGTGGTGCTACCACCCTGCGTGTGCATCAGGGAATGGCCTCGTATGAGCCGGCGTGTGCGACCAGTGCAGATAAAGCGCGCTTCACCGTGAATGGAACGACAGTCCGAGAATGGACGTTGTGTAACCATGCACGCTGGACCACCGTCGCCGAGTACGATACACTCGAATTTGACCTCAGTGCATATGCTGGTCAGTCAGTGACGCTTGGATTCTCAGTCGATAACGACGCCAACAATAGCAGTTCGTGGTACATCGACACCGTCCATTTTGTGCCAGGCGTTACCAATATGTCGCTCCGTAATGCCGACTTCAGCGTCAGTGATGATGGCAGCTGGGCCGAAAATAGTCGAGAACTCGGTGACCGCATCGGCCAGATGATTATTGGCGGTACTGCAAAGCTCGGTACATTCGGTGATGAGAGCAAAAAACTTACATCACGCCGCGTGTCCCAGTATGTCAGTCTCCCGTCGACCACTCGCTCGCTGGTGTTCTCGATAGCTCCTCACACCAATGAGTATTGTGGCTTCTATTATGATGTCCTCAATATTGAAGTGGACGAAGTCATCGTCGGCCGTGTCGATATTAGTCGCTGCCAACCTTCCGGGCAGTTGTCGATTGATATGACACCCTACGCAACCAAACGTGTCAAAATCGGGTTTAACTTTGTCACTGATTCGAGCATCTCTGGTGAAGTCACTGTCGACAACGTAGCGCTTTCGACCGTAGCAGCCGGTGCCAATCGTGCACCGATGGTGCTCCTCGCGACGCCCAAAACTGTGATTGTGAATCAGCTGTTCCAGAAGTAATCTGCTCCTACGACTGACGCGCGGCCACTGCGGAGAAGCTCCATACACAGCACCCACGCTGGCTCTGCCAGCGTGGGTGCTGTGTATGGTCGCAGCAAACGATTAGCCTTGTTGGGGGAGGGATTCGAGCAAGTTCTGGCACTGGATGAACTGTGTGTCATACGACGAGAGGGCATAACCGTTCAGCATAGCAGTTTCAGCAAATGCATACGGATCTAGGCAATTCGCAATACCATCCTCGTAGGTTTGAAGTTCCGCAATTACTTCTTGACTCGCGCCAACATTGCTGACAGTATCGATTGACAGTGTTAATTGATCGTGTAGGGTACGGAGTTGCGTCAGCACCGGCTGAATGGCAGACTGCCATATTTTGTCATCGATGATTCCCGGGACGATATACTGTCGATTGGAAAGCGCCAGTGTGGCTGCCTGCCGTGATGTATCGATGATTTTTGTTCGCACGTCATCGAGATTAACCCCAGTTCCGTACGGATCGGGGTCGATTGTCGGTACGAGTGGCAGCTGATCTCCCGGTGTTTGCGCCGGGTCAATGGTCGCTGGCGGGAGCGAATCGGGAAGGGTGGTTGGCGCTTGTGCTGGCTCCTCTGCGTTTGGAGTGGCATCGCTACCGCCATCGGGAGTGGGGTAGGCTACGTCTTCCAAAACGGGCTGACTCTCTCCTCCGGTAGCGGTCGGAGCGCTTGTGTTTGCACCGCCCGTTGGGAAGGCTGGCAGGCGAATGAGAGATGCTTTGGGGGTCGCATTTGCAACTGCCACCAATGCAATGGTGATGACGATAATTGCCGCGGCGACCATGCCCGTTTTGCTCCCACTTATCAGGTCAGGCAGAATGATGCTCGGGCGAATCATGCCGATGATGGCGCGTGGCATAATCGGCGCGCCTTCGTCCGCATAGACACTCACGATACGTCCGCTGCAGGGTGCAGAAATGACGCGTTGGTGTTCGCCGTCAATGACGACAGCAACCGGCTCACCTGCATTAACGGATGCATCACGAGGACGTAACCAAACGAGTATCGTATAGGACGGGCGACCGTCGAAGCTTGCGTCGAGTTGGATAGGGCGGTCACTCATGCTGAACCTCTTACCTAACATAGTAATTCCATAATATCATGGTTGACGTGTCCTAGACGGCATGCTATAGTTATACCCGTCGCCGGCGTAGCTCAGTGGCAGAGCAGCTGTTTTGTAAACAGCAGGTCACGAGTTCAACCCTCGTTGCCGGCTCCAGTTCGACCCAGTCTTTTGACTGGGTCGTTTTTTCATTTCTATTCACATGGTGAAAACCGCTGCACGGCAGCCGACTGGTCATCGATCTGCGCTCCAGGAGAGATGCGCTCGTATTGCGCCAAACACGTATTTAGGACAGCACCGCACCGTCCATGGTGGTTGTTGGGAGTATCCTCGAGCGAGCGGTCGCTGGTCAGGATGTTTTCGCATATTCCTGCTGTGGCGACTAGATATCGAGGCGAATGCGGCGCCCGCTCGCGGCCGATTCGATTGCCCCAAAGACCATTGCCAGGCTCTTGATGTTGTCGCGGCAGTCGCCCATCGGTGTTGCACCGGTACGGTGGGAATGAACGTAGTCTTTGAGTGACCCCGCAATACCCATCGGGATGTCGGCAGCGGCAGTGGCATTGAGCAGGTGGGTTTTGGAGTGGAAGCCGCCGGCCTCTGCAACAACGGCCGCCTCGATCCGCTCATGACCGTTCCATTTTGCCGTGCCAGTGGGCCCAACGGCGCGCCACTCGGACTCCCACGATGTATGTAAACCTTCGGCTGCCCAGCAGCCACGATAGGTAAAACGTGCACCGTTCGACATTTCGAACAACGCCGTCGCGCCGGCGGCCCCTGCGTACCAGCTCCAGCGCGGATTGTATTCTTCACAATACACCGAGACCGGCGTGCTGTCGCCCAGCAGGTAGCGCGCAGCGTCAAAGGTGTGAATGGCCATGTCGAGCAGGAGTACATTGGCCATGGCATCACGGAATCCACCAAAATGCGCACCAATATAAAAGTCCGCATCCAAAATCCCTACCTCGCCGATGTGCTGCATCAGTCCGCGGTACGCCCAGAGTCGCGCGTCATAGCGCCGACTCTGACTTACCATATAGCGCACACCGGTGCGCTCTGAGGCTGCGACCATGCGACGCGCTTGGTCCATCGATACCGCCATTGGCTTTTCGCCGATGACGGGGATACCCGCCTCGAGGCAGGCAATGGTCACATCGTGGTGTGCCTCGGGGATGGTCACGTCGACGACGAAGTCGGGCTTGACGACGCGCAATGCAGTGGCCAAATCAGCGCCATAGAATTCTGCCTGGATGCCGAGTTCGTCGGCGCCTGCGGCTGCAGCACCGGGACGGATATCAATCCAGCCGGCCAAAGTAACGTCTGTATTGGCGGTGATATTTTTTGCCCAGGTCTTGCCCATGCCGCCTGCGCCGACCAAGAGTGCTCGTAACGTCGTCATGTCGTCGTCCTTTGTCTGCGCCGCTGCATCATTGCTCGGCGAAAGAAACTATAAAAAAAGCAGAATTACTGCATCACTCGATTGTCCTGAAGCCCGCAAGCCAATGCGGTGAGGGATAAGGTAGTTTTTTGCTTATCACATCATACAATAGCGAAAAAGCGAGTGGTCGCTACTCTCATGCGCTCTCAACACACGAGCTCTGCACATGTATCGGGTATCGACGTTTCCGTCAATTGCTTCGCGTATTCTCTCCAGTGCCCAATAGCGAAAGACCAACATTCGGTGTTTTGGAGTACTGCCGGAGTGAGTGTTCTATGCGTGCAGTCACCCTCCTGTTTCGCGTCCCGTGGCACAGACCCCGATCTCCATGCCGTTTTCTCTCTCTCACATGGAATATACAGCCCTGTTGGAACCGCCGTGATGTGGGAAGGGCGCTGAAAAAAACCGTATATCCGAAATAACACCAAACAAAAGCACAATTGTGGTCGAATGAATCCGTATACTACAAAAACAAGCACTACGGAGGAGGGTCTATGCGACAGACGACCGAAAGCATGACGAACGCATTTTCTGAGTACCAGCAATGGTTACGCAAGCGCCAACTACAGTTGGAGGGCACCTATCAGTTATCGCAGTGTGAGTGGTCATTGTCACAAGACGAAGGGGTCGTTACCTACCGTCGTGGGGGGATCATTCGCGCAATTGCGACGTTCAGCATGATTGGGTCGTACTGTGCGGACAACGGCACATGGCTGTGGGCCTGGGCCAATCCTGCCATAGATCGTGTGCATTCCATCCCCCGTGACCAATGTGCCTCGTGGGCAGCCGATACCGGATTAACCGAATTAGCGCAACCGGTCTTTTGTGTGACGGAATGCCCGGAGCTCTGCGACGATCGTGGTTCACTATGGGAGCAGAACCTGGCTTCCCGGACGTCTATCGACCGCCTTGCCAGCATGGCTGCCTATGCAGTCGATGGCTTAGGCGTGCAGTACTATACAAATCCGCAACACCGCGTGATTGGTTGCGTCGTGCTCACGTGTGTGTATGTGCCAGTGTGCTGCTGCTGATTTCTTGCCACCACGCACTCGATACTGCAGCCTGGCTCTCAGACGACACTGAGGCGTGTACGCTGATTGCATGGTGCAGCCGGTTGTACGCGCTGCTCGCAGTTCACTCCGACTCGTCGACATGCAACGTGTGGAGTAATCGGTGGGCGATTGGGGCCATCACTATCCCGGTAATGCCGATGAAAAAAATCCCAGAGAAAAGCGCATACACGCTCGCAAATACTTTGCCAGCATACGAGTGCATGACATCCACCGGACCCATTCCACCAAGAATCATCGCTGCATTGAGAAAAGAATCAATCCACGGTAAATCTTCGAACCAGTGATACCCCCAGGCACCCAATGACCAAGCGATGAGTATGGCAAAGAACGCGACGCTGATATGACGGATCATGCGTCGCACGAATGCAGCCTGTGTGATGACGCGGGTGCGTCGATGTTCGTACATAGCGGACTCCTCACTTGCAGGCAGCGCTCTCGTTCTCGTGTAGTATAAAGCGATGGATGCCTGCGCGTGGAGTGAATGATGACGAAGCAATGGAACGAAGCCTATCTCCGTGTGGCAAGCGCCTGCCCGCAGGTCACCGTGGCCGATGTCGATGCAAATGTTGCGGCAATTAGTGACCTCTATGCATCGGCTGTTTCGCATGGATGTGCAATTCTCGTCTCTCCGGAACTTTCGTTGACTGGCTATTCGCTCGGTGACCTGGTCCTGTACGCAGGTTTGCGTGATGCGGCCAGCGCCGCACTCCTCGTCCTCGCCACGCGTACCACAGGGCACAAAACTGCCCTGGTGGTGGGCGTACCATTCTCGTTTGATGGCTGTATCTATAACGTCAGCGCTGTCCTCGCAGACGGTCGGATTATCGGCATCGTCCCCAAACAACACTTGCCCAGCTACGGCGAATTCTACGAAAAGCGCTGGTATCACCGCTGGAATCAACCCAATACGACGGTGCGCATCGGCACCGATGATGTTCCCTTTGGGACCCAGCTGCTTTTTGATCTCGGTGGTGTGCCCGTCGGGATTGAAATCTGTGAGGACCTTTGGGTCAACCACGCCCCCAGTCATGCACTAGCCGACAATGGTGCGCTGTGTATCATTAACCCCTCTGCTTCACCCGAGCTTGTCGGCAAAGCCGTCTACCGCCGCGATTTGGTGCGCATCCAAAGTGCAAAACTCATGGTTGGCTATGTCTATGCAGGGTGTGACTGGACCGAGTCGACGATGGACGTCGTGATGAGTGGCCACCACATCATCGCCAGCCAAGGTTCTATCGTTGCCGAACGTCCCCCATTTGCTGCCGATCAACGCCTGGTCATTGCTGACCTCGATATCGAACATCTGTTGATGGATCGTAGCCGCGACACCAATCGTAGCCACCTGACGACCTACACGCTGCTCGCCACCTGCGCGCGGGCGGCACTGAGTTCCCCTATGCCATTGGTCAATGCGCATCCGTTTTTGCCTACGGCAGAGGATGCTTCCCAACGCCGTGAACGTCTGCAACACATCATCGACATCCAGGCACATGGGCTCGCACAACGCATCCGTGCCAGTCGTGCAGCGTTGTTGCACCTCGGCTTGTCAGGTGGACTCGATTCGACACTCGCATTCGTCGTTGCCACCCGCACGGCAGTGATTCTCGGTCGTGCGGTTGCCGATCTGTTGCGCTGTTATAGCATGCCTGCCGAGTCATCGTCCGAGCGGACCCAGTCGAATGCAGTGTCACTTGCTGAAGCCTTTGGAGTACCGTGCACGGTTATTCCTATCACGCAGTTAGTCAGCGCAGAGCTGCGTGCATTGGGACACGATGGAGCGACGCAGGATGTCACCTACGAGAATGTCCAGGCACGGCTACGCACCAGCATTTTGTTCAATTCAGCCAATCTCCACGGCGGGTTGGTTCTCGGCACCGGTGATTTGAGCGAGATTGCCCTCGGCTGGTGTACGTTCAATGGAGACCACATGAGTCACTATCATGTCAACGCGGGCGTCCCCAAAACACTCGTCCGTCATCTCGTGACTCACATGGCAGCGGGCTATAGCGCCGAGATTCAAAGAATTTTGGCAGACATCGTCGCAACGCCTATCTCACCAGAGTTGACATCCAATCACAGCGGCGACGTCAGTCAAAAAACCGAAGACATCATCGGACCGTACGAGCTCCATGATTTTTTTCTCTATCATTTGGTACGCTGGGGCGATGCACCCACCAAAATAGTGGCACTCGCCTGCATAGCCTTCGCAGGGGTGTATGATGCTGCCACGATCGAGCGCTGGCTGGTGGTATTCATCCGACGATTCACTGGGAGTCAATTTAAACGTTCCGTCATGCCCGATGGTCCCAAGGTCGGCAGCGTCGCATTGAGCCCACGGAGCGATTGGCGGATGCCCTCGGATTTGCTCAATACTGCGGTCTGGCAATGGACGGAGCAGCAATCATGAGTGCATATCAATCCCCCATCCTGATGGTCGACAGCGTGGTCATGCAACTCGCCAACGATGCCCTCCAGGTTCTGCTGATTCGGCGCGCCAATGAACCGTTTCAAGGGATGTATGCATTGCCTGGCGGCTATATTGTTGCTGGCGAGACGACGATGGCGTCGCACGAACGTATCTTGAGGAGCAAAGCCGGTATCGAGAAGCAACTCTTGCGCCTCGTCGAGCAGCTGTATACCTTCGACACGGTGGCGGGTGATCCGCGCGGCCACGGTGTTTCGGTAACCTATATGGGACTCGGGCTCGAAATCATTCCTACCCTGGGCAACGAGACCCAGCACCCCGAATTTTTCGCCATAAACACACTCCCACAACTCGCCTACGACCATGCCGAAATCATTGCCTACGCCCACGAGCGACTCAAGAGCAAGGTCAATTACACCAACGCCGTCCACGCATTGCTGCCGATCTACTTCACCCTGACGCAACTCCAAAGCGCCTACGAGGCAATCCTCTGCCGCCCGTTGGATAAACGCAACTTTCGCAAAAAATTCCTCAGCCTCGACCTCATCCACGAGACCAACGAATACCAGCGTGACGGTGCCCATCGCCCCGCCCGCCTCTTTTGCTTCAATGCCGCTCGTCTCGAACGGTCACCCCGGAGCTTCGACGAACGTTGATTTGACAAGCCATCGTCGCAGTCGTATCATGTCGATAGATAGTGTCATTTGTACAATTACACAAACCAGAAGAGGGCGACGTGGCACACACGGTATTTGGGCTCATCGATGTGCAGAGTGGATTCATGCCAGCATCAGAGGGCGTGCGTCTGGGCCAGCCGGGATTCGGCGAGTTGCCGGTAATGGAGGGGGATGTCATTCTTCCACTCGCAAATCAGTTACTGGCCAGTGCGGTCGCGAACGGTCTGCCGCTGTTTACCTCCCAAGATTGGCACCCACGGGCGAGTGCACACTTTGCCGATAAGCCTGATTACGCCACCACCTGGCCGGTCCACTGTATCGCCGGCACTGCGGGTGCCGCCCTGCATCCCGACCTGGTGGTGCCTGCTGACACCACTGCGTTCCTCAAAGGGATGGAAGTATTGTCGAATGGCGCAGACGACACCAGCTATAGTGCCTGGAATGGTGCGACGCAGCATGGTCAGACGCTGGCGACATATCTGGCTGATCATCAGGCACAGACCGTCTACCTGGCAGGCTTAGCGCTCGATTATTGTGTCGCATACACGGCGTTGGATATCCTCCAAAAAGGTGGCTGTCGTGTTGTGGTTATCGAAGACGCAACGCGCTCGGTCGCGCAATCAACGGGAGTGGCGATGCGTACCCGCCTGGCACAGGCAGGAGTGACGTTTTGTCGAGTTGCAGATGCCATAACAGTCTGGCAGCGAGGTGGTCGTTGACGATTGCTACAACGCCATGGCTGAGCACGGCCATCGATTTTTACAAGTACACGATGAGCCAGCTCCAATATGAGCTCAATCGCACAACGCACGTACGCTTCGCACTCACCAATCGGGGCAGTGAGCGTATTGCAGATCTGGTCCCGCTGGCGACGCTCCGCGAACGATTTTCGGCTGTGCAAGCACGCGGGTTCTGCCCCGCAGAACTGGCCTTTCTGGCGGGATTACGGACCCGCGCAGATGCGCCGCTGTTTACCTCTGCCTACCTGACATATCTGGCCGAGACACGCCTGCCTGATGTGCATGTCGAGCTGGTCGACGACGCACTAGCCATCTGGAGCGCCGGGGATTGGCCGATTGTGACTTTATGGGAGACAGTGGTCATGAGCATCGTCAACGAATGCTACTTCGACGCACTGCGCCTGCAGACCGGCACAACACACACGGCCGCTGGCGATGCCCGGTTGGCTGCCAAAATAGCGCTGCTCCAACAGCATCCAGACATCGCAATCGTCGACTTCGGCACACGCCGCCGCTATAGCGCCGCATGGCAGCACCATGTGTTGAGCCAGCTCCAGACTCACTGCCCGACACAGCTCGTCGGTACCTCCAATGTGGCATACGCCCACGACTTTGGGTTGCGCCCCATCGGTACCTATGCGCACGAGATGCCCATGGTCTATGCTGCGTTGGCACCGCACACACCCGGAGCGGTCCGAGCCGCCCATCAGCAGTTTTTGCAGGATTGGTATGCCCGCTACGGTACCGATCTTGCCATCGGATTAACCGACACCTTCGGCACTGAGCGGTTCTTTGCGGACTTTGATCAGCATCACGCCCAGCGCTGGCGCGGGCTGCGCCATGACTCCGGTGACCCGATTGCCTTTGCTGAGCGGGTGATTGCCTTCTACGATGCCCAGGGCATCGACCCGCGCACCAAGACCATTGTGTTTAGCGATAGTCTGACCATCGAACGCATTATCCAACTCCATCAGCGCTTTCATGGACGTATCGGCTGTGTCTATGGCTGGGGGACGACCTTGATGAACGATCTGGGCGTGCCGGCGCTGAATATCGTCATGAAGACGACCCACGCCGACGGCAATCCTACCGTCAAGTTGAGTGACCACGCAGGCAAACAAAGCGGTCCGGCTGAGGTCGTGGCACGCTACCAACAGGAATACTTTGCCATTCCCACGCAATCGTAGTACACTGTTTGGAACATTTGTTCGTATGTGAGTTGCCCCATGCCCCTCAATGAAGCCCAACAACAGGCCGTCGCCCACCAGAGTGGTCATGCACTGGTGCTGGCTGGTGCGGGTACCGGCAAAACTGCCACACTCATCGCCCGTGCGGTCGAATTGTTGCGCCGTGGCGTCCGTCCCGATCAGATCATTTTGGTCACCTTCACCCGCCGGGCAACCCGCGAGCTCCGTGAGCGTCTGACGATCGAGGTCGGTGATGTCGCCGAACGGCTGCGGGTAGGGACCTTCCACCGCATCTGCCTCGATTTGATGCGCCTCGAGCCAGACGCTTTCGATTTGCGCTCGTATACCATCATCGATGAAGACGACCGTGAGCAACTGATGCGCCTGGCCCGCGGCCGTGTCCTCCCCAACGACGACGGAGACCGCGGCAGCATGCTCCCCAAGGCGAGCCAACTGGTAACCTGGTTGTCGTACGCACGCAATGCCAACATCCCGGTCAAACAATACCTCGAGACACAAAAGCTCTTCGACGAACAACAACTCGCCAACGTGCTGGCCGTCTATGCGGCCTACGAAGAGCGCAAAACCACTGCCCATTACCTCGACTTCGACGACATCCTGCGCCGGTGCGCCACCGTACTTATTTCGCAACGTGCAGTGCGTGAACGCATCGTCGGTCGGATTGCGCACGTGCTCGTCGATGAAATCCAGGACACCTCCACCCTCCAGTGGCAGCTCTTGCACGCCCTGCGCCAAAAAGCAACCCTCTTTTGCGTGGGGGACGATGCTCAGAGTATCTACGCCTTTCGCGGTGCCGACTTCAAAACCGTACATTCCTTTGCCGAGCGCGTCAAAGGCGCCGACATCTACTATTTGACCGAAAATTATCGTTCCACCCAAGAAATCCTCGATGTCAGCAATTGGTTGCTGGCCGAATCCCCACTCAGGTACAACAAAGAGCTCCACGCGATCCGCGGGCATAGCTCCAAGCCGTTACTGGTCGAATGTGATGACGACCTCGGCCAGGGCCTGTGGGTAGCGGCAGACATGGATCGTCGCCACGCCAGCGGTGCCCCCTGGTCGTCGATGGTCGTGCTGGTGCGCACCGCCTTTGCTGCACGTACCGTCGAGACTGCCTGTATCGAGCGTGGCATCCCCTATGTGTTTGTGGGCGGTACCAGCCTCCTCAAAGCCTCACACGTGCGCGATGTTCTGGCACTCTTGCGCGTTGCCCTCAACCTCAACGACGAGGTCGCCTGGATGCGCTATCTGACCCTCTGGAAGGGCGTGGGCGACCGCACCGCAGAACGCTGGGTGCAACAAGTCGGTGCCTGCGAGTCACTCCAGCAAGCCGCCGAGTTCCTCTATCGCGCCAAACCCGACCCCAAAGGGCCGGCCATGCCCCTGTTGCATCTGCTCGAACACACCACCACTCCTGCCACCCAGGTCCTCGCCGCCGTGCAGGCCCTCGATCCGCTGCTGGCCATCAAATACCAATACGAACAATGGGAACAGCGCAAAAAAGATCTCGACTTATTGGTCCGCATTGCCAATCGCTTTGGCACGCTAGCCGCCTTCGTCGAAGAATTTGTCCTCGATCCACTTCATGCCACCCAAATATCACCCCAAGACGATGCAGTCACCGTGTCGACCGTGCACGCCGCCAAGGGCACCGAAGCAGATGTGGTGTATCTCGCCCGCGCGGACGTCGGGCAATACCCACATAGTCACGCCCGCGACCAAGACGAGATCGAAGAAGAGCGCCGTGTCCTCTACGTCGCCCTTACCCGCGCCCGTGACGAGCTGATTGTGATGCGTTCGCCGGAGCAGATTGCCAGTTGGGGTGCGCAATATAGCTTCTTCGATACGCTCAACGCCGGACTGGTCACCATCGTCGAGAGTAGCACCCGCCGCCGCGAAGCCTGGAAGACACTGGCGAGTCTCGATGGCGTCGTTCCAAACATCGACGATATGGACTAGAGATTTTTTCATTCAGGGAAAGCAAAACGCCGCCATGCTTGTCAGAAGCAGGCGGCGTTTTGATGTTGTCAGCAAGGAGCGTGCGGTTGAGGTTTTTTTGGCTCCTTCAGCCTCATCCACGTGCGTCTGCGAAAACGCGAGGCATTGATGACATATCCAGCCTAGTTCAAGCGACCGACCATGCCGACGAAGCGGCGCTGATCCCAGCCATTGAAGAAGTCTGCATGCATGGAGTAGATTGAACCCGATGCCAACGTCAGTGTGCTTACATCGGCGATGCGTGGGTATATGACCCGCATTTCGATCTGGGGAAGTGCCACGGTGCCGGCTGCACAGACGCCATTGGATGCATAGCTGACGTGGCTCTTGTGGTCAGCCGAGTCGAGGTCGATGCCGTTCCAACATTCTGGGTAGCGGATGCTGGCAACCAGTTGTTGCCGATTTTTGCAGACTGTCGGTGCTGCCGTTCCCGGGGTGTTCGCGCCGGTGCATGACCATGACACTATCGCGGTGGACTGTGCTGCGGTAGCTTTGGAGCTACCGGCGATGAGCATCAGGCCGGCGGGATGCGCGACGATGGTGGTGGTGACTGATTTGCGATAGATGACTTCGAGATTGACCGGATTGACCGCAACGCCATTGCTCATCAGGGATGGTACCCAGTATGCCGAGGAATCAGCCAGATTTCTACAGCTGGTGGCTGGTGCATCCCGGAGCGACGCTGCGGTGGAGTTTTCGTTCACGCCACGATTGCCAAAGAACTGATGCATGTGGCTCATGCCGGTATGACCTGGCATCACGATGGGATCAACGGCGGCGACTTTGGTAGGGGCACAGTCAATCCGGAACGATCCTACCTGCGGCCCTGCTGGCCCACCGCCTGGCGGTGGTGGTGGCGGTGGTGGCATTGCGATACTGCGTGCAGTGGGTTCGTCTGCCACGGCGGTGTTGGTCGCCCCAAAGGTAGTCAAGGCAGCTGCGATGATGAACGTGCCGGCCAGGATGATGGTGGTGAGGCGCTTGTTCATGGTGTTTTTCCTTCGTGTAAATGCGGTACATGAACCAGACGCAGGCATCACGGTATCGTTCCTGCGTAGATTCAAGATTTGTTCAAGATGGGGTATAGATTGGCCCCATAGCCCCACGGCATGCCGTGGGGCTATGGGGCTGCACGATTTTTTCACAACATGAGACAAAAAAACACCCGCCCCTCTGAGAAGGGACGTGTCCCCGTACAGCCCGAACGCAGAACACCCATCGCTTTGGTGAAGCGATGGGCGTGATCTGTTGAGACGTGGTGCGCTTAGTTGAGGCGGCTGACCATGCGATCAAAGCGACGCTGATCCCACCCATTGAAGAAGTCGGCATGCATCGAGTAGATCGAACCGGATGCCAAGCTGAGTGTACTCACATCCGCCTGCCGTGGGTAACTTATGCGCATTTCTATCTGGGGGAGGGCTACTGTGCCGGCAGCGCAGGTGCCGTTCGCGGAATAGCTGACGTGGCTCTTGTGGTCTGCGGAGTCGACATTCACGCCGTCCCAACACTCGGGGAATCGGATGGTGGCGACCAAGCGCTGCCGGTCGCGGCAGACCGTTGGTATCGCAGTACCTGCTGCGTTCGAGCCCGTGCAGGACCACGATACAATCGAGGTTGACTGCGCTTCGGTCGCTTTGGAGCTCCCGGCGATGAGCATTAATCCGGCTGGGTGCGCAACCACTGGGACGCTGACGGATTTGCGATAGGTTACTTCGATTCCCGTTGGATTGACCAAGTTGCCGTCGTTGATGAGCGTCGGTACCCAGTATCCCGAAGAGTCAGCGGGGTTGCGGCAGCTGGTGGCGGGTTCGGCCCGCAAGGATTCGGCGGTGGTGTTTTCGTCGAGGGCCAGATTCCCAAAAAATTGGTGGAAGTGGCTCATGCCCGTCATACCCGGCATCACAATCGGATCGACCGCATCGACTTTGTCCGTTGCACATGCAACGCGGAATGAAGCTCCCCGTGCATTCCCTGCACCGCCGCCATTGCCACCGTTGCCGCCTCTCCCGCCATTGCCACCGTTGCCACCGTTGCCACCACCAGGGCCGCGCCGTACATCGTGGTCATGTGCCACTGCAGGTGCAGTAGGCTGGTTCGCGGATGCTTGCTGTGTAAACCCAATTGCTCCTGCAACACCTGCCACGATGAGTCCACCGGCTACCAGAATGGTTGAAAAGCGCTTGTTCATCTCAGTCCCCTTTCGTAAAATCACTACACGGGTAAGACGCAGGCTTTTTGCTATCGTTCCTGCCGAGATTCAAGATTCGTTCAAGACGGGGTATAGATTGGCCCCTATAGCACCACGGCATGCCGTGGTGCTATAGGGGCATTGACATCCGCCGTCGCATCGTGCTATTATCTGATTCCCAGCACGGGCTGGCCATCAGAAAACCCAATCCACAGTATCGCCGTACACGGGACTCGTGTGCCCTGCGGCAGATAGTGTGGATTTTTTGTGTCGATGGAGGAGTCACATGGGGATGGAGTATTACGCGACGGTATTCCCGGGTGGGGTGGTCATCACCAACCGGCAGGTGGCCGAGTGGTTGGTGACGGTGCGTTTGGTGGTGGGCAGTGAGGACGGGATGCTTGACCTGATGGCGGTACTGACGGATGTGTTGTTCGGCAATGGTCATGCGCCGGCGTGCATCGCCCGCAATCGGGTACACGAGTTGCACCGCCTCGAGCGCGACGAGATGCTGTCGATCTGGGAGGACGGCACTGTCATCGTCGATACCACGTTCGAGGCCTTTGCGCGTGAGCTCAATGCGCAGAACCGCCTCTATCGGCGCCTCAAAACGGCGTTGTTCAACGGCGATGCGTTCGTGGGTGCGGTGCGACTGGATCTGAGCGGGTTCCAGTCTAGCACGGGGATTTATGAGGACGAGCTCGATCAGCTCTTGTGGGAGCTGACCGTCCCGCCGGCGGTGCAAGCCTTCTTGCGCTCACTGTGACGGGGGGGCGCTGCCGGGGCAACGCCCCGGCAGCGGCGGATAATGGGTCGGTTTGGGGTTGAGTGACGAATCTGGTAGTGTGGCTGCCTCGTGCGCTCAATTCAAGGCGCTGGGGGCAAGGTCTTTCACCAGATACATCGAGGAGGCATGATGACTATCTATGACGCGACGTTCCTGCCCGATGGGACCGTGCTTTCGAACCGGCAGGTATGGCGCTGGCTCGATCGATTGGGCCTGATGCTCAGCGGTGACCCGGCGCCTATCGCGGCACTCGAGGCACTGTGGACGGTGCTGCATTGGCTCGATCGCGGTGAGGCAGACCCACGTGCTGATTTTACGGAGGCGGGACGCGAACGCTGTCGATTGCTCGCAGTGCATGGAGTGCTGGTGGCGGGACCAACTGGGGATTGGCACTACGATGCGCACCTGTTGGCGCTGCTGCGGGCCATGGACGAGCAGCAACATATGCGACGCAGCCTGCGGATGGGGCTACGCGCTGGTTCGTTCAACCGCGCATCGGTCACGTTGACTGCCCCTGCGTGGTCGACTCTGACGGGGGCTGTTCAACTGGCTCGCGATGTCCCTGCCGCGGATGAAGACGACGATGATGAGGAGGATTATTGGTATGGAATATGAGCGGGTACTGTTCCCCGATGGCAGCGTCGCGTCGGCGCTCGACGTCGCGCTCTGCCTTGTGCAACTCCGGCGCTGGGCGGCAGATCTGACGACAGCGGGAGTGGTTTTTGAGGCGTTCCACGATGTGTTGGTGGGGATGGAGCCGGCCGATGCGCCCCTTCAGCCCTATCAGCAGATGCTCATTGCTGCGGGGTACCTGCAGGTGACTCCAAACGGTGAAGTCGTCTATGACCCCGTACTGGTACAGGTGTTGCACACGTTGCAACAGCAGGGGGATGTGTATCATCGGCTGCGGCAGCTGCGGTTCGTTGGGGTGCCAGGTGATGGGTGCATCACGCTGCAGCTCGAGGATATGGGCGGGAGGGATGGGTGAATGGCCCTCACCACCACATCACCTCGATCGCATCCAGATGCCGCAGCAGGCGTGCGCACTTGGCGTGCATAGCACTGCCCGCAGACCGTGGGATGGCTGGTCACGTTGCCCAGTGCGGCTACACCCTCGTACACCGATACGACGTGGATTCCTGTTGCTACGAACGCATCGCCTTGCCAAATTTCCGCATAGCAGCCCGTCTACACCATACACTGCTGAACCAATTATCGGGTATGCCGTTGCGTACAAGCGCATAAACGCAGGATAATCGTCCTGGGTCAGCACGCTTGTAGTACATGACCAGGTGCTCCGATTCTGCGCTACCATAGGGTATCTATTACCAGGGATTGTATGCTTCCACTCTACATTGTTTCGACCACGCTGCTCATATTGGCGCCTGGTGCCAACATGATGATGATACTCGCACTCGCCAGTGCCCATGGCGGTGCTGCCGCACGGCGGGCTGCACTGGGATTAACCAGCGGCGTTCTGTGCCATACCGCCCTCGCTGCCACAGGTGTTGCACTCGTGCTCCAGCGTTGGCCGGCAGCGCTGCAGGTGATTCAAATGGGAGGCGGCGTGGTGCTCCTCTGGATTGGT
Organism: Roseiflexaceae bacterium; assembly: GCA_947474225.1. GTDB lineage: Bacteria > Chloroflexota > Chloroflexia > Chloroflexales > Roseiflexaceae > UBA965. Next base: position 47,595 of record CANJHS010000009.1, on the reverse strand, counting down.
GGCCACATGCTCGTCCAGCAACTCTGGCCACACACACAGACTGTCAATAAGGCAGCGCTCGTTCCACACTCGGCGTACGTCCAAGGGGTGCTTTCGAGCCTTTCTAATGTCAAAACACTGGTGTTGTTTATCAGCTTTTTGCCGCAATTTTTCGCGGTGGGGCAGCCGCTGGCGGGTCAATTTGTCCTCCATGGCGGAATCTATGCGCTCCTGACCTTGGCCATCTATGCCAGCATCGGTAGTTTGGCCGGGTATTTTGCTACCAGCCTACAAAAACCGACACTCCAGCGCTGGTTGCGTGGGAGTGCCGGCTGCGTGATTATGGGGTTTGGGTTGATGGGTCTCGTCAGCTGAGTGTGCAGATGCACGAGTCCCTGATGCGTGATAATCCTGTCTGGTTCGTTCTCATTTAGGTGCTGAGCGTCCGTCCACCACCGTTCACCGCATAGTAGCGCCAGCCGACCACCGCCGCAAAAATCGTCGACAAGCCGACGACCAGGAACGGCAATCCACCCGACAGCTCGACTAAGCTGCCCGCCGAGACCGACCCGACAATCATGCTGATACTCCAGACTGCATATAACAGTCCAAATAACGTCGCATGGTCGGTCTGCGGCACGCCATCTGCCACCCACACAAACATTAACGTCGCCAGTGCCCAGGCGGCAGCGATGCTGCCAATTCCACCCACAAACAAACCGATGACCGTGGTGTGGTACACCGCCAAAAAGACCCCACAGCCAATCATGACGACAAACGACACCAACGTCGGCCAACGCGCCCCCCAACGATCCGCTGCTCTGCCCGCGCCGAATTGCGCCAGTGACGCGACCACCATCGTCGCCGAGCCGTATAACGCGACAAGCCCGGTATCGTGTGTCAGACTGTTCAACAGCAACGGCACCACTAACAACATCGCCCCGTAGTTGACCGTCGCCAAGCCGCGCATCACGATGATTGCAGCAATTGTCCGCGAGCGCAAAAGCGCAGCGATACTCCGAGATGCTACTACCGTCGCACTTGGCAGATCGCGCAGGTTGGGCATCCCGACTACCGCAATCCCGATGGTCACCGACACCATGGCCAGCATTGCCAAGCCATAACCGGCATACGACCAGGTCGTGATAATGCCGCTCGCCAACGGGTGCCCAAGTGCACCACCGATGGTGCTACTCAAAATATACAGGGCGCTCAACGTTCCGAATCCGCCTGCCTGCCCGATGCGTGTCAGGTATCCAGAGCTCCCAATGTTGTACAAGGCAGCTCCTGCCCCACCGATAATCCAGGCTGCTGCAATAATCCAGATATTGCCGACCTCAAACACGAGGCTACTCGCGCTACTCAGCACCAAACCCAGAATGTAGACCCATTTACTACCTAATCGGCGTGTCAACATTCCCCCGAAGAACGCCACGGCCATGCCGGCGACCTGTGCCCCCGATACGACCTGTGCAATCGACGACGGGGACATACCGGTTGCCTGTAAGTACAACAAGAGAAAGGCACTCTGGGCTATCTCACGTAGGCCAATGGTCGTCTGGGCTGCCAACAACGCAATCCGGGGCCGTGCTCCACTCGCTGCTGACTGCATGTGATTCCTCTATGTGGCGTCATCGCCACTACATCTATTGTGTTCGGTCCCGTTGCCAGGTCTGTTCGTGCATCACCGGACCCCACGTTGCATCTTCGTGCTCGGCCATCATGCGAAAACCATGCGTCTGGTAGAGGTGGATTGCCACATCGAGTTCGACGATGGTCGTCAACCACACCGACGCATGCCAGGTGTCGGCAAATACCAATGCCTGGCGCAATAATGCGGTCCCAATTCCTCTGCCGTGCTGCCGCGGATCGACCACAAACCAACGCAGCCGCGCCGGCGGGGTCGTCCCACCGTCAATCACAATACTGCCCAACAGCGTCGTGTCATCCCACGCCGTCAAAAGGAGATTCCCCGGCTCTGTGGCACGTGGCGCAAACGCGACCAGCCCAGAGGCCACGGTGCATTCGAACGGCAACCCAAAGTTCACATGCCCAGCGTAGTATTCGGTCTGGGTCTGAATCATCCACCCCAGCACACCGGGGATGTAGCCGGTGCGATAAGTGACCTGCATGACTACTCCTCGCCCGGTTCCATAGCACGCATCATGGCGGCAAGCTCACGTTCGCGTTCCCGCGGTGATTGCTCGAGCTGCTGGCGCACGCCCACGCGATCTGCAATGGATCGATTCTGGCTGAGTTTGAACTTTCCCTCGAGGTTTGTCACCCGCATGCGGTAACAGACAATCCCGCGCAACATGCCAGCAACCCCTTCTTCGGTATAGGCTGGGTGACTGGCATCATAGAAGTGCGTCAATGCATTGACCATTGCCAACGAATCCTGGAGTGTGTCGATGACTTCGGGGGTACCGGTCGCATGCACGACCGCGTAATTCCAGGTCGGAACGGCATGCTCTGCTGCGTACCAGCCAGGATGTACGAATGCATGCGGGCCGTGGAACGACAACGTCGTGGTGACGCCCGCCGATAGCAGTGCGGTGTGTCCATTCGCCCGGGCGAGATGAAATTCGACCCATAGGACATCATCGCGCAGATTGCTCATCACTGGACCGTAACTGACCGCTGGTATACCGTCGGGACCATTACTGATGATGGTCGCAAAATCATGCTGTTGCATAAACGGTACCAATATTTCACGGTCGTCCATGCGATTGGCGTGTGGAATGTACATCTGCGCCCCTCTATACCGCATTCTGCTGCAAGATTGCCGTAATTCCCATACTGGCCAGCTCGATGTCTTCATCCTCGCTCAAGCCACTGACCGCGACTGCGCCCACACACATGCCGCCCACAATGATCGGCATACCGCCGCCCCAGCCGATGAAGCGTGGGTCGCCGTAGTAGGCAATGTCAAAACCCTGATCGGCACTGCGGATTTTGCGGCCGATGTCGCGGGTTGGTTTGCACGCCCGCGCTGCGGTGAATGCCTTGTTGGTAGCAATCGTGCCGGATTGGAGTTGCGCTCCACCCATACGCATCAGTGCAATCAGTTCGCCGTGATGGTCTGCAACCGCGACGACGCCGAGGGCGTTGCGTTTGGTCAATTCGGCGATGATGACGCGGATGGCAATGTCTGCATCGCGATGGTCAATAGTCATTTCTTGGCGCATGATAGATCCTTATCAATTGAATGCTCATATTGTAACAATATAGCGGCATACGCACTATGAAATGAACAGAAGCCAGAGCTTTCACGATGGCAAGAAATTCCATGTGCGCTCAGGAGTGGTGCAACGCTTTGGTACCAGTTTTTGCCTAAATAATCGTAAGAACGGGTACGTCAATGCAAGACAATACGACTCGCAGCCAACGCTGTGACACTCTGCGCAGAATTAAAAAATCAACGTGCTTGTCAATCGTGAACTCTTTCTCTCTTGCCTATCCACGTGTGTAGAGCATTGCAATGAATCTCGGCATACAGGCAAGAGATCCTCACGTACATTTGGTGTCCTCGATTGCCATACTTGCGTCGTCGTTGAGGAACTTTTTTGCCCAATATGGGTACGCGCATTTCTCATAATACTCATAATAATCTATTGCAATTCTCATACATTGTGGTACGCTAATGTAGCAATACTGCAATTAATTAAAGGAGCTTCTCGTGGACGAAACCACAATGAACACAGACATGGGCGCGTCCCTAATGGGCGGAGCCCTCGGTGGTATCATCGGCCTGGCTATCGGCATCGCCGCAGTCGTCGGTATGTGGAAGCTGTTCACCAAAGCTGGGAAGCCCGGCTTTTATGCAATTATTCCATTGCTGAACTTCAAAACGCTGGTCGACATCACCGGTCTACCTGCCACGTATTTCTGGTACTTCATCATCGGTTCAGCGCTTTCGTCCGTCACCCTGGGGATCACGGGCCTCATTAGCCTCTACGTTGCGTTCGTTGTCTTTCGACAACTCTTGCGCAGCTTCGGGAAGTCTGACAGCGTCGGTAATGTTATCCTCTATCTCTTTTTGGCTGGATTCATGATTCCCTACCTGGGGCTGAGTGGAGCGACCTACCAAGGTGTTCAGTCGACCAGCGACGTGCGTGCCCTCCCTTGGTTTAAGTAAACCGTACTTCTGACGAGCCGTGTGTTTCACACGGCTCGTTTTTTGTGGATAGAAAATGTGTTTAAAGAATGTACAAAATATATATATAAACAACATAATCTTGTCGTTTTTTGACAAATAAACATTGGTTGAAATGATGTATAATTGCAAAATTAAAATTAGTTAAAAAAATATTTGCAATTACATAATTATGAGTTAAAATTAAAGAGCAACACTGCATTAATTTCATATGGAGGTTCACGTGGACGAAAACACTTTGAACGGAGACTTTGGCGCATCACTGATGGGTGGTGCTGTCAGTGGAATCATTGGGCTCGTGTTGGGTATCGCTGTAGTGATTGGTCTGTGGAAGTTGTTCACCAAGGCCGGCAAGCCAGGATTCTATGCCATTATCCCATTGCTCAACTTCAAGACATTGGTCGACATCACGGGCTTGCCTGCTGCCTGGTTCTGGTATTTCCTCATTGGTGCAGCGCTATCGCCCATCACTTTTGGGTTAACCGGGCTCGTCTGCCTCTACGTTGCCTATATCGTGATGCGTCAGTTGTTGCGCTCATTCGGCAAATCAGATTCGATTGGTTCGGTCATTTTGCATCTGGTATTGGCCGAGATTATGTTGCCGTTGATTGGCTTTAGCGCACAACCATACTTGGGCGTCCAATCCACTGCAGATGTACGCATTCTGCCGTTCACGAAATAGTCAATGCTCGCAGAGCCGCGGACCGTATGGTCCGCGGTTTTTCTATGCAAAAAGCTCCCGTGGTAATGGAATGAGCTGCGTTATACTACAAGCATACCGTCTGCGAAAGGGAATCTACCATGGATCGCAACCAATTACGAATTGATATCAATCATCAATATGCCCAAGAGCATGCATCCATGGGGATTCGTGGTGCCCGCGCGATGCTCGCTGCCGCCCGTGAGTGGGATTTGGCGTCGGTCTTACGCGACCGTGGTGGACTGGTCTTTCCACACGCTGGTGTGCAAGACTGCGCAAAGCAAATCAGTGCGGTCATAAACGCCTGTATCGATTCTAGTGCCGATACGGTATTGGCGATTAGTGTGTTGCATGCGTTTAGTGACGAAATGGAGCAGGCCCGCCGCCGCGTCGCAGCGGGCGGGAATCCTTCTGCGGAGCGTATTTGGGGTATCCAAGGACCAGAATTCGCTCGCGGCGACGAGTGGGCCTTTGACCATGCGATGTTCACCTTTCGGTATCTGTGGGAGATCGCAGCGGATTATTATGGCAAAAAAATGCCGCGTGTTGTCGAAGTGTATCCATGGCTTGCCGGTGGATTTCCGCAAATTATGCCGGGATACGACGATGTCGCTGCTCTTGCCCGTAATGCCGTGGTTGTGTCGACTGCAGATATGTTCCATCACGGCATTGGCTACGGCGATTCGGTTGAGCAGGCGCTTTATCCTCACGAAGGCGGACTCGAGCGGGCCCGGGCCGTTATCTCTGATGGTGCACAAATGCTGTCGGCCGGCAAATATGCAGCCTATAACCAACACTGCGTCGATGCCCGCAGCGACCATCGTGATGCAGGACAGGTGATGCGTGCCATCCTCGGTCCCATCCAACCAGAGATTATCGATATCGTCGCGAGCGACGCTGCCGCCCTCTACAAAGCCGCCGACCCGACTTGGGTGGCAGGCACATTGGTCGCTTGGCGGCGTGTCTAAGCCGGTTGATTCGCCTCGTGCCCAACGATTTTTGCCAATAAATCGCTCAAGATATCACGCTCGTGTTCGTTGAGCGCAGTCATAACTGGGCTTCGTGCCGCGATGTGCGCTTCGAGTCGCATGCGCATGGCCTCACCTTGGGCCGTGAGCTGTAGCACTTTGCTGCGCCGATTCGGACCCGGCAGGCGTATGCCCAACCCGAGTGCTTCGAGTTGGTCGGCGAGCGGCGTGATGTACGACTTGTCACACGCCATCGTTGCGGCGAGTTGATGCAGGGCAATGGGCTCAGATAACTGGCAGATTACCCGCGCAATCGCCACCGGTATCGTCAATTCTGCGGCGATGACAGCAAATTCTGACTGTGCCCGCTGGGCAGCGCCCAGCAGCAGCTGCGCCAATCTGCGCGCTTCGTCGATGGTTGCGCTAGATATCATCGCTTCCTCATTTCTCAATCAAAACATAAACAGTTGAGTTTATAAACTATTTCTGCTACGCTACACTACCTACCCGGCAGATTTGGTCGCTTCGCGTCGGGTCGGAGTAGTATGTGACACGCGTATGAAAAGGTGATGTATGCAACAGTACATGGTGGTGAGTACGTTCAAAGCGGGGGTCGACATGCGCGACGTGTTGACCGTGGTCGACGCGGAGAAAGCAATGGTTAAGGTCCTCTAAGCCGCCGGCCGCCTCGGGCAAATTCGCCTCGCCGTGCCCCAGGGTAAAGTATTTCTCGATGTATATGCGGACAATCCGACGAGTGCAGCGACGACCGTGCAGGAGTTGCCCATGGCACAATGGTGGGACCTCGAGGTCTATATGCTATCAGGTACGGCATAGTTGTCCGCGTCCGAATGGTATTATCCGTATAATACCGTAACACATAGAACCAAGCCGGGCCACCACACTGTACCGGCTTGGTTCATGCAATACTATTAACCGCTCTGCGCACGTCGTATCCAAAAGGAATCATGCCATGCCAGGTACCACACATCTGACCGCTACCGTTACCTGGCTTGCCGTCGGTGACATGCCGCGCACATTAGTGACACGGGCTGTTGATACGCTCCAATTCGACTGGGAGGGTGTCGTGGGCGATAGCCATGCCGGCTTGACACGTCGTGCAGATGTGCGCATTCCGCATTATCCGCGTGGGACGACGGTGCGCAATGAACGCCAAGTCACCATCGTAGCGGCAGATCAACTCGCCGAAGTTGCAACGACACTGTCATTGCCCGAGATTCGCCCCGAATGGCTGGGTGCCAATATGGTGCTGGCGGGAATTCCCTCGTTGACACTGCTCCCACCTGCGACACGCGTGATTTTTGCATCCGGTGCATCAATTGTGGTTGACTGGGAAAACCAACCCTGCACCGGTCCCGGAACGGTCATTGCAGAGCATTACGGCGATCCAACACTTCGTTCTCGGTTTGTTAAAGCAGCCCTCGAAAAGCGCGGATTCACCGCCTGGGTCGAATGCATTGGCACTGTACGGGTCGGAGATGCAGTCACGGTGGTCGTTCCCCCGCAGCGCAATTGGCCAGGGAGAGAATTTAGCAATCAGAAATAAGAAATCAGAAGTTACGCAAAAGAATGCTATGTCCTCGCGTTGTAAAGCACTAACTGATTTCTGATTTCTGATTTCTGATTTCTCCTAACTATTACTTCTCTAGCGTTTCACATACGTGAATCTAACATTCGGCGGGATATACTCCAGACATGAGCCGGAATAGCCGGCGCGACATTCTAGGAGAAATATCATGACTCACTCTTCCGTTGCAGATTTGTTGTTCCAGCAGTCCGTTCGTCCCGCCAGCGGCGCAATCGAGGTGACCGAAGATTCTCAAGGGTACACCGTCAAGATGGTTGTCCCGGGTATTGCCCCCGAGCAGGTCGAACTCACGCTGGTCGGTCGCACATTGCAGGTAAAAGCCGAAGCCACCCCAGAAGATACAACGCCGGATCTGCGCAAACATGTCCGTGAATATGCCGTCAGCCGCATTGCACGACGTATCGAATTCCCCCTGCCGGTCGAGGCAGATGCAGTCACTGCACACGGCGCCAACGGTATCCTCACCATTCGCGTACCCAAGAGCGCCGCTGCGCAACCCAAGAAAATCAGCGTCACCGCAACCCCTCAGATTCAGGAATAGGCAATCTGATTGGCCGCACCCCCGTTCTGGTGTACACCGGAACGGGGGTTTTCTCATGGTCACCTGACGTCACCCTGACGCACGCCTCAGCCAAACATCACCTCGTGACGGAAACTCATGCACACCCCCACACGTCTGGTATGTGCATCCGAGATTTGTACACACTCTATCGTGAAAGTCACATTTGTGGACGTTTATGTTAGTGTATATCTAACACAATGTTATTCCGGTGCATGCTAAAGTCAGGGTGAAAGAAGAAAACAGAGTCGAAAGGCTACACTCATGATCGCACGACTCCTCGCGATAGTAATCAAAACAATTTTCCTGATCGCCTTGGTGGTATTTGCACTGAACTATATTGGCAAAACCATCCCGGAGTTGCCCTTTGCCAATGCATTCACTGGACTGTGGGATCGAACGACAGCTCCCCCGGCTGCCGAAGCAAATCCAGACCCACAGGTGAATGTGGTATCCACCAAGGCAATCGTCAGTGCGATGCATGCGTTGAATCGCTGGGAGACGCAAGGCGCCACCGTAACCGGTTGCGCATTGGTAGACAACAACGAGATGGACCACTTTTATTCGTACTTTGTCGGCGAAACCCTCGAGCTCTGTGGTACGGGTAGAGTAATTGCCGGTGTGGATATGGCACAGTTTGCCGACACGCTCCGCGTAGAAAATGATGGCCACACGGTGCAGGTGACCGTCCCCGCCAGCCAAGTCTTTTCATTGACGGTCGACCAGACCCAGATGCGTCGTCAACGTGAAAGCCGTGGGTGGTTTGCGCCGAACAAAAATGGTTTTCTCAATCAAAAAGCGCAAGTCGCCGTCCAAGAGGCGCTGTTGACTGAGGCGTGTACGCAGGGGATCACGCAGCGTGCTGCCGAGGAGTTCACCGTCGTCGTGACGCAGCTGATCAAAGCAGTCAATCCAGGAATCACGACCGTGAATGTTGTCATCAATGCGGGCGATTGCAAGGCTATTGCCCCGCTGTCGACCAAATAAAGGACAGCACAAGAGGAGCGTGAAAATGCAACACATCATTCAGTTCTTGGGTTCACTTATCCGTACGGTCAGCCTACTGGTGGTGCTGGTCGCAGTCTATTTGTGGGTCACGACAACGAGTTGGGGCAGCGGTTTACCGCACATAACGTTGGCGGGGCAAGCGACCGCGACGTCACTGCCAGTCACGATCACTCCAATGCCCACAGAAACACCGACCGCCACAGCGACTGCCACGCACGTACCCACTATGACGCCGACCCCCACTGCCACGCCGTATGTCGTGACGCAAGATGCGATTGTTCGGAGTATGCGCAATGAATGGCAATTGACGACACAATCGATGATTGTTGAGAGCCATTGGCACATCGATACGAGCACGGACCGATCCGTATGGGACAAGTGGCTCAAGGGAACGCTCCAGGTCGAAGCGCTTGCGACCTATGAGATTCGTGCCGGCATTGATTTGCAGAACGTGCAGATTGTCATCGCCCCCGGCAATAAAATTACGATTACGCTGCCTGCTGCAACCATCGACAGTGTGGCCGAAGATGCACGTCAGCGGTACATCGATGTTAAAAAGGATGGTCTGCGGTATACCTTTGGTACGGACCAGGAGTTGGATGTTGCCTTGACCAAACAACTCAGCATCGACACCGCACAAACAGCACGAACGAAAGCATGTCAGCGGGGAATTTTGACACGTGCGTCGCAGCAAGCGACATATATTGTGCGTGATTTGGTGAGCAACATCAATCCACTCATCCGTTACCAAGATATCACGGTCGAGACAACCACGGCAGTGTGTCGCTGACGACAACCACGGTGTCCTCCCGTACAATGACCGTAACAGCAGGTGCTACGGACATTTGTGTTTTTGAGGTGGCATGCGTACATCGATTTGGTTCGTCCGGGCAGGACAAAGTGTTGCCAATCAGCAGCGAAAATTCCAAGGAACGCTAGACAGTCCGCTGACTCCACTCGGCATCGCCCAGAGCGAGATGGCTGCCCTACAATTGCGTCGGCAACGCATCGTTGCAATCTATTGTGCCCCGCAGACCGCTTCGGTGCAGACTGCACGCTGCCTTGCGTCTGTGTGTATGGCGCCTCCCATCGAAGAAGATGCATGGTCCGATCAAGCACTTGGTGTCTTGACCGGACTGACGCGCGCTGCCGCCGTGCGCGCATACCCGTTGGCAATGGCGATGCGGCTGCGTGACCCCGTCTATGGATGTGCTGAGGGTGGTGAATCGCTTGCAGGAGTCGCGCAGCGATGCATTGCCGCGTGGCATGGACTTATTCAACGACATCAGGGGCAACGTATTGTTGTAGTCACCCAGGCCGCGCCTATTCAGATAATCCTCAGTGCTATTGCCGGTATACCGCTGACCCACACCTGGAGTTGGCGCGTCGACAACGGGAGTGTCACCGGCATAGATACGTATGGGACGACGCACATCATCCGCTGTGTGAACGCTACGACGCAATTGACAAGAAAAGAAATAGGACTAGCCAATCGGCATATTCCGCACAGCGCTATAACGAATCCGAGTGGCACATGAGACTGCGCGCAGCAACCCAAAAAAATCTTGTGTTGATGCTCATCTGCATGGGACTGGCGCTCTGGATTGCTGGTGGCATGGCGCGCTGGGTAGCGGTGTTCGGTTGTCTTGTGATTGTTCCTGGCTGGTGGCTACAGGAGTGGACGGGCAGCCGAGTCCCACTCCTGGTGCGCGCAACTATTGGCTTTGCATGCATCGCGCTGGTGTATACGTGGGCTGCCTGGTTGCACATTGCTGTCCCGCTCTGGGTGTGGCAGTGTGCAGTAGGCGCGGGTAGTCCGTTGTTAGTGGTACGGTGGTGGCGTCGGGTCGAAGATATCAGGATTGATGTCCCTACGCGCATCGGTGGCATTGCAGTCGTTGCTGCAATCGGGGTGTTGTTCTGGACCCGAGTGGCACAAATTGCCGATGTCGCAATGCCGCCCTGGGTCGATTCGGTCCATCATGCCCTGTTGATTCGTGTTGCGGTCGAGGTGGGTCATGCGCCATGGAGCTTGGAACCGTATTTGCCTGTGCCGGCATTGACATACCACAGTGGATTCCACAGCTTCATGGCAGTGATGATGCAGCTCAGCTCCATCCCGCTCCGTGATGTCGCAGAGTATTTGCGCATCAGTGGTCAGGTATGGAATGTCTGTGCTGTACTATCTGTTGCGGCACTCGTCTGGCTCTGGACCCGTGCCTGGTGGGCGACCATTGCGACGGTCGTGACCGTCGGGATTGTGTCGATTATGCCAGCGTACTATCTGAGTTGGGGGCGTTACACCCTGTTGACGGGGATGGCAATATTGCCCGCTGCAGTATGGTTGCTAGCGTCGGTGTGGCAACCCACAGAGCGTCGTCCGCACTGGGTGTGGCTTGCTGCGGTGATGTCGTTGTTGGCAGTGACGCACATGGTCGTATTTGTGCTGGCGTTGCTGTGGGGGATTGGACTGCTGATCGTCCATGGCGTGCCCGACCGCTTTGTCATACGACCAGTGGTGGTGGCCATGGCTATGACCATCCCCTGGTGGCTCTTTGTCGGTATGCATGCACAGAGTGGCGCGGGGACCTCGGCGATGCATGTGGCTGGCAACCCAAGCCACAATGGTGTTGTCTGGGGATTGGTATGGGCGCTCAATAACCGCTGGTTAGTACCGGCACTTGTCGTCGCATTGGCAGTGATGATTCGTCACCGTACAAAGCGCGGTTTGGCGGTATTGTTCTGGATTGCAGTGACGGTTTTGCTGGCGAATCCGGTGATTGTTGGTCTACCGTATCTGTCATTTTTTACCAACGAAACGGTCACCACCGCCTTGTATGTACCTATCGGTCTGGCAATGGGTTTGGCATCTGTGGGGTTGTTCCGACGGTTGCCCGAATGGCTATCCTTGCTGTGTGTCGGTGCGCTGGCAGCGGCTACAATTGGGGGAATCGTCCCGGTAGTCAAAGATACAACGATTATCGCGACCGCGGATGATCGTGCTGCCTTGCAGTGGGCCGTTGACAATCTGCCTGCCGGCACAACGGTGATGACCAATGCAGCAGGCTGGATGTGGGCAGTCGACCGTGGTGCGGATGGTGGATGGTGGTTATTACCAGTCGCGGGGATTGCGGTGACCACCCCGCCTGTGCTCTATACCTACGCAGCGCCCGCTGATGTTGCACGGCTCGCGCAGGTCACCAGCGAGCTCCGCCAGGCGGATGGATCTTTGGCTTTTGTGGAGCGATTTGTGGCCGAACATCGCGAGGTCACCTATATCTATGCCAGCGAACGGGGAGGGGCGGCCAAGCCGTCTATGCTCGATACATCGCGTCAATTCGACGTCCGATTCCGTAGCGGCGATGTCGCAATATATGCAGTGATATGGTGAACAGCATGTTGAGTGAACGTGAGCTGCAGATATTGCTGTTGGTGGCAGCTGGGTTGAGTAATCGACAAATTGCTGGCCAGTTAGACATTAGTGAAAACACCGTCAAAGTCCATGTCCGCAATATTTTCGCCAAAATCAACGTTGCCTCGCGCACCGAAGCAAGTCTCTATGCAGTGCGACACGGTCTCATCGATGTACCCCATCGGCAACCACGCAGCGAAGAACCTGCAGCACAAACGCTGCTCACAGAAGGCGATCATCCGCTGCTGCAAGACGCAACGCTGCTACCTCCGGCAGTTAGCAGCATTCTTCCCTTTGCGAGACGAAATATAGGTGTGGCGGGGCGGATTGGTATTGGTGTGTCGATGGTTGTTGCGCTGAGCGTTGGGTATGGTGTGTGGGTTACGCAAAAAGCACCACCGGTCACAACCACGCAGTCCAGCAACGATGCGCGATGGCATGCGCTGCCCGCAATACCGTTGCCACGTGCACATGTCCTTTTTGCGGTGGCAAATGGGCAGCTCTATGCGATGGGTGGTGGCGACTCTGCTACACTCCAGCGGCGCGTCGATCGGTATGACAGCGCCACACATAGGTGGTTGCCTGCGACAGATTTGCCTTTTGCTGTCGGGCATGGAATTGGCTGGTCGGACGGCAGTGGGGTGTGGCTGCTGGACGCGCCAAAGGCAGGGACAATTCGTCACTGGGATGGTGTGGAATGGGTAACGATGACCGCGCAGCCCGTGGTCGGCGAAGTCCGGCAGCTCGTGCGGTGGCAGGGGCGGTGTGTAGTTTTGGTAGGTGGTGCCCATGCAGCGAAGATCTGGATCTATGACGGTACGTGGACGCAGCTGGCGAATCTTCCACCAGGGGTTTCGCTTGCTGCTGTGGTGGTGAATGCAGAACAGCTGCTCGCAATCAGCCAAGAGGGAGCAGTGTACGCATACGATGCAGACAAACAGACATGGAATCCCGATGGGGAGCTAGGACAGGCCTGGACTGACACGGTTGCATACAGTGTCCTCGGGGCGATGTTGGTCTTCTCTGCAGGGACACCCGGTTCAATGAACGTGTATAGTCCAGGGCAAGGTGTAATTGGGAGGGAAGTATTGCCCATGTTTGTCCACGGCAGCGTGCAACTCGTGCCATGGCAAATGCAGTTAGTGATAGCAGATAGTCGTGGTGCAGCGGTAGTCATGTACCAAGCGTTGTTCCAAAATTTCGCACCGATTGCGCAGTAACATCATACAAAAATACCCCTCCTGCATCGCAGGAGGGGTATTTGCTGTTTTTATTGTGGAGTGCCATTGTAATCATCGCCGGTCTGACCGAGTGGCGTCATCGACAGTACACGGACAACGACCGCGATGGAGGATAACGATGCGTTCCCAGCATTATTGAGCGATTTGAATTGAGCACTCCCTGCGTAGATCAGATTGCTACCTTCGACATTATACCCAAATTCGTTCAACGCTGTCCCAGAAGTAGCTTTGGTAGGATCGAGTGAGACCTTGCCGCCAATAGCTACCAAAGATGGTGTCGTGTACGTGCCGACTAGAACCCCCAGGTGGTTATACAGATTCATCCTGATTTTGGCAGGTGCATTGCCGATGTTCTGGACGGCGAAAAACGTCCGTTGGCGTGATTCGTTACGACAGACAGTTGCGGTTGGCGTGGCTGTGAAGCAGCTGACAGAGTAACGGACGAACGGCGTATTGACAATGTCCCCACCGGTGATGATCGCGGGTGTTGCTGCAGAAATCCCGCCTCCGCTGATTTTTTGCAGTCCGACGATGTTGCGATTTGAGGTGATGATCGCAGAACCGACCGCTGCAGCTGGCATGCCACTGCCAGTGGCATCATTAGTATTGCCGACGGTATTCTTGGATAGATCACATCCAGTGATACTGCCTTTGCCATTCGCAGGGATGGTGAGTCTGAGTGTCTTGTTTTGCTCTGTGCCTAATGAGCCGTCGGTGGCACGAATTCGGTAGGTATATTCAACTACGATGTTTGCAGAGGCTGATGTCAGATTTTGGACCGCATAAGAAGTAGATTGCTCCCCATCGCCATAGTTGACGCGACACATCGCAGAGGGAAAATAGAGTGTTAAAGCGCCATCACTAGTATTACCGGGCATTCCTTCGTAACTGTTGGCGTATTTGTTCACCGTGCTGAGCTCAACAGCAGTAGCAACGAGTTTGCTACCGACTGTCGCCGATGATATCAGTGCAGACCCACTAAAAGCGCATCCGGTGGGCAGTGTTACACTTGAAGGGACTGCTCCGACGGATACCGAAGACATGTCGAAGTGTAGGACATCGCCAGCAGCCAATGCCGAGGGCACGGTGATACCACTTGTCGTAGAAACACCATTTGGCCATTTCAACGTAATCGTGAGATCTGATATTGCTGCAGATCCTGCATTCTGCACGCTGAAGCGGGTAGTAAGTTCGTCCGAAAAGCAGCTCTTCATGACAGCTGGGAGTACGATTGTGCTACTTGCATCACTTGCTGCGAAACCGTTTGAAATAGGTTGAGTGCGAATAATCGTATCATTTGCGACCTGTGCCATGGTTGCGATGAGCTGCTGATTTGAGGTGACCACTGCGCCGTATTTGCTGTCGCTGTTCAAAGCTGACACCGTCGATACGGCCAATGTTGCACTTGCCTTAACTGGAATAACTCGGGCTGAACCATCGATATCGAGCAACTGATATTCTACCGTAGAACCAGTCCCGGAGACATAAAACGTTAGGTTCAAGTTTGCGGGGTAGCTACCTATATTCATATACGTAACAGACGTCACATATTTGGCATCGTATGCATTTGTCGCTGCATACGCAGAACCAACGCTTGTGATGACCAGCAAAACGACGAGGCCGAGTTGGATGAGAGAACGACGCATGAATTCCATAAATACCTCTTTCTTGTACCTTATCACCGTATCGATATTTGTGTCACTATGCAATAATACGTTTGGGTTATAGAGGGGTGTTATGAAGCATTTTATGAAGTATTTGGTGATTGTTGCAGTTGTACTGGGACTCAGTGGGTGTGCAGCGCAGACACGAACCTCCACACCAGACGTGACCGCCATTGCAACCGTCAAAGGGATGGGACTGATGCGGGGGCAATTATTTGATCAAGCCAACCAACCGCTGGCGAATCGTACTGTTCGTCTGGCGACGCTCTATGGTGAAGGCGCAACGCAGGCATATATCGCAGATGATTCGGGTGGAATTGGTGGAGTGACTGACGCCTCTGGAAGCTTTGCAATTGCAAACATCCCACCGGGAAAATATGTCGTGCTCGTAGTCCTCCGTGAAGGGGTGTCGATGGCCCTTATGCAGAAGAACAGCACAGAACGCATTATTGAAATCAAGCCGGATGCGCTGTTTGACCTCGGTCCTGCGTCGATAACTATTCCGCAGTAATGTGGCCGCCGCGTACTGCATCGCGAAAAATAATTTGCTCTCTGTCAATGTGGTTCAATGCATCGCGAATTAACGGTTTTTGTTGTGAGCGCGTGTCTATTGCCGTACACAGCAGTGATGCATTGACCGAATCAATGGGAATATGCCATGCAGCCAGACCGAGATCATTCATCAGCGCTGCTGCTTTGGGAAGATAGCCGATGACGACACACGAACCACCGTTGCGCAATCGCAAAATGGCTGCATGCATACGCGTTGCGATGAGACAATCCACCTGTGCGTAAGCATGCGCGAGCGTGACAGGATCAGTGATATCTGACATGACTTCGATTGCTCCTTGCACTTGGGCGGCAATCCGGTTGGTGACCAGTCGATCGTCCCAGGCTGGGTGTGCGTCACGGCATTGACTAAACAACTGGATGCGCCAACCACCGGACAGATAGTGCTTGATGGTCGTGACCAGCGCGGTTTCATATGACTGTTGGCCGGTGAATGATGGATATTGCGCACCCCAGTCGAGCGCACTCACCCCCAAGACAGGTACGTGCGGGGCGTCCGTGCGGTCTGCAGACTGGGTTTGCAAGCCCCATGCGAGATCTGGGGCAATCCGATGGCGCACACCAAGAGTAGTCAAAACGGCGGCAGTCGCCGAATCTCGCGCATAGACCATTTGGACGCCGCGCAGCAGCCAACGCAAAAGCAGCAGAAATGGTCTGTTGACCAGCGGACCAATCGACTGCGGCAACAAAACGATTGGTCGATGCCACGCTCGTGCCAGGAGCAGATCGGCGACTAACCAGCAATCCCAACTCAACAGGCGGAGCCAAGGGTGCGCAGATGCGTCGTCATACAGATACCCACCGCCGCTTGCATATACCACATCTGCCTGGAGCAATGCAGTAACGGAGGCTTGTTCGGCACTATTCAATCCCCAGCGTGGGATAATCCCCCAACGACCTACAATTGCAGAAATGCATAGGACGACGATTGCACGCACACGACTGTGCAGCGGGGCAATCGTGCCATCATCGGCAAAGACCCAGCCGTGTAGGCCGCGGGTAATTCTGGTCGCAGGGAAGGAATGCTGCATTTCTTGTGGTTTTGCGCAGGAAAGTGTGATGTCTGCAGTGGGGAAAACCGAGTGCAACAGCGTGTATTGCGCGCGGTGGATTGCAGCATCACCGACATTTGTACTTCCGTGCATATTGGTAACCAGAATGCGTCGTGGCGGCCATACGGCCGGTTCGGTGATGTGGAGTGACCATGCAGCAATCAGAAGGTAGCCTGCCCCGAGTACTCCTTCGCTGAGTATTTGCGCTTCGACCGCTCCCATGATCCCGCCATGTTGGATGAGCCATGGTGCAGTGAGCCAAACGATGGTCACGACGACACACTGAAGGGCGATTCTGCGCCGGATACGACCTTCCATCAGCAGGATCAGCACACCGAAAAAACTCATCGCCTTGAACAACGGCACATAGGCAAACATCGGCAATAAAGCCGCACTTGGAGTGAAATTTGTTCCGTACAAGAGAGGTAACAGCCACGGTGCTCCGTATACGACAAAGCTGCCCATGAGTACTGCGTAGATCAGCAATACTGTTGCGCTGCGGCGCAGGACTGTTCGTCGTGAATGAGAGTTTTGCTGCGCATTGAGATGCGGAAGTGTGGTCTGGAAGAGAACTGCAGGGACAATAAACGAATACCCGACGAAGCTCCATGCACCGCGATAAATTCCCACTGCGGTGCTTGTCATCATGCTCCCCATGAGCAGGGTGGTGCTCTGCGTATAGAGCTGTGCGCAAATGTCTGAGATGACGAATGGCAGCGCACCAGGCAACAACACCGAGCGAATATCGGTGGCGATACCCATTGACCGACGGACAACCCACCACAACACCGCGCCCGTTGTGACAGCTACCGTGAGTTGCAGCAAGATAATTTGGAGCACATCAGAGGCAAACCCGCACAATACCCCAGCAAGCAATAGCCCCGGCCCGATGAGTTGGAGCACTGCGACCAGCGGATGACGGTTCTGCGCGCGCAACATCTGATACCCAGTCGCACACAGAGAATCGACCAAAATAACAACCATACCGACTGCAACGACGTTCCGCGGCACGTTCGGCAGCCAGAAGTAGGCAATCAGCACGCATCCTACCCACACGATAGTTTTGATGGTGAGGATGCGTAGAAAGGTGGTGCCGAGGAGCTTCTGGTGACGGCTCTGGTAATCGAGTACCCAGGTGTCGAGACCCGCTCCGAGGAGTGAACTCGCGACTGCAAGCCATGCATACAGGAGTGCATATTGCCCATACCCTGCGACGCCAAGCGCACGCACAATCAGGACTTGAGCGACGCCAGCCAGCACCTGACCGACTGCAGTCCCGCCGAGCGCAGCGACAATATGTGCACCCCAGCGACTTATTTTCGGTTGCGCCATGATGCCCCCCGGAGGAGTGCTAACCAACAACCGAGGACGATACCCCAACAGATAGCGGTTATTTCAGTAAAAATCCAGCGTGCATCATGTGCAGTAGACGGTGAGTCAA
This sequence comes from Roseiflexaceae bacterium, assembly GCA_947474225.1. Lineage (GTDB taxonomy): Bacteria > Chloroflexota > Chloroflexia > Chloroflexales > Roseiflexaceae > UBA965. The sequence goes on along the minus strand of CANJHS010000009.1, from coordinate 29,236 downwards.
TAGAGAGTTGCGTGATATTCGGATGGATATTAGAGCGCAAGTGTGCTCGATAGGCGAGTTCGTGAGCAGCGACCGTCACCCCGGTCAAGGCGTACCAACACAGCAGTGCGACCATTCCCACCGTATAGCCATACCCTGCACGGGCTGCCATGGAAGGCGACTGCCAGGCGTCGTGCAGAACGATGAGACGTGGTTCGTAGCCACAGAGCTGCTTCATGCACAAGAGACGCAAAGCATATTCGATGTCTTCACCGGATTGGCAAACGGCTCCTGCTCCCAACAACGGTTCAAATCCTCCTATGCGGCGTGTAGTAGGTACATGCAATACCATGTTGTTGCCCTGCCCGAGTGATTCAAGGATGGCACAGGGTGCGTTGAATTGGGCGGGTTGCGGTGCAATACGCAAAGCGAGACAAACGTTCCCGTCGGGTCGCGACGCCCAGGCAGTTGTGCCGGCAGGCGTACTTGCAAGATGAATCTGCGCATCACTGCCGGTAGGGTATGCTGCGCCGAACCACAATGCCACAGTAGGTGATGAAACCACCACAGCTGCGGCAACGGTCAACCAGTCATGAGCTGGCAAGCAATCATCGTCACATACTGCCAAATAATCGGTCTGGCAGAGAGATACCAGCACGTTGCGGGCAATCGCCAAGCCGGTACCCGGTCGGTGAATGTACCGAACATTTGCGGCCAACGGCTGATTCCATGACTCAGTTGATTGATCTACAACGATAACGGGTAGCACACCGCCACCTTCAATCGAGCTGATATGTGCAAGCCATTGCGCCAGCCGTTCAGGACGATTGCGTGTTGCTAATCCAACGCTCAGCATGTCGATGATCTCGCAGGTGTGATCGGGCTTGTCAGCCAGCCGATATACCATGCCACACGGAGCCAAGCATATCCCGCCCAATACGCAATCGATGTTGCGCGGATGGCATCAATAATAGCCATATATGGTATGAGACACACCAAACACCAGCGCAGCACAGTCGGGAGGCGCCGGACCCAGCTACTTGGCCGAGGTCGTTCCGCTGTTATTTGAGCCCAGGCAACTCCATACCGGTAGAGACGTCGAGTGGCAATCCACCAGCTATCTGGGTCTGGTCGATGCATGATGCGTGCGTTACCATCGATGATCAATCGCCCTCGTGTAGCAAGTCGCATGCTCAGTTCCGTGTCTTCGCCGGCGGGAGAAAATGTTTCGTCAAATCCCCTCATTTCCTCAAACACCGTTGTTCTGACGACCATACACATGCTCATCAGTCGTTCGGTAGGTGTTGACGGTGCGGTCTCAAACTGAGGGCCGGCCATGATTCGGTGCATGCAACGCCGCCAATAGGGGTCGCGTGGGCCATCACCCAAGAGCGGGCCAACTGCGACAACGGTATCTTGTATACATGCATGGACAAGTGTGTCGAGCGTCGCAGATGTGCAGATTGCATCGTCGTCGATGAAGCAAAGCAGCGAGGTGGTTGCACCGGTTGCCGCTCGATTCCGCGCCGCAGCAGGACTCAACAAGCCGGCAGTTTGGATAGAAGTGACTCCGGGTATGCTGACTGCCGACCGCGGATGTACCACCACAATTTCGTGCCAGCCATCTTCAAGCAAATCATGCACAATCCGACCGCAGTTTTTTGGATCGCGCGTCGGGATGATGATGCGAACAGTATCACGCATACAGCACCTCTGTGACGTGGATTGCGTGCGCAGCATACCAGCGCCCCGCTACGTATTCCCAGGCATATGCATCAAGCGAGGGGAACTGATCTCGCGGTGCTGCGTCGTCAGCACAGATACTAATGATTGCATCTGCATATGATTGGACATCGCCTGCAGCGGGGTAGATTCCGGCAGCACCAAGGATTACGCGTCGGTCGCCTATATCGCTGGTGATGACGGGCGTTCGTTGTGCGATACTTTCGAGAATTTTGAGTGGGCAACGGGCTGCAGCGGCACTGGAGTCGCGGACAGGATCGACACTCGCACAGGCTCCCGCCAACAAAATTTGGGTGTCGGATGGTGAGAGGTGTCCAAGCCATTGCAGACTGTTACCGATTCCGAGAGAATCTGCACTGCGCTGTAATGTCGCAAAATCATGGCCACTCCCTGCAATGACCAACGGGACCGTTACCTGCGCAACCGCATACGCTTCGATAAGGAGGTCTACGGCATGTGCGCGGGTCGACAGGTTCCCGACGTACACAAGGTACCGTTCTGGTAATTGTAAACGTCTTCGCAGAGTTTGCAGCAGTGATTCGTTGGGGACGGTCCTTTGTGTCGTTGTGAGACCATTGGGAATGGTCGTGACGGCTGAGACCCCACGTCTTTGTAGCACGGTCGTCTGCCAATCCGTCGCACACGTCGTCGTCATGACCCATCGAGGTAGTTGGTGCTCACACCATCCGAGCAAGCGGATTACGAACCAATCTGCAGACTGATGCGATTCTGCCTCGTTATCATCACTGTCCAAGTGGACTCTCGCTTTGCACCACCAACCTGCAATCAATGCGGCAATCCCGTTCATGGGTTGTGCTTTGGCGATGACAATGTCTGTTGGTCGGGTGCGGATGATTGCACGAGTCAATGCTACTGTCGCAGAAACAACAATCGAAAGGAGTTGCAGCCCATGATATGGATTGCCGTTGTTGTCTACATGCATTTGTGCAACCGGGATAATCTTAACCCCACCATTTTGGGTAGGCAGCGTAGGCTCTGTGGCTGCATGTGGGTCGAGGCAGAGCAGACTGACCTTCATCCCATGAGCTGCGCCGTACTGTGCCAACGGGAGCATGCGGGCACGTGGTCCAGGATGCCACGGCGCACTCGTGCAGACAATAGTGATCCGGTAGTCTGTGTGTGTCATGGTGCACGATACCGACGGTATCGCCACATTGTACGTACTGCAGAAAAAGCATCGTGCGGACGGATTTTCTTGCCGGCACGATATGGCCGCCCCAAATAATGGATGGGGACTTCGGCGATGTGGTACCCACTGCGTACCCACTTGGCCGTGACTTCAGGGTCTATGTCGAATCGATCATTGTCGATCCCGATACTCCGCAACGAGCTGACCCGGCACATTTTGTAGCACGTCTCGAGGTCGCTGAGTTGTGTGCCGTACAGCAGATTAAAGAGCGCTGTCAACAGACGATTGCCAATATAATGCATGCCCAACATGCCAAGCGGTCGATGCCGGCCAAAGCGCGTCCCGTAGACCACTTCTGCACCTTCCTCGATCTGCGCGAGCAGGATGAGGAGTTCGTGTGGGTTGTATTCAAGATCTGCATCTTGAATAACGACAACATCGCTACGCACCAGCGGGAGGGCCGTGCGAATGGCAGCTCCTTTGCCGCGGTTCTGCGCATGGCGCACCATGGTGATTGCAGCCGATGCAGCGTGCGCTGCAACCACCTTCGCGGTATCGTCGGTAGATGCGTCGTCGACAACAATGATATCTACCACGAGGGACAGATTTGTCAGCAGGGTCAGCACTTGCCCAATGGTCTGAGCCTCGTTATAGACAGGAATGATGACACTGAGTGGGATTGTCATTGGGCACCTACGCGCTCGGAATTACATACGCTGGCGATTTCTTCGATAGCACGTTGCAGTGCTTCCCAGCTGGGTTGATCAGGGACCGGTACGACATCTACACGCGGTACGTCGCACACCCTCGTGAGTGCAGTTGCCCATGCGTCTGGGGTGTTGGGCTGTACCACATCGACGACCGTCGCAAGGCCTGCCAGCGCACCGACGGCGCTGACCAGCAGGGGTACGCCAGAGACTGCCGCCAAGGTCGCCACACTGCTTACCATACCACTCCGGTACGGGAGTGCAACCACGTCTGCTGCTGCAAAGTAATCGGCTACGGCTGCATCTGGGATGTAGCTATCGATAATGTGTATACGATCGGCTATTGCGCTATCAACGCACAACGTCCGCAGTGCGTTTGTGTCGTGCCACCATTCTCCGACAATAAACAGGTGCACGGTAGGCGGGGTATGGCGCATCGCAGAGACGATGATATCGAATCCTTTGTATCTCCGCACAAATCCAAAGCAAAGAACAACCCGGTCGATCGGTGAAATTCCATATTGCCTGCGGATGTCCATATGCTTGTGTGATTGACGGATTAACTCGCCGTTGAGAGGTAAAGGAAGAGAACGGTGCCGTGAATGCTGTGCTTCTTCCGTTCCAAACTGGATTACCCCATGTGCGCAATGCAACATCAGACGTGCAATCCCGGCTTGCCAGTCAGGTGCATCTGGCTCGACGAGCTGATGGCTGAGCGCAAGGGTGGGAATGTTGCGCCATGCTGACTGCGCAATCAGCAGCAACAAAAATGGAACCCAGTACGGCGTCCACCATTGCCAGATGACGAGGTCGTACTCCCTCCGTTTGATACCGTGCCAGCAGCGCACCCAAGCAAGCGGATTCCAGCCGTGGATTCGTTTGTCGATGGTGCAGGTTATCTTCGCGGCTTGGTCATCCGGCATTGCATTGCCGGGGAACAAGAGCGGTGGGTACAGGGGCGCAATTGCCCAACACGTCACCATGTGGTTGAGACGTAGGGTGTTCACGAGCATCGTACTGAATTGCGCAATGCCGCCGCGTGTCGGAGCAACCGGTGCCACGACGAGGATGCGCAAGGTTGGCTGTGCCCGCTCAGACGTTGTCATCAGCTAACCCGAACAGGCGGTTGGCATTCTGCCAGGTTTTCTTGGCTACTTCGGTGACCAATAGACCCTTGCGTGTCGCAATGTAGGCAGCGACAAGTGGCACATTTGTCGGTTCGTTGCGCTTGCCGCGTAATGGGTGGGGCGACAAATATGGACTGTCAGTCTCTATCAACAGATGTTCCAAACCTATCGCATCGACGACCGCGTGCATTTGGCTGTTGTTTTTGAACGTAATCGGACCGCTCAGCGAAAGCATGCAGCCAATGGCGACGCACGCCTCTGCATAGGCCACATCACCAGAGAAGGAATGCATGATAACCCCGTACGGATGTCGTACATCACGCAGCACTCGCAATGTGTCGTCGTGCGCCTCGCGGCTGTGAATCACAATCGGCAGGCGATGTGTAGCCGCGAGCGAGATTTGGGCGCGGAAGAGTGCTTCTTGTACCGCCACAGGCGCAATGGCATAATGAAGATCGAAGCCGATTTCGCCGATTGCAACGACTTTTGGCTGTGTGGCCATCGCATCAAGCTGATCAAGCCAGGTCGGGTCTTGCAGGACTTCGGGATGATTGGGTTGTACACCGACGACCGCCCAACAGGTTGTGTTTTCCTGCGCACTTTGAATCGCAGCCTGTGACGATGGCAGATCATAGCCAATTTCGCAGGACCGATGCACTCCTGCAGCAGACATGCGCACGCGCACATCGCCGCGGTCAGTGTCGAATTGCTGATTATTGAGGTGTGCGTGTGTGTCAAAGAAATGTGGTGCCGACGTCATTTGTGTTGCCTGTGTAAAAAGGTTTTTCCATTATACGGCGGGACATGCATATGTGGACAGCGTATAATCCAAGCGGGAATCAAAAGAGGAGACACCATGACTGCACAGTTATTTCGTCCGCTCACCATCGGTCCGCTCACCATACAAAACCGTATCGTTGTAGCGCCGATGTGTCAATACAGTGCCAACGATGGCGTTATGACGGACTGGCACATGGTCCATTTAACCGGTGTCGCAACGGCGAGCCCTGGAATGGTCGTTATTGAGGCGACCGGCGTCGAGCGCATCGGGCGCATCTCGCACGGCTGTTTGGGCATGTATTCCGACGCATCGATGCGTGCCATGGCAGATGTCATCCGCTATGCAAAGGTCGTCGCACCTGCAGTGACCTTCGGGGTGCAACTGGGCCACGCCGGCCGCAAAGCATCCTCGCCGCTCCCCGGTCAGGGTTCGGGACAAATCAGCCCTGACCAGGGTGGCTGGCAGGTCGTCGGTCCGAGTCCCATCCCCTACGACAACGGCTGGCAGACCCCCCAAGAACTCGACGACGCCGGCATTGAACGAATTATCGCTGCCTTCCGTGATGCAGCGGTGCGCTCCGTCAAAGCCGGGGTCGACAGTATCGAACTCCACTTGGCCCATGGGTATTTGCTGCAATCCTTCGTATCGCCGTTGAGCAACAAACGCACCGATCGCTGGGGTGGGGATTTGGCGGGTCGCATGGCCTTCCCGTTGGCGGTCGTCCGGGCGGTGCAGTCCGTCATTCCGCGTCATATCGCATTTGGGGCTCGGATCAATGGAACTGATTGGCACGAAGAAGGCCTGACCGCCGACGATGCCGTTGCCCAAGCACAAATCCTCAAGGACGCCGGGTTGCACTTCATCTGTGTCTCGAGTGGTGGTGCGACGCCACATGCCAAAGTAGCAGTCGGCCCCAAATATCAGGTACCGATTGCCGCTCGCGTGAAGCGTGAAGTGGGTATCCTGACCCGCACTGTCGGGATGATACGCGACCCACACGTCGCCGAGGCAATCATCGCCGATGGTGAAGCAGATATGGTCGCGCTCGGTCGCGCCTTCCTCGATGATCCACGCTGGCCATGGCGTGCCGCCGAAGCACTTGGGGCAGAATGCGTCTATCCAATCCAATACGAACGCGGCGCACCAAAGCACTGGCCACTCAAGGCGCGCTAACAACGCTCTGTTCTTGCTCCCAATCAGTACACGCCGCACGCTACGGTGCAGGTGATTCGGTCATACGTGCGTCGACGGTGCATGGCGTGTTTGAGGGTGCATGTTCGGGTACACTACAGACACCGTACCGTATGAAAGGGAAGATCCGTGATTGAATTTATCAAGATTCGCCATCAGATGTTGCATGGCGATACCCTCAGCAAAATGTGTGCAATGCCTGAATCCGCACTACGGGGTCGACCAAACCCTGGTGTGAATTCAATTATCTGGAACATATGGCATCTGCTGCGCATCGAAGACATCACGTTGAGTCGATTCGTCGCGAATATCCCGCAGGTACATACATCCGGTGACTGGCAAGCCAAAATGGGAATCACCTATGGACACATGGGGACCGCCATGCCCGACGGAGATGTCGATGTGCTCTCGAAGACCATTGATATTACCGGTTTGCAAGGGTATCAAAAAGCAGTTGCCGCACAAAGCACACAAATTTTGGCGAATCTCGATACCACACGCCTGCAGCACCAATGGGATGCCGCACACATGCGCGCTGTCGTCGCTGGTGAAGCCGTGTGTATCCCGGCGATTACCGAGGGAGTCATTTCGTACTGGGGTGCACTGAATATTGGCCGCTTTGTGCTCGACTATACCCAAGTGCATCCACAGATGCATATCGGTGAGATTGGTGTTATCGCAGGGTTGCTCGGAGTGAAATAGCCGTAAATCGCACCACCAACGCCAACACCCCCCTCGCTTTCCTGCGTGGGGGGTCTTTTCTCTCGACTGTGTGGGAACGGGTTGAATCTTCTAGCTGATCTCTTTTGCTTTGGGTGAATCGGATCGCATCACTGTATCGCTTGGAACGTAAATAATCGATATCATGCCCATCACGAATTTTCTACTGTGCGTGTGCCGGTGTCGCGCGGACATTCGTGACTATGAGAAGGACAATTGCTACGGCGAGGAGGATGATACTCATGGCGGTGGCAACCTGCGGCTCACTGTCTGCATAGACATAAATTGCTAATGCCATGGTGCGAGTACGACCGGGCATATTACCCGCAAAAAGCGCTGTTGCACCAAACTCACCGAGTGCCCGGGCCGTGGTCATTGCAAGTCCTGCTTGCACCCCACTCGCAGTTAATGGAAAAACAATCAATCTCCAATACTGCCAGGCACTTGCGCCGTCAATACGCGCGGCATCGGCAAGGAGGGGATCGAGCTGCTCGAAGGCAATGGTGCATGCTTTGATATACAGCGGTGCAGCAACAAACAACTGCGCTAGTATGACTGCTCCGGTGGTAAACGGCACAAACAGATCATGGGCTGCCAGGAATTGTCCAAACCAGCCCATCCGCCCAAACAGGGTCAACAGCGCCAGTCCTGCCACCGCTGGTGGCAGGACTGCAGGGATGTCGATGATTGTTTTGAACCAGTGCTGAGTGCGGTATCTCGTGCTGAACAGAATAGCAAGCGGCGTGCCGGTGGCGATAGTAACGCCAATCACGATCAGCGTGGTCTGCAGCGTGAGTGCAAGCGCTTCTACGAGCGCAGGGGATTGTGCAGCGGCGATTACCTCTGCTACAGAACTCCGTGTGACGAGCCCTACCAGCGGCAACACCATCAATGCGAGCAATGGTAGCCCCAGCATCGTCAAAATTGTTCGCCGCGTGTTACTTCCCCAGCGTTCGGAATCCATACTCGCTCCAGACGGTGGCCTGCGCAGGATCAGAGAGAAAGTTCACAAAATCAACCGCACCAGCTGTGGCGTTGGCTAATACCACGGAGTAATAGGTCGATTGTATCGAAACGCCGTCCGGTAATTGCACTATAACGTATTCTGATGCGTCATGTCCGTATAAATCTGACGCATACAAGACTGCCACATCGGCATCCCCTGCAAAAAACTTCTGTGTGACGGCGGTAGCTTTCTCTTCGAAAGAAACGACATTGGCGTTGAAGGAATCCACAAATGTCTGGTCCCCATCGCTTTTTGCAATAGTCTGCAGTAATTCCACGGTATACCGACCAATGGCTACTTTTGGGTCGCCGATAACTATTTTCGTGCCACGCTTAGCGACGTCCTTGAGGGTTGAGATCCCTCGATTTGCACGAGCAACCAGAATCACATCGGTTACGACGAGTGGCTGGATATTCTGCGCCTCAATGAGTTTTGCGTCGATGAGTGGAGTCATCGCAACTATATCTGCAGCCAAGAAAATATCAAACACCGCTCCTTCGATAATCTGCTTGGCCAGTGCACTCGAAGAGCCCGATTGCCAGGTGGGCGCAGGGACGGAAGATGTTGCCGCATATCGGGCTGCTAATGCAGGCAGTACCTTTTCAAATGACGATGCAACTGCCAACGTCAACGGGGCTGTGTTCGTTAAGGGAGTCGTCGCTGTCTGAACAGTGGCATTGCGTGTTGCTTGCGACCCAGTTGCTGCATTACAGGACGCCACAATTCCTCCCAGCAGTCCTGTTCCTACAACACGGATCATCGTTCTACGTTGCATGTGTGTTCTGTTCCATAGCGGCTACATACTTATTTAAAAAGTATACATCTTTCATGCATAATTACAATCGCTAGTGGTACGAAAGCGGTTGGTAGATTTGCGCAGGTAACGGAAAGGTACTGTGGTATTTGATGACAGACACACTCTCACCAACGTCCTTGGTGTATGGACTCGCCACATCACACGCGCTAATCCATGCAGACATTATGGGACTATTCAATGGAATCTCCTCGGAACGGATGCGCATCCGACCATTGCCTTCAATGAACTCCATTGCCTGGTGCATCTGGCATATGTTGCGCGTCGAAGACGAAAACATTGCGCGCTTTGTCGTGCCGGTAGAGCAGGTCTTTGATACGGGTGGGTTCCGCACGTCGCTTGGTGTGCACTATCGAGATGACGGCTTTGGGATGCAGAGTGATGATGTAACGACATTGAGTGAACGCATCGACATTGGCCAATTGGCTGCCTACGCCAATGCAGTACACACGCAAGGTGCCTGGGCATTGACGCAGATTGTGGGATGGGATTTTTCGCTACCGTTCACGCCTGCGCATATCCGGCCAATTGTCGAAGCGGATGCATATGGCGATGCCGAGAACACCGAACACGTGGTTGGTTTTCTCAGTACAATGAAAAAGGGTGACTGGCTCATAAAGCATTTGGTCGGGCACTCACAATACCATCTCGGCGAAATAGCTGCGATCGACGGTGCTATCGGCGGGCAGCGCTACTTTACCTGGTAGGATGATCGGTATCTCCGGGGAACCCCCATGAAAGAGAACTCTATGACACTACATTCGACCTTTTTTGCGGCACTGAAAGCAAACCATGCCCGCACGAACAACGAACTACACGCTATCCTGACCAACACAGATCCGCTCCGACTGCGCACGCGTCCGCATCCCGAGATGAACACGATGGTCTGGAGTATATGGCATTCATATCGGTGCGAAGATGCCTGCATTGGGCGCTTTGTGGTGCCTGAGCAACAGGTTTTGACGACGCAAGACTTCAACACACGCATGAACATACCATACCTCGGTGATGGCTTTGGGATGTCAGCCGACGATGTGCTGGCACTGAGTACGACAATCGACATCGCCGCCCTTGCAGCATATGGGAACGCGGTAACTGCCCAATCAACCAAAGCCTATGCACACATGACGGAGTGGGATTTGGCTGTTCCGTTCAGTGAGGTTGAAGTACGCAAGGCATTGAAAACCTATGCAGATCTGGCATCAGACGAGGGCACTGGGACGATTGAATACATGGGTAGTATGACCAAAGCGGACTACCTGATGAAGCATCTCTACGGTCATTCACAATATCACTTGGGCGAAATTTCTGCCATCGATGGGCAAATTACTGGCAAGCGGTTTTTCACCTGGTAGAAATTGACAGTGCGTGATTTTCCTATTACTATGTACAACATGATCAATCAGACACACACTACCCCTATGTTGCGACGAGCTGACCGACGACGAGTCCGAATAGGACCCGGGTCGGTGATTCGCATTGGGTAGGGCGGGAACGTCTCCAATACAGAATATCACCCCTCGGGAGCTATATGCGTCCGGGGGGATTTTTATGTGCTGATAGGCGAAAGGACGACACGATGGTGCGAGTGGGGATCTGTGGAGTGACAGGATATGCCGGCTACGAAGCATTGCGTTGGCTGACGCGGCATCGTGCGGTCTCCGTAGTCTTTGCAACGTCCGAAGCCCAGGCTGGCAAGTCATTGGCAGAGGTATACCCTGGCCCACTCGATATTGTGCTGACATCCGTCGAAGACGCGCCGTTCGACCAGGTTGATGTGGTGTTGCTTGCACTGCCACATGGTGCGGCTGCCAAGGTGGCGGTGCGGGCATTGGCAGCGGGCGCAAAGGTAGTGGACTTTTCGGCGGACTTCCGGCTCGACACTCCCGATCGCTATGCGACCTGGTATGGCCATGCACACGACTTCCCCGAGATGTTGCCTGTGCCATACGGGATGCCGGAGCGCAATCGTAGCGCCATCCGCTCTGCACGTCTGGTGGCGGCACCCGGCTGTTATCCCACTTCCGTCATCCTTGGCACCATGCCGCTGTTTGATGCGGGTGTGGTGACCGATGGCACCATCATTGTCGATGCAAAATCCGGCATTTCAGGCGCGGGCCGCGCTGCCAAAATCAATACCCTTTTTGGCGAGACGCACGACACGGTCACGCCGTACAACATCGGGCACATTCACCGGCATGTCGGCGAAATGGAACAAGAGCTTGCCAAACACAGCCGCGGGATATCGCCGACCGTGTTGTTCCATCCCCATTTGGTGCCTGTCGTGCGTGGCATGTTGAGCGCAATCTATGTGCGTGTCGCCCCCACATTGAGCGAAGACGATATCCGCGCGTTGTATCTGGCGCGGTATGCGGATGAACCATTCGTTCGCGTGTTGCCTGCGGGAACGCTCGCGGCGATGGCACATACGACCAACACCAATATGTGTGGGTTGTCAGTGACGCTGACGCAGCCGGGCTGGCTGACGATCATGTCGAGTATTGATAATTTGGCCAAGGGTGCGGCAACGCAGGCCATTCAATGTATGAACCTGATGTGTGGACTCGACGAGACGGAGGGATTGCAATGACGGTGTCGATAATTCCGGTAACGATGGCGAACCTCGATATGGCCTTGCCGCTTATTGCCGCCTACCAGACGTTCTACCAAGCAACTCCCGACACGGAGCGCAATCGGGCACACTTCGGTGCGTTGGCGACAACTCCTGCACTGGGGGCACAGTGGATGGCGACGACCCAGACGGGGCAGGCAATTGGTTTTGTGACTGCCTATCGAACCTTGTCGTCCGTATCTGCTGCCAAGCGTTGTCTGCTCAACGACCTGTATGTGATGCCGGAGCACCGCGGAACGGGGGTCGGCCGGCAGTTGATCCTGCATTGCACCAATTGGGCGCTCAGCGAGGGCTATCCGGGGGTGTATTGGCAGACTGCCCTCGATAATCACAGCGCACAGAAGCTCTATGACGCACTCCCTACCAGCCGAGAAGCTTGGTACACCTATACATTGCAGGGTTCAGACCTGACCAAACAGGGCTAGAAAGGCGTCGCATTGACCACACTGCGTGTAATCAAAATTGGCGGGAATGACATCGATGACTCGGCGTTTGTGCAACGCCTAGTCAAAGCCATCGCCGCCATGACTCCCAAACCAGTCATCGTCCATGGCGGTGGCAAAGAAATCGGGCAAATCCAGCAGGCGCTGGGCGGTGAACCACGGTTTGTGGCCGGGTTGCGCGTCAGCGACGACACCGCAATGGCCGCCGCCGAAATGGTATTGGCCGGAGCAGTCAACACACGGTTAGTTGTCGCCTTGGGTCTGGCTGGGGTTGATGCTGCCGGAATGTCGGGAGTCGACCGCGGCCTCATTCGTGTCACCAAGCTCGTCCATCCCGAAGGGGATTTGGGGCGTGTAGGCGACCCGGTTGCGGTACGTACTACAGTGCTTTGGCAAGCGCTCGAGGCAGATGTCGTCCCCGTCGTAGCCCCCATCTCGTTGGGGGACGATGGCAGTTATAATGTCAATGCAGATGACGCAGCCGGCGCAATCGCCGCAGCATTGGCCCAAGACAGACCTACCGGATCAGTTGAGGTCACGTTTGTGACCAATGTGCCCGGCGTCAAGCTCGATGGAGCAGTGGTCGCGCAGTTGGATGCACCGGCAATCGATGCGGCAATTATCAGTGGAGCAATCTACGGCGGCATGATCCCCAAAGTAAAAGCTGCATTGGCTGTTCTTGCAGCAGGGGTAGCCCGAGCACGCATCGTTGATGTGCAGGGCCTCGAAGAATTGGCGGCCGGCAATGAAGCGGGCACCGTGATAGTCATGGGAGGTGTCGCATGACGATTATTCGCGATGTCGCCACCAGCAAGCCGCCGTCTGCTGTCCATATGCGACTCGCTACCCACGATGATGTCGATGCAATCAAAGTCGTGGTCGACGAAAATGTCGCGCTCGGTCATCTGTTGCCACGCACGCGCGAGAATATCGTCTCGTCCGTGGGCAACTGGATGGTCGCCGAAGTCGAAGGCAAAGTCGTGGGCATCGGTTCACTCCTCGAGATGGGACCTGCCCTCGTCGAAGTACGGTCACTGGCCGTATTACCCGAATATCGACGCTACGGCGTCGGCGGTGAAGTAGTCACTGCACTCGTTCGTGAAGCCCAGCGCCGCGGTTACCCGACGGTATTCGCGTTGACACGAGCGGTGAGTTTTTTTGAGCGGCAGGGGTTCGTCGTGACCGAACACGAACGCTTCCCCGAGAAAGTCTGGCGGGACTGTGTGTTGTGCCCGTTACAGGCGCGGTGTGATGAAGTAGCAGTCGTGATTGAATTTGCCACCCGACGTTCTGACGTCGATGGGAAGGGACAGTAAGGCATGCAGGCAGGGTTCCTACGTACACCAGCAGTGCTGGCACTCGAAGACGGCACCATATGGGCCGGCAGTGCATTCGGCGCCATCGGCCAACGGACCGGTGAAGTGGTATTCAATACGGCGATGACCGGCTACCAAGAGGTATTGTCGGATCCTTCGTACTTTAATCAAATTGTTGTCATGACGGCACCGCACATCGGGAATACGGGTGTGAATGATGCCGACAACGAAAGCCGCAAGTATTGGTTATCTGGGTTTGTGGTACGTGCGGCAAGCCCACGCGTCAGCAATTACCGTGCTGATTCTTCGCTCGATGACGAAATGCGTGCCCAGGGCATCGTCGGCATCACCGGCATCGACACGCGAGCCCTGGTGCGTCATATCCGTTCTGCCGGTGCGATGCGTGGTGTCGTCTCCTCGACGGTCCTCGATCCCGCAGTATTAGTTGCCATGGCACGCAGTGTGCCGAGCATGGAAGGCCTCGATTTGGTTCCTCAGGTAACCTGCGCATCCGCGTATACCTGGGACACCGGTGTCGGCGAGTGGGGCTTGGGATCGCGTGGGACCAAGGCCAGCCGTCGTTTGCACGTCGTGGCCTATGACTTCGGCATCAAGCAACACATTTTGCGCCTATTGGCAGAGCGAAATATCACGATAACAGTAGTGCCAGCAACGACGCCTGCAGCCGATGTCCTGGCGCTCAATCCCGACGGTGTCTTTTTGTCCAATGGCCCTGGCGACCCTGCGATGGTGACCTATGCTATTGACAACACCAAGGCTCTGCTCGGGAAAGTGCCGTTGTTTGGTATCTGTTTGGGGCATCAGATTCTCGGTTTGGCGTTGGGTGGCACGACGTATAAATTGCGCTTCGGTCATCACGGCGCGAATCAGCCCGTTAAAGCATACGGTCGGGTCGAGATTTCGTCGCACAACCATGGGTTCGCCGTACAAGCCGACTCGTTGCCTGCGGGATCGGGTGTGACGCACGTCAATTTGAATGACGACTGTGTCGAAGGGCTCGAAGCTCCGGGGTTGAAGGCATTCAGTGTCCAATACCATCCCGAAGCAGCCCCTGGTCCCCATGATGCAGCCTACTTGTTCGACCGGTTTGTACAGTTGATGGAAGGATAAGACGCCGCGATGCCAAAGCGTACCGACATACACAGCATTCTGATTATTGGTTCTGGCCCGATTGTCATCGGCCAAGCCTGTGAATTCGACTACTCCGGCGCACAAGCCTGCAAAGTGCTCCGTCGTGAGGGATATCGGGTCGTCCTGGTGAACTCAAATCCAGCCACCATTATGACCGACCCACAATTCGCTGACGCTACCTACATCGAGCCGTTGACGCCCGAGGCAATCGAGCAAATTATCATCAAAGAAAAGCCCGATGCGATTTTGCCCACCGTCGGTGGCCAAACCGCTCTTAACTTGGCGATGAAGCTCCATGAACTCGGCATTCTCACCAAGTACAACGTCAAATTGCTGGGCGCGCAGCCCGAAGCGATTGCATTGGCCGAGGATCGCGAGCTCTTCAAACAAGCCATGCTCGAAATTGGCTTGGGTGTTCCTTTGGGCGAAACCGTCACCACCGTCGACCAGGCAGTGGCCGTGGCCGAAAAAATCGGTTACCCCGTGCTGATCCGACCGTCCTTCACCCTCGGTGGCAGTGGTGGCGGCATCGGCTATGACGAAGCGCAACTACGTGAGATATCTGAACGTGGCTTGCGTGCGTCGCCCGTCACCCAAGTCCTCATCGAACAGTCGGTCATCGGCTGGAAGGAATATGAGCTCGAGGTCATGCGTGACCGTGTCGATAATTTTGTGGTCGTTTGTACCATCGAAAACATCGATGCCATGGGTGTGCATACCGGCGACTCGATGACTGTTGCCCCCGCAATGACGTTGACAGACCGCGAGCTCCAGCGCCTACGAGAGATGGCCAAAATGGTCATTCGCCGCATCGGCGTCGAGACCGGTGGCTCAAACATCCAGTTCGCCGTCGATCCCAAGACCGGTACCCCACTGGTCATCGAAATGAACCCACGCGTGAGCCGTTCATCGGCATTGGCCTCCAAGGCAACTGGCTTCCCCATTGCAAAAATTGCTGCCATGTTGGCGGTCGGCTATACCCTCGACGAAATCCCCAACGACATTACCAAGCTGACTCCTGCGTCGTTCGAACCGAGTCTCGACTATGTAGTGGTCAAGTTACCGCGCTGGGCCTTTGAAAAATTCCCAGGAGTCGACCCAATCCTCGGTCCGCAGATGAAGTCGGTCGGTGAAGTGATGGCCATCGGTGGTACGTTCGCCGAAGCCTTCCAGAAAGCCATGCGCGGCCTCGAAATAGGTGCCAGTGGCTTTGTGGGTAGCAATCAGGTCAAAATGGTCGGCAACGACGACATCCGCATCCCAACACCCCGACGCATCTTCCGCATATGCGACGAAATCCGGGCAGGCGCGTCGCTCGAGTCGATCTGCGAGCGGACGGGTTTTGATCCGTGGTTCGTCGAACAGTTCCAAGACATCGTCGCTCTCGAGAAAGAACTCGCTGGCTATAGCCTCGCGACATTGCCAAACGAATTGTTGTTTGCTGCGAAAGAATACGGCTTTTCGGATGCACAATTGGCGTATACATTGTCAGATAAACCAACGATTTCTACCGTGCGTAGTCACCGCAAAACAGCCAAAATCGTGCCCGTGTATCGCAAAATCGATACCTGTGCAGCCGAGTTTGAAGCATCGACACCATACTTCTACAGTACCTACAGCCGCCAGCCCGGCAGTGACGAGGCCAATGTCAGCGACAAGCCCAAAGCCATGATTATCGGCGGTGGACCAAATCGTATTGGCCAAGGGATTGAATTCGACTATTGCTGTGTGCACGCCTGTATGGCGCTGCGTGACCTCAGTATCGAAACTATCATGATCAACTGTAATCCCGAGACCGTGTCGACGGATTATGACACGGCAGACCGCCTTTACTTCGAGCCCCTGACACTCGAAGACGTCCTCAACATCTACGATCGCGAAGCGGGAGCAGACTTTGGTCCTGCGAAACGCAGCGTACCTGCTTTGGTGCAGTTCGGTGGGCAGACCCCATTGAATCTGGCGCATGGACTCGAATCCAACGGTGTGCCGATCTGGGGAACATCGCCCGACGCCATTGACTTGGCTGAGGAGCGTGGCCGCTTCGGTGCATTGCTGAACAGCATGGATATCGAAATGCCACCGAATGGCATGGCGAACAATCTGACGGACGCCCGCGCAATCGCACACCGCATCGGCTACCCTGTGCTCGTTCGTCCCAGCTATGTATTGGGTGGACGTGCAATGGCAATCGCTTATGACGATGCCTCATTCGAAAAGTACATCGCCGAAGCAACGGTTGTGAGTGCCGGTGCACCAGTGTTGATCGACAAATACCTCGAAGATGCCTTCGAAGTCGATGTCGATGCCATTGGGGACGATACCCAGGTGGTCATCGCCGGCATCATGGAGCATGTCGAAGAGGCCGGCGTCCACTCCGGTGACTCGGCCATGGTGTTGCCGCCGTACAAAATCACCTCGTATCATCTCGAGATTATCCGTGATGTGACGCGTCGGATTGGGATTGCGCTGCATGTCAAAGGTTTGATGAACGTCCAGTTTGCCATCAAGGACGATGTCGTTTATGTCATCGAGGTGAACCCGCGCTCGTCACGTACGGTGCCGTTCATCGCCAAAGCGACGGGGTACCCGTTGGCCAGCATCGCGGCCCAGGTTGCGGCCGGCAAGACCCTGAAGGAGCTCAACTTCACCGAAGAGCCCAAGGTCGACGGATTCTTTGTAAAGGAAGCCGTGTTGCCGTTCGATAAATTCCCTGGTGCTACGATCATGCTCAGCCCCGAAATGCGCTCGACCGGCGAAGTCATGGGCCACGCCTCCAACTTTGGCTTGGCGTTTGCCAAGGCAGAGATGGGTGCCAATCAGAAGATCCCTACCAAAGGCGGAGCGCTCCTGACGGTCAACAACAACGACAAGAACGCGATCGTGAAAATCGCCAAAGATCTGTCGCACCTGGGCTTTGCGCTCTATGCCACGAGCGGCACTGCAGAAATGCTCCAAGGGGTGGGTATTGCCTGTAGCACGGTCAACAAAATCTCAGACGGATCGCCACACACCGCAGATCTCATCGCATCGGGCAAGGTACAGCTTGTCATCAGCACGCCATTGGGGTCAATGGCATACAACGACGGGCAAGCCTTGCGGGCCGCAGCCATTCGCTACGGAGTCATGCTGGTCACCACATTGACTGGCGCTGCGGCGACGGTGGCTGGTATTCGTGAGCTACAGCAGCGCACCCTGACGGTGCGTTCGTTGCAAGACCACTACGGTATTTCCAAGGGACGACAGGCATGACGATTGCACGGGTGCAGTTGATAACACCAGAACTCCTCGAAGGGTTTTTGCAGGCGGTCGAACCGGCAATGGTACGTCGTGCCACCGCCTTGCTTACCAATGGAGGGGTGACCCTCGAGCAGGTTGAGCCTGCGAGTGCGGTTGTAGTTGTTGTTGACGGTACCCATGTGCGCCGCGTCACGACGCTGTTAATTGCAGGCCGTGTCACCACACTGTGTGACTGTATCCACCGCGATGATGGGCCATGCATCCACCGCGTTGCAGCAGTACGAGCCTTGTATACGCACATGACCAGTAATCCTCCGCAACCCTGGGAGACGTTATTTGGCTTGTCCGATCGTCCGCGCAATACAACGGCGACGGCTACTGCGACGGTGGTGTGCTTCTTTTTGCAGCACAATCATCCGCTTGGCGTCGGCGATGAGGGGTGGGCGATAATCCCGGCGAGTGTCACACCGCGTGCGGGACGCACTGATTGGGAGGGCGCTGATGTCCGACCGCTCCGCGCTCCACCGACGCCAGCAGGCTATCCACTCTCTCCGATGGCAGTTCTGCAAGCAGCAGCAATGTTGTGTGAGCAATCGTTGTCTTTGGCGCAACCCGGACAACGGGCGTGGTTGTATGCCGGTGCACTCGCATTGCTCAGTGACCAGACCGTCTACGTCGCCCGCGGCGCATTGACGTTTGGCCAGCCGGTGCATGTCTATGGTGAACCGGGGGAGCTTCAGCTTTCCTGTGACGAAGACGGCACAGATTTGGTCCTGCAGAGTATCGTCTATAGCGCACAGCGGAGTGTGATTGTCGATCAAGCAAATCGGACGTTGTTGCCGTTCAGTCCACATTGGTTGTGGACGGGGGCGAATCTGGTGTGCATCGGTGAACGCACACCGCTCGTGGATCAGCTGTTGCAGACGCCCGTGCTACGGGTCCGTGTCGATGACCGTGAGCGCTTCGATCAGCGATTACTCGAACTCGCCCAGCGTGTGCCTCTATGCGGTGCTGCGGTCCGTTGGGATGAGGTTCATCAGGAGCCAATCGGCTATATCACCGTGGCAGAACACGATTCTGGGGTGTTCGTCCGACTCGAATTCGGCTATGCAACATATGAGTTGCCTTTTGATGCGCAGTATGCGTCAGAGGCAATTTTGCATGGGAGCGAAGAGCTGCATCTGGTGCGCATCCGTCGGCAATCAGACAGTGAACGCGAGTGTGTTGCGTTACTCGAGCTGCAGGGGTTGCGCATCGCAGAGGATGGGACGTTCCGTCTGCGCAAAACTATGTCTGTCCGTGATTTTCTGATGCGAGTTGTGGGTGTACTGGCGTCTCATGGGTTCCAGATACGGGGTGAAGCCGGACTCACGTCGGTACAACTCCGTACCGACGTCCCAGAACTCTCCGTCACAGTCCAGTCACACATCGATTGGTTCGATGTCGCGGCAGTGGTCAACTTCGGCGATTTATCTGTCGATGTTGCGGTGGTTCGGCGCGCCGTGTTGCGCCGTGAGCGCTATATTCTCTTGCCCGATGGATCAATAGGTTTTGTCCCCAATGAGCTTGCCCAGCGACTCGCACCATTGTTGGCAATGGGTAGCGAAACGGACGGCCGCTTGCGTTTTGCATCTGCCCAAACGGCAATCGTCGACCAACTGGTGCACGAAGCCCAGCGTGCCGAGGTAGATAACGCTTTCGAACAACGCCGTGAACAGTTGCGGCTTTTTGAGCACATCGAAGAACAGCCTCTCCCAGAAGGATTCACTGGGACTTTACGCTCCTATCAAAAGGCTGGATACGACTGGTTACACTTTCTCAATCGGTATGGCTTTGGTGGGTGTCTCGCCGATGACATGGGTGTTGGCAAAACCATCCAGACGCTGGCTTTTATCCAGTCATTGCGTGAACGGACGCCGGGGGCGCGTGCGATTTTGATTGTGTTACCACGATCTTTGGTCTACAACTGGCTTCGTGAGGCAGGAACGTTCACTCCTGGGCTCAAGCTTTTGACGCATATCGAGCAGGGACGTTCGAAGGATGCCAGTCCATTCGACGCATATGATGTAGTACTGACAACGTATGGGACGATGCTCCGAGACATCGAATTTTTGTCAGGATATCGCTTCCAATATCTGATTCTGGATGAGTCGCAGGCAATCAAAAACCCCACTGCCGAGACCGCCCGGGCAGTGCGGCGGCTTCAGGGTGACCGACGCTTGTCTTTGACTGGTACCCCCATCGAAAACAACGCGGTCGAACTCTGGTCGCAATTTGCCTTCCTCAATCCTGGCCTATTGGGTACCGCCGAGGCATTCCGCGACACCTTTGCACGTGAGGGCGAAGGGCGCGAAGGAGCCTTGCAACTGTTGCGCCGGTTGACCTTCCCATTCATCCTGCGGCGCACCAAAGACCAGGTCGCACCGGACTTGCCGTCGCGTACCGAACACATTTTGATGAGCGATATGGAACCTGAACAACGCCGCTTGTACACGACGCAACGTGATCACTATCGGGCATTACTGTTGGGTATGATCGAAAACTCAGGGCCGCAGCAAGCGCGTGTCAAGATGCTCGAAGGGTTGTTACGCCTGCGCCAGATTTGTAATCATCCACGCCTCATCGACCCCAATAGTGCAGGCGGGTCGGGTAAGTTTGAGTCGCTATTGGCGACCCTCGAATCACTCAAGGCCGCAGGACACAGGGTGCTGGTGTTTTCACAGTTTGTGCAAATGCTCACGCTGGTACGTACGGCGTTGGATGAACGCGGGATTGCCTATGCCTATTTGGATGGCCGAACCCGTGATCGGCAGAGTATCATTGACGCTTTTCAGAATGATACACGCTATCCGTTTTTTCTCATCAGTCTGCGTGCCGGTGGGGTTGGGCTCAATCTGACCGCTGCGGACTATGTCATACATATTGACCCATGGTGGAATCCTGCAGTCGAGATGCAGGCGACCGACCGTACGCATCGCATCGGCCAAACACGACCGGTGATGGTCTACAAGATGGTGGTACGCGACTCGGTCGAAGAGAAGATTTTGCAGCTCCAAGAGCGCAAACGTGAATTGGTAAGTCAGCTCATCACACCAGAACGCGGGGGTATCAAGACGCTGACCCGTGCCGATGTTGAGCTTTTATTTACATAAAGGAGTGAGCAATGGAACGTCCGAAGGTAAAGAAGGTCATGCTGGCGTATTCAGGCGGACTCGACACGAGCATCATTGTGCCGTGGCTCAAACAGAACTACGGCAACCCCGAAGTCATTTGTTACTGCAGCCATCTCGGTCAAGACGACGAAATCGAAGGGCTCGAAGCCAAAGCAATCGCATCAGGTGCGTCGAAGTGCTACGTCGAAGACCTGCGCGAAGTGTTCGTCAAAGACTACTTGTTCCCATTGATTCAATCCGGTGCCAGTTACGAACGCTTGTACCTTTTGGGTACCTCAGTTGCTCGCCCGCTTATTGCCAAGCGCCAAGCTGAACTCGCGCTGCTCGAGGGTTGTGATGCACTCGCCCATGGATGCACCGGCAAGGGCAACGATCAGGTCCGCTTCGAGCTGACCTACATGGTCTATGCACCGCAACTCACCGTGATCGCGCCCTGGCGTGAATGGAATATCCGCTCACGTGAAGACGCCCTCGACTATGCCGCCGAGCACAATGTGCCCGTCAGTGCAACCCTGAAGTCGATCTACAGCCGCGACCGCAACATCTGGCACATGTCCCACGAAGGGGGCGTGCTCGAAGATCCATGGAACGAGCCCGAAGAAGTCATGCACACCTTGTCGGTATCGCCCGAGAATGCTCCGGACAAGGCAGAATACGTCGAAATTGCCTTCGAAAAGGGTATTCCCGTCTCGGTCGATGGCAAGCGTCTCGGTCCCGTCGAATTATTGACCGCGTTGAACAACCTGGGTGCCAAGCACGGCATTGGCCGTATCGATTTGGTCGAAAACCGCTTGGTCGGCATGAAGTCGCACGGCGTCTACGAAACTCCCGGCGGGACGTTGATCCGCATTGCACACCAGGCCCTCGAGCAACTGACACTCGACCGTGACACACTGCATTACAAAGACGTTGTCGCCCAGCGCTACGCCGAGGTTGTGTATTACGGGCAGTGGTTCACGCCGTTGCGCCGGGCGATGCAGGCCTTCTTTGACATTACCCAAGAGAACAACACCGGCGTGGTACGCCTCAAACTTTATAAAGGTAATGCAATCTTGGTCGGCCGCAAAGCAGACCGCACCCTGTACAACCCAGATATCGCGAGCTTCACGATGAGCGACACGTACAACCAACAAGATGCTGCCGGCTTCATCAAGATCTTTGGTCTGCCTATGAAGGTGCAGGCATTGGTGGACGGGAAATAAACAATGACAGATGCATTTCTGCTCGCCCCCGGATTCCGGACTGCAGCGACGGCCTGTGGACTCAAAAAAGACGGTGCACTCGATTTGACCATCATCGTCAGCGACGCCCCGTGTCGTGCAGCTGGGGTATTCACTACCAACCGCGTCAAAGCGGCGCCGGTGTTGTACGACCAGGCAGTGTTGGTAACCTCGGCTGGTCGCATGCGCGCAATCGTGGCCAATGCAGGCTGTGCGAACGCATGCACGGGGACCGAGGGCGCGCAGAATGCACAGCACATGGCGGAACTTACTGCGCAGGGCATCGGCGCACGTGCCGATGAAGTCCTGGTACTGTCGACCGGCGTGATCGGGCGCCAGCTGGACATGACCAAGGTGAGCGCAGGAATCCAATTGTTGACGGGTCAAACGATGGGTCGTGATGCGTTGCGATCGTCTCAAGCAATCATGACCACAGACACGCGTCCCAAACGGGCCACCGCAACCGGGATTATCAACGGCAAAACGGTAACCGTTGCCGGCATGGCCAAGGGCGCAGGAATGATTCATCCCGGCATGGCAACGATGTTGTCGATGATTACGACCGATGCCGATTGTACCCCTGAGTTGCTACAACGCGCCGTCAAGGCAGTGGCAGATCAGAGTTTTAACCGGATAAGCGTAGACGGCGATATGAGTACCAACGACACGGTGCTCTTGCTTGCCTCTGGCGTGTCGGGTGCTACTATCGGTAACGACAGCTTTGAACAATTTGTGGCGTTGCTTGCCGACGTCTGCATGGACCTCGCCAAGAAAATAGCCCGTGATGGTGAAGGTGCTACCAAACTCGTTGAAATACGCATTACCGGTGCGACAGATGGCGTGATGGCACACCGAGTAGCAGACAGCATTGCCTGTTCACCGCTCGTCAAGACCGCAATCCACGGTAATGACCCGAATTGGGGTCGTGTTGTCTGTGCAGCTGGCTATAGCGGCGCCGAAATAGATCCCAACACACTGACCCTCGACTTCGGTTTGGGGAGCGAACAAATTCGCCTTGTTGCTGCGGGGATGCCATTGGATGCAGATTTGAACGACGCATCACAACTCCTGAACCGCGAGCATGTCTATATCACCTTGGACCTCGGTTTGGGGAGCGCAGCGACGACCATGTGGACCTGCGACTTTTCAAAGGAATACGTCGAAGTCAACGCACACTATACGACGTAACCGATGTTACGCAGGATCTGTTGCTAGGCGGATTACTCTGGGGGGGGAATTCTCTTGCATGATTGTTAGGGAGGGATGAGCTTGGTGCAAATAAAGATTGGTGCATGGAAATCATTGATGCAATCTATGCATCATCTGTGGGCTCGTAAACCAGCAGATGTGTGGTTTGTGGTCATCATCTTTGCTGTGATTACGACAATCATGGCGCCCGTGTTGATCGGCCAACATACCTGGCTCCCACTCAACATCATGGTGCATTTGCCCCCTTGGAATTTTTCATACGAGCGTATGCCTATTGGCAACACCTTGCCGAGCGATTTAATTTTGAAACATTACCCACAGCGGCTCTTTTATGCGCGCGAGTTGTGGTCGGGTCATTTGCCCTTGTGGAATCCATATATATTGAGTGGTACGCCATTTCTTGCGGTTGCAAATAGTAGTGTCTGGTATCCGCTCACTGCCCTCTTTGCACTCCTTCCAACTGACTACGCTTTTGGCGTGGTAGCGTGGCTTCATCTGCTGATTGGCGGAGTGAGTGCCTGGTTGCTGGCGCGCTCTCTACGCATAGCGCCGTTGCCTGCCTTATTGGTCCCCGTCATCTATTTGGGCTCGGGATTTGCAAGTAAATGGCTCGCCTTGCCCACCATGGGTGGCGTCATCGCATGGACACCAATGGCAATGTATGGTGCTATTGCATTGGGAACGAGTATGGCAAGCGCTGACTGGGCGGGGGCAAGGCGAGCGGCAGTCTACTTTGGTGCTGGTATTGTACTCGCCGGCTTATCACAGCCCGACACAGCGTTGTATATGGTTATTGCCGGATGCATAGTGGCCATTGGCATCGTGTGGAGTCTGCAGAAACGCTATGTACCACATATGATTGCCGGCTTGGTAGCGATTGGCGTGTTGGTCTTTGGTTTGATGGCACCCCAAATTTTACCCACTGTAGAGCTCGGCTTGTCGGTATCACGAGCGGGCGGGAAGGGAGGGTACAACCCATTGTCGATTGTGACTACCATTGCTCCCGAATTATTGACGAGTCTGCACACTACGGGGAGTTGGGGCTTCAAAGATGGGACGTTGCCTGACTGGCACATTGGTCTTTTGCCGTTATTGCTCTGGTTGTGCGGGTGGTGGCTTCTCGCTGATGCACGACTTCGGGTGCTTTCTGGTGTCGCTCTTCTCTGCGTTTGCTATGCAATATCGCCGATATTCTGGTGGCAAAGTGTGCCGCTTTTGTCGCAGTTTCGGGAATTGAGCCGTGCCATGTTGCCAGCGTCGTTGTTGATGGGTGTGACGGTCGCATCCACGGTCATGCGTTTGCAATCCTCGACTCCGCTTCGTTTGCATGTGATCGGCATGGTGCCGGCACTTGCATTTGCGCTTGCCCTCGGGTATGCGTGGCGGGTTACCCCCGGGTTGCCATGGCTGATATTAGCATCATACCAAGGCGTTGAGTGGCTGTGGCCGAGTTTGGCAGTTGTTGCTACAGCAGCGGTCTGGTGGCGCCGTGTGGCTCTCCATCCCTTGATGCCGGTGGTTGCATTATTGATTGTGGCGACGCAGCTGTGGTGGTACTGGCGTCCGTTGAACCAACCAGTAGACCCTCGAACGGTTGTGGCCACGAGCGATTTTCGGGCTGAAGTGCCAGCCGATGTGCCATCGGATCCAGTATTACCAATGACACGCATGCAGTACTTTTTACAACGTCAGCCCGGGATATTTCGTATTTTTGCTGCCGACTACCCATTTTATCAAGCCAATACCAACATGGTTGCACAGCTCTACGATGTGCGTGGCTTTGATTCGCTTATTTGGGGCGAGTATGCACGTTTTGTAAGGCGTTGGGAAGGGAAGCTGCAGGATGGTGGCAACAGTGTGAGCATGTACTTGACCAACGCACGTATTACACCACGTTGGCTCGACTTGACCAATGTACGATATGTGTTATTTCAGCCGAAGTCACCCCTGATTGCACAGTTCCCCGGGTTGGAGTTGGTACACCAGAGTGATGAGGGAAGTATTTATTTCAACCCGAACGCGCTGCCGCGAGCATACATGGTACATCGAGTTGAGCACTTGGCTACCCTGGAGGCCGTGTTTTCGCGATTACGTGAGCCGCAGTTCCCTATGGGACAGCTGGTTGTCACCAATGTGGCGATTCCCGTCGTGGAGCGCGTGACCGGTGTGGTAACTGTCCCCGAGGTACAAAGCTACCAGGCTAATCGAGTGGTTGTCACAGGAGTGGCAAAGGCGTCCGGGGTCCTTGTTTTGAGTGACACAAATTATCCGGGGTGGCAGGCTACGCTCAACGGTGCCAGTGTGCCCATATACCCTGTCAACGGTATCTTCCGTGGTGTCTGGGTGCCTGCTGGAGCATACGAGGTGGTATTTACGTATTGGCCGGCGAGTTTGAGCTGGGGGTTAGCCTTGTGGGGGACAACCGTGGGAGTGCTGATGGCAGGGGGAGTCTATTTCCGCCGGAGAGTAACTGTGGGCCGGTGACAATAAGGAGGCTTGACGATGTGGGGTGGACGATTTAGTCAGGGTATTGACGTTTTGATGGCCGAGCTGAACAATTCATTCCCTTTTGATCGTGCAATGTGGGCCGAAGATATTCGGGGTAGCATGGCATGGGCACGACAAATATGTGCTGCAGGAGTTATCACTGCCTCCGAGCGTGATGAATTGTTGCGTGGCTTGCAGGTCGTCTTCGATGAATTTGCATCAGGTGCGTTCCCTACCAAAACAGCCGACGAAGACATTCACTCCGCCGTTGAACGGCGCCTCGGCGAGATTGTCGGTGCAGTAGCCGGCAAACTCCACACCGGTCGGAGCCGCAACGATCAGGTCGCCACCGATATCCGGCTGTGGGTTATGGCCGCAATTGCACGCACCGACGAGTGTATTCAAGAGGTACAACGAGCCATCCTGGTACAAGCTGATGCTGCAGAAGACTTAATCATCCCTGGCTATACCCATGTGCAGCGCGCCCAGCCCATATTGTTACGGCATTGGTTGTTGTCCCACTTCTGGCCGTTGCAGCGTGATCGTGAGCGGCTTGCGGATTGTCTGACCCGTGTTGCGGTGTTGCCGCTGGGCTCTGGTGCCATCGCTGGTACTCCCCTCAAGGTTGACCGACGCGCTTTGGCTGCAGAGTTGGGGATGCACGACATCAGCCGAAACAGCGTCGATGCGATCAGCGACCGTGACTTCATCGCCGAATACCTGTTTGTGGCAGCGATGATTGGCATTCACATCAGCCGCTTAGCCGAAGACATGGTCTTTTATAGTAGTGCCGAGTATGGATTTGTGTCGCTTGCTGATGCATATTCGACCGGTTCGAGTCTGATGCCACAAAAGAAGAACCCCGATTCGTTCGAATTGGCGCGTGGCAAATCTGGCCGCTTGGTAGGCAGCCTGATGACTATTTTGACCGTCCTCAAAGGTTTACCATCTGCCTACAACAAGGATCTCCAAGAAGACAAAGAACCCTTGTTCGATGCAGTACGTACCATTGAATTGACCTTGCCTGTGGCAGCAGGAGCGCTGGCAACGGCGACATTCAACCACGCTGCGTTGCTGCGTGGTTTGGATGATGCGATGTTGGCCACAGATGTTGCTGACTATCTGGTTGACCGTGGTGTGCCGTTCCGTACTGCCCACAAAGTGGTGGGGCAGTTGGTGCGCGTCGCCGAAGAGCGTGGCGTCAAAATGGTGGCGTTGCCGTTGGAAGAATTCCAGCGCATCGATGCAACCTTCAAGGCTGATGTCATTGAGTGCTTCAGTATGAACGCCTCTGTAGCCGCACGAACGGTACCCGGTGCGACCGGTCACCAAGCTGTCGCCGAACAGTTGGCGGCAGCACATGGATGTATGACGAAATGACGCCTTCGATAGCTCGTTGGGCACAACGCATTGCAGCGCTTGCCCAAACGGGATTGAGCTATACCCGTGACACGTACGACATTGAGCGCTATCAGGAGTTGCAGCATCTCGCAGCCGAGATGCACGCGTCATTGACCGAACATTCTGCTGCAGACATCGCCCGCTGGTATGCCATGGAGAGTGGCTATGCGACTCCCAAAGTTGGTGTGCGTGCAATTGTTATTGACGATGCGGGACGGTTTTTGCTTGTGCAAGAGCGCTCCGACGGATTGTGGTGCCCGCCCGGTGGCTGGGCCGATGTCGGTGAAGCGCCGTCGAGTATGGCGGTCCGTGAAGTCTACGAAGAATCTGGGTATCACGTTGAGGTCGACCGGATTTTGGCGGTCCTCGATCGTGATGTGCAAGGTCACCCACCCATAGGCTGGCACGTGTATACGATTTACTTTCTGTGTCGCGTCATTGGCGGTCAACCGCAAACCCTCGCCGAGACCAGTGCCGTGGAGTGGTACACCCTGGCGACACTGCCACCGCTTTCGCTTGAACGGGTAACTGAAGCACAGCTGATTCGATTTGCAGCTCTGGCGAGCGATCGGCACGCTCCCGTTTGGTTTGTTTTATTTCATCCGTGTATGGAAGGGAAAGAGATGACGCATTCGCTCTATGGCCGAGATTTGCTCAAGATGAATGATGTAAATCAGGCCGAAGTTGCAGATTTGATTACGGCCGGATTGACGCTCAAAGGGCGTTTGCGTCGTGGCGTACCCCATCAGTTACTGCACGGCAAAAACCTTGCCATGATGTTTTTCAAGCCGTCGACACGCACCCGTAGTGCGTTCGAAATTGGCATGCAACAACTCGGCGGGCATGCGATGTTTCTGTCGGCCAATGATATGCAACTCACCCGTGGCGAAACCTATGCCGATACCGCCCGCGTGCTCGAACGTTACGTCGATGTCATCATGGCGCGCGTTTTTGACCACACGACATTGACCGAAATGGCCGATGCAGCGCGAGTCCCCGTTATCAACGGCCTATGCGACATGCACCATCCAACCCAGACACTCGCCGATTTGATTACCGTCAAAGAAGTGTTCGGCGGGACCCGCGGTGTGCGCATTGCCTATGTCGGCGACGGCAACAATATGGTCCATTCATTGCTCCACGCTGCACCGTTGGCAGGTATGCATATTGCTGTGGCGACCCCAGCGCATTATGCTCCAGACGCAAAAATCGTCGCCGAGGCACGCGCAATTGCCCAGCAGAGCGAGTGCGAAGTCATGTTGACCACTGATCCCTACGAGGCTGTCGCTCAGGCTGACGTGGTGTATACCGATGTATGGGTTAGTATGGGTCAGTCTGATGCCGCAGAACGCGTCGCAGCATTGCAGGGGTATCAGGTAAACGAAAAGCTCATGAGTGCATCACGCCCGAAAACGAAATTCATGCACTGCCTCCCTATGCACCGCGGCGAGGAAGTAACGGCCGCTGTTGCCGATGGTCCACACTCTGTGGTCTTTGATCAGGCCGAAAACAGACTCCATGCGCACAAAGCTATCCTGGCACTGCTGTGCAGTAGCGAAAGCCAAACGCTATTGTAAGTATCTATCTACAATTTCTCAACCGATAACCGATAACTGATAACCGATAACTGATAACTGATAACTGATAACTGATAACTGATAACTGATAACTGATAACTGATAACTGATAACTGATAACTGATAACTGATAACTGATAACTGATAACTGATAACTGATAACTGATAACT
>CANJHS010000008.1 GCA_947474225.1 Roseiflexaceae bacterium | reverse complement strand
GCATGAATTGCGCGAGCTGCCTGACTGGCGACTTTGGCAGCATGGACGAGGATGCCGGAACGCGTTCGTCCGCTGATTCGACCCGCATTGGCAGTGCGTATGGGGTCCGTGCCATTTGTGTCGGCGAGGATGACCAGTGGTTGATGCGTTTGACTGGTGCGCTGTGCTGCCTGGGCAAGGAGGGTGCCCGTGCGACAGGCGTGCTCGATGGCAGGGGCAACTGTGGCCTCATCGCCACGGAGGTCGATAGGTACGAAGGCGCCGATAAGGGTCAGATTGCGGCGCTGGAGTTCTAAGGCAAGGGCGGCTGGGTCGGTCGGCATATAGCCCCAATCACCCAGTTCAGTGCCGGTGTAGCCGGTTGCGACCAACTCGTCGAGCATTTGTGTGTATTCGATGCGACTCCCGCTGAGGTCCGCAAATTCGAGCGTGCCCCACGAGCATGGTGCATTGGCAATAGGTCGCGACGGCATGACGTACTCCTTATCAGACGGGAAGATGCTCTATTGTAGCTGGTTCGTGTATCAACGCTGTACGGGTGCCGGGTGAAACGCACAGCAACGCCTTGATATGCTATAATAGGCGGTATATTTATTTGTGTCGACGTACTGACAGAAGGTATAGCTACATGGAACTTTCACTTTCCATCGCATTGATTGCACTCGGTTCAGCTTTGACGTTTTTGGTTGTATTGCAGGGGCGCAATGCTGGTTTGCAGTCAAACGATGCATCCTCTATCTACAAGACCAAGCGTGGGCTTGAGAAGACGATTTTTCAACTGACCATTGTTCTGGGCGTGTTGTTTCTCATCGCAGCGTTGGTTGCAAGCCTGCCCATCTTCGGGACCACGGCGACGCCTGCCGCTGGTCTGATGCTCTGGTAAGCTACGATGTCACGGCGTATTCGCATGCAGATTGTGATTACGGTCTTTAGCTCGATGCTGGTGCTCGGGCTGATGGCGTATGTCGCAGTGACTCGTGCGGCAGTGTCGCGCCCGATTGAGGGTGGCGCATACATAGAGGGAATTCCTGGAATTCCCACGACGCTCAATCCATTGGTCAGTGATACGACCAGCGATTTGGCTGCTGCCGATGTGCACGCAATGATTTTTGATGGGTTGGTACGGGTGGGATTGGATGGCAGTTTCGAGCCCGCGCTTGCCGAGAAGTGGGACATCGACGCCAGCGGGATGGTCTACACCTTTACTTTACGACCGAATGTGACATGGCACGACGGACAGCCGTTTGGGGTCGATGATGTATTGTTCACATTGCGGTCGGTGCAAGGTCCGGCCTTTACCGGTTCGCCTAGTCTGGCGACGGTGTGGCGTACCGTGCTAGTCGAGCGTGCCGGAGACATGAGTATCCGCTGCAAATTGCAAGCGCCGTTTGCTCCATTCCTCAAATATGCGACCTTACCTATTGTGCCGGCGCATCTGTTGGCAGATATTCCACCCGAGCAGTGGGCGAATTCGGCATTTAGCCAAAAGCCTATCGGCACTGGTCCATACAAAATCACCGACATCAACGCAGATGCAATTGCATTGGCATCGAATCCAGACTACTATCTTGGTCGTCCGTTGATCGACACCATTACGCTGCGCTTCTACCAAGACGAATCGCTTGCGTTTGCCGCGTTGACACGTGGTGAAGTGAGTGGCTTGGCGTTTGTGGGCACAGGTGCATTAGGTGCATATCAGACGCCCCGAGGTGTGGTGCGCCGTACCATCAATATCGACTCTTATACCGTGTTGTCCTTTAATCTCCGCAACGCACCATTCGACGACGTGATTTTTCGACGGCAGATTGCCCAGGCAATCGATCGCGAAGACATGATTAAACGGCTTTTGCCTGATCGCGCCACGCGCATCGATACTCCTATTCTGCCGGGTTGGTGGGCCTACAACCCCGAGGCTGTGTGGTACATGCCCAGCAAGGAACGCGCAGCGCAGGGGTTAGATACGCTTGGCTATGTTGCCGGCGATGACGGATTCCGCAGTCGCGATGGCAGACCGCTGGCATTTGAGCTGCTGGTGGACGGTGCGGCCGACCGCAAAATGGTCGCTGATGATATTGCCCAACAACTCGGCGAAGTCGGTATTGCAGTGACGGTCACGGTGCTCGATGCAGACACATTGCGGCAACGGTTGGAAGCAGGCGAATTCGACATTGCATTGCATGGTTGGCAGCGGCTTGGTCCTGACCCAGATGTGTATGAACTCTGGCATTCGAGCCAAGTGAACATCGGTCGTAACTATGCAGGATTACAGGACCAGGTTGTCGATGATGCACTTTCGCTTGCGCGTGTCCAGGTAGACCAAGAAGCACGAACACAGCTGTACCATGAGTTTCAACAGCAATGGATCGACCTCGCGCCGAGTATTATCATGTACCAGCCACTCGAAGTCTATGCGACGGTCAGCGACCTCGGTGGGACTGCGTTGACGCAACGTACAGATATGCCAGGGATGATGAATGTGATGTTTGGTCGTGATTCACGATTCCGCAATCTGACGCATTGGTTTGTGGCCCGTTCAAAAGAAATCAGCGGCGATATCCAGCCATAAATAGACGTGTCCAGCAACGAAAATGCCGGGTGCAGTATATGCACCCGGCGTTTTTATGGTGGTGAACGAAAACAATTCTTAGGCGCGCGCAGCATTGATGGCATCGCGTGTGCGTAACGCCTCAGCACGGGCAGCATGTGCAAAAGTATGATCGTTAGCAGCATAAAGCACGCTACGCGACACATTGACCAGCAGACCGCGTCGGTGCTGGTCAACGCCTGCGTTCACTGCTGCTTTGAGGTCGCCACCTTGCGCTCCGACACCCGGCAGCAGAATAGGCAAATCAGGGCAGGCAGCGCGCACATCAACGAGTGCTGCTGGCTGTGTGGCACCGACTACCAATCCGACATTGCTATTGCCGTTCCACTGCTGTTGGGCGAGCTGGGCGACTGCCATGTAGAGCGGGCGTCCGTTGGCGCAGATGAGTTCTTGGAGGTCAGCACTGCCTGGATTCGAGGTTCGGCACAGCAAAAAAGAACCGCGTTCGGTGCGGGACAAAAATGGCTCGAGACTATCACCGCCGAGATACGGGTTGAGGGTGATGGCATCGGCCTTGAGGTAATCGAATGCAGCAGTCGCGTAAGCGGCTGCGGTATTGCCGATGTCACCGCGTTTTGCGTCGAGAATCCACAGGGTACTCGGCGAGAGCGCCATCACCCGGGCGAGGACTTCGACGCCGCCGGCACCGAGTGCTTCAAAGAATGCAATGTTGGGTTTGAATGCAGCAGCGAGATCGTGTGTCGCGGCGATAATGTCGTGACAAAATCGGTATACAGCGTCGGGATGCTCGCGCAAATGGGCAGGAATACGCTGCACATCAGGGTCTAGTCCGACGCAGAGCAGACTATTTTTGGTTTCGATTGCTTCTGCCACGCGGCCGCTGAACGTAGCCATACGGTAATGCTTCCTAGCGCTGTATATATTGACGTTGTCATATTGCTGATGCTATAGTAACAGAGGTAATGCATGGTCTTCGCAGATACTTTGCAGAGTATTGTGCCTTCATCTATCATGCTGTTCGCTCGTCCGCATGACGCTGTTCGTTGAATAACGAATGGATACGTATGCGTATGGAGCGTGTCATCGGGTTCAGTCTGAACAGGGCATCCCACGTTCAGTGCCGTTGTGTTGCGGGTTCAAGTGCCAAGGATGACTACCATGCAAGGTGCTGATGACGTGAGCGAATTGGTCGATCGGAGTGTCGCCAGTTTGCTCGTCCCAGAATCATATCCGACTGAACTCGATACTGTCGTTGTCGCTCTTGAGAGTGACGAAGTCACGGAGCACGAGGACGAAGATGTCAGCGTTACCCAATTGGCTGACATATCGCTCGATGACCCCGTCCGCATGTACCTGCAAGAAATCGGCAAGGTACGCTTGTTGCGCGCCGCCGACGAAGTCATGCTCGCACATCGCATCGAAATGGGTGTCAAAGCAGTACGCGTCCGGTCACAACGCCTTGTCCTCCCCGTCAGTTATACACAAGCACGCACCGTCGTACACGCAGTCGTGGTCCTTTCTGGGTGGCTCTCTGCACTGTGCGAAGCGCGTATCTCCGACGTACAGCCGTTTGATCACATGCTCGATGATGCGGCCAACGCGCCGTGGGAGGCACGCGCTGCGGCTTCCCTGTTGCATGCCATCCTCCACGAAGAAACGCAAGCACGCAGCACAGAAATGTCAATCGATCTCGCCCAACGCCGGCGAAATGCTGAGACATCTGTTCTCGAATGGTTGGCAGTGCACCAACCGATGATTGCCCGTGCCTACGAAACAATCAGAGCGCAACGGTTGATGCGTACCTATAAATCGAGCGAACGCGACACGTGGCGCTTGCTCACGGGATTGGTTGGGGCCGAATTGCGTCATACGATTGAGAGTGATCTCGATCGCTGTGTCGCCGAGATAGCCTGCTTTTATATCGGTACGCATCCCGCGCCAGCAGATTTGCTGCGCCATCATCACCTCTGGGATGACGTCGTCGAGCGTGTCCTTACGCTTTACATTGAACGCATCGAAGAGACCGACGAAGGGTTGATTCGTCGTACCCCGCTCGACCGTGTCGTCGCCGATGCTGACCAAGCCCGTCAAGACCTCATCCAGGCAAATCTGCGCCTGGTGGTATCAATTGCCAAAAAATATACTTCGTACGGCCTTACCATGATGGACCTCGTCCAAGAGGGGAATATTGGGTTGATGAAGGCAGTCGAAAAATTCGACTATACCAAGGGCAACAAGTTTTCGACCTATGCAACGTGGTGGATTCGTCAAGCAATCACCCGATCAATAGCCGACCAAAGCCGTACTATCCGGCTGCCCGTACACATGGGTGAGGCGATTAGTCAGGTCAAAAGAACAGCGCACAAGTTACAACAAACCCTCCAGCGCGAGCCGACTCCCGAAGAAATAGCTGAGGTAATGGAACTCACCCCGGCCAAAGTACGCCGTACCCTCGAGGCTTCGTTGCAACCGATGTCCCTCGAAATGCCCGTCGGGCAAGAGGGCGAGGGGCGGATGGGCGACTTCATCGAAGACGAGCGTATTGCGGGTCCCGCCGAGGCAGCCAGTAGTTTGATGCTCCGTCGTGAACTCGAAGAAGTGCTACAGAGCCTGCCCGAGCGTGAACGCCTCATCATCCAACTCCGCTATGGCCTGAGCGACGGTCAATACCGCACCCTCGAGGAAGTGGGCGATAAATTCGGTATCACGCGTGAACGCATCCGCCAAATCGAAGCGGTTGCATTGCGTAAGCTACGCCATCCCCACCGTGGCAAAAAGCTGCGGGGATTCCTCGAATGACGAGTGCGTTGGAATGCGATTCGTGATGCGTGTACGCTACCGCGTCTGGCAGCTCTGGCGGGCACTCACAGGGCGCCTCGATCATGCCGAATACGCGACTGCCCAACGGCTGCTTACCCCTGCTGAATATGCATTATTTCTCCAAATGCCCTCCTACGATCAACGTCATAGTATGGATGTCGTGCATACGCTGGGGCAACTCGGTGCGCGTGATTCTGAGCTCCTGGCGATGGCCTTGTTGCATGATATCGGCAAAGTCGGGGATGATGGTCGTTCGCTGTCGTTGTGGTGGTATGGATGGTGGGTATTGTTACGCCGGGTGACGTCGCTGCGTATGTGGGCGTTGTCCCGCTTCGAACCGTTGCGACGCTGTGCGTCTCACGAGCAACGCAGTGCCGCTGTGGCAGCGGCAGCAGGAGCACGTGCCGAGGTTGTCGCACTGCTGCATCAGGTCGCAATCGGTGGCGAAGATGTGCGCCTGCGGGTTTTTGCGGAGGCAGATGACCAGTGCTAATAAACTCCCAAGACATCTATACGATACGCCTCGACCAATTCGAAGGCCCGCTCGATTTGTTGCTCCATCTCATAGAGCGCGCGGAGCTCGACATTACCACTATCGCTTTGGCACAGGTCGCTGATCAGTATCTGCGCTACGTGCGGGCGATGACAGATCGTAATTCTGGACAGATGTCGTCCTTCGTCTTGGTGGCGTCGCGACTGTTGTTGATGAAGTCGCGGGCTATTTTGCCACAGCCGCCGAGTAGCGCGGTTGAATCGGACGAAAGTATCGATTTGGTACGGCAATTACGTGAATATCAGCAATTCAAAGAAGCAGCTGCTTTTCTGCGTGTGCGCGATCAGATGGGCCTGCAGCATTTCGCCAAGGCACCGACGTTGCCTAATACGTCTGTTGCCAACATGCCGCTGCGCATGACGCTCGATGATTTGTTGGGTGTATGGCAAATCCGGATGAAGCTCGTCGATCTGCCTGCTCCGACAATTTCTTTGCCTGCGCCCAAAATCTTGACGGTGGGTGATGTCGTGACATCGATTCGTGAACGATTCTTGCGGATGCCGCGGATTAGCTTCTTCGACTTGTTACCACGTACCCAGCCGACCCGTGTCGATGTTGTGGTGTCACTGTGGGCTGTGCTCGAGATGATCAAACGGCGGGTGATTGTCGCCCATCAGGACGAAATATTTGGCCCTATTTTCATCGAACAAAGCAGCGACATCCCGACAAACCTGCACATCGAAGAGTAGTCGTAGCTGCTGCGATGCACAAAGAAACCCCATGGCAGATGCCATGGGGTTTCGACACAGATTGAGCGCACTTAGAGCTGACTGCTCCGCGGAGTTGCGCCGGTGCGTGCATAGTCGACCATAAGTACTCCGGTGGTGGTTGCTTGGCAGCGTGTAACCGAAAACTCAGCGGGAATAGTCCCTGTGGTGAATAGGCGCTTGCCTGTCCCAAAGGTAATCGGGTGGATCTTGAGCCAAAATTCATCGATCAGGTCTGCGTTCAGCAGGGTCTGCACGAGTGTGGCACTGCCGTAGACATGCAAATCTGGCCCAACGGTCTGTTTGATGGCGGCTACTTTGGCTGCCACATCGCCAGAGAGAAAGACGTTCGGCTTCCACGAATGGCTGGTAATGGTATTGGAGGCGACATATTTGGTGGCGCTGTTGACCCCTGGCCAAAAGGGTTGATTCGGCCAGTACGGGGACCAGATGTCGAATGTGTTGCGGCCGACCAGCAAATCAAATGGCAAGCTCATTTGCGCGCGGATGACGTCCGATTGCATGGTGTCGCCATATGGACCGATCCAGCCGCCGTGGTTGAATCCCCCACTCGTGTCTTCTTGGGGACCACCTGGGCCCTGGATGACGCCATCCATGGTAATGAACTCGATGACGATGATTTTGCGCATAAAATGCTCCAAAAATATGAATTATGTAAGGTCGATTATCCAATAATTTTGGAGAAAAAACAAGCGCTGAGACAGAGACCACCGGCACTCCGGAGAGCACGGATGGTTCGTACCTACACACACCGTCACGCTCGTACGATGTTTCTTATCGAAGCAAAAAGGCGAATACCGCACCTACGACTGAACTTACGAAGTTGACGAGGTCATTGTTGAGCCAACGCCAGCCGCGGACGAGCGGGAGCGCAGTGCCATCGGGGGCAAACGGGCGTTCGGTCGGACCATCGGCGCCACGGTAGATGCGTTGTACCGTCGCACCCAGCACACTGTCGAAAAGACATCCACATACCCCGGCGCCGCTGATCAAACAGACAAAATAAAGACTACTTGTACCATTCACCAGTGAGAAAACTGTCCCGACCGATGCAGCAGCAGCCAGTGCCGCCAACGTCCCGTAGCCACTCACCGCGCCAGAGGTGCCTTTGGGCGCAGGTTTGAGCGTGGTGATGAGGCGTGGTGTGCCGCCGAACAGTACTCCGAGCTCTGTTGCCCACGTATCGGCTGCGACAGTTGCCATCGTGGCAGCAAACAGCGTATTGATGACCTGCAGGTGCTCTGGCCAAATGGGAATGGCACAGCACATCAGCGCACCGAGGCCGCCGTTCGCCAGTGCTTGCCAGATGTCGCGGCGTGATCCCTTTTCGAAGACGGTCTGCTCGAGTTTGGCTTTTTGATTCTTTTTGAGACGCGACCAAACAGTCGAACTCACAAAGAAAAACACCAATGTGACGCCATGCGGCCAGCCACCGAAGCCAAACGTCGCTGTCCCTGTGATGATGGCACCAAGCCACCCACTCGCCGACAACGAGCCTCGTTTGTAGGCGATTGCACCAATAGTCGTGCTGATAGCCAACCCCAACAACAACCGCAGCGGTTCCATCTCGTCACACTTTCTGTGGCAATTACGGCTGGTCACCGGTGTGGATGGGTCGGTGTTCGGTGCTCGCCCAATCACTCCACGACCCTTGGTAGAGCCGGGCATGCCGGCCTATCAGATGGAGGGCAAAAATATCATGCGTGGCTGTTACGCCAGAACCGCAGTAGCAGATGATGTGATTGGCGGCGGGGATACCTGCGGCGACATACCGTTCGCGTAGCTCGGCGAGGGATTTGAATGTGCCCGCAGGAGTGAGATTGCCGGCAAATGGGAGTGAAATGGCGCCGGGAATGTGCCCAGCCCGTGGACCGAGGGGTTCTACCTCACCGGTATAGCGTTCGTGCGCCCGGGCGTCAATCAGGGCCACGTCTGCCTCTAAACGAACGCTCTCGACGACATCGGCATCGACAACGAGGCTCGAATCAGGACTGCCGACAAATGTCCGTGATTGGCGATTTTCGATTCCGCTCGCCGTTGCACCGCTAGCTGCCTGCCATGCCTGCCACCCTCCATCGAGAATCGACACGGCAGTATGCCCGTAGTAGCGCAACATCCACCATAAGCGTGTTGCTATCGAGCCACCGGCGCTGTCATAGACAACGACGTGGACGGATGGATCGATACCGGCAGCGCTGAATGTCGTGCACACACTATCGGGACTCGGGAGTGGATGCCGGCCGGGTCCGTCGAATGGATCTGCTGACAAATCTTTGTCGATCGACAGGTGAATTGCCCCGCGGATGTGTGATTCGGCGTATTCTATTGCCCCTTGGGGTGGGTTCATCAGATACCAGCGTGTGTCAACAATGAGGATTTGGGGGTCGGTCAGATGTTCGGTCAGCCAGGCGACATCGACAAGGCTTGGGATTGTTGTCATGAGAAAACTCCTACCGTAGAATTTATTGCCGTATGACTGATTCGAGCAGGGCACGCGTTTGGACTGCTGTGTCGTGCCAAGAAAACTGTTTGGCGTGGGTGGGTCCGGCTGCTGCCATTGCGGCCCGTGCGTCGTCATCCACCCACAGCCGTTCGATGGCATCGGCCCATGCGCCGGCGTCATCGACCGGCAAGTAGCGTGCTGCAGCGCCGCCGACTTCGGGAAGGCTCGAGGTGTCACTCGCCAACGCCGGCGCGCCACATGCAAGGGCTTCGAGCAATGGTAATCCGAATCCTTCATAGCGTGACGGATTGGCATAGATGCGGCAGTGTGTATACAACCAGTGCAGATCGGATTCGTTGACTGCACCGGTCAAGGTGACCGCGTCGCTGAGGCCAAACTCGGCGATGGCAGCGATGATTGGCGCCTCGCGCCAGCCACGTGCACCGGCTGCGACGAGCTGGTAATGCCGTTCGGGATGGCGATCACGACAGATGCGGAGCGC
The DNA here is from genome assembly GCA_947474225.1 of Roseiflexaceae bacterium. Lineage (GTDB taxonomy): Bacteria > Chloroflexota > Chloroflexia > Chloroflexales > Roseiflexaceae > UBA965. Next base: position 62,488 of record CANJHS010000008.1, on the reverse strand, counting down.
CTCGAGCAGCATGGGAAGATTTTTGCGCGGCTCGATGGTGCTGACAAACAGCAAGAATGTACCTGCACTGAGCTGCGTGCCATTGACCGTCCGCTGTGGCTCGTGCTGCGTGGTCGGCTGCGCATACGCCGCTGCCGCCTCGCTGATTACATGGATGCGCGCGGGATCGATGTCGAGCAGGTGGACGATATCACGCTTGGTGGACTGAGACACCGCGATAATGGCATCGGCGCGGGCACTACTTTCACGGATGCGGCCATAGAATCCACGAGCAGCAGCATCGAGGAGGTCGTCGTAGTACAGGAACGCAAGGTCGTGGATAGTCACTACCGCAGGGAACGTGCGCAGCGTCGGTGCAATAAAATCTGGGAACAGCACCGCCGCAGGGCGATGCACACCGATCTCGAACGGAAGGGTATATGCCTCGGCGCGGTGATGCGGCGGCGTGTAGAGTGTCACATGTGTCGCCTGTGGGGAATCGGTCAACCGGCCTTTTTGGCGGCGACTCTGGAGGACGGTAAGTGGCGGGAACGAAGGGTCAGCACACCACGCTGTGATGAGTTGCTGGGTGTACTGTGGAATGCCGCCGTTGCGGTAGGCGTTCAGTCGGGCGTCGATGGCAATGGTCATGCTGGGACCTCGATGGTCAAGCCGTCGAAGCCCGGTTGGATGTGTGTGGGCAGTCGAGTGATGAGGGTGGCATGCAAGATATCGTGGGTTAAATGGACATAATATGCGCGTTTGGGTCCGATGCGCTCCACGTATGCTTGGGCTTGGTCGAACGACAGGTGCATCGGGTGTGGGTCGTCGCGCAGTGCGTTGATGATGAGAGTATCTACTCCGGCGAGGCTCCGGATGACGTCGGCATCAATGAGACTCGCGTCGGTAATATATGCGAGATTCCCAATGCGGTAGCCGAATATATCCAATGAACCATGGGTGATGGGTAGGACGGTAATCGACACGCCGGCGAGGGTCAACTGTTGCCACGGAGTTAATTCATGCATGGTTAGATTTGGCCGCGACGAGCCACCACTGTTGTTGTCGAATGCATAGTAATAGCGTTTTTTGACTGCCTCGATGGTGCGCCGACGTCCATAGACCGGCATCGGTGTATCCATCCGATAGTTGAGCGGACGGAGGTCGTCGATACCACCGATGTGATCTTGGTGTTCGTGCGTCAATAACACGGCGTGGAGTGATTTTGTGCCGGCGCGCAAGAGTTGCTGACGCATATCGGGGCCAGCATCGATGAGGATGTTACCGTCGACGGATTCGATGAGTGCAGCGGTGCGCAGACGTTTGTCACGGCTGTCGGTTGAGGTACACACAGGGCATGTGCAACCAATCATGGGAATACCCGTGGAAGTGCCGGTGCCCAACAGTGTCACACGCATGGCATACTCGCATCTAATGCTTCTGCGTGTAGTATAAAACATTCCCCTGTGCTGTGGCTATGGGTGCGTCAGAGCGCGTATTTTGCGAGTATAATAGGCAGAATCGACCACGCATGCGAATCAGGAGTGTGTCACCATGTCCACCATTCCCGTACGTTCACAAGAAGCAGCCCGCACCGATGGGTTGCGGCGCTTAGCGACCGTCTTCCACGCAAGCGATATCGTCTGGCTGGTCGAGGCGTCATATGATGCATATACGCAGATGTGGCACTTCGACATGCTCCGCCAAGGTGCCCAAGGCAGTTGGGTCATACAACGCTATAGCTATGATCGCCACAACGACATTCAGCATTACCGCGGCGAACGTAGCGTTGCCGACGATCAGTTGCAGGCAATCCGTGCCAAAGCGGAGCGCTATGACAGTGCCCGTTGGGCAGCAGGCAATGTGACCGCCTAGGTCGGCGCACAGGGAGTCCATGCCGGGGCGTCGTCGTACGCCCCGGTGTTTTTTTATCAGACAAAAAGGAAAAAGCATGACAATCTTGCCTTGGTCTGCCACTGACGTGTACCGTCTCGAGGCGGTCGAACAGCCTGTCTGGAGCCCCGACGGTACTGCATTGTGCTATGTCCGTGCCACCCCTGATGCGACCAAAAATACGACCAAACGGGTACTATGGCTCCGCACAGAGTCTGGTCTGAACAAACGCTTTAGTGCAGGCACCGCAGTCGATCGTACGCCACGATGGAGCCCGGACGGCCGTCAGATAGCCTTTTTGTCGAGCCGCGGTGGCGATGGGATGCAGTTGTACCTGATCGATCGAGATGGTGGCGAAGCGGACTTGTTGGTCAGTATGCCAACGGGAATAAGCGATTTTGCATGGAGCCCAGACGGCACGCAGATTGTCTGTCAGAGTGCCCTTTCGGCTGCAGAAATTGCAACCGAAGACGCGCCCAAAATCGTTGCGAACAGCGCACTCGAACGTGAACACGCGAGCGCACGCACGGCACAGCGTGCCAAGGAACGTATCGACCCGCGGGTCATCACCGAATTACCGTTCCGCACGGGCACCGAATATATCGACGGCAAACGTGGTCACCTGTATGTCATCAGCGTCGCAACGGGGGCCGCGTCGTTGCGGCGGGTGACAACGGATGAGCGTGACTACAGCGCACCGACCTGGAGTGCTGATGGACAATCACTCTATGCCGTCTGCAAAAGTGATCCACTGACCACAGATTATTTCATCCGGAGCGCGCTCGTGCACATCGCACTGACACAGCCCGAATCCACCATTACCGTGACCTCCGATCCTGTCTGGTCCGTTGCTGACACGCAGGTATCCCCTGATGGTCGTTGGATCGCTGCAATGGCACAACGGACGAGCACTCCGTTCTATGGGGCAGCGGTGCTCTTGGTGCGTGAGGTAGCAGGCACCGCGTGGCGTGTATTGGACACACGCGATGTCACGATTGGGTCGTGGCGTTGGCTGCCCGACAGCAGTGGCGTTGTGTATGTCGCAGAGTGGCATGGTCGTGGAAGTATCGCCACCACACCCGTGGGCGCGATGTCTGCACTGCGCATTCATGCGCCGGCCGTTGGCGCAGGTGAGGTCATCGAGGATTTTGCCGTTCGTCACGACGGTGTGGTCGCCGCAGTCAGCGGCGGTCCACTTTCACCCTGTGAGTTTGTGCTTTCTCACGCCACCGGTACCGAACGAATCAGTCCATGGTCGGGCGACTGGCACAATGATCGGCTCACCGTGCCATTTCAAGAGCTTTGGTACCAGGCGCCGGATGGCCAGAAGGTACAAGGCTGGTTGTTGCCACCTGCCACTGCGACAGATGGCAAGGCTGGGTTGATTGTACATATCCACGGCGGACCACACGCAATGTGGAGCCCAGGGACGCGCTCGATGTGGCTTGAATGGCAAGCCACTGCGGGTGCGGGTTTCTATGTGTTCTTTTGTAATCCACGGGGTTCTGAAGGCTACGGCGCAGCCTTCCAGGCAGCGACCAAGGGCAATTGGGGGCGTGCCGACCAGCCGGACTTCGAGGCAGGAATCGATGCAGTACTCGCGACCGGGGCCGCCATCGACCCCAAGCGTATCGGCGTGACAGGCGGCTCATACGGCGGCTTCATGACGACCTGGTTGATTGGTCATAGCACCCGTTTTGCTGCAGCAGTGTCGGTGCGCGGTGTGTATAACCTGCTCACCCAACACAGTATGAGCGATGTCTATGAACTGGTTGAATACTCGTTCGACATGGTCCCGTGGCGCGATGCCCATGCCTTGTGGGACAAATCACCGATTGCGTCTGCCCAACAGATGACAGCACCATTGTTGATTATCCACAGCGAACAAGATTATCGGGTGCCAATCGGCGAAGCCGAGCAACTGTATACGCTTTTGCGGCGTCTTGGTCGTACGGTCGAATTTGTGCGCTACCCACGTGAAGGGCACGAACTCACCCGGAGCGGTGAACCACTTCACAAGATAGACCATATGCAACGCACCATCGCCTGGTTTGTGCGCTTCATCGGCGCGTAGTCCGTCGCAACAACAGGCGCGAAAGGGATAGCTCATGTCTGAATCCATCACACGCATCCGGATGCGAACCAGGCAGCTCCTCGATGCGACCCTGCGTCTCGTCGATGAGTTGACTGCAGGTCGCGTCGACGCACCCGAACGCCAGGTTGTCGAACAGACACGCGATCATCTCGAAGATCCCTTTTTGGTCGTCGTCGCCGGCGAATTTAATGCTGGCAAATCGAGCCTCATCAACGCGATTTTGGGCAGCACTGTGATGCCCGAAGGTGCGACCCCCACGACCGATGCGGTCACGGTGCTCCGCTATGCGCCCGTTGCGCTGGCGTTATCACAACGTCCTGGTTGGGTCGTACGGGCATTGCCTGTCCCATTACTGCAGCATCTGTCGATTGTTGATACTCCAGGTACCAACGCGGTGATGCGTCATCACGAGGTGTTGACCCGCGATATCGTGCCACGGGCAGACGTGGTGCTGTTTGCAACGTCGGCCGATCGACCATTCAGCGAGACCGAGCGGGCATTTTTGGCCATGCTCCAAGATTGGCGTCGCCGTGTGGTCATGGTAATCAACAAAATCGATTTGCTTAGTCCAATGGAGCGTAGCGAAGTCGAGCTCTTTGTGCGTACCCAAGCCACGCAGTTATTTGGCGAGAGTCCGCTTATCCTGTCGCTTTCGGCGCGGAATGCACGGAGCGACGATGCAGCGGTGCGTGACGAATCAGGAATGCCTGCGTTGCAGGCATATCTCAATGAACAATTGGACGATCGGGCACGGCTCGAAATTCGCCTCGCATCACCGTTAGGAGTGGTCGCACAGACCCTGCAGGTGATGAATGAGCAGCTCGCCACACAGCGCGCCGTGGTCGATGAGGATGTACATGTCGTCGCGCACCTCGAACGACAACGCGAACAATTTTTTGTGGATATGCGGCGCGACATCAGCGGACACCGCGCGAGTTTGGCTGAGGCCCTGAGTGACGCAGAGCTGCGCGGGATGGCATTCTTTGACGAACATATCCGATTGCTCAATTTGCACCGCTTGTTGCGTGGCGATGTATTGCAAGAAGCATTCGAACGCGAAGTCGCCGTCGATTTGGCGACACAGATCGATACCCGAGCACAATCGTTGGTCGATTGGATGATCGAGCGCAATGTGCAATTGTGGCAAGGGGTCAGCGACTACATCCGGCGCCAGAGTCGACCGCAATCTGACGCCATCGGTGAAGGCATGACGGTGTTTCAATACAATCGTCAAACTCTCATTCGTGATATGGTCGATGCCGCAGGGACGATCGTGGCGTCATATGATCGCAGTGCTGAGGCTGCCAAGATTTCGGCGGACCTCAAAAATGCCGTCACGACGACCGCATTAGTACAGGTAGGTGCGATTGGGCTGGGTGCGTTGATTGCGACGCTTCTCAAGGGGGCAGTCTTTGATACGACTGGGGTGATTGCCGCCAGCGTTATCGCATTGGCCGGGTTGTACATCATCCCGTCGCGGCGCACAGCGCTCAAAAAAGATCTCCACCAACGCTTGGCGACGGTACGCCTGCAGTTGATGGAGCGTATTGATACACAATTCGCTGAGGAACTCAAGCGGATGGATACCCGCGTGCGCGATGCGCTTGGACCGTATACTCGGCTCGTCGCCAGTGAAGTTACTCGGCTCGATGCCGCTGCGGTGACCGTCGCAGGCATCGACGATGAGCTCGCCAGTGTGCGATCCGACATCCACAATACATTGTCCACCTAGTCGGCGTCTGGCACCCAGCAGCGTAACCAGACGGCACGAGGGGCGGGGGAGATTTCGTACGTTTCGCAATCCGCTGGCACGATGATGCTTTCGCCACGCCGCAATTGATGTGTGTCATGGGCGTCTGTGAGTGTGCACGCACCGTCGATTACCGTCAAAATTTGAAACGAATCAGCCGGCCGTGTCCACAGCTGTGTTTGTGTTGCGCTGATGCGATCCATGACGAAATAGGGCGAACGGACGAGTTCCTCGTACCCTGGAGCACGAGACACCGGAGTGCTGTGAGCAGGCGTTGCCGCACCGAGGTGTGACACGGCAATGGCTTGTGGGATGTGTAGTTGGCGTAGATTGCCTTGATCATCACGGCGCAGATAGTCGTAGACACGGTACGTTAAATCAGAGGTCTGTTGAATTTCGAACAAAAACACCCCTGCGTTGATGGCATGGATGGTCCCTGCGGGAACGTCAATCGTATCACCTGGCTTGATTGGGATGTGGCGCAGGTGGGATTCGAGTGTGCCGTCGGCAATGGCTGCTGCATAGGCGGCGCGCGTCAGTGGTGCTTGTAATCCATGGATCACATCGCTCTGCGCTGATGCACCCAATATGTACCATGCTTCAGTTTTGCCATGGAAGCCGGTGTGCGCCTCGTGTGTATGTGCGTACGCATCATCGGGATGGACTTGGACAGACAATGATTGGCCAGCATCGATGAATTTGGCCAGCAACGGGAAGTCATGGCCGTAGCGTGCAAACGAACGTGCACCGACCAGGTTTGCACCACACGCTTGCACCACAGCGCGCAATGTCTGGCCACGATAGGCACCGGTTGTCACGGAGTTATCGTTGTAGACTTGCCAGGATTCTGCGAAAGGGGCGGGTGCGTCCGTCACTCCCAACCAGTCTGCCATTTGGGTGCCGCCCCATAGCCGTGATTCGTAATGTCTCGTGACGCGAAAGCAACCTATGCTCATGCTACTCCCGTGTTGATATGCAATCTGAGTTCGACTTGGCCTACGGTGATGACATCGCCGTCTTCTATCTGGACAGGAGTGACGACTTGCAGTTGGTTGATGTAGGTTTTGTTTGTACTGCCCAGGTCACGAATGTACCATGCGTCGTCTTGGTTGTTGATCACGCAATGGCGGTCCGATATGAGTTTGTCGGGGAGCTGGATGGTGCATTCCGCGCTCCGACCGATGACCGTATTGTCATAGACTTCGTAGACCTTGTTGCGTTGGAGTAGGGTTGTACCAGCGCGCTGCACCACGAGAAATACCGTTGTCCCGGTAAAGGCAGGCAGATTTTGATCACCGCGGATAACAGCGCGAAAGATGCGCCAGAGAAACAGATAAATAAGACCGACCAACGCCAGTCTGAGTACCCAGATAATCAATTCAATCGACGCGTTGGCCAGTTCATTCATCGCTGTGTGCAATCGTCAATTTGATGGTGTAGCTGCCAATGGTAATCGTGTCTGTGTTGATTGCAATGGCCATACTACTATTACGCAGCATATTCCCGTTGATGCGAGACCCATTGCGTGTGCCCAAATCGGTCAGCACGAAGCGACGCCCACTGTAGTTGATGCGGGCGTGCTGGCGCGAGACGAGTTGATCGGGCAAAACAACATGATTCTTGGTGCTACGGCCGATGGTAATCTCGGTTTGGAGTATGGGAATCGAGTACACCTCACCGTTGATGGTAACGGTGAGCGCGTATTGCGCATTGATTGGGTAGCGTTCAGGTGTCGTGTCGATTTGGGTAGAGCGTTCTGCGACGGGTTCGTACGTAATGGCCGGAGCGGCTTCGGTCGTGTCGCTACCACTATACGAGCCCGTTTCGCTATTGAGGAGAACGGTGCTCCGTTCGACTTTTGGATCGGCGGTGATGTTTACTTCGATGGCTTTGACGGTTGCGAATCCGCGCTCCTGGGCGAGACGCGTCAAATAGATGGTCAAATCATAGTCGAGCATGGGATGTTGGCGCAACAACTGGGTATAGTCTGCTGGATGCACAGCGACTGAGTAACGGTACGGCACATAAATTTGGCGGCGTACGTCAATCTGATTTGCTTCCATCGTACGCTGGAGACGTCGTTCGAGGGTCTCTTGGTCAAGCGGACGTTTGAGATACCGCGAGACCGACGTTTCGAGCACGTGTTCCATGAATGATTCAAATCGTCGTAAGAACGTCATAACCCACCAGTGCTGTGTATCGTCAAACAGTCTTTCGAGCGAACGTCTGAATGACTCAGCGAGTGTTTATAGGAGAAAGTATACAATCAGCTCGGTTTGCTCAACGAAATCAAGAAGTCTGCATTCGTTCGTGTTTTGGACATACGAGCAAGTACAAGCTCAGTGCCTTCGTTTTCGCCGAGCATGGTGACCATGCGGCGCATCGTCCATACTTGCTTGATAACTTCAGTGCCGAGCAAGAGTTCCTCACGGCGCGTGCCACTACGCGTGATGTCGATTGCAGGGAAGACGCGCTTTTCGGCGAGTTTGCGATCGAGGTGCAACTCCATATTTCCGGTGCCTTTGAATTCTTCGTAGATGACATCATCCATACGGCTACCCGTGTCGACGAGACAGGTGGCAATGATGGTGAGCGAGCCGCCGTTTTCGATGTTGCGGGCTGCACCAAAGAATCGTTTGGGTGGATACAACGCCACAGGATCGATACCACCGGACAACGTGCGTCCACTCGGCGGTATTTCGAGGTTGTAGGCACGTGCGAGGCGGGTAATTGAGTCCATCAGGATGACGACGTCTTGTCCTATTTCGACTAGGCGCTTGGCCCGTTCGAGGGTCATTTCGGCGACTTTGACGTGGTCTTCGACCGGCTCATCAAACGTACTCGAGATGACTTCACCCTGGACCGAACGGCGCATGTCGGTGACTTCTTCGGGGCGTTCGCCAATCAGCAGGACCATCAAATGGATGTCGGGGTGGTTGATTGCGATGCCATTGGCAATCGTCTTGAGCAGGAGCGTTTTGCCGGCTTTGGGTGGCGACACAATCAAACCGCGTTGGCCACGACCAATCGGCGCAACCAAATCTACGAGTCGCGTTGACAGAATGTTTGGCTCTGTTTCGAGCTTGATGAGTTGATTGGGGAATATGGGGACCAACTGCTCGGCGGACGGCCGCTTGCGGGCGATGTCAGGGTCGAAACCGTTGATGAGTTCGACGCGCAACAACGAAAGGTAGCGCTCGTTGTCTTTGGGGGGGCGCACGGTGCCAACCACTTTGTCACCAGTGCGCAACATGAAGCGACGAATCTGCGACTGCGAAACATAAACGTCATTTGGGCTTGCCAACATACGTTCGCCCCGGAGGAACCCAAACCCGTCCTGGACGATGTCGAGGACACCCTCACTGGTCAAGTTGATTACGGGCGTCTCTTCGACGGGTACAACTGGGGTTTGCAGGAGCATTTTAATGAGGTCGTGCTTCTTGTGGTGTGCCGAAAAGTGCGCGCCGGTCGATTTGGCCATCTCGCGGAGCTCTTGGATGGTCAATCCTTCGAATTCGATTTGGAGGGCTGGCCGTGGATCCGTATTCACGACAGTGCTCGCCACTGGCTGCGGCGTCGGCACAGGGATAGAACGCACAGCTGCCTGCTTGGGAGTCTCGTACTCGACTTCGGCAGGTGTCGTAGGCTCAATTGCGGCAGGTGGTGTAGTCGTTGGTAGTTTACTGCGGATACGTGGCACACCAGACTCCTTATGTTGGACGTGTATGGGCATATAAATGCACATGCAAGGAATATCCGTATTGCGATGCCGACAGCTTCGTGAGTCACCTGTGTGGGGCGTGTGTTGTGTCAGGTGGCGTTGTGGCGAGCTGAGGAACCGTATACGTAGCTCACAAGCATACGGGATGCGATCGAAAGATGGTTTATCGCAAAAATACGTGTCAGATGATTATATCAGATATGGAACGCATTACAATGGCAGAGAGCTATGGAACAAGTGCTTTTTCTTGTGTTTTCAAAGGAATAATCATGTCTGTGCGCTATCGCCCACGCGTTTTGATGATTGTGCATGATCCGTGGGTAATTCCAGACAAAATACGCCTCCATCAGCATATGGGGTGGAATGACCCGTACGCACTGGCTCGCCAATATATTGCTGATATAGGCACTGCAAGTCATGGCTTGGTAGCCTATGACATCGTGGCGGTGCTCGACGCACCGTGGTTCCCCGCCAAAACAGATGGGTTCCGCTATACCAGTGATTCGTTCCTGCGCCAGTGGTCATCACGAGCCATGCATCAGCCCGATGCAGTAGATTACGTACAACGTGTGGCTCAGTTTGATCTCATGGCACGTTTGGCACGGGATGAATTCGATGAAGTGTGGGTTTTTTCGTTCCCATATGCAGGCGAATACGAGTCACGGATGATCGGACCGACTGCGTTCTGGTGCAACGCGCCACCGTTGATTCGCCCCGACGCTGTGCGAAATTTCGTCATGATGGGCTTCAATTATGAACGCGATGTCGGCTGCATGCTCGAAAATTTCGGTCACCGAGTTGAATCAATCATGACGCATACGTTTGCTCAACAACCCGCAGATCAGAATCTGTGGGAAGAATTCAGCCGATACGATCAGACATCCCCCGGTGCAGCTGCCTGCGGCAACGTCCACTATGCACCCAACAGTAGCCGTGACTATGAATGGGGTCGGATGCAGCCAGTGTGGTCGACGTGTGATCGCTGGATCGACTATCCGGCTACTTCTGCGGCATCAACGAGGCTCGTCACTGCAACAGAATGGGGCAACGGAGACATGCGTGGGCATCATATTTGGTGGCTCAAGCACCTCCCCCACACACCAGCCACTGTCGGCGGTGTGTGGGGGGATTGGTGGCGAACCTGTTTGCTTCTGGACGGCGATCCGTTATTGACCGAGTAGGTTGACGCGTGCGCTCATACCTGCACGCAGGCTAGTGGTGTCATTAAGGTCGACATGGATGGTGTACGAACGCACATTCCCTACGATGACTGCAATGGGTGACACAAACGACACGGTGCCGTCGTATTGCTGGCCAGGGACTGCATCGACACTCACCGAGACGGTTTGGCCCACACTCACATTGCCAATGTCGGCATCGCTGATGAGCGCGTCGATACGCAAGTTGTCGGTATCAACCACCTGGACGACGGGACGACCGGCAGGATTGGCTGGGTCACCGACAGAGATAGTAATGTAGGCGATGGTGCCATCGAACGGCGCGCGGATTTCGGCGCGACCGCGGTTGATGGTTGCCAAGGTCAGCGCTGCTTCGGCCTGGGCGACACCCGCTTCTGCTTGCGCACGGGAGGCGGTGATGCGATTGACCGCGGCCTCAGCAGATGCAACCGTTGCTTCGAGGGCTGCCAAATCGCGGCCGGTTGGATTCACCACACGGTCATATGCCAGTTGCGCTTGATCGAGTTGTTGTTGGGCAGTGTTGTTCCCGACGAGTTCTGCTTGAACTGCTTGATCCGAGCCAATTTGGGCGTTGCGTAGGCTGATCTGAGCTGCATCACGACGCGAAACAGAAACCTCATAGGCCATTTTGTAGCGCTTAATGGTGCTATCGCCGATTTTGTTTGGGCGCCCCATCATCGTGGGCTGGACGGGATCCGTGCCCTCGTTGACAACCCATTCCCAGTTCCACTGGTCATAGGTCAGTTGGGAGGTCGCTTGGGTGAGGGATTGATTGGCGAGATCCAACTGGAGTTGCGCCTGGGTCTTGGACAACGAGAGTCGGTCTTTGGTGCTCTTGAGGTTCGACTGCGCGACTTCGAGGCTTAGTGTGGCTGCACGTGCATCGGCACTGGTGCTGCCGGGCTTGGTGGTATCTTGGGCAGCCAACGCCTGTTTGAGTTGGGCCTGCGCCACGACATCATCGGGGCCGCCGGGGCGCAATCCGTTAAGGATTGCTTTTGCAGATGCCAAATTGGCAGTTGCTTGGGCGACTTGCTGGTCGTAGAGTGTCGTGTCGAGCGTGGCAATCAAATCGCCGGCTTTGACTTTGGCACCTTCACGGCCGCTGATTTCGGACACGGTACCGGTAACCTGGAAGTTCAACTCTGCGTCGTTGAGTGTTTTTACCTCACCAGTGCCGCTGACCAACATCGTCGTCATGCTACTACTGTCTGCAGGCTGGGCGGTGGCGACCAGGTTGCCGAGGTCGACGGTGGGTTGTGCGGTTGCAGTTGCGATGACGGTGCTTGCACCTGCGACAGTTGGCTTCGCGGTCGAGGCGTTGGCCTGACCGCAGGCGATGAGGCCGGTTGCGATGCTCGATATGACCAATGTGCGGAGGAAGTGCTTGCGCATGTATGCGGTCCTTTCGTCGGAATTGCGAAATATTAGTCTTGTGCAGGTTTGCGGCTGAAGCGTGATGCCAGAGAATCGAGCAGGCTGTATGCAGCCGGCACAACAAACAACGTCAGCACCATCGAGGTCGTCAAACCGCCGATGAGAACGGTCGCCAGACCGCGCCGGAATTCACTGCCCTGGCCCGTACCGATAATGTGAATACCCATGGCGACTGGAAGTGCGCCTGCCACGATCGCGAAGGTGGTCATCAAGATGGGCCGCAGACGGACTGAACCAGCCACGCGTAGCGCTTCGTGTTTTTCCATGCCGGCGGCACGTAGCTTGTTGGTGAAGTCGACAAGGAGAATCGAATTCTTGGTGACCAGACCGAGCAAGAGGATCAAGCCAATCATGCCGGTGATGTCGAGGTCGGTGTTGGTCAGGAGCAGGCCGATAAATGCACCGATGAAGCTAAACGGCATAGCCAACATGATCACGAGCGGTTGCGTAAACGACCCGAATTGCGATGCCAGCACCATGTAGACGAACAACACTGACAGCAACATGGCAATGAACAGTGAGGTAAAGCCTTCGGTCTGCTGCTGCACCACGCCGGTAAAGCTCCAGACAATATCAGCGGGCAGTTTCTGGGCATTCATGAATTCAGTGATGCGCTTTTGTGCATCTGCGGTGTTGAGCTTTTGTAGATTGGCGCCGACGATAATCTGCGTCAACCGGTCGTAACGGCGAATGCTGACAGGACTGGAGGCAAGCTCGAATTTGCCGAGTGAGTTGAGGGTAACAGATCCACTGCGGGTTGGGATGACAATGTCACCCAAGGCGGCGGGATTCTGGCGATCAGCCGGGGCAAGTCTGACAACGATGTCGGTGTCTTTGCCATCACGACGGAGCACGGTTGCGCGCTCGCCGTTGATGAGGGCGCGGACCGACGATGCGATGTCTGCATTGGTCAACCCGAGGTCACCGATGCGGGCCGGGTCTGCGAGCAGACGTAATTCGGGTTTGCCACTGGTATAGTTGGTGGCGATATCGACGATACCGGTTGTCGCTCCCATGTCTGCCTTGAGGGCCTCGACGAGCGGTGCCAATGATTCTACTGATTTATTCGTCTGTAGACTGACCTGCAGGGTGCGGCCGGTAACCGATGTGCTCGATCCCTGGAAGCTCGGGGTACCGAACGACAAATTCGGTACAAACGCTAACTTTGGTCGTACTGCCTGTTGGGCTGCCACCGTAGCGGTTTTGCCCTTGAGTTTGACACTGAATTCGGCACGCTCGGGATTGCCGACGAAACCAACGGTCGAGATAACCGACGTCACGTTTTCTTCGGCCATCAGAATCTGCTCTGCTTGATGGGCCACGCGATCTGTCTCGGCCAAATTGGTGCCTGGTGCGAGCTCGAATCCGACAATGTACTCGTGGGGATCTTCGGTGGGGAAGAATGTAAACTTGAGTTGACTTGCAACACCAAAGCTCAGGACGAGCACAAGGAGTGCTGCCACCATCACCAGGATTCGATTGCGGCGAGTGGACAATGTCGAGGCGAGTTGTTTGCCGTACCATGCACCGAGTTTGCCTGGATCTTCTTCGGCTTCGTGGAGCAACGACGCATTGGGGTCATCGTGGTCGTAGGCTGGCCCTGTGGGCTTCTTACCTAACAGCTTCTGGACTTGCGTGCGGAACAAATTGGCTGACAACATTGGCGCAAAGGTAAATGCTTCGATGAGCGAAATCATCATGGCAACTGCCACGGTAATCCCGAACGACTTGAAGATGATGCCCGTTGTGCCGGTCGCAAAGGTGACCGGTACAAATACCGCCACGATGGTCAAGGTCATTGCCAACACGGAGAGAGAGACCTCGGCCGTGCCGCGACTGGCTGCAGCGCGAACTGTCTCGCCACGTAGTGTATGTCGAAAGATGTTTTCACGGACCACGATGGCGTCGTCGATGACTAATCCGACTGCAAGCGAGAGCGCCAGCAGGGTAATCAAGTTGATGGTCAACCCAAACATCGGCAGGAATATGAACGTCGCAATCAAGATGATGGGCAATCCCGCCATCGTGATAAGCGTGTTACGTATGTCGCGGAAGAACGCAAAGACGACGAGCAATGCAGCAATGGAGGCAAAGACGAGCTCTTCGAGCGAACTGATGACGGCTTCACTCACTGCGACGGATTGGTCGCGTGGGATGATATATTGCATGTCAGTGCGTTTTTCGAAGGCTGTTTTGAGTGCGGTTTTGACTGCGTCAGCGACCTGCACCGTGTTAGTACCCGATTGCTTGCGGACGTCGAGGATGATGGTATCTTTGCCGTCGAGCCGAGTATAGTTGAGGCGGTCGGCAATGCCTTCTTCGACAGAAGCGACATCGGCGATGGTGTAGTTAGTACCGGTAATTTGGATTTTGCCGATATCCTCGATGCTGGTGAGCATACTCGGTGCGCGCAGATTGATATCTTGGGTACCGGCGCTCATGGAACCGAGGCCGAGGTTTGCATTGGCGGATTGCAGGGCGCCGATAAGCTGCGCTGGGATGAGTCCATATGCCTGCAGTTTGTCGAGCTTCATCGATACATTGATTTGGCGGGTCAATCCGCCATTTATCGAGATTGAACCGACGCCGGTGGCTCGCTGGAGGCGCGGCACTATTTCGTCCGTGATGCGATCCCGCAGTACGAGCGCATCGATGTTTTCGACCGGCGAAATGGCAATCGATACAATGGCTGCCTGATTGGGATCGAAACGCGCAAAAATAGGCTCACGGATATCTTTGGGGAGAGAGTTGCGGATCGTGTTTATTTTCTCACGGACATCGGTTTCGGCCTGTGATACATTGGTGCTCTCGTTGAATTCGAGCACGAAAATAACCTGACCGTCGGATGACGTTGATGTAATATGTTTGATCCCGCTGATGGTGTTGATGACCTGTTCGACCGGCTTGCCGACTTGTTCGACCACACTGTTTGGTCCGGCGCCGGGGTAACTAATGGTCACGGCCACAATCGGAACACTTATTTCGGGGAGCAGATTGACCGGAATGCTCGTATACGAAAGGATGCCAAAAGTCACAGCCAACAACATCAACATAGTGATGAAGACTGGCTGCCGGATGGCGGTATCTGAAATCGCCATGCCCTTGAGCATTTCGCGCGGTTTTGGCGCCATGCACTACTCCCCTACTTAGATGTGATTATCTTCACAATATAACATACCACAAAAAAACAGGCACATGCAGGGCGAGATATCTCTACACAAACGCCTGCATTGCCGCCTGTACAATATATAAATCATACGCTGTATTAGATGCGTTTTCTTGAATTCAAAGATGAGAAAATGCTGAGCATAAAAACACACACCTCCCGAATGTTCGGGAAGTGTGTGTTGTCGTGAACCTATGCGCGGCCGTGCTTCTTCAGCCATGCATAGCTCATCGCAACGCTCTCGAAGGGATCTCGCTGGCAGACATCTTGTTCGACGATAAGCCAACGTGTCCCGGCTGCATCGGCTGCTTTCAGAATGCCGTCAATATCGAGCGTGCCATGGCCGACTTCGGCGAAGGTGCGTGAGGTCGCTTGCATATCTTTGAGATGGACACACGGGACGCGACCGTGGTATTTGTTGATCAGTGAGATGGGGTCCATGCCGGCGTAGGCAATCCAATAGACGTCGAGTTCGGCGTTGATGGTGCCGGCTTTGCTCTCGTCGAGCAAGATAGTCAACGCATTGGTATCGCCGAGTGGTGCAAGTTCGAAGTCATGGTGGTGATAGAGGAACTGGATCCCTGCATTGCGGCAGTGTTCGCCGTACTGTTCGAATTCGTGCATAAAGGCGCGCCATTCGGCGGCACCACCACGGTCTGTGGGGGCCATCCAAGGGCATACAACATACGATCCGCCGAGGGCTATGATGTCGTTGATGACACCTTCGAGATTGTCTCGGAGGTAATTGATGCCGACATGTGCGCCCGAAACGCGCAGTTGATTTGCTTCGAGTTCGGTGCGCAGTGAGGCAATCGGTACGTCGTGTGAATACACGATTTCGACCCCGGCATAGCCGATATCGGCGACGCGCTTGAGGGTACCCTTCCAATCGGCGCTCATGGCGTCGCGCAGGGTATAGAGCTGCAAACAGATGGGTTGCATGTTGATACTCCACTATTTTGAACATCGATATGATACCACCACTCGTATAATGACGAGAGGGACACAGGCAGAGGGAGTCGATATGCACGTCATCATCGTGGGTGCCGGGATGTCAGGGTTGACATGTGCACGGTCATTGTTACGTGCAGGAGTCCAGGTGACAGTGTTTGAGGCAAGTGATGGCGTCGGCGGCCGTGTGCGGACGGATATGGTCGAGGGGTTTTCTCTCGATCGAGGATTCCAAGTCTTATTTGACGCATATCCAGCGGTGCGGCGTTGGCTCGATTATGACGCGTTGCAGTTGCGTGCATTTGATCCCGGCGCAGTAGTCGCACGCGATGGCAAGCGCACCGTGTTGACAGACCCCCTCCGCGATTGGCGTTCTGCCTGGCCGGCACTGTGGGCAGACAGTGTGTCGACGGTAGACAAACTGCGGATTTTGGCACTGCGACTACAAGTGGCGCGCACGCCATTTGCAGCAATCCAGGCGCAACCTGACCAGACGACACAGGCATATCTCGAGGAATATGGGTTTGCGGCACAGACAATCGAGCGATTTTTTGCTCCTTTCTACGGCGGAATATTTTTGGATCGGGGTCTGCAAACGAGCGCGAAGTGCTTCCTCTATGACTTCAAGATGCTGGCGGCTGGGCGTACGGTCGTACCTGCGACGGGCATGGGAGCTTTGGCGACGCAATTGGCCCATGGAGTAGTGGTCGAATGTAAGCAACTCGTCAAACGCCTGCGAATGACGGAAGAACGGGTCAGTGGGGTTGTGTTGGAGGATGGCAGCGAGCGCGACGCAGATGCGGTCATTTTGGCAGTCTCAGCGCCGATTGCGCAGGAATTGTCAGGGCTTTCATTGGATACGACTGCCATGAGTACCGTGACTTTGTATTGGGCAGGCACCAAAGCGTTAACGACCCAAAAAAAACTCTGGCTGAATGCCGCCCCAGATGCCTATGTCAATAACGCAATGCAGATGACCGCGGTTGCGCCAGAGTACGCCCCGCCCGGGATGCACTTATTGAGTGCGACCGTATTGGGGAATCCCGGCGAATCGGATGCACAGTGCTATACGCGCGCCGAGGATGATCTCGTACAAATCATCGGGCAACCCACGGTCTTGGCCGCCTATAAGCGGTTGCGTATGTATCGCATCCCCTACGCCCAGTTTGCACAGCCACCGGGGATCCATGCGACGTTACCTGGCGCACGGACAGCGATCACCGGGCTCTATCTGGCGGGTGAGTACACGGTTGCGAGCAGTATCAATGCGGCAATGCTCAGTGGCGAACGGGCGGCACATGCGGTCATGTCAGCGCCAACGTAACCGTGTTCAGCGCTGATTCGCACGGGTCGTGGAGCGCTGCAAGACAGCGAACGCCCGTGGTATGTTGAGCAAACCATAGCCAAATGTGTCGTCTCGTCCCGGTGGGCCGAGGTCGATGGATGCGCTGAGGAGCGCTCTGCGAATACCCATTGCGGAAACCATGGGGTAACGAGCGCGGAGGAGTGCCGCTGCAGCGCTGACCTGCGGTGCAGCAGTGCTGGTGCCCTGCGTCACACCAATACCGTCGGCACTAGTATCGATATTTGCGATGTCGACACCCGGTGCGACAAGGTCTATTGCTCGATCGGTCGTCGCAAACGACGCCTTGCGGTTCTCGTGATCGATTGCGCTCACTGCAATCACTTCGGGGTAGGCCGCGGGGTAATAACGATGGGGGCCGGTGCTGGTTACATTGCCCGCGGCTGCGACGACGACGATGTCATGGGCGATTGCGTCGGCGACAGCACGACGGATTGCTGGAGTATCTGCAGTGCCACCGATACTCAAGTTGATGACACGTGCACCGCGCTCGATCGCAATAGTGATTGCACGAGCGACGGTCAGGTCGCTACCGTACCCAGTGTTCGTGATTGCTTTGATGATGAGCAGTTGGCATGCATCGCAAATTCCACGGATGCCGCTGCTGCCGGGACGTGCCGCGATAATCCCTGCAGTGTGTGTACCGTGCCCACTCTCGTCTCGTAGTTGATCTGGTGCGACGATGTTGACGATACCGATGATTTGACCGTCGAGTTGCGGAGCGCCGGCATCGATACCATCGTCTATGACAGCGACAATAATGGACGGGTACGGTACGATCCGAGAGTGTGGTGCACCGATACGATCGAGATACCACGGTTGTGTGTGCACGGTGATTGGTTTGGCAAACTGGGCGCGCATCAGCACAGGCTGTCCCGTAATCGGAGTGCTGCTGGACACGCGAATCCCCAACACGAGCGCAACCAAAGATTGGATGAGAATGCGGCGGTGCGTCTGCATCATCGTTGGACCGGGTCCCCGAGGTAGATGGGTTCACACGTGAACGGAGTGGGGGCAGGCTGTCGAAGCAACGCGGCGGCAATCTGTGCGTACGTGAGTGGGCGTGGCCAGATGATGTGTGGTGTCACCGTTGGGTGAACGATATGGATTGCGGCTGCGGTGTCGCTATCACAGAGCAACGGTCCGCTTGTGAGCGGTTCAATTACGGCTACATTGGTTGCGCTGATGCTGCCCGGGGCCCAATCAGTGGCGGGGTATGTGGCGACGGCGTAGCGACCTCGTCCGAGTGCGATAACTGCCTGACATTCGTTCCCACGGTGGCTCCATGCAATCGCATCGAGAGAGGCGACGCCGATGATAGTGGCATCAGTCGCGAGGGTCAATCCCTTCGCAATGCTGATGCCTACACGGATACCACTCCAGCTGCCTGGGCCGAGTGCTACTGCAATGTGGCCTATCTGTTGCGGGGTGATCTCGACAAGCCGACAGAGGGCATCGAGTTGCGGGAGCACCTGTTCGCTGTGACGGCGGCCGCTCTGCCACTGGAGCTCGGCCAACACACGTTGACCATCCGTGATGGCGAGTCCACTGAGTGTACCGCTGGTGTCGATGGTCAGCATCATACCGTATCTCCCTGTTGCCACGTCGCTTGGATTTCTCTAAGTAGGAGGAATGCCCGTGGGCCGTGGGCTTGCAGTGTGAGTAGCCGGCTCGTGGCAGCGTTCGGTGTAAGGGTGATCGCCAAATGCGGAAGTGTGGCAAGACTGGGATCGCGTTCGGGCCACTCAATGATGCATGCGCCGTGGCCATTCAACGCGTCGTCGAGCCCGATTGAGGCAAGTTCATTGGGATCTTCGATACGATAAAGGTCGGCATGATAGGCAACGCCGCGTGCGGGTAAGCGGTATTCGTTGATGAAAATATACGTCGGGCTGGTGACGATATCACGACTGCCCATACCAGCAACGATTCCTTTTGAGAGATGCGTCTTGCCGGCCCCCAGTCCGCCCGACAGCAGAATGAGATCGCTTGGGATGAGCAGTGCGCCTATGCAGAGACCAAATGCGATTGTTTGAGCAATCTCGGTCATGTTGTAGGTGAGTTTGGAACTATCCATATATGCATTTTAGCAGGTGCGTGTCGTGGACACCCAGCGGTTTGCGGAATCGCCGTGTCTGGGCTACAATTGCGCCATTATTGGTTGTGAAAGGTGTAACAATATGGCAAGCAAACGCTTTGAGCGATATGTGTGGGTCGTATTTGGGTACACATTGTTGGTTATTCTCTGGGGGGCTTTCGTACGTGCCACCGGGTCAGGTGCCGGGTGTGGGAATCATTGGCCGCTGTGTAACGGCGAAATTTTGCCACGAGCGCCGCTGCTCGAGACCATCATCGAAATTTCTCACCGCATTACCAGTGGTTTGTTGTTGGTGATGATTGCGGCGATGACGTATATTGGCTTTCGCATTTTTCCCAAGGGACATATCGTGCGCAAGGGTGTGTTCGCGTCGTTGGTTTTTGTCATTATCGAAGCATTACTCGGTGGAATGCTGGTGTTGCTAGAGCTCGTCGCGCACAATCCATCGATGACACGGGCGTACTCAATGTCGTTCCATCTGATCAACACCCTGTTGTTGCTGGCGTCGATTATCATGACTGGCTTTTGGGTTCGGGGCGTGCGTGCACCGACATGGGAGGTATCGCGCGCAGCCAAAACCTGGGCAATCATCGGTGTGGTTATGATGATGTTGTTGGGTGCAAGTGGCGGTATTGCTGCATTGGGTGATACGTTGTTCCCTGCGATGAGCTTCAAAGAAGGGTTGATGCAAGAGCTCGATCCAACCTCGAATCTCCTCCTGCGGTTGCGTGTGGCCCACCCTGCAATTGCCATTGGGACTGGCCTGGTAATGGTGCTGGTGGCACAGGCGTTTGCGGCGATGCGTCAGACGACACAGACCAAACGGTTCGCGCTGCTGTTATACGGGTCGTATGCACTGCAAATTGGCTTGGGCACGTTGAATGTGGTGTTACTCGCGCCTATATGGATTCAACTGACGCATTTATTTTTGGCAGATGTAATCTGGTTTGCGTTTGTTGCGCTTACGGTCTATTCGTTTGAACGTGGCGACCCTGTCGCCTAGCCGGCCGGTTGCTGACCCGTCTGCACTCCGTGCAGCGGGCGAGAATGACATTCATACTGCACCCCCTGCAACGCAGGGGGTGTTTTCGCATCATCCAACCAATACTCTATGGCTTGTTGGTGAAAAGACTAGGCAATCGTCAAAGGGCGGCGCTGGTACCAGCGTGCAAGGATGCTTATGAGCCCAGCAAGGATGAGCATATGGATTGTAGCCAGGCTGAAGCTTTGGGTGTCGAGATGAGGCTCTATCGTCAGCGCGTAGAGCTGCATGGAGGGCCAGAGGAGGATGCCGAATGCGGTTGATACGGCGTGGAACATTGCCATGATATTCCCCGGCAGCATGTCGGGCAACAACGCGATGACCCGATCCCAGGTCAGCGGTATGGCGAATACAGCCAAGAGGGTGAGGCGCTGGAGAGGCGACGCTACCAGCGGAGTCAAGAGCATCATCATCACAATACCGGTGATGATGAGCACGATGAGTGCAGGCAGAGACGCGAGCCAAAGTTGCCAGGCAGGGAACGCTACCGGCGCAAAAATAAATGTGGCAGCGACGAGGATCACATAGGCACTCAACACAATGAGAAACGCAGCAAACAGATACGCAGCGATGTACTGTCGTCGTGACGGGAGATGGAGCAAACGAGAAATATTGATAGGTTGTTCAGCGATATCGGCAATCACCGATGTGGTGTAGAGTGCTAACGCAAGTGTGCTCAATGACCACGTCGCCAAGGTCGAGGCTGCATCCGTATGGCTCGCGAGGAGGAGATACGGGATTGCAATGGCTGCGCCCCACTCGACAAGAATACGTTGGCTGCTGATATAGTCATCGATAATCCAGCGAAAGAGTCGCATCATGTCGCTACCTCTTCTGTGGCATTCGATTCTCGAATGGTGTTGGTCAATAAGCGCACGGGATACCGATGGGCCAACACCACCGGGTACCGTGCTTGCATGACCAAATCGGCCAGCGGATGATTGCGCGGCTCGATGCAGAAAATATGGACGCTATAGTGCAATAGTACCTGCAAAATCTGGGCCAGCGAACGGACACCCTCCCCGGTAAGCACGATGTTGCGACGGGTCACGATGATACCGTTGTTGATGGCCGCGATGTGCTCGTATGCTGCAGTGGGAATCTCGTCGGTGCGGATCATGATGGTGCGCTGCATGTCGCGGATGTGTTGCGCGCTGAGCTCGGCAATGATTTTGCCGCCCGAAAGTACTGCTATTTGGTCAAAGAGTGATTCCATCGGGGTGTTGCCGCGCGTCGCGATAACGATGGTCATATTGCGATCGCGCAGATTTTCGAGAATGTCGATCATTACCTGCTGCTCGTGGGCTGCCAGATCAATCGTTGGTTCATCGAGCAACACCATTGCAGGTTTGCTCACCAGTGCAAGCGCCAACGCGACCCGCCGTTTGTTAAAGAGCGACAACGTGCCGATGGCACTTTGGGCGTATTGTTCTAGTGCGCACCAACGGATGGCACGTTGGCAGTCGTCATCGACCTGACCATCACCATTCAAAAGCAGGGTGCGCTGCCGGGTCAGAAGCCCGAGGGTCGTCATATGCGCGGGGAGGATGATACGTGGTGTGACAATGCCAATGCTTCCCGGTCGTGGGGCTGCGGTGGAACCTGCCAGGCTGACCCCGGGCAACGCACGACCAGATAATCCTGCCATGGCGTTGAGCAATGCGCTTTTGCCGGTGCCAGATGCTCCGACGATGCCAAAGCAGCTCCCTTCAGGGATGTGCAGGGTGACATCAGTGATGGGTGTTCGGGCAATACGCAGATTGGTCAACGATACATAATGCATCACTTAGCCCGTGATAAAGCGCAGATAGAGAAGGGCAAGTAATGCAGGCGGCAGCGCGCGCCACCAGCACCAGCGTAACGCGGCCGACAATGTCGTGAATGGTTGGTTGCGTACAAGGAAGCGCAAAATAATCATGGTCAAGAAAAAAGCCAACAGCACAACGCCGAGGCGCAAAGATCCCGCAGTGATTGCTTTGGGCACCAAGCTGGTAGCGACTGCGGCAATGAGCACCGTCGAACGAACGTCAGCGGCCAATTGCATCAACGCAACCGTCGAAAGGTCCAACCCTGTGGTCATTACCCCTGTTAACGCAGTATCACTACGGAACATTCCGATACCGATTGCAGCAGGCAGTGCCATCAAGGCAGCAATCCACGCAAGCGCATAGGCGGGAACGAGGCTCATTTGCCAACTTTGATTCGCCCAAAAGAGCGCGCCGAAGACACACCACACAACGATGCGTCCGGCAAAGCCAATTTGGAGCGCACGGGCTGCACCACGCACCACAAGTGCAGACCCTGAAGTCTGTGCAACCAAAGATGGTACCAGAAAGGCCGCCTCGAGTGCTGCCCACATCAACAATGGGCCTGCAACTGCGGTATAGACAGGATTATACGGCCAGGGCATGTAAATAGATGCCCCGATGGCCAGCATCATGCTGAGCACCGCTGCAAAGCCATCGATACTCAGGAGTGAACGACGCCAATTGGGAGGCATCACGGGACGTCTCTGGACCACGATAAACCCAAAGGCCAATGTGAGGGCTGCAATAATCAGCAGACCGGGGTAGATGATATAGGCGATGACAATATCCACAAAGGCTCCTTTATTAGTGGCGTGGCGCTAGGCGCGTTCTCGGCGTTTACGGTCGCGGTTGGTGAGTGCGGATCGAATGGCACTGATGATGACTGCTTGCGACACGGGGCACCCATCGACCGTATAGCTGATTGGGAGCTCTGGCGCAGTTGCAACCCCTGCACGACCGTACGGTGCACCGGTAATGGCGCACTGACCAACAGCGATGATAATCGGCGGGGTCGTCATGGAGCTGTATGTCTGGCTCAACACACTGCGTGCATATGGTGCCATGACCCCGGTCAGGAGCCAGACATCTGCGTCGATAAGTGCATTGGCGACAGACATGTCACGTTCTTTGTGGAGGGCCAGGACGAGTTCGGCATCACACCCACCACATGAGCCAGTATTTGCACGAAAAACGCGTATTTGTTGCGGCATGCGGTCTCCTTATGATGCCACATGGACAAAAGTGAGGCCTCGGATGACTGCTTCGATGGTGGTGAGCAGCAACTGGGGATAGATCCCAATGGCAGCACTCACACCGAGCAACACGAACATGACGATGGTTAAGCCGACAGGCTCGAGCATTTGACGCCGGTCGCTCAAGGCGATTTCGCTGGTGGCCATCAAAATGGGCATTTCTTCGGTGGGGAGTTCTTCGGCCGCGCCAAGCAGTCGTTCGTACAGCAGCCGCGCAATTGCCGCCAGCATCAACAGTGAGCCAATGCCCAACAGGACCAGGTACCCTGCTCCCGTGTGGGCTGCAGCATCATAAATCAGAACTTTGCTGGTGAACGAGCTGAACGGCGGCGCTCCGAGGAGCAACAGACAGCCACCGATGAACCCGCTGCCGGCGAGCGGCCAACGCCACAGCAAGTCACGACGTATCGTGACTACTGGCCGACCATCGGGGCGCTCGAGCAGTGCGATGGAGACATAGATGACCATCACCGCAATCATATGATTGAATAATTCAAGGATCGATCCCGCCAACCCACTGCTCGACGCACTGGCAACACCCACCAGCATGAACCCGCTATTGCCGACAATGAGATAGGTTGGTGTCCGCCGGAGATGGGGCGTCGCCAACCCAAATAACGCCGAGACAATCATCGTTACTCCGCCCAATACCATCAACACGTGCATGCCACGTTCGTTTTCGGTCACGATGATAGGAAAAAACTGGAATGTCGAAATCAAAAATAACAGACCAGTACTATTCAGTGCCGTAATGATAAAAACCGTCACCATTGGAGCCGAATATTCCGCTACTTCAATCAGCCATGAGTGAAAAGGAAAAATAGCAAAGCGCATCCCGAAACCGACAATAAGCAGCGCAATAATAAGGTGCGATGGCGATGTCTGACCGTTCGACTCTGTCGGCCAATAGATGGTCAACAGTACAAAGGCCATATACATGGCAAAGCCAGACAGCAGGACAAGCACGAGATAATGCAATGCGGTGATAAGCGGTGACCGCTCAACCAAGACGGTACTCCCAATCGGCAAATCGACGATGGCCAAAATGGCAACGAGACCGCTGCTTACCATCAAAAGTGCTGCGACGAACGGCTCTTGGAGGAGCAATACCGTGGTACTGGTGAACCCCAATAACAACAGACTCACCGGGATAAAGTGTTCACCGTGGCTAATATAGAACGTTACTACATAGGCAAATAAGGCAATCCCGAGAATCGTCAGCAACACGAGCTGGCCGAGTGGATCGATGGTCAAGGTAAGTCCTAGCAAACGCACGGGGGCGTCGACAGGGAGTTGTAATACGAGAATCGATTCGGTCAGCACACAGATAATCGCGCCGGTAATCGACGGGATAGGCTGTGATCGTAACAGGAACATCCCTGCAGCGACAGCGAATGGAAAAAAGATGATGAGTAAGTAGAGCATCAGCGTTTATATAACTCGTTGAGTTCGAGTGTCTTGAGGCGTCCATACATCAACGCACTCAAATACGACACCGAAAGCGATAGCACAATCGTCGTGAGTCCCAACATTGCCAGCGGGAACACCTGGATGGTGCTCGCTATGGCGGTATAGAGCAAGTCAATGCTACTGACGCACAACAACAACCCAAGACCGAGCTTGAGTACGTCGTTGGCGGTCACAATGGTAAAGATGCCGGTCAACGTTAACCAATACCAGGCAAAATCGACGGATTCGCTACCGATAGGATAGAGACGTGGCAACACGAAACTTGCAATAGCGGCAAGGATCAGTGCCCACAGCGGTACTACAAAGTCAGTAAATTTCAGCGGGGCGATGATTTTTTGACGTTGGGCCCGGCGGGCGGCACGGCGCAGTTCTGCAAGAGAAAATTCATCGAGTTCCTCGGTGCCTTCCTCGCGCGCGAAGGTCAATGCCGTGACGCCGAGAATGAGTACCGCAGACAAACCTGCGATGATTTTGACGAGCACTGTTGTACTAATCATGTAGCCCAGAATCGATATGTCGGGCGTGATGAACTGTTGCTGAGCCAAAAAGGCAGCCACAAACAGATAATTCAGCAAAAGGCCTACCAGTGTGCTACGCCATTGCTGTGCCAAGAGGATGATGCCTGCCGAGGCTGCAATGCCCATCAGTGGCCATTGTGTCGCAAAAAATTCAGCCATGCAAACCTCAAATCAGCAAGAGCACAACGACAATCAAGCCGAGTACTAATCCTGCTACATAATATCGTTCTTCGCCGAGTCGGAGCACCCACTGCAATGCATTGCCAAAGCGGATAATCGAACCCCAAATGCTCGCCAGAAGTTGATTGGGGCTAACAAAGCCACTCAGGAGCGACAAACTTTCGGCAGTGGCGACGGGTGGTACCGACGTTGAACCAATGTCGTTGGGATTAGCGATGTCGCGCTGACGCAGCCGGCTTGCAAAAACGGGAACGGCCACCAGAAGCACCGAAACGCCAGTCAGAATCAATTGGAGAGAAATCCCTGGCATAGATGGCGGTGTGATGACGCTGTCAAATGACATCCGGTCTTGGAGGGGCACGAGCCAGAACTTCCACAACAGTTGCGGCACAAAGCCAGTCACCAGCAAGACTGCAGCAAAAAATAATGGACCAAGCATGGCAAACCCAGTCGGAATTGCTGAGGTAACCGGCATATCTGGCGTCGTTCCTTTGGGAATGCGGCGCCATATCGTCGACAACGCGCCTGCCCAAGCGAGACCCAAGATTGAACCACTAATCAGGATTGAGATGATAATCCACGGTGCATTGACCATCAGTACTTCTGCCATCCACCAGCGGGTGATGAATCCAATGGTACCAGGCAGTCCAATGGTGGCAGCGACGGCGACAAAGAGCAGTACCCCTGCAAAGCCGATGCGTGAGCGTGGTCTGAGTTTGAGCAGATCATCCGTATAATTCCGCGTCTCTATGAAGGCAATGCTCAGTGCAATGATGCAGAGGCTAAACATCGCAGTTACCAGGAGCACCGGCACGCCATAGGCAAGAATCTGCAGATCGCTGACCGCTGCCAAGACAACCACCGCAAAGACAGAACTGCTGTGCCAGCCATAAAGACTTCGTAACCGTGTCGAGCTGATGGCGCCTACTGCTGTGCCCAATGCACTCACAATTGCCACCACGATAAGGAAGGTTCGCCAAAATTCACTTATCAGCGGTCCTTGTGTCGCAATCATGTCGATGAAGGTCAATGCACCAAGCAGTGGGATGCCCAACGGTACGAGAAAGATAGCCAAAATCGCCGGGGCGCTGCTCATGCCTGCGACGTATCCATGGAATGGCGCTAACCCCATGCCGAGGAATGCAGCGAGACTCCAACAGAGGATAAGTGCGCCGGGGAGCGGACCCACAGGGACGTATTGACGCCACATCACTGCCACGAGGAGCATGACCGCACCGGCAATACCGCCGACAATGCTAATGAGGGGGGTGTCACTACCAGGCAAGGCACCACTCAAACGCATAATGATTCCGCCGAACATCGCGGCCAAGCCCCATGCAAACACACGCAAGGTGGAGTCCTGGGCGGCCACACCAACCAGAATCATGGTGACATGGAATAACAGCAAGGCCAAGAGACGTCCATAGTTGCGCAGTTGGTAAGGCAACGAATGAATCAGACCAATCATGCCTGCTGCACTCCCAAGCAGGAGCATCATGGCCACGACCCAAGTGAAGGCATCGAATCGTAACGAAAGTGTTGCTACGAACCCGTCGATACGCATCCAGTCGAATGGGAGCAACTGGAGCGGCAGGCCTTTCACTAGCGCAGAAAGACCAAGCATTAGGGCGCTTATCAGCAAACTTCCAATTGCGAGGAAACCGATTTGACGGGTAGGCACGACCCGGTCGATAGACCATGCCGTTATTGCTGCCAACAGTGGGAGGATGAGCGCCACAATTTCCATACGAAGTGGTTCCTTTAGTGCTCTGCGCAGGCGCTACAAGAATCTGTCGATGCAATGATGGTAATCACATCATCGACAAGTGCGTTCGCCGAAAGTGCTTGGATGAGCGATCGATCGAGTTGTCGATCGATTTTGATTTCGCACTTCTTGATGTCGGTAGCTGATGCCGTAATTGCATAGGTAATCAAACCGCGTGGACCTTCGACAGCACCGACAAAACTCCCAGGAATAGACTCGAACACTGGATTGGCAGGAGCGCCACTCTTCATCTGACGGTTGGCTTGGTCGATTATCTTGGCGCTCTCATGGGCTTCGAGGAGCATAACCATTAATCGCGCATAGACATCACCGCCATCTTGGGTGACCATCGATGCTTCAAACATACCGTAGGCGTCGTACGGATGGCTAAAGCGTGTGTCGTTGGGAATACCTGACGCGCGACCCACAATCCCACCCATCATCAACTGATTGGCTACTTGACTGCTCAAAATTCCGACATTCACGGTGCGGGCAAGCAATCGATGATCGTCAATAATATGGTCTATGGAGCGATAGAGCGCTTTGATGAAGCTCGAAATCCCGGCCTGCAATGTCTGTTGGGTACGGGTACTTGGTTCGATAGTGACGCCGCCGGGGACAATTACCACATGATCGGCACGCTTGCCAATGACTTCGAGCATCAGTGTATTGGCAGCGAATTGGAGTTGCCGTAAGTTGACACTGTGTTGTGTCACTCCAACGATGTCACACACGGTAGCGGCGCCCGCCAAATGCATTGCGATGCGTTCGAGCTCGCAAACGATGACGCGAATAACACGTGCGTGGGTAGGCACTTGGGTGCGATTGAGTCCTTCGAGCGCATGCGCGTATGCAAGTTGATGTGCGTGACTGCAAGTCCCGCATACCCGAGCGACAATCTTGGGGACGTCGACAAGCGCGGCACGGCATATGATGTCGCTACAATTTCGGGCGTTCATCCCGTTATGGCAGTCGATATTGCTGACGGATTCACCGTCTATATCAATGATGAACCGTTGCGGTCCTCGCCATGCGGCGTGGAACGGTCCCAGGGTAAGCGCATAGGTCACACAGATACTCCCCTTGAGCAGATGCTGTAATTATACATGCGAATCTCGTGGTATTCACTCTTCCATGCCGAAAAACGGACAATCGTGCGATTGCCCTTCTGTGGATAGCTATCAATCCTGGCACACAGGCGATTTCGATTGCCTCAGCATGCAATAAAGTGTGCAATTGGGTTGCCTGCCTGTGCATGTATCGATGCGTTTGGGCACAAAAAACCTCCGATGTATCTTCATACACCGGAGGGATGGCTGATTAGCGGGCGTATTCGGTGGTACGTGTCTCACGAATCACGGTCACTTTGATCTGACCAGGGTATTGTAGGCTCTCTTCGATTTTTTTGGCGATGTTGCGTGCCAATTGGATACTGCCCAGGTCATCGATTGTCTCGGGGACGACCATGATGCGCACTTCGCGGCCTGCTTGGACTGCAAAGGCGCGTTGGACGCCTTCGAACGATGTAGCCACACCTTCCAGCGCTTCGAGCCGTTTGATGTACAAATCGAGCGTCTCACGGCGGGCACCAGGTCGGCCACCCGAGATGGCGTCGACGGCCTGTACCAAGAAGGCTTCAACGGTGGTTGGTTCTTCGTCGTTGTGATGGGCTGCAATGGCGTGTACGATGGCCGGTGAACGACCGAGTCGCTTGGCAATATCGGCCCCGATGATCGCATGTGGTCCTTGGACTTCGTGATCAACGGCTTTCCCGATATCATGAAGCAACGCTGCGGTTTTGGCGATAGCGATATTTGCACCGAGTTCGGCAGCCATATGTGATGCCAACAGCGCACATTCGAGCGAGTGGTGCAAGACGTTTTGGCCATAACTGGTCCGGAATTTCAGGCGTCCAAGCAGTTTAATCAAATCGGGATGGAGCCCTTGGACATTGGCTTCGTACGCGACGCGTTCACCCTCTTCTTTCATCACGACATCGAGTTCTTGTTGGGTTTTTTGTACGACTTCTTCGATGCGGGTCGGATGGATGCGACCATCCTTGAGGAGTTTACCGAGTGACAGCCGTGCCACTTCACGGCGAACGGGGTCGTGGCAAGACAGAGTGACGGCATCTGGAGTGTCATCGACAATAATGTCGACGCCGGTGATTTGCTCGAACGCACGGATATTGCGCCCTTCGCGACCAATGATGCGGCCTTTGATTTCTTCGGAGGGGAGTGGGACGGTCGAAACCGTGATTTCGGCGACATAGTCTGACGCACAGCGTTGGATCGCCATGCTGATGATTTTGCGAGCAGTCTTGTCAGATTCGTCCTGAGCGACACGTTCTATTTCACGTATGCGCCGGGCTGACTCGTCACGTGCCTCTGCTTCGACCTTTGCAAGGATGACTTCGCGAGCCTGTTCTTCGGTCAACCCCGAGATGCGTTCGAGTTCGGTGCGTTGTTGGAGTTTGAATTGCTCTGCTTCTGCATTGGTCAGTTCGGCTTGACGCTCGCGTTGCGTGATTTGACGTTCGCGCCGTTCGACACCTTCGACCTTTCGATCGAGGGCTTCTTCTTTGCGCGTGATGCGTTCCTCTTGCTGACGCAGATTCTGTCGACCTTCGCGGACATGATTCTCTGCTTCTGTGCGGATGCGCAGTGCCTCATCCGACGCTTGCATTTTCAACTCTTTATGTTCGGTCCGAATCGATTCGACCTTGAGTTGCCATTCCGCTTCAATGCGCGAGATTTGGTTTTGTGTATTGGTTTTATTCATGAACAGAGCGATGCCGAAACCTGCAGCAACGCCGATAAACAACATAATTATGGACACATACTCATTCATCACGGGCCCTTCCAAGTAAATATATCTTACAGTTTGGATGGTCAAAAATCGAAAGTCATCGAATATAGTGCCAGAAACTGTTTGACCTATCTTAACCGTTGACAGATTGTTCTGTCAAGAATCAAGATAGGTCATCGCAGAGCTTTCGCGTATGATTTATGAGTCTTATCGCATTTTGCGGGCTTCCAACATACTGTGTTTGACGATGTATTGGATCCACGCAGCGACGGAAAGTTCGCTGAATTGATTGTGTACGATTGTGCGTGTCAGCGGCACCCCTGCACGTAGGAGTTCCTGGAGACACGCAGAACTCTCAATACGAGTTGCACCAGCGTGTGCGACCAACATTGCATACGGCGTGTCGGTCGATGGAGTGTATGAATCTGACTCGTCGATGAGGATGTTTTGACCAGTTGTGAGTTGGCGTAGGCGTGCCTGTGCCCAACATTCAATCCCAATAATATGGGCAAGCAAAACACGGTTGGCCTGTGTGTCAGCGTGTTTTTGGATGTGTTGCGCGAACGGCATGCGACTTTGGTCCAACATGGTGATGAGTTGGTCGTTGGACATCCCGCGGATGGGTCGTTCGAACATCAGTTTTGCAACTGCTTGTAACAGTGTCGCTCCTATGGCCATCGTTATAGTCCTCGTTATACGTCCTCGTTAATTGAACCGGTCAAATAGAGTACACCAATCCATAGCGAACGGGCATGGCGATAAAACAATATGCCAAAGATCGCCATGAACGTACCGATGCTGAGGAGCAATGGAGCCGTAGGGATATCTGTGGTAATCGAGAGTACTGCACCTACAATGGCAATGAGGCACATCAGGACGCTGTTGATGGCCATACCACCGGTTACTTCACCTTTGTCACGCTCGAAAATCACGTTGCATACGGGGCAACGTACGTTCATGACGAAAAGTGAGCGGAACATGCGACCGCGCTGGCATGCGGGGCATGTCAGCCAAAATGTTAACCAAAAAACACGTAATACTCGTATCACGTGCTCACCTCAGATTCTATGTAGTTGAAAAAATGGTGGGCGATAATGGACTCGAACCATCGACCTCAACGATGTCAACGTTGCGCTCTAACCAGCTGAGCTAATCGCCCTCACCAACCAAATTGTAGCACGTCCAAAAGCGGTTTGTCAAACAGCGAATACATGCGTTTCAATAATGAATTGTAGGAGGTGAGTCTTTCACCGTTATGCTAGTCACACACAAGAAAGTTAGAGGGGGAGCCGTGGAATCTGACAAGGCGTTACGACATTCCGGCTGGAATCTCTTCCGTGGATATGTAGGCATCGGGCTGCAGTCGTTCGGTGGGGGGGCAACCACCCTCTATCTGATGCGTCGTGTGGCCGTTGAAGAGCAGCAGTGGCTTTCTGATGTGGAATATACCGAATATTGGGGGATGGTTCAAATTGCACCAGGCATAAATCTGCTTGGTCAGACGGTGTTGATTGGGTATCGGGTGAATGGCTTCCGTGGGGCGATCATTGCGTTGGTTGGATTACTCCTTCCGAGTGCTACGTTGACCATTGCGCTTACTGCAGGCTATGCAATGATTCGTACCAATCCACAGGTCGCAGCAGCTGTGCATGGAATCATCCCTGCTACGGTCGGTGTTGGTTGTGTGCTCGCTTTGCAGATGCTTAAACCTGCGCTCGATTCGAGTCGCGCCGAAGGATTGCGGAGCCTCTGGGTCTACGGTCTCGTGGTGATTGGTGCACCGCTTCTCCTTGCGATTGCTGGTCTGCCAGCAATTCTGGTGCTGTGGGGTGCAGGCATCTGGTGTGCGGTAGGAGCACTTTGGATACGCCGGGGAGCGGCATGATGGATCCATGGCAATTGTTTTGGGAATTTTTAAAAGCAGCGCTCTTTTCCACGTCTGGTACTGGCAATCTACCAATGTTGCATACCGACCTATTGGCACACGGCTGGGCGTCTGAACAGATGTTTGCCGAGGCATTGGCCATTGGGCAGTTGAGCCCTGGTCCAACCGGATTATGGGTGTTGAGTCTGGCCTACCTCATTGATGGGGTTAGAGGCGCTGGGCTTGCGTTGGTGGCAATTTCCCTGCCGCCACTGACAGCAATTGGCGTCCAAATCGTCTACGCACGCCATGGTTCACAGCCCGCGGTACAAGGATTTGTACGCGGGTTACTGGTGGCGGTGGCTAGCATGTTTGTGGTGGTGTTGCTGCGAATTTTCGTCCAAAACGGTATTGATCTGCGGAATATCGCCATTGCACTGGTCGCTTTGGTGCTCACCTGGCGGCGCACCATTCCTGTACCGATTATTTTGGTGTTGGCTGGTGTGATCGGTGTGATGAGTACCCAGTTTTGAGCTGTGCGTGTACAGTACCCAATAGATCAAGATTGTTCGTGAGTCGTTTATTCTTCATTACAACGCTCATAAACTGATAACTGATAACTGAAACTATTTCAGTTTTATTTTGTACGCATAGAAAATGTAGTCTTGCGACGTCGTTTTGTGGCCGAGGTCGTGCAGGGATCGGAGGATTTGGGCCCGGTGGTCGGTACCGTGATTGATTACCTGAAAGAGCACTTGCCAGACACGGAGGTTTTCGTCTTCGTCTGCTAGTGGAGTGGATTCGAGGATGTACGGGGTGAGTGCATCGAGGTACGTCCGCATCGAAGCTTCGACTCCATCCCAGTATGTCCGAATCGTGTCGAAGTTAGTGAATTTTGCCGGATCGAGTGGAGGAGGGAATTCGACGCCACGCAGACCACAGAACCAGACTTCGTCGACCTCGATCAAATGCAGTAACTGTTTCTGGATGGACCCACGGGAATAGCGACCGGGTTGTGTGAAAGCGCCAGGGGTAAGATTGACAATAGCAGATTCCCATAGGGCGCGATTCTCAGCGAAATGATACCCGAAATAGTGGCGGAACATTTCAATTGTCATGTCTTCCTCGGTTTTGTTAGTGTATAGCCGCTGCAAGCGGAAGGTCAGGATTGGTTGACGATGGGTGAAACGCGCGTGCCAATGAGTTTGATAGCATTCAAGAGCTGTGCATGCGTCAGTTTGGCATTATCCATTTGGAAGGTAAATCGCGAAATACCTCCCAGTGCGTTGCTATGGCGGATGATTTTGGCAGCGACTTCTTCGGGATTGCCCACCAGTAGTGCACCAGTAGGACCATTCTGAGCGGCAAAGTGCCCACGGGTCACTGGTGGCCATCCACGTTCTTTGCCGATACGGGTAAAGGTCTCGGCATACCCTGAATAATACTCCTCTATTGCCTGTTCGGTGTTTTCGGCGACATAACCCAGTGAATGTATACCAACGGTCAATTGCTCCGGCGGATGTCCCGCCTGCGCACCAGCTTTGCGATATAGGTCCACAAGCGGGCGGAAGCGATGTGTTTCACCACCAATGATTGCCACCATGAGTGGGATGCCCAGGGTGCCTGCACGGGCAAATGAAGCCGGAGTACCACCGACGCCCAGCCATATCGGTAACGTCGTCTGGAGTGGTCGTGGGTAGACGGCTTGCTGGTGGAGTGGAGGTCGGAACTTCCCTTCCCACGTGACGACTTCTTGTGCGCGGAGTTGCAAGAGCAGGTCGAGTTTTTCGGTGAACACTTCGTCGTAGTCGTGTAGGTTCAGACCGAAGAGAGGGAATGATTCGGTGAATGATCCACGTCCCACACAAATCTCGGCTCGTCCGTGTGAAATAAGGTCGAGCGTGGCAAAGTTTTGGAACACCCGCACGGGATCGGCGGAACTCAACACGGTCACTGCACTCGAGAGTCGGATGCGTTTGGTGCGCGCAGCCGCTGCGGCCAGGATGACGATATTGGCAGAATCGAGGAATTCTTTGCGGTAATGCTCACCAATGGCGAATACATCGAGGCCCATCTCGTCGGCAAACTTCATGCGATCGATGAGCTCGGCCATTGCAAACGCATCATCAGCCGGTGTGCGGGTGGCGAGATGCATGCTGGTTGCTGCAAAGCTGTCGATCCCTATTTCCACACGCAGGTCCTTTCGATGGACGGAAAATGAAATCATAAAGTTTACTTATTATATACACGTCTCATAGAGAATAATCGTCGCTAATGGGTATACTACGGTAATTGAGATGACGAATGAATGACAGGTGCAGAATGCGTTTTTCGATTCGATTTAATAATGACCGTCCGGTACGCGAGTATATGGAGTTGGCGAAGGCTGCCGAGGCTGCTGGCTTTGATCAGTTTTGGGTGAGTGATGATTTGTTTCTGTACGGAGTATGGCCCATTTTGGCAAGTTGCGCTACCGTCACGCAGCGCATTCAGCTTGGTACCTGCATCGTGAATCCCTATACCATGCATCCGGCAGAAATGGCTATGCAAGTGATTGCGTTGGACGAGTTGTCAGGTGGCAGGGCACTGATTGGAATCGGTGCGGGTGCTGGCGACTTTCTTGGATGGGTTGGTCTGCCCCAAGAGCGACCACTCACACGTATTATCGAGACGATCGCGGTATTGCGGGCCCTTTTCGCTGGCGAACGTGTCCCTCACGTGGGTGCGGAGCTCGGCACATGGAGTAGCGAATCATACATGCGTACACCGACGCGTCAGATTCCTATATATCTGGGTGCGATGAGCCCCAAAATGCTCGAGGCGATTGGTGCACACGCAGACGGTGGATTGCCACTGTTGTTCCCACCGGAACACTATGCAATGGCGCGTGGCCTCATCGACAAAGGAATTGCGGCAGCGAAGCGTGATGCAACGAGTGTCGACATGGCAGCCTGTATTTGGATCTCGGTGGGGCCGGATACGGCCGAAGCAGAAGCGGTCCTCAGGCACAAAATTGCATATTACGGACATGCGCTGAGTGATACGATTTTGGCGAACCTCGGGGTGCCACGGTCTGCGTTTGTCCCTATCGAGCATGCAATGCAACACGATCACGACGAGGCACGGGGGTGTGCGCTTGTGACGCCCGAGATGTTGCGCATCGGCGTTACCGGGTCGGGCAGCGATGTCCTGCCGCGTCTGCAGGAGTTGGTAAACGCAGGCGCACGGCATATTAGTTTTGGTCCACCACTCGGACCTGACCCGCTCAAGGCGATCGAAATACTCGGTCGCGAGGTATTGCCCGTGTTACGGCAGATGGTCTGAGACTGAGAAAACACCCCCTGGTGGCGCGCCACCAGGGGGTGTTTCTGTGTTTTATTCGGCGCTGCGATGGGCGTCAGCAGCTTTGGCAAGGAAGTGCGTCATCTCGTCGTTGTCGTGGGCGACAGTGGCCAATGCTGACCACACTTTCGGATTGTCGGGGTAGACAGCACTCATGACTTCGAGGAGTGCGCGGGCTCGGTTGTGGTCGCCCTCGCGGTACAGTCGATTGACTGTTTTGAGCAGGACCTGGGCTTCGACATCAGACATTACTGAACCTTGTCGATGATGACCCAACCCTGTGACAGATTGCTCCCACCGTACAGCCGCAGGTTGGTTGCATCCAGATTGACGTCGTAGATCAGCACAATGCTCGTCTTGACGCCATTTGCTTCGACGTTGTTGCTAATACCAAGGTCTGACGCAGAGCCTGGAGCATTGTCATAGACCTTCATCGAACGTTCTTCGTTGACGTCGTAGCGACGACCCTGATCGTCGAGCAACGCAAAGAAGTTTGCTGGCAGTGGTTGTGCTTTGCCGGTGTTGTTTGCGACCGTTACCAACACAATCAGGTACGTGCCCTTGGGCGGCACACCAGCGAGGCTGATAGGCCCATTCATGACTGTCGGATCTGGGTACATCCCGTATTCCCAACCATCTTGGGTGAGCGTTGCATCGCGATTGAGCAACATGACTGGTGGCGGCGTCGCTGTCGGGGGGCCTGCAGGCGTCATGGTGGCGAGTGCGGTGGCAGTCAGGGCAACATCGGCGGTTGGCGTTGCTGCGGCAAAGAAATTTGCTGGCAGGACAGATGCAGTGCCCGTGCCAAAGAATTGGCTTGCCAAAAAGACAATTAACAATAACGCCAGTGCACCCAAAACCCCCCACATCAGTGGGGTCGGTCCACGTGGCTCGTCGTCATATTCTTCGGAGAAGGCATCGAATTCGGCGGTCAATTCTTCTTCGCCCATGATCGAACCGGTGCTCTGCTGTGTCTGCACCGGTGCAGGCCGGCTGGGGCGTGCGGCAGGCTGGGATTGGCGCGCGGGAGTTGCGCTCGCACGCGGCACGGATGTGCTCGGGCGGCCGAGCAACGATCCGGTGCGCTCACGAATGGCGTTGCGGCCACGGTCGACGATACTCGGCCGGTCTGCACCTAAGGCGCGCAGTCCGCGTAATGCCATCTCGTTATTGGGGTCGATTGCGATGGCACGTTCCAGTGCGTCACGGCGTAGTTTGGGATTATCTGATACTCCGGCAAGCCACAGCCAGGCTTGGATGTTTTGTGGGTCTTGTTTGGTCAAGAGTGTGAACAGATTGCGCGCTTCTTCGCGGTTGCCGTCACGGGCCGCCTCAATACCTAGTTGAAGTATCTCGTTTGCTTCGGCCATGTGATGCTCCAATCCCCTCTATGCAATTACACCTGTTGTTTGTACTATGTTGTATAGTACTACAAATGCAGAAAATATGTCAATCTGTCTAATTGCCCATATGTTGCCCAATCGCCGACTCGAGCGGTTTGGTCCCTTGAGGAGTCCACATGCGTCTGGCCAGCTTCCGTCGTGATGGTGACCGCGTCCATGCAGGTATTGCTACCGAGCATGGTATTATTGACGTCCACGAAGGCTTGGCACTGGTCAACGACGAACGACCGGCCATTCCTGCTTCACTCAGCGAAATCATCCGCGGCACGCACGAAACAGTGCATCTCGGCGCAGTCAGTGTCATTCAAGAGGTCATCGAACAGCTCCAGACGAGCAACGACATCTCGTATTGGTTTGGTGGGGTCGAGATGTTGATGCGTCGCAACGACATCCAATTGCTCGCACCGCTCGCAGATGTCCCTTTTTGGCGGCGTTGTGCACTGCATCTCCCGAGCTACGAAGCATTGATGCGTCTGCGCGGTGAGGCATTGCCGATGCATTGGTACGAGCACATCCCGATTTGGGCTGGCTATGCACCACAGCTTTGGGGTGATCGGGTAGTGCTGCCGTTCCCTGAGGCGACACAATGCGATGTCGAGTGCGAGATTGTGTGGGTGACCGGCCGTGATGTGCGCAATTGTGACGCTGATGAGGGCTTGGATGCAATATTAGGATTATGCCTGATGGGTACTGTCGTCGACGCGACGCGCGCCAGCGAAGACGTTTTGCACGGGCAGTGGTCACGTCCTGCTGGGGTGGTGATGGGGCCAGTTTTGACCTGTTTCGATGAGTTGCAGGAATTCATGCTCCCTGACGGACGATTCCGCATCGAAGTCCGTCTGCTCGTTAACGATATCTCGGTTGCGCAGATGAATCTGCGCGACGTGCACTATACAATGGGCAGCGCTGTGGCACATGCCTGTGATGGCCAAGACGTCGAGGCAGCAAGTGTGTTTAGTAGCGGCGTCATTATGAGTTTGTCTTTGGCAGGGGCGACTTGGTTGGTGCCGGGCGATGTAGTAGAACTCGATGCTGGTCCGCTCGGTGCATTGCGCTGGACGATGGAGGGGTAATGAATACACGTTGGTTCGTGTGGTGCAGTGTGCTCCTCGTACTCCTGAGTGGCTGTACACAGTCGGCGCCGAGCGTCACGCCACCTGCGCCGACGCCTTCTTCGCAGCCGGTGTCTACTGTGACTGGTGCAACAGAGGTGCTGCACACACTCCAAGAATCCAGTGCGCGTATCAAGCTTCAACCGTTGACAACTGTAGCATTCACTGCCAGTGTGCCAGCGGATGTCTCAGAGGTAGCCGTAATCTATACCGACGCTGCGGGAACGGTGTTGTCGCGGCAGGATGTACACGCCACAAATCAGACAATCACGTTCTCTGTACTCTCGGGCGGTGCTTTGGGGCCGGCCACTATTACGCTCATGACAGGCACTCGTATCATTACCGGCCCTACGGTCATTCACACGGTAGTTGCTGATTCGACCATACAGACTGATGAACCCGTCTACACAGAACTATTTACACAAACAACGTCGTTCTTGCGTCAGAGTGCGCGTTCGTATGAACTCAACGGTACGACCGTGCATGGCTATCGCTCGCCTGACAACCCACTCTTTTGGTTGCGCGATCATGTCTATCAGGGTCGTGGATTCCGATATATCGAGCCGGATGTCAAAAGTCTGCTCAATGCCTTTGCGGAGGCACAGCTCCCCAATGGGAGTCTGCCAGACTGGATCGATGCACCAAACATCGCCGTCAAGGCTGGCCGCAAGGAAGTCGAAGCAGATGTCGAGTTTTTGTTTGTCCAAGGCATATATGAAGCCTGGCAGATGACCGGTGACGATGCCTGGATGGCCCAGATGTTGCCCCATGCACGAGCGGCTATTGCCTATTCGACGAGTGACCCACTGCGTTGGGACGCTGCCCGTGGCTTGATTCGCCGACCATATACGATCGATATGTGGGATTTTTCGTATGGACCGACGACGTCCCACCCCGACACAGGAGTTGCAGCACCGCGCCATTGGATTGATGGCCAGACCATTTGGGGGACGTTCCACGGTGACAATACTGGTCTCGTGCAGGCCCTGCGTATGTTGGCCACGATGGAGCAACATACCGGCAACAACATAGCAGCACGTACGTACGGGGTACTCGCAGACAATGTCCAGCAACGGATAATCGCGCTTAGTTGGAATGGCCATTTTTTTCGCCATTTCGTTCCTGAACAGGCAGACTGGAAGGCGCCAGGGGTCGACGAGGCAACACAATTGAGTCTTTCAAATGCGTACGCACTCAATCGTGGCGTGTTGTCTGCGGCGATGATTCAGCAAGTGTTGGCGACATACTATGCCCGAGGGCAGGCGAATCCTGGCATCACGTTGCCGTGGTACAGCATCGATCCCCCATTCCCGACTGGGAGTTACGGTTTGGCAGGGCGGAAGGGCGAAAATCCCGGCGAATACGTCAATGGTGGAATCATGCCATTGGTGGGCGGGGAATTGGCGCGGGCTGCCTTTGGGAACAACCTCGAGGCGTTTGGATTCGATGCATTGAATCACTATGCAGTGCTGGTGCGCCGCTTCGGGGGATCATTTCTCTGGTATTATCCAACCGGTCAACCAGGGATCTCGGGTCCGGACACCCTACGGGTTGATGGTTGGGGAGCATCATCGATGCTCGGGGCGTTGATGGAAGGTGCGGGAGGGGTCGTCGATTCGGGTTTTGCATTTATAGCGGCGAAAATAACCCCCCGGTGGGGATTTTCGTCGGTGCGAGAGGCATACGTTGTGGCTCGCTACCCTGCCAGTACGGCATATGTGGCATATCGATGGCAGCAGTCTGCACGAATCATTGAACTGCACACGACAGGCACGGCAAGATTTGCCACAGTCACCATTCCCATACCTGACGAGGCACGTGATACGGCAACTTTGACTATTGACGGCGTACTGCAACCAAAAAATGGTATTGTTGTGGTGCGCGACCGACACATGATTATGATCAAAATTACCGAGAAAACTAGCATCCGTGGGCTCCATCATGATTTTGTGGTGCAGTGGTAGGATGCTGTTCACGGATAATCGACACGAAAGAAGGAACGAGATGAATCACACCACCGTCGCCAATGCACTGTTGTTGTCACGCCAGAATGGAACGTTGACGCCACCACCATCCGATAACCCAGCCTATACGCTGAGCGATGCCTATGCTGTCGCCAAGATACATCTCGATGCGGCACTGAGTGGCGGGATGAAGCCGGTCGGCCGCAAAATCGGGTTCACCAATCCGACTGCCTGGGCGAGTATGCAACTCAATACACCGGTGTGGGGCTACGTCTACGACAAAACGGTTTTTGACACCACTGCTGGCCATACCACGCATGATTTGCGTGGTGCGCTCCAGCCCAAAATCGAACCTGAAATTATGTTCGGGTTAAAGGCGACCGTGCCCGGCACCGGTGATCCGGTGGATGCATTGGGCGCAGTGGCATGGATTGCATTGGGCTTCGAAGTCGTTTCATGCCCATATCCTGATTGGAAGTTCAAGGGCGTTGACGCTGTGTCGGGATTTGGATTACATCGAGCGCTCTATGTCGGTCCCAAGCGGATGTTGACTGCAGATGACGATTTGGTTGCGATAGTGGCAGCGTTGGGCAGCGTGAGCGCACGCATCTACAAAAATAACGAGCTGGCAGGCGAAGGTTCGGGCAAGATTGTCCTCGGTAACCCAGCCAAAGCATTGGCTGCGTTGGGCATAATCTGCGCAAATCAGCCGCAGTTTGCGCCGTTGGCGGCAGGCGAAATCATCAGTTCGGGTACGTTGACCCCGCCACCGGCCATCACTGCTGGCGATGTCATCCGCGCTGAAGTGAGTGGCTTTGCGCTGGAGAGTGTGCAGGTGAAGTTTTAGGAACGCATCAGATTGGCATTATAATAGTGGCTGTTATACATGCCACATGTAACGCTGCATGTGCTGTGTGAAAGGGTCAATCTCCAATGACTGATGCATTACATGATGTGTTTGGTGCCCGTGCGCCGCTCAAAGTCGGTTCGAATTCGTATGTGATGTACCGCCTCGATGCATTGAATAAGCTGAACGGTGTCAACTTAGCCCAGTTACCGTTTTCGATTAAAGTCGTGCTCGAGGCGTTGTTGCGCAATATTGGTGACGGGTTTACCAGTGCAGACGACGTCGAGGCGATGGCCAAATGGACGCCCGTCAGTGCAGGGACACGAGAGGTTGCGTTCAAGCCAGCCCGTGTATTGATGCAGGACTTCACCGGTGTGCCTGCGGTGGTCGACTTAGCCGCCATGCGTGACGCCATGAAGCAATTGGGTGGTGATCCCGCCCGTATTAATCCAATGGCCCAGGCCGATTTGGTCGTTGACCATTCGGTGCAAGTAGACGCATTCGGCAGCGGCATGGCCCTGCAGATGAATGCAGATCTCGAATTTTCGCGTAATCGCGAACGCTACGAGTTCCTCCGCTGGGGTCAGCAGAGCTTTAGTAACTTCAGTGTCGTACCGCCCGAGACGGGCATTTGTCACCAAGTCAATCTCGAGTTCTTGGCGAAAGGTGTCCTGGTAAAGAGCATCGACGGTGAAAACGTCGCAATGCCCGATAGCCTGGTTGGCACCGACAGCCACACCACGATGATTAATGGCTTGGGTGTGCTTGGTTGGGGTGTCGGCGGTATCGAAGCCGAGGCCGTGCTGTTGGGTCAACCATTGGCCATGCTGACTCCAGAGGTTGTCGGCATGCGGCTCACCGGTCGATTGTCGACCGGTGCGACGGCCACCGACCTGGTGTTGCGCGTGACTGAATTATTGCGCAAGCACGGGGTGGTGGATAAGTTTGTCGAATTCTGTGGCGATGGCTTGAGTGCCCTCAGCCTGGCAGATCGGGCGACCATTGCCAACATGGCACCGGAATACGGTGCGACCTGTGGATTCTTCCCCATTGACGACGAGACGCTCAAGTATTTGCGTGGCACAGGTCGCGATGAGCAGGTTGTTGCGTTGGTTGAAGCATATGCAAAGGCGCAGGGCATGTTCCGCGTCGACGGGATGCCAGTGCCGACCTTCAATTCAATGCTCGAACTCGATTTGTCGACCATCGAACCAAGTGTTGCAGGCCCACGCCGGCCACAGGATCGTGTCGCCCTCAAGAGCCTCAAGGCGTCGTTCAACGATGCCATGGGCAAAGTATTCAACAAGTCAGGTGTCGCAGCGACAGTGAATGCAGGCAGTTACACTGACACGTACGCTTCTTCCCGTGTACTGCTGACGATGAACGGCACCAAGACAAGCTTGGCACACGGGTCTGCGGTTATTGCAGCGATTACCTCCTGCACCAACACCTCAAATCCATCCGTCATGATGGCTGCAGGATTGTTGGCCCAAAAGGCAGTGGCACGTGGCCTCAAGAGTGCACCGTATGTCAAAACATCACTTGCGCCAGGGTCACGCGTGGTGAGCGAATATCTCAAGAAGGCCGACGTCCAGCAGTACCTCGACCAATTGGGCTTTAACGTCATCGGATACGGTTGTACGACCTGTATCGGTAATTCGGGTCCGGTCGATGCTGCTGTGACTGCAGCATCCAAACAGGGCGACCTCGTTGTCTCAGCGGTGTTGAGCGGCAATCGTAATTTCGAAGGGCGCATCCACCCCATTGTCAAAGCAAACTACCTCATGTCCCCACCGTTGGTTGTTGCGTTTGCTATTGCTGGGACAGTCGATATCGACATGAACAATGAGCCGTTGGGTCTCGGCAGTGACGGCAAGCCAGTCTTTTTGGCGGACATCTGGCCTACCGAAGCCGAAATCAACGAGGCTCTGCATCGGGCGTTGAGTGCAGATTTGTTCCGTTCACAGTACAACAATGTATTTACGAGCAACAAAACCTGGAACGCACTTCCGGTTCCGCAAGGTGATTTGTATACCTGGAACAACCAATCGACCTATGTCCAAAACCCGCCGTACTTCAAAGGCATGACCAAAGAATTGCCGAAGATGACGTCGATTCATGGTGCACGGGCATTGGCGATTTTGGGTGATAGTGTGACCACCGACCACATCTCGCCCGCCGGTGACATCCCCAAAACATCGCCTGCCGGGATTTACTTGGAAGAACACGACGTATCGCCTACGGACTTTAATTCGTATGGGGCACGCCGTGGCAATCATGAAGTGATGATGCGTGGCACGTTTGCAAACATTCGCCTCAAGAACGCCATGGTCCCCGGAGTTGAGGGCGGGTATACCGTGCATATTCCCACCGGTGCACAGCTTTCTATCTATGACGCAGCGATGAAGTACGAACAGGAAGAAACACCGCTGGTTATATTGGCCGGCAAAGAGTACGGTACGGGATCATCCCGCGACTGGGCTGCCAAGGGTACGTTTTTGTTAGGTGTGCGTACCGTGATCGCCGAGAGTTTCGAGCGTATCCATCGATCGAATCTGGTCGGTATGGGTGTCTTGCCACTGACCTTTGTGGATGGTCAAAATGCAGCATCATTGGGGTTAACTGGCCGCGAGACCTTCGACATCCAAGGTATCGAAGCGTTGCAACCCGGTCAGCTCGTGACCGTCAATGCCAGCCTCGAAGGCAAAACGACGACATTCACTGCCAAAGTACGCATCAACTCAGAGGGTGAATTGACGTACTATCGTAACGGCGGCATCTTGCATTATGTGTTGCGTAGTTTGGCAGCACAAGGCGAGCCCGTCGGAGCGTAACGTGATGGAGTGTGCGGCGCGGGGCAATCAACGATTGCCCCGCGTTTTTTTGTAAGGATATGCATGAAGCGCGGTACCATCGTCAATCTACTGATGTGTAGTGCATTGTTGTGTACGACCGTGATTCCTGCACTGGGGGTCGTTGGGCTGGTTGCGCTGGTGTTGGTGACAATGCGCCTCCGACAGCGTGCACCAACGCGGCGTGTACAACTAGGCTGGATACTGGCAGCACTACCGAGCCCATTGAGTGTCGCCGCTGTGGTGGTGGCCCCGTTGCTCCTCTGGGAGCGTGTCGTGCTGGCATTGGGTTTGCTGATGCAATGGGTGCCGATGCACGAGGAACTCCGCTGGGGAGTAGTGATTGCCGTGGCAACCATCCCAGCGATACTGCCACAGTCGCGACTTAAGGTGAATGCGTTCGTGCCATTGCTTCAAATGGCTGCGACGATTGCATGGCCGGCAGGGTGGGATGTCGTCGTGTGCACGGGTGCAGCCGCGTGGTGTGTGCTGCGCTGGGTAGGTGACAGGCGTGAGGGGCTCTGGTGGGTGATTGCCCTGCTGCTGTGTGGCCTGAATAGTAGTGCCGCAATTGCAGTCTTGCCATGGGTTTTGGTGTGTGCCCTCGCGCCATTGGCGCTGTATGAAGCGTGGTCGTGGTGGGCTGTGTTGGCTACATTGGCGAGTGGAGGATATGGGGTAGTAGCGGGATTGCTGTTTGTGCCGATGGTGTCGGCGCTGCAACGGGTGAATTGGCGTGTCCCACGTGCCGGGGTGCTGGTTTTGCTGCTATGGTGCGTCGTCCCCGTGACGAGTAGTGTGGCACGCTTACAGACGAGTTTGTCTCTGTATGGGACGCTCTATGGTGGTACTGCATTGGCATTTGCAGA
This sequence comes from Roseiflexaceae bacterium, assembly GCA_947474225.1. GTDB lineage: Bacteria > Chloroflexota > Chloroflexia > Chloroflexales > Roseiflexaceae > UBA965. Next base: position 17,739 of record CANJHS010000008.1, on the reverse strand, counting down.
TTCGTCGCAACGCGTCGTGGCGCAGCTGCCCTGGTTTGTGGTGCTGCTGCTGGGGGTACTACTGTGGGCAGCGACCATGCAATGGCACAACGAGGAACAGCATGAGTAGTATGTTGAGTGTGGTGTATGCATGGGCACGCTTCTGCTGTATCCCGGCAGTGTTGTATGTGCTGGTCGCACAAGTACGACCACCGCGTCTGGGCTGGCCACGGCAGGATCGGGTTGCGACGATTGCGGCATGGGTCCTCGTGGCATGTGTACCCATCTCTGGGTTCGCCCGTTTGGGTGAATTTGACGTCGTGGGGCTGGCAGGGTTGTCAGTTGTGGCACTGGGGAAAGACGGCATTGACCGGTGGCGTCGTGGCGTGCTGATTGCACTGTGGGTAGTGGCCATTGCTGCGCTGCAGGAGAGCTGCGGAACGCTGGTCTTGACACGACTGAGTACCTGTATGTCTGTAGCAGTGAGTGTGCAGATGGGTATGGGAGTAGTGTTAGTGTGTTGGCTCGTTTTGGTGGTGCGTTGGCCGCGCACCACGATACCGCAACGAATGACTGCGCTGGCATTAGTCGGTTTGGTAATAGAGTATGGGCGACAACTCGTGTGGTTAGTGAGATAACGGGGCTTCGCTGATGGCAGTGGCTTCTGGGCTGCACAGAGCCAACAGCCAGTCACGACTGTCGTCGGCAGGCATGTGCGCGATGATTGCTGTTGCTTCAAGCGCTGCGACCGTGCTCAGCTCGGTACAGGCACGGATGATGCCATGTGCCTGCAAGAGTGCAATGATGGCCGGTTCGTCGTTTGCATCAATTGCCCGTAGCGTGGCAGCTGGCTGTTGTGCAATCGCATAAGCAAGCGGCATTATCAGGTGACCACGCTGATACGAATGGAGCGGGGTTGTCGCGGCTTCACGGAGTTGAATGGCAATCGTGTGGGAGCGTGCAATTGCGAACGCAAGCCGTTCTACATCGAGAGATGTGACGGGGATTTGTGCGCAGACGAGCCCTGCCCGAATCGCACGCAAGACCAATGCACCCTCGACATCGTCGATGTGCTGCAGACTGCGGGCGATACTGACATCGCTGTCGTGCGGAAGGCTTGTCAAGAATGCTTCGGACAGTTGCATGACACAGGTGGAAAAATCTGCGATGATAGGAGCTTGCGGTGACTCTGCCATTTCGGACGCTGCGAGCGCATAAAAGTAATCGCCGAGCATCAGTGTCGGACCGTGGAGCAGGCTCGTCGGACTGTCGTTGGATGGCCGTGAGGCAAAGAGTCTGCGATGCATCGATGCGCCGGCACGGATGAGTTCGATTGCGGCTGCTGCGTGCGGAGCAGATGCTGATGGCACGGATGCGCGCTGTGCAAACGCCAAAATGATAGCAGCCACGAGACCACGTGGCAATGCAATTGAGGTGCTGTTGAGTGCTTCTTCGATGATTTGGCTGGCATGCGGCGTCAAGCGCGCACGAATGACCGCTTCGATATCTTGAACGCGTTGTTGTTGCGCCGGGCTAAACGTCTGCATGACCACCGTACTTTGAGATGAATGTCACAATTTGTAGCATACCTGAGGGGTAGGTTCCTGTCAAACCTTTGGTATGTCATAGAGGGGAATGGGGTAGTACATGACCGATGCGACTGCGACGTTTGTAGCCAAACACGCGCGGCGGAACTTTCTGCTGAACGTGATGGAGGGCGGGTTGTTCATGTTTGGCATGAGCATGGTGTCGCGCTTCACGGTACTGCCGTATTTCGTCGAGCAATATTCCAAAGAGAGTTGGATACAGGGTGTCATCCCGACGATAGCCAATACCGGCTGGTTATTACCCGGGCTGATTGTCGCACCGATGATTGCACATCTCTGGCGACGGAAGCCGGCTATGCTCATTGGAACGTTGTTTGAGCGGCTGCCGTGGCTGATTATGGGATTGTGGCTTATCAATGGCAATGCGTTCGATGCGCGTACCACATTACTCGTGTTCTTTGGTCTGTACTCTTTACATATGTTCAGTGCGGGTGCAACGTCGATTCCGTGGCAGGACTTTATCGGGCGGGTTATTCCTGAGCAGCGCTGGGGGACGTTTTTTGGATTCCAAAGCGGTGTAGGCAGTCTGCTCGGCGTCGCTGGCGCCGCGATAGCAACCAAAATTTTGGCGAGTGAGCCATTGGTGGTGTGGGATCGCACGATTTTGGGTGGGTACACATTCCCATTCAATATTGGTGTGCTGTCGTTGGCGGCCTTTGCCTGTCTGTTTGTGTCGTACTTCTTTCTGATGATGACGGTAGAGCCTGCGATTCCTCCACAAGCGAAACAACCGATCTGGGCATTATTGAAAGATATGCCGCGTATCCTGCGTGAGGATCGCGCATTCACGTGGTACTTGATCGCACGTACGGGGATTTCGTTGGGGATGTTGGGGCAAAGTTTTGTGACGGCTGCTGCACTGGCGCGATTCCACTCGACCGGGAGCACCGTGGGCGCATTTACCGTGACGTTATTGGCGGCGCAGGCCATCGGTAACTTTGGTCTCGGGGCGCTCTCGGACCGATGGGGGCACAAGTATGTGCTCGTCTTGTCGGGATTCCTCGGGGCGATGTCGCTGGCTTTGGCGGTATTTGCGCCGTCAGAACTATGGTTTTATCCGATATTTGTCCTCGGTGGCATCTCGTTGGGTGGCTATCAACTGTCGGGTTTTACCATGGTGATGAGTTTTGCATCGACCGAAATGCGACCGACATATATTGCAACGGCCAACACCTTTTACGCCCCGATATCGGCGGTGTCGCCGATCATGGCAGGGTGGATGGCAGGTATGTTTGGCTACAGTGGGTTATTTGCGGTGTTGGCTGGCCTCGGATTACTTGGGGTCGGGTTAATGCACTATCGTGTGCATCTGCCGAGTAGAGGGTAGGAGGTTAGAGGTTACAGGTCGGGGCTAGCTCCGTTTTTTGGCTGGGTGAGGTGAGCGCTGGTGTTTGGAAATCGTAGCAGTTTAGCCGGCGATGAGGGTGACGAGCGCGACGCAGATGGGGACACTCAGGTTATCCGTCCCATGCGGCGACAACGCTTCGACGATGGTGCCAACGGCGGCACCGGCGAGGCTGGCTACTGCGATTGTTGCTGCGGTATTGAGCTCTGCATACGGCGAAAGTGACGAACCGGGGAGGTACGTCAACGTGAGTGCAATCACGAGAGCAGTGACCACAAACATCACGGCGCTGCCTTCGTAGCTGCGCGTGCTGCCGTTGATGGTATAGCGGTGTGCGCCGTAGTGTTTGCCGATGAGTGCCGCGAGCGCATCCCCCCAGGTCATCGCCATGACGCCGGCGACAACAGCCGGACCGTGGTCCAGAGGTCCTTGTGGGCGCCACAGTGCTAACGACAAGATGGTGATAGAAAAGGCAAAATAGACGGTTCCGAGACTCGCATCTTGACTATCGATGCCTTTGAAGAAGCGCACCCGGTAGAAAAAATAATTCAGTCCGATAAACGAGGCAAATGGAATGACGCCCATCTGCCACGAATGGAAAAACCAAAGAACGGCGAAAATCCACATACCTGCTGCCACATGAACGATTTTGCGGGTGATATCCGTCGGCACCAAGAAGCGGCGGTGGAGCACCTCGGCGAATGTCAGTAACCCACCGGCATAGAGATACGAAGCGAGTAATCCGATCCATTCACGTGTCATACATGTGCCTCCAGTCCTGTTGCGCGGACCGTGCCGGGCGGCAGGCCGAGCACGTCGATTTGCCAGCGGAGATGTGCTGCGTCGCCGGTGGTGTAATAGTCGGTGCGCCCGTGTTCCACAAGGAGCGCGCCTTGGGAGCGTGCAGCGCGTAGTGCTTGTTGGGCGACGGCGGGTGCGGGATCAATAATCGTGACGCCCGGTGCCGCCTTGGCAATCGCTGCACGTATGAATGGATAGTGCGTGCAACCCAATACCAGCACATCGGCCCCAGCAGCCAACATCGGTGCGACGTGCGCGGCGACGCACTGGTGGAGAGCTGGGGAATCGACGTCACCTGCTTCGACGAATTCGACCAGACCATGACATGCTTGACCGACCACGGTGTGGTGTTGGGCGTGGGCAAGGGTCACATCTGCCAGCAGTTGACCCTGCAGGGTCGCAGCGGTGGCCATCACGCCAATGACCCCGCTGACGCTTTGTTGCGCAGCGGGTTTGACGGCGGGGACCATGCCCACAAATGGTGTGTCAGGATACCGTTCACGCATCGCCCCGAGGGCGGCGGCACTAGCGGTATTGCAGGCCACGACAATTGGTACTGCACCCTGTGCGACGAGCCACGTAGCACAGTCGAGTGCAATGGCACGGATGTCGGCCTGCGTGCGGTCGCCATAGGGGACGTGTGCCTGGTCGGCGAGATAGATGATGTCGACGTCGGGTGCGAGGGAACGTAGTGCCAGCAAGACACTTGCTCCACCGATGCCGCTGTCATAAATCGCAATCATGTGCTGTCCCAGCGTATACGTCGGCGCGAGGGATACGTTAGCCCTTGTGTTGTGCATCGCGCCAGGCGACGAGCTTGGCGAAGTCCTTTTGATCGAAGGGGTGACCGCTGCCCATGATGAAGTGGGTTGCGCCTGCCGTGAGGAACGCATCGCACTGATCGATTTCGTCGGGGCCAATCGTGACCGAGCGCTCGATGTCAGCGGGATTGCGACCGACCTGGGCGCACCAATCATTAAGGACCGAGTTTTTGTGGGCATAGGTCTCGGGCGGACCGAAGCCATTCCAGATATTGGCGTGTTGTGCGGTCAGCTTGAGCGTGACCTTCTCACCACCGCCACCTACCAGAATTGGGATGTCACGGATTGGTTTGGGGACTTCGAGTTGCCAGTATTCACGGAACAGCGGGAGGTTTTTGCCGAGTGCGCGCAGACGGTCACCAGCGGTGCCGAATTCGTAGCCGTAGTCGACGTAGTCGCGCTCGAACCAGCCAGCCCCGATACCCAATATATAGCGTCCGTTGCTGATGTGGTCGAGGGTTTTGCTCATGTGCGCGAGCAGGCGGGGATTGCGATAGCTGTTGCAGAGCACAAGGCAGCCGAATTCGACACGGGTAGTCAGCGTGGCAATGGCGGTGAGCAACGTCCAGCCTTCGAAGTGGGCGCCTTCGGGATCGCCCGAGAGGGGGAAAAAGTGGTCCCAGTTCCACAGTGAATCGACACCGGTTGCTTCGGCACGCTGGACAGCGTTTGCATAGTCTGCATAGCTGGTGTGTTGGTTCTTGAGTTGTACGCCTACTTTGATACGTGACATCGTCTATTCCTTTGATTCTCTTGGTCTTGTGATAATACCATCGTTTGGCGTTGGCTTGGGCCTCTGTTGGGCTGCCGACGCGGTATTGTATAATCCAAGCGATGGACTATGCAGAGGCAGAAGAATGCAGCGAATAGTGAGCAATTTGGGTGTGGTCGAATTGTGTATTTGTACAATCCTGATCGTCGCCGTGGTATATGCTATCCGCCTGGTGTTGCAGACCTAAAGAGCCGACGCAGCGCATGTTGTATGCGGTGATGGCCGATGACAAGACTGGTGTGCCCACCCCACGGGTCGGCATGCCGGTCTAAGTGTTGGACAAGCCAGGCCGGCTCGAGCAACCACCCCACCGCAGCAGCGACACTGCCACCACTGCGCACTACCTTGACGAGATGCGTGATCGCCTGCGGCGCACCAATGGCCCGCGCCTGGGCAGGCAACGCGTGCAGCCGGCCTTGCTGTGCGTCGAATTGGATATCCACGCCGAGGGCCATGAGGGCATCACGATGCGGCCAGATGAGTGCGGATTGAGACGCCGTTAACGTGTATGGTGGAACGATGAGCGACCCTCGCCGGAGTGTACGGATGTCGCAGTGGAGCATGATATTGGCCGGACTGAGGATGAACACTCCCTCCGCGCCACTGGCGACTATCCAATCCTGGTGATACCCCAGAATCTGCACAGGGGGGAAAGGGAGTGTCACAACACCCACGTCGGAGATGTGTTGTGGTGCAGTAAAGCCGGCATAGACCAGACGTGCAACGACGCTGGGGGTACGCAACAGCACCTCTTCTTTGCCTTCGCGGCTGTTGACATCGATACTTTCGCTCGGCAGCGTGAAGTGCAGCACACAGGCGGGGTAGAGGTTACGTTGTGGGGGCAGCACCTCGTCGAGCAGGTGTGCGATAGTGCCGCGCGCAGCAATGGGACGCTGATTGACGGCGATGATTTGGCGACGTCGTAATGGTCTGGCACTGTGGGGACTTGCGACAACGCCGTTCAGCTGTGCCGTCGTCCCCGGCAAGGTGGCATGAATGGGGATGGGGTCGATGTCACCCCACAACTCCGTGATGGTCTGGATGACATCGCCACTGCCTCGTGTCGCGACTGGCTCGATGTGTGCGATGTGTGTAGTAAATGCGATGTGGGGGTAACAGAGTGCGTAGCGTGTGGTGATATCTGCAATGCGCTGGAGCTCGACCTGGGGTTGACGCCAGAACGTCCGCCGGTGTGGGCTGGTGTAAAAGAGCCGTTCCACGGTGACCGATGTGCCGTTGCTGGCGGCACAGGGGCGGATATCTTGGAGCACGCCGGCAGCGTAGCGTACCTCGGTCGCGTAGGCATCGAGGGGCCGCCGGCTGATTGCACTGACTGCCGAAATGGCGGCGAGTGCCGCGAGGGCCTCGCCGCGGAATCCCAGCGTGGTAATCCCGACGGTGTCGTTGGCGTACTGGAGCTTGCTGGTGGTGTGCCGTTGGAATGCCAATACCAGCTCGTCTGCTGACATCCCGCAGCCATCGTCACGCACCTGTATGGTCCCTTCGAGGACGTGCACGTGGATCTGTGTGGCGCCGGCATCGATGGCGTTGTCGAGGAGTTCACGTACGACCGCGGCAGGACGATCAATGGTCGCGCCAGCGGCGAGTTGGGTAGCGGTGAGGGCGTCGAGTGTGTGCATGGCGTACTCGTGATTAGAACAAATGTTCTAAAAATAATAGCAATGCAGGGGCGAGATGTCAAGGATTTAGGTGAGCGAAATGATATCTGGACCAATGTCTGCATCGTCGTCATAGCGTGCCACCCGATCGGAGCGATAGATTCCTCGTGCGGTGACGACGGCATTGATGCTGTCCTCCGTCGTTGCGTTTGGGGCATCATGTGGTCCAAACGGGACGAATGCGTAGCGCGGCAGCGTGCGTTGCTGGGCACGTGCAATCGCCGACACGAGCATAGGGTCGGTCGGGGCGCCGGTACGGTTGACGGTCGTATGCACCAACACGACGGTGGCGTCGTCTGGGATATTGTCACTCCGTAGCCAACTGATACGTGGGAGTGCGCTCGCCAAAGCCTGATTGGCCACGTGCATAAACACGTTCGCACAGAGCCCATCGCGATCAATGATGCACAGGTGGTCGTCAGCGCTCAAGAGTTCTATCGCGAGGCGACTCGCACGGTCGTAGCCACGGTCTATGGCTTGCAGACAACGCTGCAGTGTCGTCGGGCTGTAGCCTTCGGTGGACCCACGGCTGGCGAGCGTACCCAGAGGATCGGGTGCGGTAGCAGGAAGGTGCCATGCGACGCCATGGTCGGCAGCGAACCAGAGGGCTGCTGCGTGGACCAGCAATGGGCTGTAGAGGCGATCGCCGTCGAGCGCTTGGGTGAGTTCAGCTGGGGTGTCGTAGTGGACGTTGGCCCCGTCCCAGTCAAGGGCATGCAATTGCCGTTGGGCGGGGTCATATTGGACGCATTCACGGGCGCGAAAGGGGAGCATAGTCATACCTCGTCTGGGTAATTGGGAAGGGCGATGAACCAGTCAGCGACGACGCGGTGACTGACGGCGCGGAATGCGCCCCAGGCCTGCCAGTGTGTCCCGATGTCGGCGTGGTAGTCGGCTGGTAGGGTACAGAGCTGCTCGGCACGCTGATGTAATTCGTGGGGCAAGAGTGCATCAAAGTGATGGATACGTTCGGTCAGATCAACAACCACGGGGACATCTGCGGTGACCCTACAGACAAACACATGCGTCTCAAACGGCACCTCTGTGTCGTAGTGGATATGGCCGATGCGGTGCGCGCTGATTGGTACCAAACTGGTCTCTTCGGCGACTTCGCGCAGGAGTGCACTGGCCGGGTCCTCGTTGGGATGAATACCGCCGGTCAAGAGGCGACTGATGTGGCCGGGGTAAAAGGTTTTGGCGGCACACCAGATGCGCCCATCGGGGCGTCTAAGGACCATGCAGACCTCGCCGCTACGGCCATCGCGGGTAATGTGACGGGCGCAGGCATCGTCCATGGGCGCGTGCAGGGTACGCAGGGCAGGTGGCATCAGCAATCGTCCTTGTCGGGCAATGTCCCTCGCCCTGAAGGTGGGAGAAATACACACACGGACGCCCGCAGGGAGCGTGGAGCAACGCAGCTGCGTGCCAGCGCGTACTGTGTCGTGGCAGATACCTGGATTCTGCACCCTTTCCCAAGCCCCGAATAAAGCACGTTAAAAGGCTCCATCGGTATTGGGTGATTGGGCGTCGATCATCTGACCCACATCCCAGAGTTCGGCAATCAGGTCGCCTTCGAAGCGGAACATGTGAAACACCGTGTAGCCGGGCTCTCCCGGTGCATGGACGACATGTGAGTGCAGCACGACCATCGTGTCGCTGGCGACGATGCGCTTGACGGTGAAGGTGCTGAGCGGTTTATCGACCGAGGCGGCAGCGATGGCGTCGATGAGGACATCCATGCCGGCGGCGAAATACTGGTTGTGATGCGTGGCAGTGTCACTGCACAGGGCGCGGGCGGCGACGACATCACCAGCGCGGGCAGCGGACAAAAATTGTTTGGCGCGTTCGACGTGTGTCATAGGTCCTCGTTAGGTGTGGTAGGGCCGCTCGCTGATGCCTTCGGCGACGAGTTGGGCATGGATAGTGGCGGTCATTTCGGCTGCACTGACGTCGCCGTTCAGGGTGCTATGCATACCGGCAGGGACGTGGACGGTGAATCCGGCTGCCTGGGCGGCGCGGGCATTGGCTTGGATGCAGTATTCGGACTGCACACCGATGATGGTGACGTCGGTGACGTGATGTGCCTGCAGGTGCGCGAGCAGGTCGGGATTTTCTGCAAATGCGCTGAAGACGGTTTTGCGGAAGACGCGCTCGTTTGGTAAGGGTGTCTGGATGAGCTCCCACATAAAGGTGAACGGCGCATCGGGCTCATCTGCAGGGCCGTCGTGTTGGATGTGAACGACGAGGTCACCGTGCGCCCGGGCGTCGGCGAGGGCGGCGTGCATGCGGGCCATAAATACATCGGGCTGTGGGATGCCCCACTGGGGGTCGATTTGGTTTTGTTGGAGGTCGACGAAAAATACTGCGTGTGACGTGCGCATATGATTCTCCTACATTAGGCATTGGGTGGGAAGGTCGCCAGCGGGAGTGGGGCACCGCATTCGAGCAGGGATTTGAGGCTACTCAGTATCATCGGCCAACCGACGCGTACCGCGGGGAGCACGCTGCTCTGCGGGGCGAATTCATCGTGGTGAATGGTCAAACGAGTCACGCCGTTGTCGTGGTCGAGGAAGATGCTGACGCGCGAGGGTTGTTCGGCAGCAAAATCAGCGAACAAGGGCTTGAACGAATAACGCAGGAGTTGTGGTTCGACGACTTCGAGGACAACGTTGCGGTCGGTCACTGCGCCGTTGCGGACAAAGAGCAATTCGGCACCCACCTGCCAGGTCGATTCGAGGCGGGTGTCATGCCAATAGGTTTGGGTTTTGTCGGCGCTGGTCAGCGCATCCCAGACGGCCTCGGAGGTGGCGCGGATGTAGAAAACAGCAGTGTATGATGCAGCGTCCATGGGGCTCGATTCTGTTGGTTATTACGAAAGATCTGCCATCATGCGGTCAAATGCAGCCATCATGTAGCGTTGCCATAGAAACGCACGGACGAGCCACACCAACGGTTTGACCAGCAGCGAACGGGGAGTATAGGCGTATGTCCACACGATCAGGGTACCACCATGTGCTGTCGGGCTGCAGGTGAACGTCGATGCACCGTGACTGACCAAGAGGCGCAACACACTGGTATACGCATTAACTGTATAGGTGAAGGTGTGCGGGGCGGCGACGTCGGTCAACGCTTCGCGGGCAATGCTGCCATCGGTGAGGGTGATGGTGCGTGCGTCGCCGGTTTGTGCCCAGCTCCCCGTGTGCAAACGCACTGCAGCGACGCCCGGGAGTGCGCCGACGGGAAGGAACATGCGCGTTGCATCGCAGCCTATCAGGTGGGTATAGACTGCAGCCAGCGGTAGCCCAGAAGTGCGTGTCAATGTGGTTGCTATTGTATTCATGCTATGAATTATATGTGAATAGTTATCAGTTCGGATGTTGTAGGGATTGTATACGGTTGACCTATGCGCGTTTCTTAGATGGGGTAAAATAGACACGCGAAATATCGAGAAGGGGAAGCAGATGAGTGAGAAAGTATATGGTCCGGCTTCGTATTTCCCGTCTATTGAAAAGAAATATGGGCATCCCGTTGCATACTGGTTTGAAATTGTCCGGGCACTCGGTGACATCAAACACATGGAAAAAGTCAATCACCTCAAAGAGACCTACGCCATGGGCCATGGCCATGCAAATGCGATTGTTGGGTATTTGGCGCAACAGCAAAGCAGTAATCAGTAAGCAGAAATCAGAAATCAGTTTGAGTGAGTTAGAAATGAGTGATGTGCATTGCTTCTGGTCTGGCTCTCAAAACTGATAACTGATAACTGATACCTACCTCAAACCTGAAACCTGTACCCTGTAACCTATCCTGTTATACTGTGAGGTACGGTTGAGCAGACGGAGCAGCGGGATTGTATCTCAAGCGACTCGAAATACATGGATTTAAGACATTTGCCTCGCGTACTTCGTTCGAATTCCGACCGGGGGTATCAGCCATTGTCGGCCCGAACGGGAGCGGCAAGAGCAACGTCGTCGATGCCATCCGTTGGGTATTGGGTGAGCAGTCGCAGGCGATGTTGCGTAGCCGAAAGAGCGAAGACCTGATATTTGGTGGTGGTGCCAAGCGCGCCGCATCGGGCTTCGCGGAAGTCTCACTGACCATCGACAATACCGACCGCACGCTGCCGGTTGCCTTTGATACCGTCACCATTACGCGCCGGATTACCCGTTCGGGCGACCACGAATACTTCATCAATCGCGCCAAGGTACGCTTGCGTGACATCCAAGAAGCGACCGCCAGCCTCGGTGGCTCGTATACGATTATCAATCAAGGTCTCGTCGATAATGTCCTCGATTTGCGCCCCGAAGAACGGCGGCGCTTGTTCGAAGACGCTGCTGATATTTCGGTGCATGAACAGCGCCGCAATGATGCGATGAAACGCCTCCGTGAGACCGACACAAATGTCAGTCGCTGCGAAGACGTGTTGGTCGAACTCGAACCACGCATCCGCAGCCTCAAGCGCCAGGCCGGTGCAGCGAAACAGTACCGTGACATCAAGCACGAACTCGATACGACCCAAATCAAACTCTTGCGGCTCCAAGACGTTATCGCCAATACCTCATTAGGCACTGCCACACACGATGCGGCCACGGCACAACAGATGCTCGCCAACGTGCAAGCACAACGCGATGCCTTGAACGAACGCATCGGGGCCGCACGGACCCAGATTCGTGAACTGCGTGAACACATCGGCACCATATATGGCGAGGGGAGCCGGTTGCATACCCGTGCAGAAGGATTGCAACGCTCCATCGCCGTGGCCGCCGAGCGCATCAAGGCGGTCCAGCAACGCGGTATCGAATACGAACAGACGGTGCGTGATGCAGAATCGCAACAGGCCGCGGTCGAAGCCGAAGTCGTCGCGTTGCAGGTCACCGTCGGCCAACAGACCGACGCCCGTGCGGCGCATCAGGCGACCATCGACGAACTCGACCGCGGCCGCGTCAGCTACAACGAACGCCGGCGCGCATTGCGCACGACTGTCGATGCGGCACAACGAGCCGAGGCGGCGACTGCTGGGGCTATCCGCGAGCGGCAGCGTCAGCTCGAACGCCTCCAAGAACTCTTGTCGCAACTCGATTCGTCACAACAAAACGAATCCGCGCTCGTAGAACAAGCCCAACAGGCGCTCCGTGCACAGCAACTGCATGTCGAAGAGACTACCCAGGGCTACACAACGGCGCAGACACGTGCCGCAGAGCGCGAACAGACCATCACGACGTTGCGCACCGAGATTGACGTCTTGCGTGCCGAACGTGGGGTCAACGAAGAAGCCTTGACCGACGCACGGCGGACCCATAATCAGGTCGACTCGCGCTACCAGGCACTCCTCCAAATTGTGCGTAGCCATGGTGGTGTCGCCCAGGGTGTCAAAGCAGCGATGGACTACGCCGAGCGTACGAATCGTGACTTTGCGCTGGTGTCTTCGCTCATTACCGCCCCGCAACACCTCGAACTCGCCATCGAGACCTCCCTCGGCGCGCGCCTGCAACACATCGTGGCCGACCGGTGGGACGATGCCGAGGCGGCAATTGCCGCCCTCAAAAAGAATAACCAAGGTCGTGCCACGTTCCTGCCACTCGACACGATTCGCCAGAGTGGCGAGACGCGCGCACCGTCGCATGCGCCCGGGGTCCTCGGGGTGGCATCACAGTTGGTCGACATTCCTGCCAAATACCGCATCATTTTGGACTATTTGCTTGGTCGGACGCTCATCGTCGATACCTTGGATGTTGCCCGGGCAGAAATAAAGCGTATCGGCAGTGGCTGGCAGATCGTCACCACTGGTGGTGAACAGGTTAGTAGCGGTGGTTCATTAACCGGTGGCGCACAAGTGCGCGACGGCGGGACTCTCCAGCGAGAGCGCAACCTACGCGAGCTGCCCATCGAAGTCGACAAAGCAAAAGCCGACGTCGATCGGCTGACGGTAGTGGTGGCCCGCGCCGGGACGACCATCCAGCAGCTCGAACAACGCCTCCAACAACACGAACTTGCCCGCCAAGACGACCAAGTCGCGGTGCAACAGGCTGCCCAGGCACGTGAAGGGGCGCTGCGTGCCTACAACAAGGCTGAGGCAGATGTCGCGTTGGTCAGCCAGCAAGCCTCGCAGGCAGGCCAACGTCAAGCCGACTCGAGTGCCCAAATTGCCCAACTCAATCAAGAACTCCTCGATTTGTCGGCACAACAACAAATCCAGCGCACGGCGTTGGATGAAGCATACCGCGCCGAACAAACCCTCATCGAACAGAGTTATGCCGAGGACGATCAACGTGCAGCTGTGCAACAACAGTTGACCGATGCCGAAGGCCACGTCCGGGCTACCATGGCGACCATCCAGGCCGCCGAACAACGGCGGGCAGCCCTCCTGCACACCATGAGCCAACGGCAAGCACGCACCGATGAACTCGCCGGCGAAGCCATCAAAATAACGCGTGAGACCGAGGGGTACGAGCACGAATTGGTCACGGTCCAGGCCGAAATAGCTGCTATCCAGACGCGGATTACCCCGCTCGAAGCCGAACTCAAAGCGGCCGAAGCATTATTGCCCGAACAAGAAGGCGCCGAACAACAGCTGATGACGGCGCTCCGCGCAGCCGAGTCTGACGCTAGTCGGGCTTCTTTGACCCTCGAACGCGCCAACGACCGTATCTCGGTCTTGCACGAACGCGCCACCAGCGAGGGGTACGACATGGGTGTGCTCAGTCATACGGCCGAGCCCATCGAAGGCGACGAGACCACGCTCAACCAGCAGTTGACCACCTACCGCAATCAACTCCAGCGTCTCGGCCCCGTCAATCCTCTCGCGCTGGAGGAATTCGACGAAGCAAACGAGCGCTATACCTTCATGAATACGCAGGTCGCCGACCTCCGCTCTGCCGCTGGCAGTCTGAATGAGCTGATCAAAGAGCTCGACGCGACGATGCGTGCGAACTTCGAACTAACCTTTGGTGCTGTCGCACGCGAGTTCACACAGACCTTCCAGATTATGTTTGGCGGCGGCAGTGCCAGCCTCGAACTCACCAAGACGGGCGATGGCGGTGCACTCGACGACATCGGCATCGAGATAAACGCCCGCCCGCCGGGCAAGCGCCAGCAGAATTTGTCGTTGTTGTCGGGAGGCGAACGGTCGTTGACCGCTGCGGCACTCTTGTTTGCCATTCTCAAAGTCAAGCCGACGCCGTTTTGTGTGCTCGACGAAGTCGATGCAGCACTCGATGAAGCCAATGTGGCACGCTTCAGGGCTGCCTTGGATGACTTACGCTCGACGTCACAATTCGTGGTGGTGACGCATAACCGTGGCACCATCGAGATTGCAGATTCTATCTATGGTGTATCGATGGGTGACGATAGTGCCTCACGCGTGCTATCGCTCCGCCTCGACGAACTCATTACCGTCGCCCCGCATCTCAAATGAGCGTAGCGCTCACACATGGAGGTCCCCCTATGCCACGACTCTCAGACTACAAAGCCGTTGTCTTCGACATGGACGGCACGCTGACGCCCAATATGCATCTCCACGAAGAAGCCTTTACTATTTTTCGTGACAAATATCGCATCGCAACGCCCGACGAAGCAACAATTGCAGGCCTTTCGGGGAAGCGCAACAGCGAGATTTTCCCCATCCTGTTCGGTCGCCAATTGTCCGAGGCAGAACTGCTCGCCTATGCCGACGAAAAAGAATCGCTCTACCGTACCCTGATGCACCACGTGCATCCGGTCAAAGGGTTGCACGCATTTCTGAAGCAGATGGATACGCACGGGTTGGGCTCGGCGATTGCCACCTCGGCGCCACACGGCAATGTCGGACCGACGTTGGATCGCCTGCAACTCCCCAACTACTTCGGTGCAATCACCCTCGGTGCCGAGGTCAAGCACGGCAAACCAGCACCGGATATTTTTATCGAGGCAGCCCGTCGTTTGGGTCATGCGCCGCAGCAGTGTATCGGCATCGAAGATAGCTTTGCCGGGTTGCAATCGGTCCGTGATTCTGGCATGTACACCGTCGCCATCGCCACGACCCATACCGCAGCAGAACTGGCTGTAGCCAAGCCCGATGTGATTGTGCAGGATTACGAGGAATTGATGCGCCACTTCGCGTTGTAGAAAAGCAGCGTGCGCAGAGAAGGAACGAACCATGCTCGCGGACCTGCAGATACACTCCGACGCGCTCCCCCATCATTCAAGCTGGCGGCCCGGCACACTCATCCTCGCGCTCAAAATCGCTGGTGTCGCGGTGTTTTCCATCACGGATCACAACACCACCGCCGGGGTTGTCGCCATGCGCGCTGCTGCCGACCAAGCGGGTCTGGGCTTTGTGACGGGGTGCGAGGTCGACAGCGCGCACAACGGCAAACTCTGGCATACCCTCATGTACGGCATCGACCCGCTGCACCCCGCGGTCCTCGCATTGTGTCAATCAGTCGATGCGCGCAATGCAGCTGATGCCACCGTGCTTATCCAGCAATTACCCGCCGAGGGGTGGCGATTGCCGGTATTCGTGCAGGATTCGTCACGCCACACCAATGTCGCCGAGGTAGCGACAGCCCTGGCAGCGCACAACGATCTGCCTGGTCGTGTCGACGGTGACGACGAAGCGGCAGGAATGCGATTTTTGCTGGCGCGTGTCGGCTCATATAATCCGCCATCGGTACCCGAGGTCATCGCTGCCGCACACGAGGCTGGCGGTGTGGCATTGATTGCCCATCCTGGTCGTTCCAAAGGCGTCTATGCAATCCCTGCTGACGCAGCTGATATCAGTACATTCGTTGCAGCGGGCATTGACGGCATCGAAGTGTTTTATCCCGCCCATAGTGCTGCGCAGGTGGATTTTTATCTCGCGCAGGCGCAAACACACGGCTTGCTCATCAGCGGCGGTTCGGATTCACATCATCCCGACCAGCCGTTGGCGCGTTGGGATGCATTGCATATGCTGCCGTTGTTGCGCCGCGTGGGGCTCATTCGTGCCTGATACCGATTTGTAGTTCCGAACACCAAGCGTCATCATTTATACAGGGAGAACACCATGGACGTTGCACCAATCAAAGCCGTGACGACATTCGATATCATCGACCAACTCGACATCCGCGTCGGCACCATCGAGCAGGTCCTCGAGGTGGCCAAATCCGACAAACTCATGAAGCTGGTGGTCAACTTCGGCTCGATGTCGCGGAATATCTTGGCCGGCATCAAACAAGAGCGCAGCAACCCGCAGGAACTCGTGGGCAAACAGGCGTTGTTCATCGTCAACTTGGCGCCCAAAAAGATGGCCGGCGAAGTGTCGGAGGGGATGCTGTTCGACATCGGCTTTTCGGATGGGATCAAACCCGTGCTGGCCATGCCCGAGGTTGCGGTTCCAAACGGAGCACGTGCAGGATAAGGAATCAGTTATCAGTTATCAGTTATCAGTTATCAGTTATCAGTTATCAGTTATCAGTTATCAGTTATCAGTTATCAGTTGTGCAGAGTGTCGCAAGAACATATGCGCTGATGGTTGCTGTCGATGCCTTGATTGCCACTGTTACTCTGCGCCTCTGCGTGAACGTGCCTCATGTGCGTGCAACAGCACCGCGGTATTGGATTTGCATTTGTACCGCTACCTCCGTATACTAAAAAGAATTCTGCTAGTTTTCGGGAGGGGGGTGAAAGGGGAAACCCTACGCGCATGAAAATCGATCGCCGTGACGGGGAAAGCATCGAACAGTTGCTTCGTCGTTTCAACAAGATTGTCGTGGCCGAGCGCATCACCAAAACCTACCGTGAGAAGATGCAATTTGTCTCCAAGAGTGAGCAACGCAAAGAAAAGCGTCGCCGCGCTGAACGCAATCGCCGCAAGAAGATGGCTCAGACCGGCCATTAGTCCTTGTTCGATACTCCCCCAGCCGTTCCGGTAGCTACCGGGGCGGCTTTGGATTGTTGTGTGGTCTACGCAGCCCACCCTACTCGCCGTCCATCGCTTCTACCGCCTCGCGCTGCGTGCGGTAGCCATACAACAAGAGGGAGTGGCCATGTTTGACCGGCTCAATAACGTCGTCCAGCGCTACGAAGATTTGACTGAACAAATGGCCGATCAGGCTGTTTTGACCGATTTGCCGCGACTCCAACAGGTCGCCCGTGAACAACGCGACCTCGAGCCCGTGGTGACTGCATTCCAACGGTACAACGCTGTCGTCCAACAAATAGCTGATGCCCAAGAGATGTTCAACGCCTCGGCGGATGATCCTGATCTGCGCGCCATGGCCCAAGAAGAACTTTCGACGCTCAACACTGAACGCGAAAACCTCGAATCATCGCTCAAATTGCTGCTTCTGCCCAAAGACCCCAACGATGAACGCTCGGTCATCATGGAACTGCGCCAAGGTGAAGGCGGCGACGAATCGGCTCTTTTTGCCGCAGATCTCTATCGCATGTATCTGCGCTACGCCGAACGCGTTGGTTGGAAGGTCGAACTCCTCAATGCCTCTGAGAACGGCATCGGCGGCTACAAAGAAATCTCGGTCGAAATCCAAGGCGACGGCGCCTATAGCCGCCTCAAGTACGAAGGCGGCGTGCACCGCGTCCAGCGCGTACCTGCTACCGAAGCGCGCGGCCGTATCCATACATCGACTGCTACCATCGCTGTGCTACCCAAGCTCGACGAAGACGTCATCGACATCAAACAAGATGATCTCCGCATCGACGTGTTCCGCTCTGGCGGTCACGGCGGGCAGGGCGTCAACACCACCGACTCGGCGGTGCG
>CANJHS010000007.1 GCA_947474225.1 Roseiflexaceae bacterium | reverse complement strand
CTGCAGTCCGAACCATGGCTGTTCCTCATCAACAGTAACGGCGTCATCGTCGGGCGCTACGAGGGTGGTCTGACGCAAGAGGAACTCTCGCCCGTGTTGGCGAAACTCAACGAACAGTGACCGATAGCCCCCATACGTTTGTGGTATGGGGGCGAGTATGTAATTCGTACACACGTGCAGGACCATCCACAGCCACGTGGCGTACGGAAGCGCAGCTGCTGTCGGCACGTGCGTGCAACCGTGCAGACCCGTTTTCGCCGTACGCCTCCGTTATCCCTGTGCGCGGGGCGATGCGGTGGACCCTTTTTCAGAGAAAAACGCCCTCCCGTGTACACGGAAGGGCGCTGCGCATGGATGAAAAACTAGTGCTTGAGGACCTCGGCGATGTATGCATCAAACAGCTTCTGCCACTTCGTCTCGGTCGTGTTCCAGAGCTCCTCGGGGTGCGACTGGATGCCGATGGCGAAGTTGGTGCCGGTCGATTCGATGACCTCGACGACTCCGTCAGCGGTGGTGCCGACGACACGCATCGATGGTGCCACGTCGCGTACCGACTGGTGGTGCATGCTGTTGGTTTGGATGATGGTCTGTTCGAGGGTTTCGGCCAGCCAACTGTCTTCGCCGATTTGGATGTCATGCGCCAGGATTTTGCCGTCTTTTTGTTTGGCGGAGAATGAGTGATCGAGACTGCCGGCGATTTCGGCGGGGATATCTTGGAACAACGTGCCACCAAGCGCAACATTGAGCATCTGGTGCCCGCGACAAATACCCAGGATGGGTTTGCCGTCTGCTGCAGCACGCTTGGTCAAATAGACTTCGGCACTGTCTTGCTCGAGATTGTTGCCTCCGAGGTTGGGATGTGGTGCATGACCATAGGCATCGGGATGGATGTCGACGCCGCCGGCGAGCAGTAGGCCGTCAATAACGCCGTAGAGACCGTCGAGGACTTCGCGATTTTCGGAGGTGGGCAACAACAACGGCACGCCGCCAGCGTGTTCGATGGCGCGGATGTAAGTTTGCGAGTTGCCGAGAGACAGGCCACCCCATTCGTCGTGGGAGTGGGTGCAGGGGATTCCAATGATGGGACGCTTCGACATTGATGAGTCCTTCTGTGTGTCGTTATACGTGCAGCGTAATCGGGATGTAGATATCCAACGGTGCTTCGGGTGTGCCATCGAATTCTACACCATAGCGCTCGTAGTATGGGCCACTGGTCATGGTGTAGCCGGATGCTTTGAGCCAGGTATCAAAGATGTAGCCGAATGTCTCGCCGATGGAGTTGAGAGTACAAGGAAATACGGCGTATTCTTGGGCAGGGATGATTTTCTCGACCAAGCCTGCCGGAACTGCCGTTGTGGCAGCGACTTCGAGGCCACACCAGTAGTCAAACGTCATAGCGACCGAGTCCATATTTTGTTGGACGCCATAGCTGACGTTTGGACGAATCGTTGGGATAGTATCCAGGTAGGGCTGGAATGTATCCCACAAGGCGGGAATTTCTGGTGTCATGGGGGTCGCGCGCAGGTGCATTCCAATGATGCGGAATGCGGGAAGTGATATGTACGAAGGCTCCATTACGTCGACTTTCTATGCGATGACGGAACGCGCTTCGCAGCAACGTTGCACAAAGCGGTCGAACATGGCTTGCCAACGGGGGTCGGCCGCGCCGCGCAATGTCTCGGGATGACATTGGACCGCCACCATGAAGTTCGGGCCGGTGCCTTCGATTGCCTCAATAACGCCGTCATGGGTCCAGGCTACTGGGCGGACACCCTTGCCAACAGTGCCGATGGCTTGATGATGCAGCGAATTAACGGCAATCGTGTCGGTCTGTAGCAAGCTGCGCAATTGCGAGTCTGCCTCGAGGCGCACGGTGTGTGCCATGTGGGTCCAATCTTCGCGCGTTGCTGATTCGTTATGAGCCAAATCGCCGCCGACTTCGTCAGGCAAATCTTGGATGAGTGTACCGCCGAGTGCCACATTAATAACTTGCAGCCCACGACAAATACCCAACAATGGCTTGCCACTCGCGACAGCTTTGCGTGCCAGGTAGAGTTCGGTGTCGTCGCGCAGCGCGTCGATGTTGTCGGTTTTGGGGTGCTTGTCCGCCCCATAGAGATGTGGCTGGATGTCACCGCCACCGGGGATGAGAATCCCGTCGACATGGTCAAAGTAGGCATCGAGGATGTCACTGTGTGCTGCGTCTACGGGCGGCAACAGCATGGGGATGCCGCCTGCTGCAACAATGGCGTCGATGTACGATCGTCGTACTCCGACCAACAACGGGGACCATTCGCTGGTGTTGGTCTGACCGGATGTCATGCCGATAAGTGGCTTGGTCATAGTGTCCTCTGTGTTCTGTTGTGTGAAGTGATAGTTATTTTACTCCCAAAAAAGCCTATGCATGGAGTACGTGCAGGCATATGATAGTTTGAATTTTTTGTTATTTCTTGATATACATTAATTTATTTATATCATATGGTCATGTTTGTGAGATACTGACTATCAAGAGAATAATGGCTTAAAGTTATACTGCCAAGAATTATATTTGGTATAGTTAGCGTGACGTGTTATTCTAGCTACAACGGTGAGGTCCAAGAATACTGTGAAAACTAGCGCGGCCCCGAGGTAAGAACGAAAACACGCGATGCGACGCACGAGTGTGCGTGTCCATCAATTGTATGCAGGCTTTGGATTCTGCAGAGGAATCTTATGAAAAAACTATTGATGTTGATTATTGCAATACTGGGATTGACGGCTGCGACGGCAAATCCACGTCAACTCCCGCGTACCCATGCAGCGAACGACGGCACTGCTGCGACGGGTGGCGTCCTCTATATTGGTGAAACTGGGCAGTATCTGCATGGTACTTTCCGATTGTTCTATGAACAAAATGGCGGGTATGAAGTCTTCGGGAATCCAATCACTCCGATTATCACCGATGGCGGTTTGCGCGTACAGTACTTCGAGAAGGCGCGTTTTGAAGTGCCTTTTGGGCATAACGAACAGGCGGCGGTGATGTTGAGCCGGTTGGGCGCATTGGCTATAGAGGCGATTGATCCCAAGGAGCGCGGTCCGGCATTTGCCACGGGCTCGGTGAGCGGCGGGACGTATTTTGCTGTCACCCAACATACCATCAGCAGTAACTTTGAGACATTTTGGAAGAAGCATGGTGCCCTCGCTTTGTTTGGATATCCGTTGAGTGAGCAGTTTTATACGATCCGGAATGGCGTTACGGTCAAAGTCCAATACTTTGAGCGGGCACGTTTTGAAGAGCAGCTCGATGGCAACGCGCCGGTCGTGCGACTCGCCAACCTTGGCAGTGAATATGTCGCGCGTACGCCACACTTACAAAACTACACAAATCCAATGCCTGGCATAGAACGTGTTGCGACAGCGACGACGACTTACAAGGGTGCGGGTTTTGCAAAACGGACGAACATCGCCAAGGGAGCGGCAATGATCGACGGGGTGGTGATTCCAGCAGGAGAAGAATTCTCGTTCTTGGCGAATAGTAACTTCACAGACACAGATTTTGTCGAGGGGTATGGGATTATCGGTGGGCAGCTGTCTAAGGTGTTCGCGGGGGGGATTTGTCAGGTATCGACGACAGTTTTTCGCAGTGCGGCGAATGGCGGATTCCTCATTACACAGCGTATACCGCACACCTACGTGGTATCGACCTACGAAGATATTGTCGGTTTTGATGCGACTGTGATGGAGCCGACGACCGACTTTCGCTTCAGGAACAACAGCGCCGGTCCGCTGATGATCGTGGTCCGAAATCAGCCCGATGAGTTGCGACTAACAATTGAGTTATGGGGTATCCCCGATGGTCGGCAGGTACATTTCGAAGGACCGTTTATTACCGCTGTGACGCAGCCATCCGCACCTGTCTGGCAGTACGATGCCACCATGAAGGCCGGCACCAAGAGTCAGTTGGTCTATGGTCGCGGTGGTATGCATGTGAGCTATCAGCGCACGGTCGTCGCAGCGGATGGCACGCCGATGTACAGCGATGACTTCCTGACGAGTTATGCGCGCTGGTACGATTATGTGATGTACGGCCCAGGAGTAGTTCCACCTGCAGGTGCAGTAGTGCGGTAAGCAACGGGTTCCGAAGCGATGAACAGTGCGCATAAGCCGCACTGTTCATCGCTTTTTCATGTGATTTTTTTCTCAACATGGTATGCTGATTCATACTTCTTATGGACGAGAGGCTTGCATGCTCCCCATTGTATCGTTGACTGCAGTCGAGAAATGGTACGACGAAGGTGCGCAACGGCGGCATGTGCTCCACGGCGTGGACATGTACGTCCATGCCGGTGAACGGGTGGCTTTGGTGGGCAAAAGTGGCTCAGGCAAAAGTTCTCTGCTCAACATCATCAGTGGCATCGACGGTGCGGATGCTGGCTCGGTACTGGTGGGTGGCCACGATCTCAATGCACTCGACGAGACTGCCCGGACACATTTTCGGCGTACCTCGATAGGGTTCGTTTTTCAATTTTTCAATCTTGTTCCCACCTTATCAGTGCTCGAAAATGTCTTGCTGCCGCTCGAGTTGAATGGGATTGTAGGCAAGATTGCCCGTGACCGTGCGCTGGCATTGTTGGCTGACGTCGGCTTGGCTGATCGTGCGGGCACCGCGCCGGACCGATTGTCTGGCGGTGAACAACAGCGCGTCGCCGTGGCTCGGGCATTGGTACACGAACCGCCGTTGCTGTTGGCTGATGAGCCGACGGGGAACCTCGACAGTGATACCGGTGCAGTTATCCTCCAGTTATTAACTGAATTGACGCGCCAACGGGGGCATGCTCTGCTGATGGTGACGCACAGTCGTGAGGTCGCGGCGAGTGCCGATCGGGTGGTGCGTATCCAGGCAGGCCATTTGATCGCCGACGACGCCGGGACGCTGCTGTGATCCCCGTAGTGTGGAAGAGTACTCTGCGTTGGCCGTTGCGACGCCCGTGGCAGGCAATGCTGGCTATCATAGGTGTGGCGATGGGAGTGGCAGTGGTCATCGCCATCGACATCGCGAACGAAAGCGCGCGCAGGGCGTTCCTCACTTCGACGCAGTCGATTACAGGCAAGGCAACCCAGCAACTCATCGGCGGCCCCCCGGGAATTCCCGAGGAATTTTTTGTTCGTTTGCGCACACAGGCAGGCGTCCGCACCAGTGCACCGCTCATCGAGGGCTATGCGGTGACGACGCAGCGGCCGACGCGCACGTTGACGATTCTGGGCATCGATCCATTCAGCGAGGTCATGTTCCGACCCGAGATGAGCGCCGCCGGTACGCCATTGACCAATGGTATGGCATCACTCTTGACGATGCGAGACAGTGTTATTTTGGGTGCCAAAACCGCCGCGGCATTGGGTGTCACGCCCGGTGACACACTCGCGGTGCGTATCGCTGGTCGGCCATCTCAGATGCATGTCGTGGCAGTGTTGACTCCCGACAAGACTGCCTCTGCTGCGTTGCTCGACGATGTGGTGTTGACCGACATTGCGAGCGCCCAAGAAATGCTGCAGCGCCCTGGTTTCATCGATCATATCGATTTGCTCTTGGCTACAGATGCCGAAAGAGCGCGGGTGCAGGCGTTTCTGCCAGCGGGGATTCGCATGACGACCCCCACGCAACGTGCCCAGAGTACGACAGAGATGACGGCATCGTTCGAGATTAATCTTAATGCCCTCAGTCTGTTGGCAATGGTTGTTGGGATGTTCCTGATCTACAACACCATGACCTTCTCAGTCGTGCAACGCCGGCAGCTGTTGGGCACGTTACGCTGCCTCGGGGTTTCGCAGCGCGAAGTTGCGGGTTTGATGCTGGTCGAAGGCAGCGTCATTGGCATAATTGGCACGCTGGTGGGGATTGGCTTGGGGATTGGACTGGCCCAGTTGTTATTGGGATTGGTCGCACGGACGATCAACGACATATACTTTGTCGTTACGGTGACTCAGATTCAAGTCAGTTGGGTACCGATTCTCAAAGGGCAGGTCCTGGGTCTTGTGGCTTCGTTCGTGGCACTTGCTATCCCCACTATCGAGGCAGCACGAACGCCACCACGGACCGTCTTGCGGCGCTCGTCGTATGAAGAGCAGATGATGCGGATTGTACCGATTCTGGCGTTGCTCGGGTTGACGGGGATGGTTGTCGGTGGGGTGGTGATGTGGCAAGGACCATCGATTTGGTTCAGCTATGCGGGGTTGTTATTCCTCACCATCGGGGCTGCGATGGTGACGCCATGGACGACTGTGGTCCTGATGCAGGCATTGCGACCTATTGCCGTGCGCTTTTTTGGGTTGATTGCAGGCATGGCGGTGCGTGATGTGATTACCTCACTGAGTCGAACCGGGGTGGCAATCGCCGCATTGATGATTGCGGTAGCGGTGACGATTGCCGTCGGATTGATGGTAGCCAGCTTCCGGGTAACCGTCGTCGACTGGTTGACGACTACCATTCGGGCAGATGTCTTTGTATCGGCACCATCGATGAACGCAAATCGGCTCGATACACCCTTGCCGTCCGGTGTGGCCGAGCGCATCGCGTTGCTCCCTGGTGTGGCGCGTGTCCGTCGTTACCGGAGCACGATGTTGCCCACCGAACGGACACCGGTGCTGCAGATTGCCCTCGAGGTGACCCCTGCAGACTACGAGACATTCCTCTGGGCCGAAGGAGATCCCGCCGTCATCTGGCCCGCATTTGCCCGTGATGCGATTATCATCTCAGAGCCACTGGCACTCAAACGCAATCTACATGTGGGCGATACCTTTGTGCTGCAGACGACTACTGGCGACCGTCGGGTGCCGATTGCCGGAATTTTCTACGATTATGGAACCGAGCTGGGGGTGGTCATGTTGCCACTCGAACGCTATGCGAGCTGGTATGCCGATGACGCAGTTACCTCATTGGGAATTTTTGTGCGCCCCGGAGTCGATCCCGAGCAGTTCGTGACAGCGGTGCGCGATGTGTTTCCCGATATGGCGTTAATGGTGCGCTCCAATGCGTCATTGCGGGCGACCTCGGTGGAAGTGCTCGATAGAACCTTTGCGATTACCAACGTCCTGCAGCTATTGGCGACCATTGTGGCGTTTGTGGGTATTTTGGCGGCATTGACGGCAATGCAGCTCGAGCGCATGCGCGAGTTTGGCATGCTACGGGCACTGGGCCTTGATCCGCGGCAATTATGGCAATTGATTTTGACCGAGACCAGTCTGATGGGGGCGGTGGCTGGCCTTGTGGCTGTGCCGGTCGGGACTGCGATGGCCTTGGCACTCATCTATGTGATTAATCGTATTTCGTTCGGCTGGACGTTGCAGTTCGCTTTGCAGCCACACATCTATGTGCAAGCAGGGATAACCGCAATTGTGGCGGCGGTGTTGGCGGGCATCTATCCCGCCTGGCGCATTGCCCGTGTGTCCCCAGCAGTCGCGTTGCGAGAGGAATAGTATGCATACTCGCCATCCGCACACCACGCTCGTGGGATTTTTGGGCATACTCTGGTGTAGCGTGGCAGTTGCACTTACTGGCTGTAGCAGCGCGCCAGCAGTGGATGTCGCGACCGGTGCTCGCGTCTCCGTTGCTGCTGGCATGGCACGCGTTGATACGACGGGGTACCTGCGTGCCGAGGAGGTTCGTCCGTTTGTGTTCCCGCGTGATCACGGCCCCCATCCTGACTATGCGGTCGAGTGGTGGTATTACACGGGTAACCTCGCCGACGCGAGTAGGAACGAATACGGGTATCAATTCACGGTGTTTCGCACCGGACTCCCCCGCAGTGGTGTGCCTCACAGTGGCTCAAAATGGCGTACTGATGCCGTGTACATGGCACATCTGGCGGTGACAGATGTCAGCAAACAGCGGTTCGTCGCGCATGAACGCTTCGATCGTGGAGCGCTCGGTTTGGCTGGTGCACAAGCAGAACCGTTCCGCGTGTGGCTCGACGATTGGGTGGTAGCTAGTCCCGATGCCACCGGCTCGCAGATGCATATCACTGCAAAAGAAGGTGATATAACGCTCGATATCACCCTCGATGCGACGGGCCCCGTCGTCCTACAGGGCGATCGCGGGCTTTCACAGAAGTCAGCACAGCCGGGGAATGCGTCGTATTATTATTCGATACCACGGATGGCGACTACCGGTACCATTCGCCTCGGCGATACAGCGGTTGCGGTGACGGGGACGAGTTGGATGGACCGCGAATGGAGTACCAGTGCCCTTGGTCCTGACCAAGTAGGCTGGGACTGGTTCGCACTGCATCTGAATGATGGCAGCGATATAATGTTGTATCGTTTGCGTAATCGGGATGGGATGGTCGATGCGTACAGTGGCGGGACGGTACGTGCTTCCACGGGGATAGTGACACGGCTACACGCAAATGATATCAGCTGGACTCCGCAGGGCACATGGCTCAGCCCGCATACGCAGGCGCGGTACCCCGCTGCATGGCAGATAACCATCAAACCGCTCTCCCTGACGCTGACGGTGACCCCTTCGATCGCAGATCAGGAATTACCGGTTACAGTCCGCTATTGGGAAGGTGCCGTGCGCGTCTCAGCCCTACAAAATGAGCGTCCTATTGATGGCAACGGATACCTCGAAATGACCGGCTATGCAGACGTCCCATAGAGGAATAGCACAAAAGTGAGTATGTAATCGGGTGAAGGTAAAAGAACAGAAAAATATGCGGCTGCTGCTGCCCATTATCTGGGCTTGTTTGATTGTGCTCTGCATTCTCGCGCTAGCGAGTCCACCCCCAAGAATCACACAATTCCGCATGGCGGACATCGCGGTGTCGCCCTTTCTCAAAGGCTTTTATGCGCCTGAAGTCGCAACTGACGGTACAACTTATCGTTGGACCTCCGGTGCTGCCGAAATCCGAGATATTGACCTTTCGACGAATACCATAGCAATCTGGTACGTCACCGTTGCAGGCTCGCCGCAACAGACGCTGCTCTCCCTCGATACACTCACGGTTCAACACGCTGATCAACGCCGCTATGCGTTTTTGGCCAAGCCACCATCTTGGGACGGAGTCCAAACGTTGCACCTCGAGACGGGGACTTTTGCCGACCCGCACGAACTGCGGCAGTTGGGAGTACGCGTCGTGACCGTGAGTCTGGTCAATGGAGGGCGAGCGATTCCTCATCCCTTCTCACTCGCGACGATAGTCTTTTGTATGCTGATGCTGGCGTGCAGTGCATGGATGCTCGGGTGGGGCTGGCGCGGCGTTTTGGTGGCGAGTCTCGCCATGATTGCTGCGGTTGTTTGTCTGCAGCTCATCAGCCCGCGCGCAACGGGTTTGTGGATACGCGACTACGCTCGCATTGTGCTGTTGGTACCTGTTTCCGTTTGGGTGTTGCGTCGCTGGCTTCCGATGGCGTTGCTCACCGGTTGGGCGAGTATGTTGGCGCTGCGGCTGTGGGGAATCAGTGGACCGGGCTTTGCAGGGCATGATTATGAGATTCATCTACGCCGTTTGAGCGATTTCCGCACGGGAATATGGACGTTGGCCGCACATCCATATGAATTTGGCAGGCGTGAATCGATTATTTTGCCGCTTTTCTATCGGACTGCTGATGCACTTGCCGGGTTACTGGGTACCCATTTGGCGATGCATTTGATGATTGTCTGCGCCGAAACATCCATCGCACTCTTGGTCTGGTTGATGTTGCGTCGACTCCAGGTTGCAGCGCGCACTGCGCTGATTGCTGCACTCGTCGTGTTGTGCATGCCGTTATCGACGAGTGTGCTCTACTGGTCTTTTATGCAGCAGATTTGTGCGCACCTGCTGACCTTTGGGATTGCCTATCTGACCATCCGGCGCACCAACCGTTCCGCTTGGCTGGCCGGGTTGCTCCTCGCAGTGGTTGCCTTGACGCACATCGGCGAAACATTCATTGCCGTGGTCTGGTATCTTGCTATTCGCCTGGCAGAACCCGATCGATTCACACGGCCGTGGTGGTTGCGGAGCCTCCCTGCGTTGATGGCAGGAGTGGCAGTGTTGCCACTCTATTGGACGTTTCTCGGGAGGCTGGGTGCGAGTGGATCTCCTATCGTTCAGCCTACGAGCCACGATATTTTGCAACAAATGCTCGTCGCATTTACGGTCGGGTTGGCACCGTTGCCGTTGCTTGTAGCATCTATCGTCCTGGTCATTCTGCTGTGGCAATTACCACGCTTGACCATTCCATGGATTTCGGTCGTGGTGGTGTTCTTCGGGGTCGAATTAGCCACTCGTGCACAAGTTCGCTACCTGTATACCGGTGCGCCGCTGGTTGCAGTCGCACTCGGCTGGTGCATCGCACCACTGTGGCGCAAAGGCGCTGCCGGGAGGCTATTGGTGCTCCTGGTCGTCGCATTTATTGCCTGGGTGAGCGCTGCGCTCTGGATTGATGCCGTCATGGGCTGGCAAAAACCACGCATCGACGGCCTGACTCACTAGCGTTTGGATGGGCGTTCATTGGCTTTCCGCAATGCTGCCGCGAAGGGCGATTCTGCATCTGCTTCGGCGGCATCATCGTGTGAAGAATACGTCGTCTCCGGTGGTGGCTCGTGGTCCACGTCGCTGGGATCCTCGAGTTCGTCACTCCAATCGAGGTGCAACGTTGCTGCATCTGCACCCGCCATGGATACAATGTCTGCGATTGCAAATGTCACCACTGCGGTCGGTTCGTCGAGATGGGGACGATAGGCCGTATGTGGATGGAACGGTAATTCGGGGTGTTCACGTTGATACTCGGCAATCGTGCCTGGAGGATGAATTGGGGCATCGGCGGATGCCATCAACATATCCCGTTCCTCGGGAGTGATAATCCCCGTATCGACGAGCAGCAGGGTGCAGGAGACATGCGGAATGATACGTGTGAGAATCGTCCGTGTTTCGTTGAGTTGCCGTAACCCACGAGTGATACTCCGCAACTGCCCACTTGCTTTGATTTCGTAGATGTGGATGTGGGTGGGATTAGGATGATACACCGCATCGAGTTCACGATACTTGCGTATCAGTTGTGTGCCGGACCGTTCGTCATATTCGACATACCGTTTGGCCGATAGCGGGTGGAATTGTGTCAGCCAGTCACGGAGCACGGCTTCTGTCTCAGAACCGAATATCGACCGATTGCTCGCCGGTCTGATTGCTTTGTGATTCGTTTTGGTTGCCATCAGTGCGGCGATATATGCACGATAGTGTGGGTCTTCGACGTCGTGCATGCGGACCCGGTGAAAGCGCATCAAGATATCCTTTTCACGTGATGGATCACATGGTTTTTACATAACGGAGTCTTCAGTATCCTATCATATAGACGCGGTGGTTTGACTGTTACAATGCAAAAAATGAGAATACACAGGAGTCTGGTATATGTACCGTGCTTCACCCAAAATTGCGTTCTTGAGTAGCCTAATTGCTCTCCTCCTTACCGGCTGTGTTTCTTCAGTCATGGGTATAGCAACACCAGTGCCCACCGCCCCGCTCGACCCCGCCACCCCGACGCCAATGGGTATGCCGACAACAATCGCAGAACCCACCAGCGTACCAACCGGGACCCCCATCACCATGCCCGAAGATTTGACGGTGGTACCATTGGTCCGTGGTCAGGTCACCGGTAGGCCGTTTGTGATGATGATCGACAACCATCCCGATGCTTACCCGCAGTCTGGGTTGAATCGTGCCTCGATTGTCTATGAGGCCCTCGCAGAATACGGTATCACCCGCTTCATGGCCGTCTTCCCGCCTGAATTGGCAAAAGACGACCGGCAACTCGGACCGGTACGCAGTGCCCGTCACTATTTTGTGCAGTGGGCCATGGGTATGGGTGCCATCTATTGTCATGCAGGCGGATCACCTGCGGGTCTCGAATTGGCCGAAAGCACGACCGAAATCGTCAACACCGACGCCCTGCGTGACACCACGTCGGTCTACTTTTATCGCGTCGAAACCGATGCGCGCTTCGCCCCTCACAACCTCTACACCAACGGCGCAATTCTTCGTCAATATGCCGAAACTGAGAAACTGACTCCAACCCGCACCGACGTCGGCTATCAATACGCACTTCCGCTTCCCGTCGAAAAACGCGGCCCCAATGCCTCGATAGACTATTTTTTTCTCTACGATGACCAACCGGTGGGCTGGTATTACGACGCTACGACCAATCTCTACGCCCGCACCCGCTACGGCAAAGCGGCACTCGACGATGTCTCAAAGTCACAGTTGACCACTCAGAACGTGGTTGTTATGCAGGTCGAAGAAGCACCCATCGAAGGCGACCCCAAATCACGTATCGACCAAAAGGTGATTGGCTCTGGCAAAGCAGTGTTCTATCACGACGGGCTCCGTGCCGATATTACTTGGGAAAAGAAAGCGGCCGAAGCACCATTACTCTTCTTTAACGCCGACGGCACCGAGGTGCAATTCACTGCTGGCCAAATCTGGATTTCTGCGGTCCCTGACCTGGCCAATATCAAAGAGTCGTAGACCGACCGCACGACAAACCCCCCGCTGGGAAACCAGCAGGGGGTGATTTTGTGTCGCACGCCTGCGGCTAGAAGAGCTCGCGGCGACCTTCGAGTGCCGACGTGAGGGTGTGTGTATCCGCCCATTCCAAATCCCCACCAGTCGGTAACCCCCGTGCTAACCGCGTAACCCGGGTGCCGAGTGGGCTGAGTTCGCGCTGGAGGTATGCAGCAGTCGCTTCACCCTCGAGGTTGGGATTGGTTGCCACGATGACTTCGCGTATCGATTCTGCAGTAATGCGTTCCAACAAATCATCAAAAAAGATGTCTTCGCGACCCATGCCCTCTAAAGGTGCAATGCGCCCATGCAAGACGTGGTAACTCCCTTTGAAGCTCCCCGTGCGCTCGATTGCCAGCGCATCGAGCGGATCCTCGACCACACAGATGGTGCCGGTTTGGCGTACCGGGTTACGACACACCGCACAAAACTCTTGGTCGCTGATGTAGTGACAGCGGACACACTGACGTACCTGCTGTTTGACCGCAAGTAATGCTTCGGCAAGCAGTGCGACTTTCGATTCTGGCGCGCGCAAAAAGAAAAACGCCAATCGTGACGCACTTTTTGGACCAATCCCTGGCAACCGACCGAGTTCCTCGATGAGTCGGGCGACGGGTTCGAGCAGCAGAGAAGACTCGCTCATGGACTAGAACAGTCCTGGAATCTTCATGCCGCCGGTCAGCGCGCCCATGCGGGATTCGGACAACGCTTTGGCTTTGGTGGCGGCATCTTGGACCGCCGTGAGGACCAAATCTTGCAGGGTATCGATATCATTTGGGTCGACGATTTGTGGGTCAATTTTGACTGCCAAAATGTCGCCTTGGCCGTTGGCGGTGACGCTGACATAGCTGCCTGCGCTGCCAATCACTTCGGTGACTTTGAGTTCGTCTTGGATCTTGGCCATCTGCTGTTGCATCTTCATGGCCATCTGTTGCATCTGTCGTGGATTCATCTTAATCTTCCTTTTCTGGCGTTTCGATGCCGACGACGTCGGCATCAAAGACGTTCATGGCTGCTTTGACGATGGGGATATTACTGGTATCACGCAGTATTTCGCGCTTTGCGTTGGTGACTTCGCGCTTTTGGGTCGCGGCAACACTGCGTATGCGGTAGGTTTTGCCGGTGTGGCGTTCGAGTATCTGCTCGATGAGCAGCAGATTTTGGCGCTCCTGGACCTTGGCCAACAACCAGTCCGTGTCGGTTTTGAATGTGACGGTATCATCCGTGACTTCGAATGGATGGATTCCTGACTTGATGAGTGCTTCCAAGTTCCGATTTTTGGCGCGGATGTCGCGCACAATCGCCGGCCAACGCTCACTCAGGTCCGTCACATCAACAAAAGGCACGCGTTCACCGAGCACCGGTGCTGCCGGATCACTCCGCTCTTCAGCACCGCGCGGGGCTGGCACAACGGGCTGTGGTGATACGATGGGGACGGGATCAGGCTGAGGCACAGCCGTGGCGGCAGGCCGTGGCGGTTCTGCTGCCCGTGCGGATTCTTGGCGAGCGGGTTCGATTCGTGGTGCAGGACTGGGCTGACTTGACGTCCGAGGCGGTAGCGCGACGGGAGCGGACGCTGCTGCCTGTGGGGCAGCGATTGCCTCGACAACCGCAAGCTCGAGCGGGAGCTGACCATACGGGCTGGTACGCAATTCATAATCGAGTTCGCTCAAACGCCGCAACCACGCCACCAACGAACCCATTTGGGCGCGAACAGCTTGACTCCGTATGCTGTCTGCTTCACTTTCGGCAACGTCCAAGGTGGTGCCTTGTGGGTCGGCTTTGACCAACATCACCAACCGTAAATGGTTGACAATATCGCGGCTGAACTGACGAATGTCTGCACCTTGTTCGGAGACACGCGCGACGACAGCGAGAGCTGCCCCCACATCTGCGCCGAGGAGTGCTTCGCTCAACGCGGTGATTTCTTGGGCAGCAGTGACGCCTAACAAGCCCTGGATTTGGTGGAGCGTAATTGCACCACCGCCGTAGGACATCAGCTGATCAAAGATACTCAGTGCATCACGCATGCTCCCCGTCGCTGCCCGTGCAATTGCCTCTGCGGCACCTTCCTCGAGGGTGATGCCTTCTTGGATGGCAATCTCACGTAGGTGGGTCACGGTATCGCCGACATTATGACGATTGAAGGTGTACCGCTGACAGCGTGACAGAATCGTCGCAGGGACTTTATGTATTTCGGTCGTCGCCAGGATGAACATGGCGTGGTTGGGTGGTTCTTCGAGGGTTTTGAGGAGTGCGTTGAAAGCCGCGGTCGACAGCATATGTACTTCATCGATGATGTAGACCTTGTAGCGGCCGATGGCAGGACGGAACTGGACGCGTTCGATTATCTCGCGGGCGTCGTCGACGCTGGTATGCGAGGCGGCGTCCATTTCGATGACATCGACGGCACTGCCATCAGCAATCGACAGGCACATACTACAACTTCCACAGGGTCGTTCGGCAGGTTCTGCCAGACAGTTGACTGCCTTGGCCAACAGGCGCGCAACAGTTGTTTTGCCGACGCCCCGTGGCCCCGTAAAGATGTAGGCATGGCCTATTCGGCCGTCGACAATTGCATTACGCAATGTCCGGACGATGTGTTCTTGACCGACGAGCTCGTCGAATGTTTGTGATCGGTAGCGCCGATAGAGTGCTTGCGTCGCCATACTGCCTCCGTTGGTCTATTATATACAGATGTCCGTGCACATGTGCGGATGGAACTTTTGCTGTCCTCGTGGCGTCATTTTGTAAGTCCCTTCGTCCGTGGCGTTTCGCAACGCACAATGTGTTTGGAGGAAGTATGAAGAAAATCCTTGTCGCCATCAGCCTGTTGTTGTTGATGGCCTGTGGCACTGCCAGCCAGACATCCGGTGAAGCAACCTCTAACGTGGAACCCTCAGTCGGTGCACCGATGGGAGCGCCCATTACTGCCGAAATGCCGATGGCCGACAAATCCATCCCGCCGGTGGACGGTGGTGTCGCTGGTTCAGGCTCGACCGCTCCGCTCAATCCGGGCCAACGCCTCGTCATCCGCGACGCTGCGCTCGTCTTTCAGGTTGCCGATGTTGCAGCTGCCGATCAACAAATCCGCAAAGCGGTCAGCGATGCCAAAGGATACGTGCTGAGCTCATCCACCAATGGGACTGACGCCGATGCCGTGATCTATATGTCGCTCAAAATTCCTAGCGAGCAACTCGATGCAACCATCACCCTGGTCGAAAAACTCGCCGACAAAGTCTGGTCGCGCAGCATGTCCGGTAGCGATGTCACCGAAGAATACATCGACATGTCAGGCCGGCTCATTGCCCAAGAAGCCGCCCGTGACCGACTGCTCGAGCTCCTCAAAAAAGCCGAAACCGTCGAAGCAGCCGTCGCCGTCAACAGTGCGCTGACCGACGTCCAATCACAAATCGAACAGCTCTCCGGCCGGATGCGATACCTGCGTCAGGGGGCAACATTTTCATCCTTGACGATTGAAATTCATCCCATTCCCACTACTCCCATTGTCAATCCCGATGGGTGGCAACCCCTCGAGGATGCCAAAATGGCGCTGCGTGGTCTGCTCGACTTCGCCCAAAGCATCGGCACGTTCCTCATCGGCGTGGTAGTGTGGACGCCAATCTGGTTGCCGCTGCTCTTCCTTGTGCGCTACCTCCGCAAACGCTGGCAGAATCGAAAAGTCACGCCACCCGTCGCCTAGTCATGTTCGCTATCCCAACGCCGTTGGCACCTGCCAACGGCGTTTGTCTGTAGAATGCACCTATGCGGATACTCGTCGTACTCAGCTTTTATGCCCCTCATTGGACGGGCCTGACCAAATATGCACAACGTGCCGCCGAAGGGTGGGCGGCTGCTGGTGACGACGTCACGGTCGTCTGCAGTCGTCATGACCCACACGCTGCGTTGACTGAACGGCTCAACGGCGTCACCGTCGTACGGAGTCCCATCATCATGTCCGTCAGCCGTGCGGTCTTCGCTCCGACACTGCTGACAACGATTTCTCATCTTTTGCCGCAACACGACGTCGTGGTCATCCACACGCCATTCCCTGAGGCACGTCTGGTCGGGTGGCTTTGTCGCCGCAGCGGTATCCCCTATACCTGCATCCACCACGGCGATGTCGTACTCCCGAACGGCTTGCGTAATCGGGTCTATGCATGGCTGATGCGGGTATCAGCGCAGCACGCTTTTGCGCACGCCGATGCCGTGCTTACCCATAGCACAGACTACGCCGACCATTCGCACTGGTTGGCACCGTTGCGTTGGCGTGTACAGGTGGTTACACCGCCAGTGACGATCACTCCAACAGAGCACGCTGATGCACGCCGTCTCCTGCAAATCCCGCACAACGCATTGGTCGTCGGTATTGGTGGACGTATGGTGCACGAAAAAGGCTTTGATCTCGTTCTCAATCAACGCGCGTCGCTCGTCGCCCACTTCCCACAGCTGTTGATTCTGCACGTCGGTGCAGCACACATGCCGTACGAACCAGCAGTGAGCCTGCTGAATCCCGAACATGAACTGCATGTGCGTTCGTTGGGGTTACTCACAGATGACGCAGCGTTGGCACGGTATTTTGCGGCGTGTGATGTCGTGCTGGTGCCTTCCCGCAGCGACTGCTTCCCCAGTTTCGCCATTGAAGCGTTGCGATGCGGTGTACCGATTATCGTGCACGACACCCCTGGCTTGCGGTCGATCGTCTGGCAGGCAACTGCAGGGCGTGTCATCGATTGTGCTGACCCTGTCGCGTTGCAGCGGGCACTTGCCAATTTGCCCGCACGACCTGATCCTGCGCGTATGGCGCAGATTTTTGATGCGGTTGCGAGCATTGCGACGACGCGCGCAATCTTGGCACGTACCGTTGCCCCGGCACAGAAATCTGCAGCCACAGAGCAGATCTTTCAGCGACACTTGGCGAACGAAGTCGATATGGCATACCGGCGCCGCGCACACACACTCGTGCAATTCCTCGAGCTCGCAGACGCACGCACCATTCTGGACTGTGGCTGTGGCCAAGGGGTCTATGTCCAACTGCTCCGTGCGCTGTCTCCTGCGACCGTTGTCGGGGTGGACCGTGACATCCAACGCCTACGTGAGGCGCAGCCACAGCCAGTGCTACTTGCTGACCTGGCGGCGCTGCCTTTTGGGGCTGCGACGTTCGATCGGATTTTGTTCAGCGAGGTGCTCGAGCACATCCAAGCCGATGATGAAGCGCTGCATACGCTCTATCGGTTGCTCACGCCCGGCGGAATTCTCGCCGTCAGTGTGCCGTGCGCGCACTATCCGTTCTGGTGGGATCCCATCTCGCGGTGCCGTGAATGGCTCGGACTTTCGCCGCTCATCGATCATCCGTGGATTGCCACCATCTGGTCCAATCATGTGCGCTTGTATAGGCCTGCGCAGCTCAGCGCGCTGTTGACGCGCATCGGTTTCGTGGTAGAAGCCATCGAGCTCCAAACACGGCACACCTTCCCGTTTGTCCACTTCATCGTCTATAGCATCGGCAAACCGCTACTCGACCGGCAGCTCTTACCCGAACGCTGGCGCGCCTACGCAGACCGGCGCTCAGGCAACGCCAATGACGGGCGCTGGTGGCATCCGTTCAATGTGGTGCGGGCTGTGTTTCGATTGTGGGATGTGCGGAACGAATCACGTATCGACCAACGGGGACCCGGGGTCATCATTGTCGCCAAAGCCCGTAAACCTCAGGCAGATGCGCCGTTGTAGCGCACCAGTGCCTTGGTCCAGACGAATCGGGTCACCACAAAGAACCCCAGGGTGACCGCCGCCTGGATGGCCACATTACTCATATTGATGCGCCCAATGATGACCTGGGCAGGCACCGTGACTGCAAACGCCATCGGGACCAAATAGGTCAAAATAACCCGCATCCAGCGTGGGTAAATGTCGACCGGCAAGCGTCCCGCCGAGGCGATGTTGTCGAATAATTCGAAAATATTGTCCACACGCACAACCCAAAAGGCAATACAGCTCATCAATAACCAAATTGTATAAATCAGGATGATTCCCAGCGTCAGCGTCAATCCAAATAACAAAACCTGGCCGAACGTCACAGTGACGCCGAGCCGAAAAAGCGCGTCGAGGAGTATGGCTGCACCGGCAATAATATCGATACTTTGCCAGACCCGTACTTCGCGGATGCTGATTTGTATTTGCGCATCGATGGGTTTGACGAGCACATAATCGAATGTCCCTTTTTGGATGTCTGTCATCAGCCGCTCGATATTCGGCTGAATGCTGAAGCGCACAACCGCAGACAACACGGTATAAATTCCCAATAACGCTTGGAGCTCATAGCGGCTCCAGCCGCCGAGTGAATCTGTTTGCGCGTACACTAGACTCAACACCACCAACGCGGTTACTAATGCGATTGCCGTCTCAAAGAGTTGTATGACGAAATTCATACGGTACTGCAGTTCGTTCATGACAGCCAAACGCAGGTATTGCCAGGCCAGGACGACGGCACGTTTCATCTGTTACGCTCCTACCGCACTATAGCGCTTGATTCCTGCATTCCATCCCACCACAAACAACACCGTCGCGACCGCCAACCAACCGAGTTGGATGCCCAGCCCGAGCACCATCTCGGGCAGGGTCAGTTTGCCAATAATCACCTCGATGGGGAACCCAAAGCTCCAGCGGAACGGCAACACGTTCGCGATCCGTTGCGCCCACTCCGGCAGCAACGCCTGTGGGACCAATCGTCCCGACAAAATCGTCTCGACCGCGAAGTACAAGTTGAAAATTGCACTCACCCGGGTCGTCCAAAACGACACCATGCCCAGCGCATAGACCAAGACAAAGCGCATCAAAAAGCTCAATACCAAACTTACCGCAAAAATCACCAGCGTCAGCCAGCCACCCGGGTAGACCGGGCTGAACAACCACCACAAGGCCACACCAATGGGGATCCAGTACAGCGTACCGACGATGCGCAGGGCAATAAAGCCCGCCATGTCGTAGTGGAACGGGTGCAGCGGCCGGAGCAATACCGGCGTCAACCCGCCCTCGCGGACACGTTGTTCGAACCCGAACGGGGCCAAGGCGATGTTCCACTGCCGGACCAGAGTCCAGGCGATGTAGTACGCTGCCAAGTTGCCGGCGGTATAGCCGGCGATGGAGCCACCGTTTTCGTTGGCCAATGCCGACCACATCACCAGATAGATCATCGGTTCAAAGACCATGCCGAGCAGCGAAAACAGATTCCCCAGCCGATATTGGAGCATCTGGAGCGCCGAGGTCATTACCATTTTGCGATAGATATCCCACAAAAGTCGCATAGCATCCCTCTATCTCGATCCGTCTGGCTGCCGTACAATACAGCATCACCACACAGGAGCACCACCATGATTCGCATCGGACTATGTACCGAGATCGCCAACGCATCAATCGTCGCCGACACGGGCATCGACTTCATCGAAGAAAACATCCAGCGCTTGCTTGTCCCACGCCAGAACGCTGCTGCATTTGCGCCGCAGCTCGCCGCAGCCAAGGCATCACCGCTGCCGATTATCGCCGCCAACGCGTTCTTGCCGGGTGACCTCAAGTGTGTCGGCCCAGACGTCGACTGGGATGGGCTGATGCACTACGGCGCCGTTGCCTTTGCCCGTGCCCAACAGGTCGGCATCCGCACCATGGTCATCGGCAGTGGCGCGTCGCGCCAAGTTCCTGCGGGCTGGAGTGTGTCTGCTGCCGACGAGCAGTTTAGCGAACTGTTGCGACACTACGCCCCACTCGCCGAGAATCACGGCGTCACCATCGTCGTCGAAGCACTCAATCGCGGCGAATGCAACTATATCAACAGCCTCGCGGAAGGTGCAGCTATCGTCAAAACAGTTGCCCATCCTGCGGTACAGCTCCTCACCGACATCTATCACATGCTCCGCGAGGACGAGCCAGCCAGCGAAATCACGACGTACGCCGCGATGATTCGCCACGCCCACATCGCTGAACGGGCCGAGCGGACCGCCCCGGGGATCGCCGGCGATGATTTTTCGACCTACTTTGCTGCCCTCGCCCACATGCGCTACCGCAGCGCGATTGCCATCGAAGCACGCATGGGTGCAGACCTCAAGGGTGAGACGGCCCGTGCCGTCACAACCATTCGCGCTGCCTGGGATGCCGCTCAGCGCCCATAGACTTGCGCAATGACGTCTTCGATGGGCGGTTCGTTGATGCTGATATCCGTCACCTCGTGTGCTGCCAAAATCGCCGCAGTTACCCGTGGGACATCGGCTTTGGCGACCTTAATGGTTATCGTGCCGTCGTCGTCATGGGTGACTTCGCCATGGAGCGCCAAATCGGCGCGCGTTGCCGTTGTCTGCACTGTGATGGTGCGCGATGGTGCATAGCGATTGACCAGCTCTGCCAGTGCGCCATCAAAAACCACCACACCGTGGTTAATCATCACAATCCGTTTGCAAAGCGCCTCGACATCGGCCATGTAGTGGCTGGT
This sequence comes from Roseiflexaceae bacterium, assembly GCA_947474225.1. Lineage (GTDB taxonomy): Bacteria > Chloroflexota > Chloroflexia > Chloroflexales > Roseiflexaceae > UBA965. The sequence goes on along the minus strand of CANJHS010000007.1, from coordinate 53,027 downwards.
GAGCAGCACCGTCGCGCCGTAGCGCTGGTTGTACTCGCCGATGAACTGGCGGATGTGCTTCTGGGCGGTGATATCGAGGCCGATAGTTGGTTCGTCGAGGAACAGTACCTGCGGCTTGTGCATCAACGACAATGCGAATTCGGTCTTCATCCGCTCGCCCAGCGACAAGTTGCGCACCGGTTTGGTCATCAACGGTGCGAGCCCGAGTAACTCGATCAACGCATCTTTGTTGCGCTGGTAGTCGCTGTCGCCGAAGCCGTAGATGGTACGCGCCAGCTCAAAGGTATCGCCGGCCGGCAGGTCCCAGAGGAGGTTGTTGCGCTGCCCCATGACCAGCGTCATCTGGCGCAGATAGGCGTAGTCGCGTTCAAACGGCGTGTAGCCGAGGACGGTGCAGCTCCCACTGGTGGGGTGTAACAACCCCGAAAGCATTTTGAGCGTAGTTGTCTTGCCGGCACCGTTGGGCCCGAGGAAGCCAATCACCTCGCCTGGCTCGATTTCGAAGCTGACCCCGTCGACTGCTTTGACTGTGTTGTACTGCCGATTGACGAGGCTCTTGACCGCTTGCACAAACCCTGCATCCCGGATGGGGACGTCATAGTACTTGCGCAACTGTTCGACATGAATGATGGGCGACATAATGTCCTTTGGGAGGTATTAGGTATCAATGAATAGGTATCAGTGATCTGGTATCTTAATCGAGAAAGGTAGCAGGCACAAGTCACAATTGACCACGCAAATGCCGTACGTGCAGAAAACACGACTCAGCTGCTCAGCGGCTCTGCGTGACCGTGCCCCGTACACACTCGGCTGCCAGTTATGAAAATCATAATTCATCATTTTCCCGTTATTGCTCCACGTACAACCGCGACACACTGATCAATTTCGGCCTCGGTATTAAACATCGCACAGCCCAATCGCAATGATGTATTGTTTTCGCGGAACAACGCCGCTATCTTGTGTTGCTTGAGTGCCGCTTCGATGGCTGCAGTTTTCTCGTGGGTGTAGATCGACACAATCGCCGATTGGGTGTGTGGCGGCGTGAACATGTCACAGCCAGCTGCTTCGAGCCCCGTCCACAGCCGTTGTGCCAACGCCAGCCCGTGCCGTTCGATGGTTGCCATGCCCACCCGTTCAAACAAGCTCAATGCGCCTTCGAGCTGCGCAACAGATGTATGCGCTATCGCCGCGTATTCGTACTTGCTGGCGTCGCTTTTGACCGTAAACTGCAGATCGTCAGTCGCCGATGCCACATGGGTATGCCCAAAGCGATCCGACGGTATCCGATCGAGCAGGTTGTTTTTCACATACAAAAACGACACGCCAAAGTTGGCATACAACCACTTATAGCTCCCGCACCCCAAGAAATCGATGTCAGCAGCCGCCACGTCCATTACGAAAGTCCCCACCGCCTGAATCGCATCGACGTAGCAATACGCACCGTGCGCATGGGCGATGGCAGCTATCTGTGCAACGTCGTGGCGGAATCCATTGCGGTTCGACACCCACGAAAGAGAGACTAAGCGCGTCCGCTTGCCACACACTGCGGCAATGTCTTCGGGGTCAATCGTTCCGTTCGTCGCAGGCACCACACGTAGCACGATGCCATGGCTCTGCTCCAACTGCCGATACAGCAGGTAGCTCGACTCGAAGTGCAGAGCGTCGACGACGATTTCGTCGCCCGGTTTGAGGTCGAGTGCCCGGGCCACGATGTTTTCGCCGGCACTGGTTGATTCAACAAGGCCAATTTCGCCGGGTTGCGCGCCGATGAGTTTGGCAAACGCTGCCCGCACACGGTCCTTGCGTTGCCGCAGCCGGATCAACCCCATCGGGGCTGGGTCCGGCCATGGTTCATACATGCGCTCATCCATGAAGGCAATGCCCGCATTGCGGGCTGCATGACTCAATGGTGCAATTGCTGCGCAGTTCAAGTAGTTCCAGGTCTGCGTGATGGGGAACTCAGCGCGCAACCCCAACGGGTCGGTCATCGTCTGTTGCATGATTTTTCCTTGCATGTGTGGCACTAGTATGACAGAAATCCCACCTGTCGAGAATCGAACTGTGCGAAAATGAATCCAACGAAGAGGAGGCCCCATGCCCATTACAACGATTCTTTTTCTTTCCTTGCTGAGTATCGGCACCATAGTATTGATGTGGTTGTCGCTCCGCCAAACGCGCTACGTTGCCCAGCATCGTGATGCGGTCCCTGCTGATTTCGCCACGGTTATCGAGCTCGCGACCCACCAACATGCGGCCGCCTATAGCAACGCCAAGAGCCGCCTCGAGCGGGTTGACGTGCTCTTGGGTGCCGTACTGACGCTGGGCTGGACGCTCGGTGGTGGCATTGACGCGTTGTCGCAGTGGGGGCTCACCCTCAATCTTTCCCCACTCTTGACCGGGGTTTGTGTCTTTTTGGCCTTCCTGTTGCTTTCATCGGTGCTGGGAATCCCGCTTTCGTTGTATCGCACGTTTGTGACCGAAGTGCGCTTTGGCTTTAACAAAACCACACCGCGTATCTTTCTGACTGATCTACTGACCTCGACGGTGTTGACAATCCTGATTGGTGGCCCACTCATCGCAGCGTTTTTGTGGGTCATGGAGGCTATGGGCGAACGCTGGTGGCTGTATGCATGGGTGCTCCTCAATGCCATTCAGCTGTTGGCCATTTGGATTTATCCGACGTATATTGCCCCACTCTTCAACCGCTTTTCTCCCCTCAGCGATCCCGAATTGGTCGCCCGCATCGAGGGGTTACTGCAGCGCACCGGCTTTGCGAGTGCCGGGTTGTTTGTCATGGACGCATCCAAGCGGAGCGGGCACGGCAACGCCTACTTCACCGGCATCGGCCCCGTCAAACGCATCGTTTTTTTCGACACATTGCTGACCCAACTGACCGGACCCCAAATCGAAGCCGTCCTCGCGCACGAATTAGGGCACGACAAAAAGCACCACATTCCCAAAATGGTAGGCGCGATGGCGGTGCTTTCGTTGATTGCTTTTGCTGCGTTGGGGTGGCTCATCGCGCAACCATGGCTCTACACTGGCCTAGGGGTGCAGACTCCCAGTACGGCAGTCGCCCTCATCTTGGCGATTGTCTGCTTGCCAGCCTGTACCTTCATGCTCGATCCACTCCAGGCCTGGTGGTCGCGCCGCCACGAGTTCGAAGCCGATGCCTACGCCGTTGCACACACCAGTGTCGATGCCATGGCCGGAGCGCTGGTCGCTATTTATCGTGAAAACGCCGGCACCCTGACCCCCGACCCACTCTATGCCGCCTGGCACTACAGTCACCCACCGGCCAGCGAGCGGGTCGCCCATATTCGTCGATTGTCCGTATCATGACGCGCAAAACCGTCGTGCATTCGCTCGCCGAGCTGCAATCCCAGGTGGATCTGCACGTCAGCCAGCGGATTGATGTGGGGAGTTGGCAATTCGACGGTGCAAAAAACGTCTTCAACCTGCCTGATTTGCAGGGTGCACTGCTCAATGGCGTGCGTGACGTCGAGCGCAGTGCCGTCGAGTCGATCCTCGTCGAACGCAGCCAACGCGGCACGACGTTCACGATTGGCCTCACGATTACCTATCGTGATACCGCTGCGCAGCTGGCTCTGGTGCATGAGCACGTCCAGCGGATCATCGCCGAGCAGATTACCCCGATGATGAGTACGCACGAACAAGCGTTGGTCCTCCATGATTGGATTGTCCAGCACTTCCGCTATGATCAGACTCGCACCAAATCGACCGCCTACGATGGCTTTGCCAGCGGTCAAACGGTCTGTGCCGGCTACGCTGCTGCCTATGCCTACCTCTGCGAGGCAGTGGGGATTCCGGTGCGCATCGTCAGCGGTGAGTCGATGGTCACCAAGGTGCGTCACGGCTGGAACATGATCTGCCTCGATGGGACCTGGTACCACGTCGATGTCACCTGGGACAGCCCGCACAGCGACGCGCCGTCCACCCATGCTGCCTATAGCTACTACCTGCTCAGCGACGAAGAGATCCAACGCGATCACCGCATCACGCCAGAGGTCGGCGAGCCGGCCTACCCCGCTGCCCGCACGCGCTACCAGGATGCCGTCACGACAGCACTCCAAAAAAAGCACCCTGCCAGTGCGTTCTTGCGTACCGTTCCACAGCGCATCGGTCTGCAGTATACCGAGGCACATCACACCCTCATTGGCGTCGCAGCGCTGACGGATCACCTGCTGCGGCTCTACGCCAAGCGCCAGACACACACCATCATGCGCTATGTCCCCACCAAAGCAGGCGTGTCGGCAGATTTCAATCAGGCCTGGCAAGATGCATCGACGCAGTTCTATGGTGTCGGCTGTAGCGTGAATCTATCGGCGTTGCCGTATACCCGGAGTGGGTCTGCTGACGATGTGTTATTCGACATAACGATTGGGTGGAAAGGGTAATCCTCCGGTGATGTAGTGTTCTTCTGCGTACGCAGGGGATTCATTGTTGCACCAGCAGGTCATTTTTTGGAAAAGGCGCTGACCGCAGCGCGCCTATCTACGGATGTATGCGTTCCGACAGGTGTTCTGCCCCGATTCGTCCGCAGGGGCACAGAAAACCGCAGCCGCGCGACCTCCGCGAATTCCCCGATTCGTCGTGTCGGCAAAGCAAACCCCCGCACCTCACAGAGATGCGGGGGTTGTTGGTGGGTAGGAGGTAGTAACAGGTCATAATGACACGTACTTTGTCCTCGTACATCGCAACGCCGGCTGCGTCACTCTCCTGCTTGATATTCACGATGCGTCGTTTGGTCTGCACGCCGGCAGATGCAGGCGGACTCAACGTACTTTTGTAGAGCCCCTTTTCGTCCACCACTGTTGGGTCAATGGTGTAGCCTGCCACGCTGAACGGTTGCTCTATTTCGGTCCGGGCGTCGGCGAAGGTTAGTTCGGTATAGTACACCGAGGTGCACCCATCAGCCAAAGATAATCCCTCGGTGATTAGCTGATCCTTGGTGAGGTCAACCGCGTCGTCGAGGCGCACCGTCCTCGGCATACCGGGTGTAGAGTCGACAGCGCCAGCAGCACCTTTTGTTGGCGCAGCAGGGATAGCTTCAGACATTGCTGCTGCCTGCGTTGCGCCGTCTTCGGTTTGCGGTGCTTCATGCTTCGGCGCGTACACGCCGGTCAGAGAGGAATCTTTGCAACAGGATTCTTTTGGAATCGGGTCGTGTAGATTACATGTCACTATGGGGTTGGGTCGTTGGCACAGAGAATTATGCCACTACTACTGTGTAGCCTTGGGTATACGCTAGGTCACCCTCAGGTGCTTTACTGTCGAGGTAGGTACAGTATTATTCATTGTTCGTAAAAATACATGTATATTTTCTGCAACTGATGAATTAAAGTGTTTTTTTATCATGAAAGCATCGATGAATTGGTGAAATATTGACGAAAATGAACCTGCACGGTGGGGCTGTACCTGGATAAAGAAAAACGTACGATTGCGGTAGCTGCGACCTCGCGCAGTGTGCACTCCGACACGCTGATGGAAACATCACAACGCCCACCATCGAGTGATGGGCGTTGTGACGATGCAGCGTCTGTCTGAGAGCTTCAACAAGCGATGTGTCGTTGCATCAGTGTTGCTGGACTATATTGCTGTCTCGTGAACGGCGCACGTAGGCCGCGCGGCACAGCCGTTACGAGGAACTGCACCCAACACCAAAAATGACGTCCGTTGATCCCATCAAATTGGTGTCGCTCGCTTCGAGACCTTTGTATACCATCGACCAACACGTGTATTCTTTGTCGCCGACCTTCTTCTTGTAGTAGGCACTGCCAGACGCAGCATGTGCCCCCAAGGCGCTCCCCATGGCGATCGTGACAACCTCGCTCACGCTCGAATCGCTCACCGTGTAGCCCGCTTCGGTGTAGCGTTGGTCGATGCTCGCGAGCACGTCTTTGACAGGCATTGTGGTCGTGTACGCGAACTGGAGGTTGTAGGTCGCAAGCGGGTCTTTTAGAAGGTCTCGCTCGCGGTTGCATCATCCAGGACTGCATAAAACGGGTCGCTTTGCGCAGCAGCTTCCTCGGTAGTAGTTTGTTCTGAAACTGTTGGTTCCTCGGTCGGTTGGTCGGCGGTCGGTTGATTCGTCGTCACCGAAGCAGTACACGCCGTCGCAAACAGGGCGGCGACACAGAACAGGACGACTAGGCGTAGCATTTTCATCTGAACTTTCTGATGGGATATGGCAGTGTTTTGACATCGCACAGCATAGATTGAAATTTTCAACTACTTAGTATATCGAATTTTTCAAATACACAATATGCACCATGTCGCCGAACGCTCTGAAAGAAAATATACGATCAAAAAGATCTACGGATTGCGGTATACCGCAGCCAGTGGCACACCTGCGCGGCGAATAACAAAGACCGGTCGAGACGTCCCATTGACCAGTGCCCTGGTGGCGGGTGTCCAACTTGCGAAGCGATAGGTGACGAGTACATAATCTGCTTCGTAGGCGGCCATTTGGGTCACGGGCATCCCCCATACCGATGCACCATCGTCGCTGACGAAGCGGAGATCGGCACGAATGCGGCCATCCTTTTGGTACGTATGCGGTACATCATAGCTCCACGGCTCGATCCAAATCGTCGCATTGGCGGGTGCGTGCGCATCGAGGTACGTCAAGGCTTCGTTGTAGGTCTCGGACCAGTAGGTATGGTCCATCTGCAGCGCACGTGCGCCGGGCAGTGCCCCAATGGATGTGCTGTAATAGGACAGTAGATGCGGCCACAAGACATAGCTCTGCGTGACAGGGATGAGGACGACAATCCCGACGAGTCCCGCCCAAATGCGCCGATCAAGGACTACCCCACGTGAAAACAACTGTGCAATCCGCGTCAGACTGACCCCTACCAGCATCGCCAACAGCAGATACGTTGCCAGAAACAAGCGCTCGTTGTCATACACGGTCGTACTGAACATCAATGCAATAAGTGGGACGGTAGCTGCAATGGCGAGTATGGTGAGGTAGGGCTTTTGCTCATTACGTGCGATGAACGGGACTGCCGCTGTCGCCACTATCGAGAAGACCGGAGTCGTCATTATGAGCATGGTCGGCGCAAAGTACCACGGCGGCGGAAGATAGAGCGCACCCAAGAACCACTGTGGGATCTGCCAGTGATCGACGGTAATCCAACGCACGTAGTCGATGCTCCTGACCAGTGGATCGACCCACACCCACGGCCAAATGAGCACAAAGAGCGGTAATCCAATCAGCACACCAACCGCAATGCGCCGGATGAGGAATATCCGTCGGTCAGTTAGCAGCCACCAGATGCCAATTGTCGGAATGACAAATGCAGCATTAATCTTGGTGGCAATGCCCAACCCCCACACAATGCCAAAAAGTACATCAAACCATGCACTGCCTCGGTTGCGACTATGCCAAAAGACCAGCACGCCGGCGATATACGCAAACGCACCGGGAACGTCGAGTGCAGCCACATGCAGGTGAAAGAACAGCCGCGGCATCGTCAGCAACACTGCAATGCTTGCCAATGCACTCAACATCCCAACGGCACGCAACATACTGACAGCGACGACTGTCACGAGTCCGGTCGATATCAGCATTGCCGCGAACCGATATGCCGTGATCACCCCATACTGCTCGACGAGTGGTGTCGCGACCAGTCCGTACCATAGTTTGACCAACGGCGGGTGTTCGTGATTGGCGGTCCAGTATGCATCGATGAGGGGTTGCGTTAGCATCAGATGCCGCTCTGCCGGTATTCGTTGGAACCAATCGTGATAAGACTGTGCTGCTTGCATGTACGCAGGTTCATCCCAGGTCAGGCCAATGGAAGGCTCGGTCATGCACAGCACGAAGAAACAACCGCCTGCAACCAACAGCGCAAACCAGAGCATATGGAAGAGATTGCGGGATGGCTGCATGGGTAATTCCTCTTGAGCGCTGCGGACATAACACTGTGAACAGTATACTCGGTGCCGAGCATAGTTGTCTTAATTGTTTTTCACGTAATGATGTATAGTTTACCTATTGTGCTACTGAAAGGAAGACCGATGGATATCTGCACACCCGCAGCGCGCAGTGGTTTGGCACGACTCGCGCAGTTTATTCGTCCCGAATTGAAGGTACACGTGCTTCGTTTGGCAGAACGTGATGATGTCGCTGATCTTGATGCATTGATGAACCATCCAACCTTCCTGGAGTTCGCCGCACTCAGCACCATGGTCAATGGGCGGTATGCCGAATTGCCCGAAAAGTATCAAATCGATTGATGTGAATTGTGCTCGAGAAAGCATCATTCGTGGATAGGGAGAAACACACTCCCACTGCACATCATCAACTACAGGGCTTTCTTTACCAAGTAACCTGTACTCTGTGAGGAGGTTTCCTTGTCACTGCAACGATTCATCGAAGCGCAAACCAACGCCTACGACCAAGCAGTCAGCGAAATCCGCGGTGGGTACAAATATGGCCACTGGATTTGGTACATCATCCCGATGTTGTATGGGGTCAAGCGTTCGTTGTTTTGCGATATCTATGGGATACAAGGACTCGAAGAAGCGACGCGGTATTATCAGCATCCCCTTCTCGGTGAGCGCTTGACCGTCGTCGCCGAAGCTGTCGTGGAGGCATTGTCTTCTGGGCATACGCTAGAGGGCATTTTCGGCGACGTCGATGCCAAAAAAACGATCTCATGCATGACGCTGTTTCAGATAGTCGGATCCGACAGTACGGTGCAGGAGTGCCCACATCATCAGCGATTCCAAACAGCAGCACAGACTATTCTGGCAGCAGGCGAATCACAGGGGCTACCGCGCTGTGTCAAGACGTTCGCATTGTTGGGGATGTGATCGGGCGGATTTTTCTTTCGTGGATGGATTGCATGCAGTCAGAGAACCAACCAAACGGGTGAGGTGTATTCGCGAATACTCGTACAGGGAGGAACCAACAATGACACGACCAACACGGTACTGGATAAACGATGTCTACAGTGCACCGACCGTCGTTTATCGCTTGCAGTTCACGCCAGAGGGCATCATCGACGAGACGTGGTCGAATGTGACCAAAGAGTGGCGCGTCAGCGACAAAGGCATGGCACAGATTACCATCGGCGATGAATACACAACGGAAGTAGACGAAGCAGAAGTCAAGCAGGTATTCTCAGATATCCAGCTTGATTGAGGTATTGTTACGGATTTGTCGAAGTTTGTAACAATCGAGACAATCAGATTTGACATTGCACGAATCTTTTCTCTCTGAGATGAGGCAACCCATAACAGCGCTTGATGATGAATTGTCGATCCAATTTCTTCGTGTCTCGGCGTAAAAGGCTGTGGCTTGCTCACCCTCCACTGACAGTACCTGTCATAGCATCGTCATGCAATAGGTATCCCTCCTCGGGTATGATTACGATATACGGAACATTTTCCACAAAGTTCACATATGTGGACACGACCACTGCTATGCTTCATAGAGTATTGATTCGGAGCGTGTGCATGAAATATTCTCGATTATTGCGAAAAGCCCCCCTCCTTCTGGCACTCTACCTCGCCGTGTCAGGACTTTTAATGCCCGTACGCGTGACCGCATCCAGCAGTGCTCAAAACCTCGATATTATCGTTATTATTGACAATTCTGGTTCGATGCATTCGAACTATAAGTCAACAGCAATGACAGGGTCAGACCCGTACGGCCTGCGCTACGAAGCAACAAATATGCTCGTCGATTTGCTCGACGAAAAAGATCGCGTCGGTGTTGTTCATTTTTCCAAAACAGCCCGGACGCTGGATAATCAATTTTTTCGTCTCTCTTCTGAAGTCAAAACCGACTTTCGTAAAAAAATCAGTGACATGGCAGTCGACTATTCCAATCCGCCTGCCAATGCCAAAACCGTTTCGCCGTTTGATGGTACATGGGTCGTCCGTGATCCCGCTGTCGAACCCAATGGCACAAACTACCAGGCAGCCTTCACCAACGCCAAAGCCTTGCTGGACCAGACGGGTTCAGGGAATAAACGAGCGGTCATTTTTTTGACAGATGGAGCGCCCGAAGATCTGGGTGAAGGTGACGATATCACCAAAAACACCACTGCAGCGCTCAAGGCACTCGGTGTACCAGTATTCCTGTTGGCATTGAAGCCGGACACTGCCTCGAACACTGATACATTTGCCAAAGTGAGTGCCGGCTTCACGCAAGCCAATCAACGGGTCATTCCTATAGCGTCAGCCTTCGACATCGCACGGGCAATGGCTTCGGTCATAACCTATCTCAAACCGAGCGCATACCTCGATGTCATTGGCGGAGCTGCGGGCACGGGAACGAATTCTTCTGCATATATTACGAGTGCTATAAAAGGCCAGCAAATCGAAAAAGCGACGTTTGTATTTGCATCAAATGCCAACAAAAATCTACTCACAGTCACAGAAAAGAAATCACCCTTTGCGGGTAAATCTGGTGCCACCACAGGTCGATTTCGCAGTTTTTTCTATGAAAAACCCGGTGGTATAGATGGAAAATTTGAATTCACTGCAAATGCGAATCCTGCTGATGTGACCAGTTTTGTCTTTGTGCAATCTGCGCTCGAAGTGGTCCTACGATATCCCGACGAAAATGCCACAGACAGTGCAATTATGGGCTTCCCGCGTGGGGCATCCTCAGTCCTGGTCGGTGCCACGGTGACGAACCTCGAACAATCGTTGTTCTCTGCGGTGCGTGTATCGACACTCGCCAGCTGCGAGGACTATCAAACTACCAGGCTTTCAGATGCACCAGCACAGCAAAACGGTCTCAATAAATCCGGTGATACCGTTTTCTGGGAGACCATCAAAGAATCCGAGAACCCAATATATGTCGGTGTGGGTGTGCAGCAAGTTGGATCGATAAACTTACGCCGCTGCTATGAGTTTCAACCATCAACAGTTGAATTACCCCTCGAAATAACCAGCCCGACCATTACATCGCCCAAACTCAATTCTGAGAGTGAGCTCCATATCGAGACTTCACTCCCTGATACAACAGCCCTCTCGTTGACCAATGGCCTGGTGTTCACCCAACCTATCAGCGATTCACTGCAAGCTCTCGGGGATGAGTCAGTAGCAACCCAAGACCTCTCCATCGCGGATGGTTCTGGTTCCGCAGACATCGAGTCTGATCCGGGGGTTCAGTCAAACGTACGCGTGGTCATCCCAGGCGTGTATGAGGGTAGACCAATCGCGCTTTATCAGCAACGAATCGTCACTCCATCCATGAGCTGTGCATTCGAACTCGAACGTACGACGAGTGGACCAAGTCCATTGCAAGACAGCACTGGGACATCATTTGTCGATATCGGCGTCATCTCGACGACGCAGGTCTTTCGTAATGCACTTATATGTAAAACCAAAATTCGCGGCGGGAGTATCCCTACAATCGATACGTCAAAGATGAATATGCTCGGACAAAATGGCTCCACTGGCAATCCCGAATTGCTCCAATTTGAAGAGCCAACCATGCAGAAAGCAGCTGATGGTAAAACAGTTATTCGCTACCCATTCACACTCGGCGATGTGAGCGGGTTATCCGTGGATAACTACACCGTCGAAACGCAGACGGTATCAGGGGGTACCAAAGAGCCGTTGCAACTCCGCTTTACCAGGCCTGCATCGTCATGGCATTGGGACATCCTCCCCGACGGCTTCACTTTTGCAGATTCCATCGACGAAATAAACAGCACGACCTCTCAGTGCGTTCGTGCATACCCCGTGCTGTCGCCTGATGCGGTACTCAAACCAGAGCTCGTGGTGAGTGATGTGTATGCCGGTTCGCAGAAGGCAAATGCAAGTGACATCACTGCAATGATTCAGCCAGATACATCGTGCCCTGAAGGCTACCGAATTATCATCGAGGGTTCCCGCTTAGCAGCCGGAGAATACACGTTCAGTCTGGCAGGACAGACCTCCAATCCAGCCGTCCCCGTCGAACCAGCACTCCGAGGGGTCAAGATTCGTCGCGGTGCGCCGCAGGTGCAGATACTCTTCCCCGAAAATCGTCGTGTTCAGAATATGTCTGACACATATGCGGTAGACAATGCTATCTGGCCTATCTGGATTCCATTTCAAAACGAAACCCAGATTTCATACTCGGCCATCATTACGCACACACGTACGATGCCGGTGATCGACAACCCGCTCAGCCAGACGGTTGCGGATATCCAAGAAAATAACGCCCTCGTCAATGACCCGTATGATTTTTCGTGGACGCCAGCGAATCTCAACACGCGTTCACATCTCTACGATGGCTATCTGGTCGAGACGAACCTTCCGTGGCTCCGATGGCCCGGCAAGGAGTACGATGTTCAGTTGGATATTACAGATCCTCGGGTTGTCAGTCCCAAATCTGTAATACTGCGTGTCCCCACAAAATCATGGTGGGAAGTTATTCAACGGCTTCTCCTAATCCTGCTTGGTGTTCTGCTCATACGCTGGCTGATTACAAAGTTTTATCGGCGCTATGCGGGAGAGATTCGGTTCAGCCAAGACGATGTCACAACACGCTGGATTTCGCTCACGGCGTATGGAAACAGTCCGTTATCCATCGTGCGCCCATCCTACGGGGGATTTGAAGGTCTCGGTGTGGTGAAACAAGGAAGTGAGTCGGAGGACGATATCGTTGTCGGTGGGATTAAGGCTATCGACGGCGAAACCATCGGCGTTTGGATAACAGACGATGATTTGAATCCTGATGCAAAGGCGCAGCAAACTGCAAAGCTCAGCAGATCTGCCCGGTTCGGCGATGAAGGTATCCGGGTTTCATATAAGTAAACAATCTACGAGGAGTAGTTATGACTGATTCGTCCAAGCAGGGATATCGTCCATCTTCGATGTATATTGCACCCACGATTGTCTTGGGATTAGGTGGCACCGGTACCGCAATTATTCGTCACCTCAAATCTCGGTTGCGTCAGGCAGTCGGCAATATGCCCATCCCGCGATTGGTCGAATTCTTGGCCGTCGACACCGAGCCAATCCAAAACCTGCCCGGCGAAGAGCGTCTCTATGACGGTGAAATCGCATACATCGGTGACTTTAATGCTGGTGCAGTGCTCGAGAACATAGACAACCACCCACACATCAAAGACTGGTGGTTCACCAACGGCAAAGTCGTCGGTTCAATCTACAAAGGTGCACGACAACGCCGTGCCGTCGGCCGTCTGTCACTCTACGCCAAGTGGGGCGAATTCACCCAACGACTCGATCCCAAGATTCGTCGTGTGCAAGAGATTTCAGAAAAAGAAAAAACCGAACGGTACGGCCTCGATGTCGAACGTACCGGTCAGGTGCGGGTGTATATCTTGGCATCGGTCTGTGGTGGCACCGGGTCGGGCACGTTCATCGACGCTGCCTTTCGTGTGCGTAAAGCTCTGGGTGACGAAGCCGAAATCATCGGCATTTTGTTTTTGCCATCATGCTTCATGCCCAATATGCAAAGCCAAGTCCAAAAAGAACGAGTTCAAGGCAATGCATATGCCGCACTCCGCGAGCTGAACCACTTCCTCAGCCCCAATACCAAGTTCGTTTCGACATTCCCAGATACTCCATACTACGACGGCGAAGGCAACAAGGTGTCGTCTGTGTTGACCCGGCCGTTCGACAGCGTCTTTTTGGTAGATTCACACAACGGCAAAGAGCATCTGAGTGCCCTTCGTGAGATTCAGCGCATGGCCGCCCAATTCATCTACCTCGATATGATTACTCCCATCGGTAAGCGTTTGGCGGGCCGTCGCGTCAACCTCAACGACCTGGCTGGCGAACAACGCAAGGGCAGCGACAACGAATCGAGTAGCGCGCTGGCCATTGCCGGTTTTGTGACCGCGTCCCTTGTGTTGCCCGAACGTGTCGTCGAAGAAACCGGCAACCGCTATGCAGCCCATGTGCTGGCTTCACACATTGTCGGTAGCACACTCGCACCCCTTCAGGTTTCACGCATTCGTGAACAACTGCGCGAAAGCTGGGAAGCACTGCTCGATTACAAACCAGCCAAAGGCAAGGGCGACTCTGGACCTGCAGTCGCAACCGCCACCCGAGAATTAACCACACAGGTATCGGCGTTACTCCAACAGTACTCTGAAGAAAAAGGCATGTTGGGTGCGGCATCGGTAGGGTCAGCGATGTCGGAAGTTCTGAGCGAACTCCTTATCCGTATTGACGAAAAAATAGGTGCGACAACGTCACGGATGACCGAAGACGAGAAAAAGCGCGAGGCATTGAATAACACATCGCGTCGTCTTTTCAATATGTTTACGAAAAACGACGAGGGTGAAGAGCAACTGCGTAACGATTTGACGCGCAAAATCAACACAGGCGGAGCGGAACGCGGATATCTCCAGGAAGTGCGATCTGTTGTCACGTCACTGCGGTCTCAACTCACGACATTCAACAGCACGATTACTCGGCAGCAGGCGGTTTTTGACGAATGGCAGACGACCCTCAACGACAAAGTCAAAGAGCCGGAGGTCAATCGTCAAAAGAGCCGAGAACAAAAGCCGAGCGATCTGTTTGAACTTGCTACCGAATTGGGCAAAGAGCGTGCAGTAGAAGATCGCGGCAAACATGAATTCGGCGAAGATTTGCTCGGGCACTATATCACCAACCGCGTCAAGACGATTGACCTTGATGCAGACGCAAAAAAACAATTGCAGAAACTCATCAACGAAATGAAGTTGGTGCACTACATCTACCCTCATGAACAAGACGTTCGGATAGCGGTAACCATTACTGATTCAACAGATACCTTCCGGCTTTACAAAGAAGCGATAACGCAGTTTTTGGCTGGCCACAAAGATATCTTTGAGCGTATCAGTGTATCGGACTACCTTACCTGGTTCTACGATAACGTTCCGTACTCGACAGCAGAGTCATCTATATCGCGCAATAGCCCGATTGACCCACTCCGTCAACTCCGATACCGGGCCCAGTCGCCGTTCCTCAATATTGATCAGGCACAATTGGGTACCGAACACGGCTTCGACACCGAACCAGTACGGCTTTTAGGAGCAAGTCCACTCCCGAAGAAAGAAATTCTCGAGACTGGACAGCATCCGTTGGATGAATTCGGTGGGGATTCCTATGATTTGATTGACACCGGTATGCCCAATCGACTCGATGTCGTCCATGCACGTTTCGGCTATAAGGTTGACGATTTAGCAAACCTCAAGGAATACTACAAATCCTATCGCTACTTCACCGAGACCCTTGGCGATCCTCTGCATATCCATCGTGATTGGCCGAATGGAATGAGTAATCTCGTCAAAGGGAGTTCGGTTTCGACACCATTATTAGTACAACCAACGCGTTCACGCCTCCGCGTCATCGGGGACAGTTTTTCGCACCCACGTGCCAATAAGTCGTACGGTGCCGAGGCTGTGATTCATCGCTCAATCGAGCTGTCAAACGGTTTCAGTTGGAATGTTGCATTGATTGCCGATGATTTGAATGCCGAAAATGACGATTTGGCACGACTCTGGATTCGCACCGTGTCAGCGTCGCTCGAACAGACGCTACGAAGCACGCGTATCACTGGGTCGGCTGGTGAACGACTCAAGGTAGCCTTCGAAACAGCCCGCCAGCGTGCTACTGAAGACATCAACCGCTTGGCGCGCCAGCAAGGGCGTGTCGAACGGAGCATCGCATATGCCGTGAGCATCATCGAGGACGACCAACTCCTCGCAGCTGCAAGCGGTGGTGACTTTGTTCGACTGTATGCAGCAGATGGAACGACGTCAGATTTGAGTGGAGATGGCACAATTGTTTTGTCAAACATTGGTGTCAACACAAACATCGTGCTCGCTAGTGATGGCGTGAATACGCCGCTGTTGCAGAATGCTCTTCGCCAGTCGGTAGAACGGTTCCGCACCGATCCGAGTCGCATCACTGATGCTATCGTCACAGAACTGCGTAATTCCATTAATTATCAAGACGTCAGCTTGATTGCAATCCGCTTGATAGAAGCATAGGCTACGGATGTCGATACCCCAACACGACGCAATCAGGACCACTGAATCACCACAGCCAGCAATCATCATTGGGGTGGGTGCATTTGGTCTGGCGGTTCGCGATCGAATCGCACTCCAACGTGACGTCTACCGTGGCTTCAAGACGCCACTGGCGGGTGAGGATGCGGGGTCCGTGTACACACGGATTCTGCCTACAAACGTAGCAATCTTTGAAGACAAGGCTGATGACATTCGTGCATCGCAATTGACCGAGGAATCGCTTCGCGATATCGCTCGTGATTTGCGTCAGATGTTTAATACGGTCAGATTGCATCGCGATGCGCCGCTCTTCGACACGCTTCGTCCGGTCATCATCGTCGTCGGGGCAACCTGGAGTGAGACAGGGCGTGCACTGTTGTGGCCACTGTCAGCAATTATCCGAGCCGCTATTGGATCTTCAATGCAGTACACCCTATACGGGGTGTTCGTTTCAGCAGACTATCGCGAAGATGCGAGTCAACGGGAAGGCGGCGAAGCAAATACATGGACCGTCTTCGACGAAGGCGACCGACTGGCTGCAGGGGAAGTTATTTGGCAAGGCAAAGTGCGAGCTGGTATTGGTTCAGACGGATACGATACGCGGCTCTATGACAACATATTTTGGATTGATGGCCACAAAGAAAACAATGGATCGATTGGTCAAGACGACGATGTATTCGAAGTCGCTACCCACGTTTCTTCGCTGCTAGAAGGGATGGTTTATAGCGCGCTTCCTCGTACAATTGACCAAGCGTTGCTCGATGACCACACGATGACGACGCGTCAGCTCTACATTGGTGTTGGATCGGCTTCATTAGTTGTTCCGTTACGTGACATAACCACTTTGGTGCGCCGATACACGCTGGGAACGTTGATTCGAGATCGTTTGTTGCCCGCTGATTCGGTTGACAAAACTGATGACGCCACCGTCCAAAGCATTGTGTCGCGGTTCTCGACATATTTGAGTGAAAACGCGCGGAAAAGCGTCAATACGCTTTCTGTAGAATCCGCGAAAGGTCCATTCGAACATAATACGAATCTGAATATTGACGTCGGTATCTCGGCGAATGACATCATCATCAAACCGAATGTAGACGGAATTACCGTCACAGCAAGTTCTGCTAATCCATTCGACGAGCAACTGACTGCTGCCGTCATCTTGGCGCGCCAACGTGAAGCGCAGGCGACGTCGGCAGAAATGATGTCGACGTTTGCAACACAGCTTGCAGATAATCGCTACGAGACTGCACGCGAATCCGAAGCCGAAGCTGGTCGGAGTACCGCGATGTTGCTCTCGCTTGGAGGGGACGGGCTTCAAAAAAGTGTTGCGACACTACGAAAAGCGGCACGAGTCCTGCATGAACACAGCGAAACTCTCGGTGCCCAGGCCATCCGTGAAAGCAAAATCGCTGATCGCGAGCTCAAACGCATTACTGAGACACGCACGTGGTTTGGGGTAAATCCCGATATTATGCTTGAGCGGGCTGTGGACCTCCGTGCGCATTTACCTGCAATGCTTGTTCGGGCGGCGTGCCTCATCGCCATCTTATTCCAACTCTATTGGGATGCAGCCTGGAAGGCGCAGACAGCATTATTCCCGATGCAGATATTCGACTTCAGTTATGCAGATCCGCCTGCGGTCTGGTCGCGACTGTTGTTCGCAACAACGTTGATTGTATTGATTCCGACAATCGTTATTTGGCTCTTACCATACATTGGCGTTATTTGGCAACAGCAATGGCGCAAACGGCAGCTCGAGGCGTATCTCAAGAGCCGTGCGAGTGCGGTTTTGGCTGACCATACTGCTATTGTGGCGTCGGTGATTCAGGCAAGATTGGGTAATCAACGCGCCGAAGAATTGGCAGTACCACTGGGGGAGTTGGCTGCACATCGTGATTCTGCACTCCGAGCAACTTCACCTGATGCGCTCGAACGTGACCGGCTCTTTCGCAAAAGAATTGATTATTTGGAATCAGCGGTCGTCGATCCAGTCGATGTGATGGTTCCATATCAAAAGCAAGTAGCCGATTCGATTGTCAGCCGGTATGGAGTGAATGTCGTATCGTCGTGGCGTCCACGGAGTGGCGGTGCTGAGGACCCATGGCGCGTGGAAGACATAGACACAGTTGTAGCACGTCTTGAGACTCAAATCGACCCAGTCGTATCTGACATCTCTACCAAATCAATTGATGAGTATCTCGTAGGTCAGGATGTCCTGACATTAATGCATCGACTCTGGCGCTCAAGCGTACCATGGCTGAAGGCTACCCATGACTATGAAGTGTCGGACACTTACAGCCGCTTGCGTCTTGATGCGCTCATGGTGTCGCGGCGAGTGCGACCATTTTTTGATGCGGTCATTGATGGACCAGATGGCTCTGTTACTGCAGTGGATTGGCCGGATGCGCATCGTGTCATGATGATTCGAATGTACTGTGGGGTCGTGGCAAGTGAAGTGGCGAGGTGGCGTCAACTCGAAGCTGCTGGAGAACACGCACGACGCGAACAGCTCAAATCATTGCGAGGCACTTTTGTAGAGCCAGATATTGGTATTGAATCAATAATCCCCCCCGTCGCTTCACTGCTTGATGCTGTGCGCGAGCATGTCAGTAAATCAGTTTTTATGCTCCGCGACGCATTTTCGGACACTTCAGTTCCAGTCCATACGAGCATCCTGCTTATCATGGCAACGCAAAAGTACTTAGCCTTTGCGGAGAAAGATCTCGCTGAATATCATTTGCATCTCCATACCACCGAGGATCTACGCCGCGTCATTCCTCTTGTACTTCGACCGTATGATTTGTTTTGTTCTGCACAAGCAGACGAAGTAACCAGAATCGCCCTCAAGAATTTTGATCACAGTATCGATCGACTACTTGTACTCGTTGGATTGGAAGCGTTCACTCCAGAAACGGGAACGGTGTTCGATCTTGAGAGTGGTGCAATCAAGACTGATGTAGAGGATCCGATCCTCCCAAACAACATCATCAAAAAATGCTTGGCGCGTGGGTACCGGTGGCGCTCGACCGACCACGTCGAACTATATCCGTATGTTCAGGTCAATAGGAAGAAGACCCGTGATGCGTAATCATCCGTTTTGGAGCATCAGTCTCTACAAAATTACAGCGATATATGTCATCTTGCTGAATTTCCTCGAAAGCAATGATACTCGTGCCATATTTTTTACAAAATTAAACTGGAATACTGCAGACCAATGGCATGTTATTCACGTCTATTTAATCTTGCTCTTTGTACTTCTGTGGGGAATTGTCTACTTTGTAGAAGTAAGCTTTGGCTTAACAATGGGTGCGTTCACTCTGCGGAGCAGGGCTGGAGTAGCGAAGTGGCTTGATTTTGCAGTTTTGTTGCTGATCCCCATTGTTTTCTATGCAGCCTGGATGACGAAGTCTACAGCCCCGAATTTTTCCGAGTTTGAACGCTATCGCTTTGTAACAGATGCCGACCACTTATTCTCTCCGTTTCTGATTTGGCTATTGGTTTTTACGGGTATATCGGCTCTTCAAAGTCTTGGACCGTATGGAGAATATCGCTTTGATCGACTCCAAAGCCTTGTGGCTGATGCAGCTCCAGTGCTGAAAGACACCGATTCTATGACTGCGTTGACATACGCAGCTGTGCACCCAGAAACACATGCCGTTATCGATTCCACCAGAGAATCTTCTGCTCCAGAGCCAATTGATGCGGATGCGGATGCTGTACCCTTCATTCCTGCTTTTACACCGATCGCCAGTGAAGAAGCCGATGCTGTGCCAGAGGTGTCCGCAGTTCCAATTGAAGAAACCATGAGGGAGACTCTTGTCGAGCCGGCGCCGCCTCATGCAGATGATTCGTATTTGGCTTCTCCGGAAGCTGTCAGGTTTTTTCGTGATGATTCTTCCGACGCTACACCTGATCTCACCGAATCTGATGAATCAAAAACGCCGGATGCTGACGTACCGATAATCACCGAAGACGGTGTGCTCAAACCGCTGGTCAGCGAACCAAGCTCTCCCCCAGATTCCGATACCCCTCCTGAACCGACTACGGTACGTGATACAGATGAGGATGGGTTTGTCGTCATCTAACCCCCATTTCCACACCTCTCTCTGTTATAAATGAATTAAATGAATCTAACCAAAACAGGGCAAAACACCCTGTTTTTCTCTTGACAAAAAAATCACAATGTCTATACTAACGGGCAGTTGAGTGATTCACTGTACGGA
This sequence comes from Roseiflexaceae bacterium, assembly GCA_947474225.1. Taxonomy (GTDB): domain Bacteria; phylum Chloroflexota; class Chloroflexia; order Chloroflexales; family Roseiflexaceae; genus UBA965. Next base: position 32,803 of record CANJHS010000007.1, on the reverse strand, counting down.
CTACGTACGATGCTGGAGCCGTACCCCCAGCATCTGTGGTGGACATTTAATTGCGAATATGGGCTTTCAAAAAGAGAAACACATACTTCGCTTGACGAGAGGGTCGTACGATGCAGAGAAGCGTCGCGTGTGCAGAAGACCTCGGTACGGGTTCGATTGTCTGCATCTTCCGCTGCGATTAACTTTTGTGTCGTACGCATATTGTTTAGAATAAACATAATATTCTAAACCGACAGGAGCACATCATGAGTGAGCGCATCACGAGTCCCATCCAACTCCGCGAGTCGAAGCTCGCCCATCTCTTGTTTGCAGATCCACGTGCCAGTATTCTCTGGTTGATTGTGCGCGTATGGGTGGGCTATCAGTGGCTTGAGTCAGGCTGGGGCAAAATCTCAAATCCTGCTGGTGTCTGGGTCGGCGCAAAAGCCGGCGTCGCCATTACCGGGTTTGCACAAGGTGCCATCGACAAAGCCGCCGGAGACCACCCTGCAGTCCAACAATGGTATGCCGACTTCCTATCGAGCGTCGTCCTTCCCAATGCAACAGTTTTTGGGTATATGGTTGCCTTTGGTGAGTGCGCCGTCGGGTTGGGTCTCATCCTGGGGCTGCTGACCGGTATCGCCGCATTCTTTGGCTGTGTGATGAACACCAATTTCTTGCTCGCGGGTACTGTCAGTATCAATCCGATGTTGCTCATCCCGAGCATCTTCATCATTTTGGCGTGGCGCAATGCAGGCTGGCTCGGGCTCGACCGCTTCGCTTTGCCGCTGGTCGGCACTCCGTGGCAGACCGGGGCAGCATTCGACCACACAAAAAAGTAATCCCATGGGCGAAACCCCCGCTGTCAACGACAGCGGGGGTTTTCTCATACCCAATCAAAACTGCATCTCAACGGTGCCAGTAGTGGTGGATCGGGAGGGCGGTATTGCTCGCAGGATAGAGCCAATTAGGCCAACACGGTCTCGACCAAAACGCGCCCGATGGCATCGCTACTCTTGGCTAACGAGCCATTGCAGCCGACCATTGTGGCAACGCGATCGTGTACCTTGGTGATCTGCGGGACGCCGCTCGGTGTGCGGGTAATCACGCACGGCAGTGCCTGAAAGCTCAACCAGTCTATCCCGACAAATAATGACCGAATCAACGCTATCTGCGCACTATGCGTGGCAGCAACATCACCGCCGCGTATCCATTGCTGTAGTGCCGCTGGAGTGTCAAAGAAACAATCATGGATGCTGTTGCTCCCCAATTTGAGATACCATTTGCCATCGGGATATATGATCGGCGGGGTCAAATAGGCGTCTGATAGAATCTCATCCGCGCAATCGACCATCATACTGGGCATATCAATCAATGTTTCTGCTTGGGCTTGTGAGAGTTCGGCCAGCGTGACGGTTTCGCTTTTGACGGTGTGGGGGACGGGCGACGGCAACAGTCCGCTCAACCCACTATATGCACCGGCGGCGATGATTGCTCGTGCGGCCTGGAAGGTCTTTCCATCTATTGTCTGCACCGTGACGCGAGAAGCGTCGGGAGTGACGGTGGTGACGATGTCGCGCTCGAGTTGCGCCCCATTTTGGACCGCGAGGATCAAGTGCGCGGCTACCATGCGGCGTGGATTGATGATGCCAGATGGCGGGCCATCGAAAACCCCGGCATAGGGTATGTCTGTTGCAAGCATGGGGAACCGCCCACTGACGGTCCCAATGGGATAATCGGTATAGCTAAATTCTAAGGCTGCCTCGAGATCGGCGCGCATACGCGTGTAGCTGAATGTTTCGAGCGATGTACTCAGACTCAATGTGCCGCAGGCGCGGTAGAAGTCAATTCCGCTCCGTTGTTCGATGTCTCGATACCGTTCCATCGATTCGAGCGCCCAGCGTGCTAACTCGACATTGCGTGCCGACCGATGTGCCAGCCGACCCTGGTCGTAGTGACTGCTCCAGACCTGATGGGTTGCACGTGGGGCTTCGTTGGGGCCGATGATGCGTATCTTCATCCCGAGACGACTTGCGTGCTGTGCGGCAGCCGCTCCGATAGGGCCAGCTCCGATGACGATGATGTCGTCCATAGAACCATACTCCAATGAAAGCAAATCCGGTGTCTGACACTATTATACCGATTGGTATACTACACAAAACCTATACATTTTTCATCTCTTTGGTTCGCAGTGCGATAAATCTGGGCTCACGCAATCCGCGCATGAGCTCTCCATACGGCACTGCATCGCAGATAAACGCCGAGAGTTGAGTGAATATGTTACAATACCTATAACAAGTGCGGGTACGCACGATGGTTTGTATGGATGCTTTTGTCTGTTGAACCGGGGGGCGAGATGTTTGCAGAGATGACCGAGCGTCGCCGGCAGATTCTCAAACTGGTCATACAAGAATATGTAGAATCTTCGGCGCCGGTTGCATCGGAGCATTTGGTTCGTCGATACGGGATGACCGTCTCGTCGGCGACAATTCGTAATGAATTGTCGGCGCTCGAAGACCTTGGCTACCTGACACACTTTCACACGTCTGCGGGACGAGTGCCTACCGATGCAGGGTATCGGTTTTTTGTGGAAAACTTAATGGACCGGCCGACGTTGGCGACGCACGAAGAACATGCGATTCGCCAACAGTTTTTGACTGCCCATACCACCATCGATCAGTGGATACACATGGCTGGGGCGGTCATGGCACGGACCGCGCAGAATGTGTCGGTCGTGTTGCCGCCGCGCGGACCGGTCGTGCGGTTGCGCAATGTCCATCTTGTGCCTATTCATGACATGGTCATTTTGGCGGTGATGGTTTTGCACGACGGAATGGTGCGCCAACAGACGTTTGTGACTGAGCATGCCCAACCCATCGACGAACTGCAACGACTCTCGAATCTGATGAACGCGTTGTGTCACGATGCATCGGTTGCGCAGATTCGTGAACGGATGGATGCCGTAAACGAGGCAAACCCCGTTCTGCTGCGGCAAGTTGTTGATCTTGTATGTGCGACTTTGCGCGTCTACGATGATGCGCTGTCGATAGATATCCGTTCAGATGGGTTGCTCGAGATGTTTAATCAACCTGAATTTGCTGACACCGATCGGGTCAAACACATGCTCGAACTCGTGCAGTCGAGCAGTGCACTTGCCCCCCTGATCCCACAGGTCACCCAGAGTGATGGGGTGCAGGTCTTTATCGGTGCAGAGTCTCAACGTCCCGATCTACGCGAGGTCAGTATGGTACTTGCTCGCTATGGGATGGATAATGAGATGGTGGGTGTGCTCGGGGTCGTTGGACCAACGCGCATGCCGTATGCACGTGCCATCGCCACCGTCCGCTACATAGCAGGCGTGATGAGTGATTTGGTGTATGAGTTACATGGTGAATCGCGTGCTGAGCGCGAAGTTTCCCTACATGGTTTACCAAACGGAGAATGAGATGACGACCAACCAACACCCAGAATCACACGACGAGACCCCCCTCGAAGCACCTGCTTCTTCCGATATGCAGGCGCGCATCGACGCCCTCGAAAAGGAAGTCGCCGAGCACAAGGACGCCTACCTGCGGGCGACAGCCGACTACAAAAACCTGAAGCGCCGCTACGATGCAGAACGCATCGAACTCATCTCACGGGCAGGGGCAGCCGTGTTGCTCAAAATCCTCCCTGTCGTCGATGATATCGAACGTGCCGTAGCCAGTGTGACACCGGATGTCGAGGGCACGCTCTGGTACAAGGGCTTTCGCTTGATTCCCCAGAAGTTCCAAACCCTCCTCGATAGCGAAGGGGTAAGCGCAGTCGCTGCGGTAGGCCAAACGTTCGACCCCAACGTGCATGAGGCTATTGCCTACGAGCCATGTGACGCAGATAAAGATGGTCTCGTTGTCGCCGAATTGCAACGTGGGTATCTCCTCCGCGACAAGATATTGCGTCCTGCGATGGTCAAGGTCGGTCAAAAGAACTCCTAAGGAACACAACAGCGGCGTGCACAGCGGTGCATGACGTGGCGTATAGAAGACGTATGACGAGGAATGCATGTCGAAAGTGATTGGTATCGATCTCGGCACAACCAATTCGGTCATGGCAGTGATGGAAGGCGGCGAGCCGACCATTATTCCCAATGTAGAGGGGTTGCGCCTCACGCCGTCGGTTGTTGCATTCAGCAAATCGGGTGAGCGACTGGTAGGGCAGATTGCCAAACGCCAAGCAGTCGTCAATCCCGAACAGACAGTTTTTTCAGCCAAACGCTTCCTTGGCCGTAAATATTCTGATGCAGACGTCCAATCCGATACCAACATGGTGCCGTATCACCTCGTCAGCGCAGATAATGGCGATGTAAACATCACGTTGAACGGCCGTGATTATGCCGTGCCCGAGATTTCGGCAATGGTATTGCAGAAGCTCAAACTCGACGCTGAAGCATTCCTCGGTGAAAAAGTCACCCAAGCGGTCATCACCGTCCCTGCCTACTTCAACGATGCGCAACGGCAGGCGACCAAAGACGCTGGTCGGATCGCAGGACTCGAGGTACTTCGCATCATCAATGAACCGACTGCGTCGGCACTGGCGTATGGCCTCGACAACAACATCACGCACCAGACGATAGTGGTGTATGACATGGGCGGCGGGACGTTTGACGTGTCGGTCCTCGAACTCAATGACAGTATGTTCGAGGTCCTCGCAACCAACGGTGATACCCATTTGGGCGGCGACGATTTCGACGAGCGTATTGTGCATCACCTCATCGAGCTCTTCCAGAAAGAATCGGGAATCGATGTCCGCGGCGATCGCACCGCGTTGCAGCGAATGCGTGAGGCTGCCGAAAAAGCCAAGATGGAGCTCTCCTCTACCTTAAAGAGCGAAATTAATTTGCCCTTCATTGCAGCCGATGCCGCTGGCCCACGCCACCTCACGGTCGAAATGACGCGTGCCAAACTCGAATCACTCACCAAAGATTTGGTAGAGCGCTCGTTGGAGCCAGTCCGCAAAGCCCTTGCGGATGCGAATCTGACACCTGCGGACATCGAAGAAATCGTCCTTGTCGGCGGTCAGACCCGCATGCCAGCCATCCAATCCGCCGTCAAGAAGTACTTCAAAAAAGAACCGCACAAAGGCATCAATCCAGATGAAGTCGTTGCCATTGGGGCAGCCATACAGGCTGGGGTGCTGTCGGGTGAAGTCCAAGACGTGTTGTTGCTGGATGTGACCCCGTTGACCCTCGGCATCGAGACATCGGGTGGGGTCATGACGTCGTTGATTCCCCGGAATACGACCGTACCCACCCTCAAGAGCCAAGTGTTTTCCACGGCACAAGACAATCAACCAGCCGTCGAAATCCATGTGCTCCAGGGCGAACGTGCCGAAGCAACCAGCAACAAATTGCTGGGTAACTTTATCCTCGACGGGATCCCTGCAGCCAAACGCGGTACCCCCAAAATCGAAGTAACGTTTGACATCGATGCGGATGGGATTTTGAATGTCCGTGCCCGTGATCTCAATACCGACCGCGAGCAGCACATTACCGTTACTGCATCGTCTGGGTTGACGCAGGCCGAAATCGATGCGCGTGTGGTCGAAGCAGCCCTGTTTGCCGAAGATGATCGTCGCAAACGCGATCTCGTTGCGTTGCAAAATCGGGTCGAAACACTTGTCTACACTGCGCAAAACATCATCGATGATGATGAGACGGTTTCAGATGCACGTAAATCCATCCTGGCTGAGGCCATTGCGATGGTCAATAACGCCTGGGAGAGTACGGATGTGCAAGTCATCAGCAATGCAATCGCAGACATAACTATTGTGCTCCATGATGTCCAGAACAAACATCGGACTGAGACCGTAGATATCACCGATGAAATCACTGCCATCGATCCTTCCCAATCGCTTGCACCGTCCCAATTACTGAGTAGCTTGCTGGATCGCATACGTTCCCGCTGAGCGTTCGATAGATATACTTTTGCCTGGTAGGAAGACGAGATGAGTAACAAACGCGACTACTATGAGGTTCTGGGCATCCCGCGTGATGCCAGCCCCGACGATATACGCAAGGCGTATCGTGCTTTGGCGCGCAAATTCCATCCCGATGTCAATAAAGAAGCCGATGCCGAATCGATGTTCAAAGACATAAATGAAGCGAACTCGGTATTGTCGGATGCGGAAAAACGAGCCGTCTACGATCGCTTTGGGCATAATGGGCCGCAAATGGGCGGTGGTGGCGATCCATTCGGCGGTGAAGATCCGTTTTCGGCTATTTTCGAGTCGTTTTTTGGTGGTTCTGGCGGCGGGCGTGGCCAGCGTGGTCCCAAATCTGGAGCTGACCTCAAATACGTCCTCAAACTGACCTTTGAAGAGGCAGTGTTTGGGGTCGAAAAGACCATAGAATACCGTCGTCAAGAGACGTGCGGTTCGTGTAAAGGGAACGGCGCCCAGGAAGGGACCGAACCCACGCGCTGTACTCGCTGTGGCGGAAGCGGTGAAGTACGGCAACGGTCGCCCATATTCAACATGGTCACCGTCATGGCCTGCGACGCATGTCGGGGCGAGGGAGTGGTTATCGCGATCCCCTGCCGTGAGTGTCGTGGTGACGGCCGCGTGCGGGCGCTTCATAGCCTTAATCTCAAAATACCTGCTGGTATCGATAGCCAATCACAACTGCGTATGACGGGTGAAGGCGAGATTGGTCCGCGCGGTGGTGCCTACGGGAATTTGTATGTGGTATTCGAAATCCAGCCGCATGCGTTCTTTCGCCGCCAAGAGAACGACGTCATCTACGAGATGTCGGTGAATGTAGCGCAGGCGGCACTCGGTGCGACGATGACCATTCCGACGCTCGAAGGCAGCGAACCACTCAAAATCAATCCCGGGATGCAGACAGGGACATCGTTCCGACTGCGGGGCAAGGGTGTGCCGATGTTACGTTCGACGGGGCGCGGCGATCAGATTGTGATTGCCAAGGTTGTTGTTCCTGACAAGCTCACCGAAGAGCAACGTGTGCTCTTTTCTGCATTGGCTCATACATTCACTCCTTCGACCGGCGGCGATGCGGGGAACGCAGGTCATAGCAGCGGGACACACCCGCATGACGAAGGTATCTTAGACCGCATCAAGAGCGCCTTAGGCTTATAACATGACAGAACTTATCTATGGTCGGAATTCAGTTCGCGAAGCCTTACGTGCCCAACGTCGCGTCCCTCAACGGCTATTGGTTGCCAATGGCGCACAACTTTCGGGTACGTTAGCCGATGCGGTCACGCACGCCAAAGAACTCGAAATTCCCGTCGAGATGGTCGATAAACGGTTGCTCGAATCTCGTTTGCACGGCTTGAATCATCAAGGCGTCATCCTTGAGTGCAGCGAATACCCCTACAGTGACCTCGACGAAATGTTGTCGTTGGCGAAATCACGGAACGAAATGCCGTTCATTTTGTTGCTCGATCACCTCCAGGATCCGCAGAATTTAGGGACGTTGTTGCGTACTGCCGAAATTGTCGGGATGCACGGTGTCATCATTCCCGGTCGACGTGCTGCCGAAATAACGCCGGCTGTTGTCAACGCATCTTCTGGGGCGGTAGAGCACTTGCATATCGCCGTGGTCACCAATCTGGCGCAGAGCATCGAAAAGCTGCAAAAGCAGGGTGTATGGGTTGTTGGCGTCGAGGATGACGAAAAAGCACAGTACTATGATCAAACCGATTTGAACATGCCACTTGCCGTCGTGTTGGGTTCAGAAGGCGCCGGGATGGCCCGGCTGACCCGTGAACGCTGTGATTTCATGGTCAAACTGCCCATGCATGGCCAAATTCAATCGCTGAATGTCGCAGTGGCAGGCTCGGTGGTCCTCTATCACGCCTTGCATGCCCGTAGTTCTGCCAAATAGGCTGCGTGCCGACGAAAGAGACGAACATGACATTGACCGCACGTGCACAAACGCTTGTCTATGAATGGGTGACCTCAGAAGTCCTACGCAAGCATTGCGGTGCTGTCGCGGCATCGTTGGTCTATATGGCGGCCAAAACAAACCAAGATGTCGATATGTGGGAAGCGACGGGGTGGCTCCATGACATGGACTACGAACGGCATCCCAGCTTGGAAGTCGCCGACAATGCGCACCCCTTTGTAGGGGTACGCTATCTGCGAGAAAACGGCTGGAGTGAAGAAATATGCCGGGCTATTTTGTCGCATGCAGATTATTCGGGCGTTTCACGCGATTCAATGCTCGAAAAGACACTCTTTGCCGTCGATGAATTATCGAGTTTTGTGGTTGCAGTAGCGTTAGTCCGACCAAGCAAAAATATCGCCGATGTGGACGTCGCTGCGGTCAAAAAGAAGATGAAGGACAAGGGTTTTGCCCGCGCGGTGAATCGTGACGATATCGTCAACGGTGCAACCGGACTCGGCGTCGAGGTCGATGAACTGATTCGTGATGTCATCGCAGCGTTGACTGCGCGGGCTGCGACGTTGGGGATTGCGGGAGTGGCAGTCGCTTAGGCCACCGAACCACCATCGACGGGTAACACCGCACCGGTAATGAAACTCGCAGCCGCGCTACTGAGAAAGAGCGCGGCTGCTGCTATTTCGGCAGGGTCACCATACCGTGCCATCGGCGTCCCTGCTGTGAGTGCACTGTGCACCTGTGCAGGGGATGAGTATTGCTCGAGGCTGCGCACCATCGCCGTGTCGGTCGGTGCTGGACAAATCACATTGACGCGCACATTGCGGGTCGCAAATGCTTTTGCAGCGGATTTTGTGATGCCTATGACGGCGTGTTTGCTCGCTGAATAGCCGACGATGCGTGGGCTCCCAGTGAGGCCGGCGTTGGAAGAGATATTGACAATTGCTCCAGTCGTACCTGCGGCTATCATGCGGGCTGCACCGTATTTTGTGCCGAGAAAAACGCCACGGGCGTTGACTGCCATCACTGCATCAAATGCGTCGTCAGGATAGTCGAGAAAGTCACAGATAGGGCCAGAAATGCCGGCATTATTGATGACCGCATCCAGACGGCCATAGTGGCTATAGGTCTCGTCTAGCCAGCGCTGCCAATCGGATGGCTGTGTGACATCGCCTGCGCAGAAAAGCATGGAGGAACTGTTTTTTTGGGGAGCAGTGTGAGTGAATGCGCGATCTACCCCGACGATATCCCAGCCTGCTGCTGCAAATGCAGTGACACAGGCGGCACCGATGCCGCCTGCAGCTCCGGTCACCAGGACTACTGGATGGTGCATATGTCCTCCTCGTCAGCGCTGCCAGAGCGATGCAATGCGTTGGACCATGTGGAGTTCTGTGCGCGAACCGAGCGCGGTCACGATGGGGTCGGTATGCGTGACGAGTGATATCTGATTCCCGTCAGGGTCATACCAGGTAATTTGATCGTCCGTTCGTGCGCCGCAAGCAGTAAGGTGTGTGATGGCTTCCTGCAGATTCGTGACACACAGGGTCATTCCTCCATAGCCGAGACTGTTCGTTTGTCGTGGTGGGAGTAAACGTGGGGCAGGTGATGCGAACTGCCAGAGCTCGATGGTGAGATTTGCGCCACGGACCCAGGCAGCCTGAGCGCGGATGTCGTCTACTTGGGCAATGGTGTCAATGCCGCGATTGTCAGCCAACACGGGGCTTGTCTGCACCGTGCCACCCGTGACTGCGGTATAAAATGCCGCGAGTCGGCTGATATCAGTACTTGCAATCGCGATATGTGCGAGCCACGCTGGCGACTCGGTTGGTGCATAGGGAACGCCCTCACACTCCGTGACAATGCCGTCGTCGTCGTCTAAATAGACATAACGATGTCCCGTCCCCAAATCGACAGGCTGTGAGCGCGGACGAGCGTCCGTTGCATGTGTGTTTGTGATGAATTGCTGGATGTTCGGTGTTTGGATACAGCAGTGTGTATAACCGGGATCAAAGATTGTCGCATGATGGCGCACTGGCAGGTCTGGCACGTGGAGGTGAATGGCGCCATTGGGTGCAACCAGCCACGCATCGTGACTGGTGTGCCTGTGACACACCAGTCCGAATGCGCAGTAGCGGGCAATTGCACGCGTCAGGTCACTGACGTGTATGGTCAGGTGATGGATGTACTGCAGCAGCGCAGCCTCCTCAGACGTGACGGGCTAGAAGCCCTTGTTGTCCATCCCCATTGGCAATGGTGCAGGGCGTTCGACACCGCTGGTGAGCTGCATGTGGCGGCCTTCGCGGGAAGCGTCATGGATAGCGTGCATGATGTCGAGCACATGGTATGCCAATTTGCCCGAGGCGCGGTGCGGCCGATTTTCTTGGATGGCAACGGCCATGTCGAGCACGCCGAGCCCACGGCTGTTTTCGGCGAAGGAGTGGCTGAGGGGCATTTCGCGCCATTCGGAGTCACCGCCGCGGCGAATTTTGATGCTGCCGCTGAAGTTATTGGGGTCAGGGACGAGCATCGTCCCTTCGCTGCCATATATTTCGAGCCAGGGCAACGTGCTGTGCCAGACATCGAAGCTGGTGATAATCGATGCGACAGCACCCGCAGCAAAATCGAGCACACCGACGACGTGCGTGGGGGTGTTGACAGGAATTTTTTCGCCGTAGTTGAGATTGTTGGTGATGGTTCGTTCTGCAAACGAGACCTGGGCCGAACCGCTCACGCGGTTGACGGGGCCGAGCAACGTCGTCAGGGCAGTCAAGTAATAGGGACCCATGTCGAACATGGGACCAGCACCGGGCTGATAGAAGAAATATGGATTGGGATGCCAACCTTCGGGTCCGCGCCCAAGCATGAAGGCAGTTGCGCCAATGGGTTTGCCGATCCAGCCGTCATCGATGAGTTTGCGACTCGTCTGCAGACCAGCGCCGAGGAAGGTGTCGGGGGCTCCGCCAACGCGTACTCCCTTGGCTTCGGCCATGCTCAGCATTTGTTGTGCTTCGGCGCGGGTGACGGCGAGGGGTTTTTCGTTGTAGACCGATTTGCCAGCGGCGATGGCTTTGAGTGCCACTTCACCATGTGCGGCGGGGACCGTCAGATTGATCACGATTTTGATGGTTGGGTCGGCCAGCAATTCGTCGACCGAACATCCCTTGGCGACACCGAATTCGGCGGCGCGTGCCTGAGCACGTGCGACGTCGATGTCAGCGACGGCTGCAATGTGGATGCCACGGAAGCGCTGGTGACAATTCTGCAGGTAGATGCTGCTAATGTTGCCACAACCGATAATACCAACTGCGGTACTGTTCATAGTATTCCTCGCTGAAAGGGTGACGCCATATCTTAACACCAGGCGCATTTGGGTGCAATGCAGTCAAGGGTATGGTGGCACCCCACAGAGGTCGCCGTACAACCGTTTTCTCTGGGTGCCTGCACGGGCACCTACGCCAGACGAGACTGTTGCAGGAGTGAGCAGCAGGATCACACAGCACGCGCAACTGAGCAATTACTCTCTGTCGCAGGCGTAGACTGTGATGCAGCGGGCGAAGCTTTTTCCACAAGAAAATAAGGCTATTCGGTAGGGAATAACGTCTCGTCGGGTAGCCAACTGCCCCATTGGGCATCGCGGGCAGATCGGTAGGCGTCGCGTTGGCGTTTGAGAACGGACGAGGTCACAATGCCGCGGGCGGAACAGTGCTCGAGGGTGATGTAGCCTTTGTGGGTTGTGCCATCGTGGAGCACACGTGCACCACTGTATGCAATCGGCACGCGGCTGACGGCAATATAGCTGAATTTCGCCTCTTCGTACGGGAGTGTTGCACCGCGGGCGAGTCGTTGGAAGTCAGGGCGGGCAATTTTGGTGGCGAAGTGACACCAGTCGCCGCTGAGCGGACAGGTCGCGTTATGCGTGCAGGGTGCAATGACATGGGCGCCCAGGTCGATGAGGGTCTGGCGGATGGCTGTGAGCATCGGAAAAAACGCCGACGTGCCTGGTTCGACGATGACCAAGGTGTGACTAGTCGCAGCCCACGCACGCAGCAGCAAATCAGCACGTTGGGCGGGCGCTAATTCATTGAGGACGTGTCCAATCACTACCATGTCGTGGACAGGCCAGCCGTGCTGGTCGGTCAAATCCTGGCGGAGTTGCGTCACGGGAATGTCGTGGGCGCTGTGTAATCTGTGCGCAAGCACATCGAGATGAATATCGCGTTCGACGGTCGTGACGCTCTGGATCGTAGAAAAGCGTTCCATTGCAGCCCATACCGCGGTACCTGGACCACTGCCGAGGTCGAGGAGTGTCGTCGGGGAAAACGTCGGGCTCCGCTGGGAGGTGGCGCGGAGGGCGCCGTCCAGTTGGGCGTAGGTGGCAGGCATCAACAAGGCAGCGTACGAAAGTGCATCGAGCGCGCTCCGGATGAGCGGTGCACCATCGCGGGTGCCGCGGTAGCGCTCGCTCAGCACCTGCGCATTGGGCACCCATTGATTGCTCGGAGTGCGGTGTAATTCGGCGCGCAGTCGCACCGAGAGGCGTGCCGGTAGTTCGATCATGGAGTTGCGGTTGCTATTGCGGTAGGCACCGGTGTGTTGCTTGGTACCGCTGTAGGTGGAGGAACCGCCGTGGCTGTTGGAGGTGGTACAGGTGTGCCCGTTGGTATCGCTACCGTTACCGTTGGTGCGACAGCGGTGGACGTCACGACGCGTGTGCGTGTTGGGCGTTGCGTCGAACTCGCTGTTGCGGTGGCGCTACTGGTTGGACTCACTGTTGAGCTTACTGTTGAGCTCAATGTTGGAGAGAGAGTCACTGTGGAAGTAACGATGAGCGTATTGGTGGGTAATACGGTAACGCTCGGGGAAGTCGTGGGAACAATGACCGTGGCTACGATAGTGTCCACGGGTATGGCTGTGGGGGTAAAGGGGACTGCAGTTGGCTTTTTGGTGCGTACGGGTTTTGGCACGGGGACCGCAGTATTTGCGGCAATGGTAGGCAAAATGATGAGAGATTCAGGTGTTGCTGATGCCGCAGGGAGACGAGTCTCGGTAGAAACTGTCGTGATTGTAGGACTCTGGGTGGGGGTCATGCTGGCGCTGGTGTTTTGGGTGGTTGCAAACAATGAGCGTACGAGCAAGAACCCGGTAATCAAAATACCAATCGTAACAGGAGCAACGATGCTGATAGGAAGCCCGTTGACAATTGAATTGGGGCGAGCAGGTACATTACTGCGTCCGCCGAGCACATTCCGTTTGCGTGGAGCAGTGGCTGCTCCGGTCGCAAAGGCCGGTGCTTCGGCATAGAGCTCGCGTGTTGTGTCAATGTCGGATTCAATCATGCGTGTCGAACGTGGGGATTCATTGCGCGAGCGTGCCATACCAGCAATCATCGAGGATGCTGTGGTACTGGCTGGCAATTCTGCGAATGCGGCATCGATTGCCATGGAGAGTGCGATGCAAGATTGAAAGCGGTCATTGGGATTTTTGGCGAGGGCCTTTTGCAGTACGACGACGAGTCCCTCTGGCAACCCGTGTGTTTTGACGGGAAGCGGTGGCGGGGGCTTTTGGGCGTGCGCAACAATGAGCTCAGGGGTATTGCCGATGAACGGGACTTCGCCAGCAAACATCTCGTAGGCACTGATGGCGAGTGAATACAAATCGGTACGGTAATCAACAGCGATACCGGATACTTGCTCGGGTGACATGTACTCGGGGGTGCCCATGAAGAGACCAGTTTTGGTCAGGCGGCCCGCCTCGTCGTTGTTCGAAACAGAAATGCCGAAATCAGTCAGCAGGATGCGACCATTCTGGTCGATGAGGATGTTTTGCGGCTTAATGTCACGGTGGACTGCGCCTTGGGAGTGCGCATAGTCGAGGGCAAGTGCAACTGCCCGGATAAGCACGGCGACAATCTCGCCAGGGAGGGCTCCACGTTCGCGAATAACCGCGTAAATACTACGCCCATCGATGAACTCCATGGCGAGGTATTGAATCCCCTCTGATTCACCGACGTCAAAGAGGGTGACGATGTGTGGGTGTTGGAGGGCAGCGACAATTTTGCCTTCGCGGCGGAATCGCGCCGAGAACTCGGGGTCGCCGGCGAGTTGAGGAGAGAGGACCTTGAGTGCGACAGAACGGCCGAGGATGGTGTCGGTGGCACGATACACCCGAGCCATACCGCCACGGCCTATTTCGGCTTGTATTCTGTATCGTTCAAAGCGTCGCCCTACGAGATTCAACACAAGAAACCCCTCAGCTCAACGACGATATGGTATAATCGGCAGTATTACGCTTATTGTAGCATATGACGATTTAATGACACACCCATTCCGCATCGATATGCGTATCTTCCGCATGAATGGAGGCACCACGTGATACATACGAATCCCGTACCCATGTTGCGTATTCGCCATCCGGAAATAAGTGAAGTGCAAATCGAGTGGCATCGCGACTTGATCACCATTGGTCGTGACCAACAAAACGACATCGTCATCACACATCCGTTGGCATCACGCCGGCATGCGACCTTAGAGCACGATGAACATGGCTATTTGGTGCGGGATTTGACGAGTACCAACGGAACCTTCGTCAATGGACAGGTAATTTCGGACATGACGCGGCTGAACAGTCTGGATGTAATCCTTGTTGGTGCGACCGAGATTATTTTTGTTGACCCAGAAGCAACGCAAAAGGGCGAATTGCCCAATTTCAGCATCCGCAAACCCATTGAAGGTGACATCATCATCGATGATGGTGCCAAAACTGTCCAGATCAAAGGGGCGCTCATCGACCCGCCGCTGACGGTCAAAGAATTCCAATTGCTTCATTTGCTTTACCGGCGCAATGGGAATGTGGTGAGCAAAGAAGAAATCGCCAAAGACATTTGGGACTACGAAGTGTACGATTTCAATGCGATTGACGCGTTGGTCTATCGGGTGCGACAGAGGATTGAAACAGACCCAGCGCAACCCAAGTACTTGGTAACGGTCCGTGGATTCGGCTACAAACTTGCAAACAACAGCGACAGCTAGCTGCCACGCTCCTGTACGCACGAAGGATACACTATGGCATCACGACAACTATCTGCAGCGCTGCGGCTCCGTGGCGCTCTTTCTGTGCCCGGTGACAAATCGATTTCGCACCGTGCGGTGATGTTCAACGCAATTGCCGAGGGCAAAGCCGAGATTACGCACTTTTTGCCTGGGGCTGATTGCCTGTCAACGATTGCGTGCTTCCGCGCGATGGGCGTCCATATTGAACAGCACGCGGACCGCGTCGTGGTCCATGGAGTCGGCCTGCGGGGGTTGAAAGAGCCACAGGATGTCTTGGATTGTGGCAACTCGGGCACGACGTTGCGATTGATGACGGGACTGTTGGCAGGAATAGACGGTATGTATGCGGTGTTGACGGGTGATGCATCGCTACGGTCACGCCCGCAGCGGCGCATTGTTGACCCCTTGCGCAGCTTAGGAGCAACATTGGATGGCCGAGAGCATGGTGCACTGGCGCCGCTGAGCGTTCGTGGTGCAACGCTGCACGGTGGTCGGTATGAGCTCATGATCGCTTCTGCACAAGTCAAGAGTGCGCTGTTGCTGGCTGTGCTGTCGGGCGACGGTGTGATGGCGGTGACGGGACGTACCGATGGTCGTGATCATACCGAACGAATGCTCGCAGGCATGGGCATCGATATACAAACGCGTGGCGCGGTGGTTACCTTGACACCGCCGGTGCACCCCGTGTTCCCGTATGCATTGTCGATGCGCGTGCCCGGCGATCCGTCTTCTGCTGCATTTTGGTGGGTAGCTGCGGCGATTCATCCCAATGCCGAAATTACCACAATGGGGGTGGGTATGAATCCTACCCGCATCGGTGCGCTCGACGTGTTGCGTGCGATGGGTGCCCGCGTTACGGTGCAGAATGTGCGGAACGAGGGCAGCGAGCCGGTGGCGGATGTGACCGTCGCCTCGTCTACATTGAAGGGGACGACAATCCAAGGGGCGATTATCCCTGCACTCATCGATGAAATTCCCGTGCTGGCAGTCGCCGCTGCCATGGCCACTGGCGAAACACGGATCGCCGATGCGGCAGAACTCAAAGCAAAAGAAACCGATCGCATCAGTACCGTTGTGAACGCATTGAGAGCCATGGGCGTGCGGGTTGAGCCAATGGCAGATGGAATGGTGATACAGGGGCGTGGGCAGTTGGACGGTGCAAAGGTAGATAGCCACGGTGACCATCGCTTGGCCATGGCGTGGGCAGTCGCAGCACTCGTGGCTCGTGGTGAGATGCGGATTGCCGGCAGTGAGGCTGTTGATGTCTCATACCCGGATTTTTGGCGTGATATCGCAACAATCTCCGAACAAGGATAGACAGATGAAAATTCTCGTGACCGGGGGAGCAGGGTATATCGGCAGTGTGGCCACCGCAGAATTGATCGCAGCAGGCCATACCGTGGTGGTTGCTGATAACCTGTACCAAGGACATCGTGCTGCGGTCCATCCTGATGCTGCATTTGTCAATGTTGATCTGCGTGACGAAGCCGCCGTCAGCAAGATTTTTGTTGAACACACGGGCATCGATGCGGTCATGCACTTTGCGTCCTATACATTGGTCGGCGAGAGTATGCAAAACCCCGCCAAATATCTGCGCGATAACACGGTGGCGGGCGTCAATATTATTGATGCCGCGGTCAACGCAGGCGTTGGTCGATTCATTGCATCGTCGACGGCCAATTTGTTTGAAGAACCCGAATCGATGCCCATCGAGCCCGAAAATAAGATCGTACCGGGTTCACCCTATGGTGAATCTAAATTCATCCTCGAACGGACGCTCCACTGGTACGAGCGCATATATGGCATCAAATATGCGTGTCTACGCTATTTCAACGCTGCTGGCGGTACCCTGAACCGTGGCGAAGACCACACACCAGAGTTGCATCTTATTCCCGTGGTACTCCAGGTCGCATTGGGGCAACGCGAGCAGATTACATTGTTTGGCGGTGATTATGCTACTCGTGATGGAACGTGCGTGCGCGACTATGTGCATATCGTCGATCTCGCAGCAGCACATATTCTGGCGCTCGAAGGGATCACACGACTCGGCAGCCGTAAGTACAATCTCGGCAACGGCGATGGCTTCACCAATCTCGAAGTGGTCGAGGCTGCGCGGCGTATCACCGGCCATGCAATTCCTTGCGCGATTGGTGCGCGTCGCCCTGGAGATCCTGCTATTTTGATTGCTTCTGCAGCGAAAATTCGTGCGGAGTTGGGCTGGACACCGAAATACCCGAGTATCGACGATATCATTTCGAGTGCTTGGGAGTGGCATCGGACGCACCCGAACGGGTACCGGAGTTAGGTTACAGGTTACAGGTATGTGAAAGCGCTCCCAGGACGACGTCCTTGGGAGCGCTTGTGGATTTGCAGGCTGTATCAGCGATGTGCACGGACATACGCTACGAACTGATTGTAATCACGGATATAGTCATCTGGATCATAGTAATCCGATGCAAATACCAGCAGCACAGCGTCGGCCGAATAGCGATATTGAATACCCCATGTCAGTGGAGGGAGATAGAGTCCAGCGTGTGGTCGATCGAGGATAAATTCTTGGCGGTTTGTGCCGTCGTCTGCGACGACCGCAACACTTCCCGTCACGGCAATGAGGAACTGGTGGCAGGCGATATGGGCGTGTTCACCGCGTGTCTCTGCGGTAGGGACACCGAGGACTAGGAAGTAGCGCTTGGGAGCAAACGGGATGTCTCGGTGGAACTCACCGACCGAAAGTGCCCCACGCATGTCGGGGACATACTTGAGGGTATACAATGCAACTCCATTGACTGCACTCGCGATACTGCTGGTGTTACTGACCCGAGTTTGGGCACTACCGTGATCGTAGATGGGCGTATCGATATAGCCCACGATTTTGGCTGGGTTGCCCATGACGACGGCCTTGGGTGGTACTGAGGTCGTTACGACCGACCCATGATCGATGCGGGCACGTGCACCGATGACGACATCACCGTAGATGGTGCAGTTTGCACCAATCCAGACATCGTCTTCGATACGAGTAGAAGTTTGCTCGCCGGCCAAGACGACAGAATTTGCGCCCACGGTAATGCGTTGTCCCAGCGTCACACCGGGTTCGATGTATGCCCCTGGGAGGATCGTTGCATTGTGTTGTGTCGTCATGGCATGCGCTCCTGGGTGTGGATTATTTGAGGAAAATCTCTATAACAGGAACCACTGAATCCGGCTTGAGAATCGGCACTTGGAATGCCAATGGCGTCTGGTCAGCATACCCGCTCATGCCGGCCCAGGTTGCTTCACTGACCGCGCCGAAGTGGACTTCACTGCCATCATGCAAAAACTGTGCGTACGCCACACGGTTGCCGAGACCAGCGCAATAGATATCACGAAATGGCCATGCAAAAATATGCAAATACAACCGGTTGGTCTCTGCATTGTATGTGTAACGGCAGTCTGCTGGTTGGACGAGGCCATCCGGTGCTGCGCCGCAGCCATAGATTGATCGACTGTGGAGGCTCATCCAGTCGCCCATACCCTGCAGACGATCAATGGCGCGCTGGTCGAACAGGCCACGGGCGGTTGGCCCTACATTCAGCAGCAAATTGCCGCCTTTGCTGACACCGTCAACCAACATACGAACGAGGAGATCAACAGACTTCCAATCGTGTTCGTCACGGTAGTAGCCCCACGAACCGCTGAATGTCTGACATGCCTCCCACACGACGGGTTTGCCCTGTGCGTCGCGGAATCCACCAGCGGGTTGGAATTGCTCAGGTGTGACAAAGTCACCGACATCCGGCAAATCGAGGCGGTTGTCCACTAATGCATGGGGCTGGAGCTCTTGGACGATGGTGTAGAGTTCTTCTGACTCCCAGTCCGTGTGGCCCTTGCCGTCTTCGCCAGGATACGAAAAGTCGAACCAAAACAAATCAATTTTGCCATATTGCGTACACAGTTCAAACACCTGCTTGCGCATATAGTCGGCATATTTACGCATGTCACGGGATGGATTCCGTGCGCGTTCTGCGGCATTGTTGCGCATCGGATGGATGCGATCGACAGTGAATTCTGGATGATGCCAGTCGATGAGTGAATAATAGAATCCGACTTTGATACCCTCAGCCCGAAATGCATCGACGGTCTGTCGAATTAAATCGCGCTCGTAGGGTGTGTGCGTCACACAATACTCGGTGTGCTGCGTGGGCCAAAGACAGAAGCCATCATGGTGTTTGGTGGTAATGACAAAGTACTTCATCCCCGCCAGCTTGGCCATGCGAGCCCACTCGACCGGGTTGAACAAATCAGGATTGAAGTGTTCGAAGTGCTTCTGGTAATCGGCAATGCTTATCTCTTCGCGGCTGCGGATCCACTCGTGGCGCGCGGGCATCGCATAGAGACCCCAGTGGATAAACATGCCAAAACGGTCATGTACAAACCAACGCGAATCGGGCTTGGTGAAGCGTGACGTCATTGTCTTCTCTCCTGCTGATCAATTATGGAGCGAGTGTTTCTGGGGTGTCGAGTTTGCGCAGTTCTGGTACTTTGAGTGCTGTGCCCGCTACCAGGCCGACACAGAGGATGCCCCCGAGGAGGACTGCAAGTGGCGCACCAATGACACTCGCCGTGATACCCACCACGAATTCTCCGAGTTGTGGGCCACCTGCGACAAAGATCATGTTGACGGCAGTCATCCGACCACGCAGTTCATCCGGGGTCAGTAATTGCCGGAGCGTGCCGCGGATAATCATGCTGATGGTGTCGGATGCACCAGACATTGCGAGGGTGAAGAGGGTCAGTGGGTACCAACTCGAAGCCCCAAAGATGGCCATTGACACACCAAAAATTCCTACTGCGATGAGCAAAACGGGCCCCTGTTTGGTGATGCGTCGCGAGGTGAGTAACACCGCGGCGATAACGGCACCGAACGACGGGGCTGCGCGCATGAGACCGTAGCCTTGTGCACCTACATGCAGAATCTCGTTGGCAAAGATTGGCATTAAGGTGGTGGCAGCACCAAAGAATGTTGCAAAGAAGTCGAGGAGCATGGTCGATGCCATAATCCGATGTTTGAAGACGAATTTGAGTCCCTCAAAAGCATCTTTCATTTGGACCGGTGGACGAGTGGAGGTAACGACAACGGGGCGCATCATGACCGCAGCATAGACGACGGCGAGATAGGAAACAGCGTCGATCCAATAAAGCGGAACGACCCCGTATGCAGAAATTAATATACCGGCTATCGACGGGCCCATCACTGTCGCTAACTGCCACGAGATAATCCCTGCGCTCATCGCCTGCGAAAGCATAGGTGCGGGCACCAATGCTGGTGTGAGTGCTTGGCGTGCTGGCATCTCGAACGCCGATGCAATTGCCGTTACGACAACCATTGCATATACGACGAGGAGGTTGGGGGTGGTGAGACTTCCCGCGAGTGCGAGAATGACCGATGCAAAGAGTGCAATGAACGAGGTCACCATGATTACTTTGCGGCGTTCAAAACGGTCGGCGGCAACGCCGGCGAAAAGTGCGGAGAGCGTCATAGGGATGACACGCATCAAGCCAATGGTGCCAAGGGCAAGCGCAGGGTTGACCCCTTGCTTGGTGGCGATTTCGTAGACTTGCCAATCAACGGCGACCATACGCATCTGCGAACCGGTAATCGAAATGAGCTGACCGGTCCAAAGTAGGCGGAAATCACGGAACTTCATTACATCAAGAAAGCCAGACTGTCGTTCCATTGTGCAATTCCATTAAAACTGAATGAACAGATTATACCTGTTATGTGAGAGCCTATCGCTTCTCTTGCGCGCACACGGTGAACTCGAACATCTGTCAGTCTCGCTCCAACGAAACACACCATCATGCTGTGCATGATGGTGTGTTAAATGGCGGGGAGAGAGAGATTTGAACTCTCGAAGGGTTGCCCCTTACGGAATTTCCAATTCCGCGCACTAAGCCACTATGCGACCTCCCCAGATGTGAAAACAGCCAGCCGTAGGCTGGCTGCATCGTGGTGCCAAGTACCGGGCACGATCCGGTGACCTCGTGTTTTTCAGACACGCGCTCTACCAACTGAGCTAACTTGGCATGATATCTGGTGGGCGATGACGGGCTCGAACCGCCGACACCCTCGGTGTAAACGAGGTGCTCTACCAACTGAGCTAATCGCCCATTCCAAGAGGGTGTGTGGTGCCGAGAATGGGACTTGAACCCATACGAGCATTGCTGCTCACTAGCCCCTCAAACTAGTGCGTCTGCCAATTCCGCCACCTCGGCAACTGAACGGTATTATAGACGGCTGCACAGGCGTTTGTCAAACCGAGTTTTGAATTGGCGCACTGGCGCGTTGTAGTAGCGGCTTTACAGCAAAGAGTAGGCACTCCCGGCGTAGAGTGTACGCACGACAGCATCCGAAGGGCTGCAGTTGCGAGCGCTCCAACGAAAAATCCCCCCGCAAACGCGGGAGGATTTGTGTGGCTGGGGTACAAGGATTCGAACCTCAACTGTCTGATTCAGAGTCAGATGTACTACCCTTATACGATACCCCATCGAGGTCCAAGTGGTGCCGATGAAGAGATTCGAACTCTTACGAGGTCACCCTCACTACGCCCTGAACGTAGCGCGTCTGCCAGTTCCGCCACATCGGCTCAGCCACTTGATACTCATTCACTGTACACGATAGTCGAACCGTTTGTCAAATTCTTTATGCGCTCTCTCCGCACGGAGAACGCCGCTCGGTCGGCCAAACATGCCTACCGAAAAGTGACCACACTGAATGATTCTGGGATATGTGAATCGTACACGCCGTGTGGGTTGAGGCTCCAGCCCGGGTTTTGTGGCAGATTAGCACCGTGCACCTGGAGTGCTTCGAATCGCGAAAAATCGCAGCGCAGGGTCTTCCCTGGCGAAGGCGTGAATGAACCAGATTTGAACATGAAGCCGATACTCTCCCATGGGATGGCGAGTTCCACGGTCCACCCTGTGTCGACGTCGCTGTGATTGTTGATGGTGCCTTGCACCTGTACGCCACAGCGGAGACCCGGGAGGTCATAGTCGAGAAATCCCCATCTTCTGCCACGGGGATGTTTGCCATAACGGAAGTCTTGAAATCCGCCCAGGATGTCGACGTTGCGCTCATAGATGTCGAATTCAGGTCTATCGAAGCGGCCGCCTTTTTTGTGGGCATCTTGCCAGATAAAAAAGCATTCATAGAGGGTGCCATGTGCATTGACTTCGAGCTCATAGTAGCAATCGTCGCCACCGATAAAAATTTCGATGTCATTATCAAACCAAATGAAGCTGTCGCGTTCGGTCATCGTCGCGCTGACGAATGGCTCTTCGATCCAGTATCCGACATAGAGATGGGTGTCATCGTAGAGACACGCAACGCGTGTGTCATAGATCGCCGGCGCACCACTCACCATATCGACAAAGCGCGGAGACCTGCGCGCGGTTGCCCAGGCTACTTTGGTCAAATCACCATCGATGGTGAGTGGATTGGCTATGCGGATTGCATCGATGTGGGTCAGCCGTTCTGGGCCAATGCCATAGCTCGTCATGTCGCTGCTCCTTGTGATGGATGTCCATATCTTTTGGACGTATGCGCTATCGTTCAAATCATTCGGTGGGGGGTGTCAACTGAGCCAACATCCCGCCGTCTGCATGGATGGCTGCGCCCAAAACGAAGCCAGCATCGGGGCTGGCCAACCAATAGATAACCTTCGCGATGTCCTCTGGTTGGCCGACACGACCGATGGGCTGTACCCGTGCCCAGCCTGCAAGGCTGGCCTCGACCCCATCGCCATGGGCGATATCACTCCGGAGCATTGCGGTGTCGATGGCTCCTGGTACCACACAATTCGTGCGAATACCCAACCTGCCGTAATCCATCGCCATTTGCCGTGTCAATGCAACCACGCCTCCTTTTGAGGCAGCGTATGCGGCGATGTTGGTGGTGGTTGCAAACGAATGTGGGGACGCGAGATTGATGATAGCGCCAGAGTGCTGTGCCAACATGGTCGGTAATACCGCGGCGCTACACAAAAAGACACTGCCCAAGTTGGTATTGAGAATGCGTTGCCATTCACTCCAGCTGGTCAGATGTAACGGTTTGCTGATGAGAATACCAGCGTTATTGACCAAGACATCGATACGACCATAGCGTGCTAGAACGGCTGATACAAGGGCCTGTACTGATGCCTCGTCTGATACATCACAGCGCAGCGCCATGTGTGCGCTCGGCTCTGCCGTCTGCGCGAGTGTCCGTTGCGCTGCTGCAAGGTCGATATCGGCGATGACAACGGCGTCGCCCCGCTCTGCGAAGGTCAGTGCGGTACCTTGCCCAATCCCTGATCCAGCTCCGGTGATGATGATGATACGTGTCATAGGGGCTCCTCTGATGGAATGTTGTCGGTATGAGTGGGCGATTCTACAGCGTTTCGTTGCCAATCTGCCCAGATCGCCTGCATGACCGGACTCTGTTGCATGAGGTCGGCGAGCGATCCCTGCGCGACGATGCGCCCTTCGTCGAGGACGATAATCGTGTCCGCACGAGCGAGTACCGCTGGTCGATTGCTACTCGCGAGAATGGTCCGGCGAGACGTCAACAGGTGTTGGAGCACCGTCGCTTCGGTGACCACATCGAGTGCGGTGGTCACATCGTCGAGCACGAGCAGTTGCGCTGGCCGGAGCAAAGCCCGTGCCAAGGCAACCCGCTGTCGTTGCCCACCAGACAATCGTAACCCACGGGGGCCGACTGGTGTGTCCAGCCCGTCAGCCATGCGGGCAATGTCTGCATCGAGCGCAGTAGCCGTGATGACCGCAGGGAGGTTTTGCGCATCACCACCATAACAGATGTTTGCACCTAACGATGCACTCATCAGAAATGACTGCTGCGGCACCGAGACCACATCGTCTCTGCGCATGTCGGTGCGCGGCTGTTCATTCCACAAAAAACTCCCTTGCTGTGGCTGGAGCAACCCAGCACAGAGCTGTAAAAGTGTCGTTTTGCCGCTCCCAACGCGGCCAGTGATGACAGTCAGCGATCCACGCGCGAGTGATACGCTGACGTCGAAAACACCTCTTCCGTCTGGGTGACGGTAGCTGACTGCGCGCAACCCAAAGCTGGTCAGGGCAGTCTCGTGCTGCCGCGAAACAGCTGTGGCACGACGCGATTGCCGCTCAATCAGTGCGTGCGGGTGCTTGGGCAGTGCTTCGGTCAAGCGTTGAATAGAGACCTGCTGCTGGGCATAGTCACCGATGAATGTCGCCCAGGTCTGGGGCATCCCAGCGACAATACCAAGCCCAGTGAAGAACACCAACACATCCCCAACGCCGAGTCGGTGCATGGCCAGGGCTGGTATCGCATACCAGAGTGACAACGCACTCGCTACCGCAACGCTGATATCGACCAGATTGCGACTCGACAGTTGTTCGTAGGCTTCTTTTGCTAGTGCATTGCGGCGTCGCCGTTCGCCCAACGTCTGAACACGTGCAATATAGGTTGACTGCATGCTGAGCAACTGGATAGTTTGGGCACTGCTGATAATCGTGCCGATCAGGCTGCTATAGGCATCATTGAGGTGTCCCTCTGCGTAACGATAGCGCAAATAGATGCGCCAAAGCGCCAACGCCACCAATCCTTGCAGGAGTAACGGCGCGAGTGCGAGTAGGCTGAGCTGTGCATTGATATGCCACATCACGCTGAACGCGCAGAGTGTGGCAATCGTCGTCCCGATGACCTCTGGTAGCCAAAGGGGGAAATCAGCAACCTCGCCTGCATCGTCACGGAGCCGATTGATAGATTCATATGCGTTCACCGGCGCTGGTTCTGCACCCGGCTGGCGTAGCGTCTCTGCGACCGTATTTGACTGCAACGCGGCCATGGCACGGTAGCGGAACGTGATGTTCGTCCAACACTCCAGAAGGACACATCCAAGCCGCACCAGGTTGACTCCGGCAAATGCACCAACCAGCCACCAGAGAAGCGGGCGTTGTGCGGGAATGTCGTATTCATTGAAAAAATGCTGCTCAATGAGCAGCACCACAAACGGTACCAGGAAGGTTGCCAAGCGTGCCACACTATACACACCATATGAGGCAGGAGAAAGTTTGATCATCGCTGCTGTGAAACGCGGCGTGGGGATACTCATCGCGAGCCTTCTTCCTGTGTACTGCGCAGCCGTGCATAGTGGCTGTGTGGGTCTGCGCGCAGCGTTGCAGGAGTGCCCGATTCAACAAGAACACCTTCGACCATGACGGCGACAACGTCGGCCGATTCAACCGTAGATAAACGATGTGCAATCGTGATGGTCGTGCGTTGTGTAGCCATCAGTTGGGTTGCCTGCTGGAGCAATCGTTCCGTGTAGGCATCGATGTGCGCACTCGCCTCGTCGAGGATGACCAGACCAGGTTTGCGAAGTGCGACGCGGACAAATGCCACCAGCTGCGCTTCGCCCGGCGTCAACGTGCGTTGTTCGTCACCGAGGACTGTGTCGAGCCCATCGGTAAATGATTCGATCCAGCCTGTCAGGCCGAGTTCTCTGACACAGCTATAGATGTCGGCATCCGTCCAATCAGCGCGGTATCCTGTCATGTTGTCCCGCAAGGTGGCAGGCAGGATGTCGATATCTTGGCTTATCACCCCAATGCGCTGGCGTAATGACGCCTCTTGTATCGTCGAAAGCGGTATTCCCGCAATGGCAATTGCGCCAGCGTGCGGTATTTCGAGACGTGCAATCAAGCGACCCAGCGTCGTTTTGCCGCTGCCGGTACGTCCCATCAGTGCGACGTGTTGCCCAGCAGTGATGGTGAGGGCCACAGCAGCTACTGCGTCATTGGCTGCGCCGGGATAGCGGAAGGTAACCCCTGCTAGCGATACCGCGAGCGCACCGGCAGGAAGTGATACACCAGTAGCAACGGACGTTACTGGGGCACAGAGGATGTCGTCACAACGCCGAAAACATGCCAGTGCTCGTTGCAATGCCGTAAACTCAGTGCTAAAAACATCAATGGGAATCGCCAGCACACGCACAATCCCGATGAGTGCCACAGCGTCACCGACGCTGCCCGTTCCGGTGCGATAGCGCCATAACCCTAACAGCGCTGCCAGTATCCAACCGACTGTCGTAATCGCGCCCGACGTCACTGTCGCAGTTTGATTTTGCATGCTCGCCTGGCGATGGGTGCTGAGTCGCTCGTGTTGCAACGGCGAGAGTACGTCGAGTGCATACGATTCTGCATGGACCGACTGGAGGTCAACGGTACTCGCAAGCGTCTCTTGGAGTGCGTCAAAGAGGGCGGCATCAGCCTTGCGTTCCTGCTCCCATGCGTCGATGTTGGTCTGCTGGGTGCGCGCAATGACCAGCGCTCCGGCGCAGACATAAATCACAAAAAGCACTGCCGTGAGTGGATCAAAGCGGGCCCGCGTCCAGACAATAGCAATCAAGACGACAGATGCACGCGCCAGGGCAGGGATGTTCCGTGCAAAGACATTGGCGACATCGCTCACATCAGATTCGAGCCGCTCCGTTAGCTCGCCGATGCCGTGACGACGAAAGAAGGCCGTGGGGAGCTCTACAATGTGCGCCACCAGTGCCTCGCGGAGTGCATTGGTGCCGCGCCAACTCGTATGGGTGGCGAGGAGTTCGCTTCCCCAGAGCGCTATTTGTACGGCGATTGCCGCCCCGGCATACCAGAGGATGGCACCGCTCGTGACATTCGCCAATAGCGCCGCATCGATCAGCGCACCGAGCATCAGCGGCAACTGTGCCTGCGCAGTTGCGCATACAACGGTAATCCCGATGAGGAGCCACATGCCAGTGCTGTGGCGCAGCGTCAGACGGACGCTACGACCGGAACGAATCTGGTCCATGATGCTCCTACGAACGGCGGAAGAATTTGTGCTGATTTTCTGACAACAAGGCACGTGCAATAGCCGTTGCAGCGCTCGTCGAAAGCAACCCTGCATCTACTTCCGTCTGCAAAGTCCGAGCCAACCATGTGCGCGCCTGTGCTGCAAAGCCCACAGTTTGGGTCGGTAAAAAAGCATCGCCGCCAAACCCAAACAGCTTCGTCACCGGCACCGTATGAATCCAGCGCCGTACAAAGTCACTCGTCGTAACCGGATCAATACTCCAGGCCCAACACAAATCGACGAAGATGTTTGCGTAGTGTTTGGCCATGCTGAGCAGCTCGTCATGGTATGGATAGCCAATGTGCATGCAGATAAAGCGCGTATCAGGGAATGCTTTGACCAAGGGTATCAACAAGCGCGGTGACAGCCATTCGAGTGGCATAGCGCCATTGCCTGCGTGATGGCCGGTATGAATTTTGATGGGGATATCCAGTATCCCCGCCTGGCGGACAATGACCGCCAGTGCCCAGTCGCCGAGGACTATTGCGTCATGCGGTGAGAGCGGCACCCCGCTGCGATGTTTTTCGAATGCGTGTTCACAGTCCGCATCATCGACGGGGTTCCAGGCAAGGGTACGGGTATAGGCGTGTTGCGTTTTGATTGCGACCACCGCAGTTGCATGCATCCGCAGCAACGTCTGCAAAGCTATCCGATATTCCTGCACCGTCGTGATTGCAACCGACGTATGTGTCGCCAACACATCGAACACGACACTCCCGTCCACTATGGTCTGGACGTTGAGGTCATAGAGCAGGCTCGGTACTTCGGATGTGTTTGGCGGCTGCCACGTAAACGCGTCAACTTGAATCTCACGTAGATGAGCCATTGCGATGGCACGTTGATACCCGCTGACCCCCTGGTATTGTGTTTGCAGTGACGACGCGTTCTGCAGCGCCGCACCATCAATCACATCGATCCCATACAGGATATGTGCGGCGATACGTACCGCTTCGGCGTAGCCGGTGTATTGACACGCCAGCCAATACGGTTCAATCAGGGCCCAGCGTGCAGCTATGTTTGTGTTTTGTTGGTCAAGGAATGCATCGATCGTACGATAACTGCATCCAGTGCTGACCAAGTCGTGTTGGATATAGGCGTGGACGCCAAATAATGCGGTGATGATGTCGGGTTGGAGTTCGGTGTAGGCTTTAGGTGAGATGAGATGTTCATGACTGTCAAATATGGCGATTTGGTCAATGCACTGCTGCAACGTCTGCATGCGCGGGCTTCTTTCGTCTGAGGCATCGCGTGTTGCTGTCCACGCAATACTAGTTACAGATGCGTTCTTTCTGCCAATGGAGTGACTCATCCCAGGCAGACAGCGGGGTGCCCACGTTGCGCCAATAGTATTTGAGTGGCGTCTCGGGCCAATTGGCGTAGATGTCGTCCCAAGCGGCGACGTGCATGTGCGGGATGAGTGATTTCTCCTCAATATGATCCGCAGCCGGCTGATAGCGGAAGTCGCACGACAGGCGGACGGTGTCTTCCCACTGGTGTGGGAGTGATTTATGTAACAGACAACTATTGAAGGTCAGTATGTCGCCCATCTCGTAGTCGTGCTCTATCCAGGGAAGGTCGACATCACACAGATTCGTCTCGAGATTCCCGGCTCCTTCAGCGGCTCGGACCGTCAGCACACCCAACGCGTGTGAGCCGTGCATCACGGTCAATCCGCCCAGCGCACGTGGGACATCACCCACCGGCAGCCAGCAGGTCCACACATCACGGGTGCCCTGGATGTGGATGTAATCTTGGTGCATCGGCGTCGGGCGGAATGAAGGACACGGAATCATCGTGCGTGCGATGGTACGTGGGTGCGGTAGGACTGCCTCGCCAAATAATGCAGTGTAGAGCGCAATGAGCCGGGGATGATGTTGGAATTGCTGGAATGCCTGCTGCATCTGCAACTCGCGGTAGGCTGCTTCATCGACGCCAGTACCGCCCCACGACTCGAGGGTGGTTACTGCAGCAGCATTAACACGAGCATCGTTGCGTGGATGACTTGTGTCAAGCCAACCACGCTCTGCGACGATGGTCAGCATAAGATCGCGAAGTGCTTGAACGTCTGTTTTGGGAAGAAGCTGCTTGAAAAATAGATAGCCGTCGTCTGCTGCCCTCGCGCGCAGCGCGATAGGATCAGCAAGCAGAGGGGTAGAATCGCGAAATCCGACGATGATTGCAGGTGTGTGCGTCATTGCAAAGCTCCTGTAAGTGATGTGCGGATTATAGCATCACATGCATTTTTTATGCATAGAGCTCAAATTGATGATGTGGAATCGCTATGGTGCCTGGATGGTCACACGGCAGAGGATGGTGTTGTTCGTTTTGAGGTCGGGTCCCCAAATGAACTGTGCCCGCGGATCCCAGCTGATATTGTCGTAGCCTTCTTTCGGATCGACTGCCTGCGCATCATAGACTGTTGCGACGGGCCAGGCGCTGTCATCAAAGGTCGGGTTTTTCCAATTGGCAGGTTCCGGCAGGATGGTGTTGGTACACGCACCTTGGCCGGCGACGGGATTTGCTTCGGCAGCACAGGCAGGGTCGAGCGGTGCGATATGGATGGGAATGCACTTCCAGCTACTATCCGTCACCGCAATTCGTTTGCCGGTGGCTGTATCGCTGAATTGTGCAATGAATCCACCATCGCCAATTTGCTGACGATCGGTCCCGATGTACTCGAGCCCTGTGTCGTTTTGGATGTAATCCTTGAGGATGACGTTGAAGTGGAGTGGGTATGTTGCGTCAAACGAAAAAACTTCGCTGTTAAAAGAACGCTCTGTGGTAAACGAAACGGAATCTTCTTTGATGAGCGTCTCGTCTACATACAACGCAGTCCAGTTATCGGACCATAGTTCGGCAGTGATGGCCCTCGATACGGCATCCGTTGTTAGTGCATTGTTGGATGGGGGGGATGCGTCCCCTGTGGGAGGCGGTGATCCTCCTACGCGCCCGCAACTCGTCAAGACAAAAATCACAAGCAGAACATAAGCGAAACGCTGCATGCTACACTCCTTGAAGGAATCGGGCGAAAGTGGGATGAGTGGCCGTGCTGCACAATCGTGTTCTTTGCGGTTAGCTCCGTGTTGCAATGACTTTCGATTCACCTGCTGCTAAGTGTAAAGACACGGTTTTGTACTCTTTGCCCCAACGCATCACCGTCTGGCCTGGAATGCTCGTTGTCGTACCGGCAGGTAACAAAATGGTCACGTGTGGGATGGCAGCATCGCTGCTTATTCGTAGCTCAGCACCGACCCAAGACAGCTGTACTTGTTCGCGTGCGATTGTCCATTCCAGCCATTCTTGGGCTGAAATGATAGGCATGTGATTGCGTTCTGCGGCTTGCCAATGCGCTTCGATCAGTGGGCGAGAGTAACTTGCAAAACTCACAGGATGTGAATTGATGGTCACTGGTGAGTAGTAGTGGGTCGCTGCAGCATCGATGTATTCGTCGGTAACCGCAATGGCAAGATTCATTGTCCATTTAAAGCTAAACACATACTCCGGGTGAATCAAACACTCTTCCGTCCAGTTTGTCGGCTGTTGATAGATGTCCAACACCGCACCGTCTGCATCGACAAAGCGCATCGGACGGCCCGATCCACACAGTGCCCAGTAGTACGGAGCCACAGGCAAATAGTTGAAATCCATCCGCACCCCGTGCGTAGCTAGCAAGCGTGCAGCGTCGACATATCCCAACCAGCGCACGGCATGATTGCGGACGGTATGTGGTGCGGTGCGGTACACACGCTCGTGCCGCTCGAATGAACGGCCCAACAGTGTCGCGTATTCGGTCGGCGGTACGTCCGTCGCCAATCCCTCTTCGACGTCACGGGCATCGGCAGGGTGCACACTAAAGGAGTGTCCAGCTGCCAGCCAGGTCGGGAGTGCCCCAGGCGTAATTTGGCTCTGCGGGACGAGAAAGAATGTACAGTGCGCATCGTGTTTTTCGAGTGCATCGATCATCACCCGGAAGTCTGCCGGGCTCGACCAATCATCATCACTTGTCATAATTAGAGTGCTCGTTTGACCAGCACAGGGGTAGTACCAGATGCGCGGTTGCTGTTCGAGTGCTTCGACGAGCAACGCAAAGTGCGCGGTCAGTAGGTCTGCGACGGGTACTTTCGAACGTTTGGGATCAAGCTGATACGCAAACAGTTCACTCGGGCGCATCACGCCGTCGAGACCGCCGGTGCTCATCCCTGCCATTGCCGGATCACCATGGCGGGTACGGGCAATGGTCTGTGCGAGCTCGAATGCATAGGCAACGACCGTCCCGGCACCGATTTTGCGCTTCAGGATAGCTGGTCCCTTTATGGTGCCAGCTTGCAAAGAGGCAATGACCTCGGCGTCGCCTGCATGCCACAACGCAGCCGGGATGTGTAGTGACACGGATTGACTGATATGCGGGGGTGTGGTGATGTCGATCGTGGCGTTCACCACCACGCGTCGTGTAGTCTCGAACCCAAGCATGCGTGCATAAGGATCATCGGGATGGAACAGCACAAGGTTACCGCCTGCTTTGACATAGTCGGAGCTCATCTGCCGGAAGAGCTGACTCACTGCCATGCGCACCACAAAAACGACCTTATGGGCTTTGAGGCGGGCGCTGTTCACTTGGTCGATAGTGCAGGTATGCAGGTTAGAAAATCCCTCGAGAGTAAGGATTTCACGCAGGTAATGACTATATGTGGCCGATGCGTCGGACGGGAGAATAATCAGCATAAACTTGCCTTTCTACTCGCACGAGGATAAAACAACTGTAACATATTTTTTCTTAAATATACACCATTGTTCAGACAAAATGTCGTTTGTATCGTCAACACGATGAGAAAACCATGACGGCGGATGACTTGGTATGCAACAGTCCTTGCGGGCATCAGGACGCCCTAGTCCACCAGTAAAACACGCTGGCTTCTGACACGTACTACGACTCGAGACGACCACGCTGGGTGTGACACGCGCATGCGGATATTTGGGGATGGAGGGAAGAAAACGAAGCGCTGCGTGTTTCGTCCCAGTGCGGATAAATCAAGCCGCCGGGAGTGTCGCATCGTGGGTCAGCATCGTGGTGCACTGCCCGGTTTTCCCTGATGTCAAAATCCCCGTCGGATGCGTCGTCGGTAAGTTTTACACTGGTGCGAAGCTGGGCTACAATGCGTCAAGAAGGTCTGTTTGTGCACAAAGGAGTGAATCATGGCACCATTGAAAGTAGCGGTCATCGGTGTTGGTGGAATTGCGCATACCCATATGCCCGGCTGGGCGGCTTCGACCGATGCAGAAGTCGTCACGGGCGCGGATATTAATCCCAAAGCCCTCGAAGCATGGGGCGCACGCTACGGCGTGACGCGCACAACGACCGATTTCGCTGAACTACTGCGTGATCCCAGCATCGATATCGTCGACATCTGCACGCCCAACATGCACCATGCCCCGTTGGCGATTGCCGCCCTCGAAGCAGGAAAGCACGTCATCTGCGAAAAGCCGCTCGCACCGACACCTGCCGAGGTGCGCACGATGATCGCGGCCCGCGACAAATCGGGCAAAAAATTGATGACGGCCCAGCACTTCCGCTTCGCTGGCGTCTCGCAGGCCATGAAGAAAGAAATCGCCGCCGGTGCCTTGGGCGATGTCTACCACGCCCGGAGCTGGATGTTGCGCCGTAATGCGTTTATCCCCACGGCTGGCTTTGTGAAGAAGGAACTGAGCGGCGGCGGCCCGTGTATCGACATCGGCGTCCACGTCCTCGACCTGACGTTGTGGTTGATGGGTCACCCCAAGCCCGTCTCGGTCACCGGCGTGGCCCGCCGTGAGCTCACCAAAAAGCCCGGCGCGTTCTCGGTCTGGCATCCCGGCAGCATCCCTGCCGATATGGATGTCGAGGATTTTGCTTCCGGCTTTGTGCGCTTCGAAAACGGCGCCACCCTGGTCCTCGAAGTCAGTTGGGCCTTGCACCACGACACGATGGGCGAAGACATGCAGATCTGGTTG
>CANJHS010000006.1 GCA_947474225.1 Roseiflexaceae bacterium | reverse complement strand
TCTGAGTGCCGAAGAATCGGGACAACGTGGCGATGATCCAATCCCAACTGCGATAGATGTGGACGACGGCGATGACGCCGAAGGCGATGCCCAGCCATTCGTGCCAGAGGATGCCGGTCGGGCGTGGCTCGGCTGCCCCGATGAACAATCCCAAAATGATGACGTCGATGATGGCCGTGGTGATGGTGCGTTTGCGCGATTCGGTGATCACGGTTTTCCTCCCTTTTTTGATATACGCAAAAGTATACGGGAGGTTCGTTACGCGAATGGTCAAGATTTGGTCTAGGGTGGGGCAGGTATACTGACGTTGTGCTGGAATAGAGGTGTGCCATGAATGACTCGATAAATCCAATTGAATATTACGATCAAAATGGTCGCGAAGCTGCAGCTCTCTACGATCGTGTCAATGCGGAGACACTCCATGCGTGGATGTCGCGATTTTTGCCTCAGGAACCAGCGGTCATCCTCGACATTGGCGCTGGCAGCGGCAGAGATGCGCAATGGCTTGCCAAAAAAGGCCATACCGTCATTGCCGTCGAACCGTCGCGCACCATGCGTGAGCATGCATTCGCACACCATGCACACGACAAAATACAATGGATCAACGATTCATTACCCAGCCTTGAACATACATACCAGTTGCAGTATGCATACGACATTGTGTTGGTCAACGCGGTATGGATGTTTGTCCCGCCGCGTGAGCGTATTCGGGCATTCCGCAAACTGGTAGACCTGCTCAAACCCGGTGGATTGCTGATCATGACCGCGCAGCTGGGTGAAGTCGATCCGAAAAACGGCAAAACAGCGGTTCCTGATGACGAATTGGTGTACCTCGCAACGCAACACGGCCTCCAGATAGAGGTCGATGCGCAGGCATCCGACAGTCTTGGCAGAAACTATCGTTGGCAGCAGGTGGTTTTTCGTGTCCCTGATGATGGCACGGGAGCGATGCCTTTTTTGCGGCGGCTCGTGCTCGATGACCGCAAATCTGCAACCTATAAACTCGGTCTATTACGCACCATTGTTCGCATTGCAGAATCGGCACCAGGGTTTGCAAAAATCACCGATGACGGGCAGACTGCAGAATTACCATTCGGACTGTTTGGGTTGTTTTGGTTGCGTTTGTATTTGCCGTTGACGCAAGGCGATTTTCCTCAATCTGCTGCAAATCGTTCGGGTGGGAACGCACTTTCCTTTGCTGGTAGTGCGTATAATTCCCTACCGCCAGACGCGACGAAGGATTTAAATATTGGCAATACACTGACCGGTAACCGAGCAAATCTTTTAGCTCGCGCAATTAGAGGTGCATGTGATTGTATCGAGAAAATGCCGGCGCACTTTATCACTTTTGATGATGGGCGGCAGGTTTTTAGCATCAAACGACAGCGTTCTATTGCGAAAAGTGATTCAATTCACATCGATGAATCGTTCTTGTGGTCGTTTGGTACAGTGACGATGTCGCGACACATCTGGATGAGTATTGCCCGATTTGGCTTCTGGATAGAACCATCACTCATTCTCGAATGGCAACGACTCATGAATGGATATGCTTTCACGCAAGGCAGGCAACTCGACCCCATCAAATTACACCTTGCCATGGAATGGGCAGATTTGCAGCGTGACCAGCTCCGAGCCAAAAAATATGCGCAACTGATGCAGGCCAAGGGGCAGACGCTCTTTTGTATTTGGAGTGGGAAAGAATTATCCAACACATACGATATCGACCACATTTTGCCATGGGCAGCCTGGCCATGTGGAGATTTGTGGAATCTTGTCCCTGCAGATCGTGCACTCAATCAGTCGCAAAAACGAGCGAAACTCATTAGTGCTGCGTTGCTCGATGGTGCCAAGGACCGCCTTTTTGATTATTGGACGAAAGCGTATCTGTTAGATGAAAATCGAAATGTCCCGCGTATTTTCTACGAAGAAGCACATGCCAGCTTGACCATTCGAGAGGCTACGTTGACCAGCGTACACAATGGCATACGCATGCGTCGGGTTCAGTTACGTATCGATCAGCAAATCCCCGAATTTAACGGCTAACCCCGCCCCCCATTATGAAAAAACTCTCGCCGCATGGCCTGCTCAGACTCGTGCTCGAAGTGTAGGCGGTCTAATTCTGCGCCGAACGCAGGGTCAATCGCTGCGATGCGCTGGCGCACCCACGCATCCAACGGCACGGCGTTGCGGTAGGCGTGTTTGTGGGCTTCGCTGATGGGTGCAGTCGGGTGTTGGTTGAGGTACATTGGCTCTGTCCTTTTTATTACGTAATTATGATAATATTTGTCGTAGGTCGTGTCAATATATGTAGAAAGTAGAGCAAACGTCGATGAAAATGATTACTATCTTGGCGGCAGTGGTCGGTGTGCTGAGTGTGCTTGCAACCATCGCACTCGGGTATACCGCATATACGTTGAACACTGAGAAAATCATCCTGCGCCAACGGCTCATTGCACAGGTCATTGATTACAATACCGTAGTAGGGTCACTCAATGCAACCAAATCTGAACTCCGTGGCACTATGGCGGAATTGACGACAGCCCGTGACACAATCACGACACTCAATTCTGAACTCGACAAAGCGAAAGCCGACATCAACACGTATCGCGACCGGGCATCAAAAGCCGAGTACTTCGTCGAACGGGCCAAATGCGACGTGATGGTCGACGAAAACAAGGCGTATGCTGCTACCACCAACAACTGCATCAAATCAGCAGTTATAGCGGCACTCGAAGGCACGTACCGAGGCAACATCGAATCCGCGAGCTTCACAACCTATTGGAATAATAGTAAGTCGGCGATGCTGACCGCACTGTGGGGCGATAGTTCAAGCAAAACAGTGCTGAGTTGGGATTGGGATGGTAACTTGAAAACCATCTACGACGCCAACTCAGGCTGTGTGATGTACACACGGTAGCAGTGATCAGTGATTAGTGATTAGTGATCAGTTATTAGGTATTAGTTGTTAGGTATCAGTTTCAGCATGCATCCTCCGCTGTGCTACAGTACCTTCTATCAGCACAGAACTCGGAGGGTGCAATGCAGCACATCATTATCGATACCGACATGGGCAATGACGTCGACGACGCATTGGCGCTGGCAGTGGCATTTGCGTTACAACTGCGCGGGGTAATCCACCTCGATGCGATTGTGTTGTCGCGGGCGGGGCATGATGCGGCGGCCTTTTGTGCAGCCCTGTGCGCATTCTACGGATTCCCCGATACGCCGATTGGTGTGATGCGCGATGGGCTCGTATCGGCCGAAAACCGTTTCCTCCACCTCGCAGACCACTGGCCGCATCGCTACAACGCACACACCGCCCCCGATGCGCTGACGCTCCTGCGCCAGCGATTGCAGGCCTTGCCGGACGGCAGTGTGACCATCGTGCAAATCGGTTTTGCTACCAATACCGCGGCACTGCTCAAAGATCCTACCGATGTGGCCTTGATCCGCCGCAAAGTCAAACAATTGTCGGTCATGGCAGGGGCGTTTGTGCCGATCGACGGGGATCCTGCATTCAAAGAATTCAATGTGATCTGCGATATCCCCGCCATGCAACAGATTGCATTGCATTGGCCTACCCCCATTATCTGGAACGGCTTTGAGGTAGGGATTGCGTTGCGTTACCCGCATCAGTCGATTGCACATGATTTCGGCTGGGTTGCTCGCCACCCGGTGGTCGAGGGCTACCGCGCCTATTGCGCGCCCGACGAAGACCGACCGTCGTGGGATCTCGTCTCGGTCCTCTACCCCGCATACCCGGAACGTGGCTATGTGGACGCCAGTGCTACTGGCGTGGTGAGTGTTGCTGATGACGGCGCGACGTCGTTTGTCGAATCACCGACCGGGCAGCATCGGGTGTTACGGCTGCAGCCAGAGCAGCGCATACGCACACTCGAGGCGTTGGTGCAGTTGGTCAGTCAACCCAGATAAAACCTGTAGGGCCTCGGCATGCTGCGGCCGAAAACAATCCGTAGGGCCGCGGCATGCTGCGGCCGAAAACAATCCGTAGGGCCGTATGAATCATTTTGGGCGGGCCATATAGCAATACGGCCGCCCAAAGAATAAAAACCCTGCAACCTCGCAATATGGCCGCAAAATCGCATGGTCGATACCCCGCTCCGCGGGGCATGACGACCTCGCGCGTAGATATCATGTCCACAACAACCCGTACGGCCGCGGTAGACTTCGCCCGCAATTGTGTTGCATTGCATTTACGGGCGACGTACCCCGCTGCGCGGGGCATGACGACGTCGCCCCTGATTAACCACGGTCATGCAACGACCCTGAGGGGCGATACCCCGCTACGCGGGGCATGACGACCTCGCCCGCATATCCAAAATACCCGCCCGTAATAAACGCACACCTCGCCCGGAGAACGCCACAATATATTCTGATGTATTGGGGGGAGTTCTCATGCTCGCCGAAAACGAACTACTAACTGATAACTGATAACTGAAAACTATCCTACGCATCACTCCAGCCGCCGGAATCGCTGCCGCCGGAGTCATCGCCGCCACTCCATTCGCCGCTATCCCAACCGCCGCCGTTGTCTTCGATTTGGGTGTCGTGATCGATTTGCTCGTTCCCCCAGGTCTCGCCGTCGATGACATTGCCGCTCTGATTGTCATGGTTGTGCTGGTTGCCGTTCATCATGTTGCCCATCATCCAGCCGAGGCCGAGGCCACCCAGCAGGCCGCCGAAGCCCCCGCCGAAGCCATTGCCGAGCCCTCCGCCAAAACCTCCACCGAATCCGCCGCGGCGCCGACCAAAGATGCCGCCAATCACCGACATGGCTACCCAGACCATTGCAAGCGTACACAGACACGTAAACAAGCCGCTCATATACAAAAATCCCCTCGGTACATATAAAACATAGTAGTGCAAATACGACAAAAAACGATCGTGGGTTGCATCACTATGACCACTGCTGCCCCGCATACAAGGAGGGATATCGGTTACCCAAAGCGTTCCAGATTTGTCCCGCGACGCCAATCGCGCGCATCCATCGCTTTGCCGCCAGCTGGTTGGACCTGGGTCAGCAACAATCCGCCCTCACCGCAGACCACCACCGGTCCCTGTGCCGTGTCGACAATCGTTCCTGGCGTGGTCGCGGCTGGGGCAGCACAGACGTCTCCCGCCATGATCCGCAGGTTGGTGCCTGCCGCGCTGGTTGATGTCCCCGGCCAGGGGTCGTAGGCGCGAATCATGCGATCGATGGTGGTGGCGCTGCTGGTCCAGTCGATGACGCCCACATCGCGCGACAACAGGCCGATGTAACTGGCCAGCGCGTCGTCTTGTGGCGTCGGGATGAGTGAGCCGGCCACGTAGGATTCAATCACCTCGGTCAATAAGCGGGCACCGATGTGGAACAACGCCTCGGTGAGTACTCCCGCACGGTCGGTGGGCAACAGTGGTTGGCGGTGTTGGCGCAGGATGGGGCCGGCGTCCATTTTGCTCCCGAGTTGCATGACCGATACGCCGACCTCGCCGTCACCCGCCAAAATGGCACTGGTGACGGGAGCGGGACCGCGATGCAACGGCAACAACGACGGATGGATATTGAGGTAGCCGTGGCTGGGGATGGCGAGGACGTTTTTGCGCAGAATCTCGCCATAGGCTGCCACCACGCCGACATCGGGTTGGAGTGCGGCAATCTGGGCGACGACGGCGTCGTCCTTGAGTGTTTCGGGCTGGAGGATAATCGGAATGCCCAATTCTTTGGCGCAGACTTTGACCGGTGGCGCCGTCAATACGCGACCACGGCCACTGGGCCGGTCGGGCTGCGTGATGACAGCCACGATGTCGATCGACGGCATAGCAGCCAATGCACGTAGGGGAATGGTGGCCAGCTGTGGGGTACCCAAATAAATAACACGCATAGGTTTTGCCTTTGTCGCGCTCAACGGCGATTGACCAAAATGATGCCGCTGATAATCAATGCACCACCGATGATTTGGGTGGGGCGGATTGCCTCACCGAGGAACGGCACGGCCAGCAGCGTCGCCAAGACAACCTGACCGAGCAACACGACCGACGTGATCGAGGCGGGCAGGTGCCCGAGGGCGTAGTTGATGGCCAGCCAGCCGATGGTCTGTGAAAAAAGCCCGAGAATCAGAATGAGCCCCCAAGCCGTCATGCCAAAGCCGCTCAGTGGTGCTCCAATCGCCCATGCGACCGGCAAAATCACCATGCTGGCGATGCCCAAGGACCAGACCATAAAGCCCACCGTGTCGATACCGCTGCGGGCTTGACGCGTGCTCAGCAGATAGCCGGCATAACAAAAGCTCGCGCCAGCGGCCAGCGATAACCCAAAGACATCGTCGGGATTGACCTGCACGTCGCCGTTCATGACCACAAACATGCCGCCGATGGCAAGCGCCAAACCCAGCCAATAAAAGCGCGACAGCTTTTCTTTGAGCCAAAAAAGCGATACTAAGCCGACCCAAATGGGGGCATTGTTGGCGACCAGGGTGGCACTCGCGGCGGGGGCGTGCATCAATCCCTCGTTCCAAAAAATCAAATCGACGCCGAAGAACAATCCGCCAGCGATAATGGCCCAGAGTGTTTTGCCCGTGGGGACTTTGATGCCGTTGTCTTTGATGCCTTTGACGGCATACCACGGCAGCAGCACCAAAAAGCCGATGAACACGCGATAAAACGCGGAGGATGTACCAGGTACGTGGGCGAGTTTTACCAAAATGGGCGACGAACTAATCGCCATCGCACCGAGGATGAGGGCCAGCCAGGCTTTGCGGGAGGTCGTCATAGAAAACCTTTCAGATAGTGCGTGTATTGTAGACGAAAGCAGTGTGAACGGGCGGTGTTGGGTGATGTGTTAGGATAGATTTGCCCCTGCAGAGTGATTGAAGGGACAACCGTGGAACATACTTCTGAATCTTTTCATGTGATAGATACACTTTTGCCTATAGCGCTCATCTTGATTTCTGCCAAAATAGCCGGAATTCTGAGTCTACGCATCGGGATGCCATCGGTCTTTGGTGAGCTGCTCATCGGATTGTTGCTCGGACCGGCGGTGCTCGGTTGGGTGCACCCGACCGAGACCATTGCGGTCATGGCCGAAATAGGCGTGGTACTGCTGATGTTTATGGCAGGGATGGAGACCGACACCGTCGCCATGCGCGCGGTCGGTAAGCCAGCCTTCCTGGCAGCAGCGGGGGGTGTCGTATTCCCGTTACTCGGCGGTACATTGGCAATGATGGCATTCCCCGACATCTCCTGGGCGCAGGGTGTGTTGATCGGGGCCGTGCTGATGGCCACGAGCGTCAGTATCTCGGCACAAACCCTGCGTGAGCTCGGCCAGTTCCGCAGCCGCGAGGGCAATGTCATCATGGGTGCAGCGATCATCGATGATGTGTTGGGGGTGTTGATTTTTGCCGTGGTGATGAATTTGATTACCAGTACGGGCAACGTAGGGTTGACGTTACTGGCTATGACGCTGTTTTTCCCTATTGCATGGTTCGTCGGCGACCGCGTGTTACCGATGTTGGTGCGCTATGAGCATCGGTTGCCACAGCGTGAGACCGCCTTGACCATCCTGATGGCGTTGGTATTGCTCTATGCATGGTCTGCAGAGGCATTGGGGAGTGTGGCTGCAATTACGGGTGCGTATCTGCTGGGTATCTTGGCTACCAAACATCTCGACCACAAGCACATCGCGTACGACGGCACCGCTGCAGTGGGGTATGCGTTCTTTATCCCTATCTTTTTTGTGAATATTGGTCTGCAGGCGAATGCAGAAGGCATTCTCCAGATACCTCTGTTGGTTGTGGTTATTACCGTCGTGGCGGTTGTGACCAAACTGTTTGGCGGCGGAATAGGTGCCAAACTAGGTGGGATTAGCTGGCGGGGATCTTGGATGGTTGGGGCAGGCATGGTATCGCGTGGTGAGGTGGCACTGGTGCTGGCGGGGGCTGCCTTGAGTGCGGGAGCCATCGACGGGACGATATTCTCGGCACTGATTGTGATGACGTTGGTGACGACCTTGTTGACGCCGCCGCTCTTGCGTGCGGTGACACCGCGTACCGTTGTATCGACGACGCAGCGTGACACAAAGGCTGATGTATGAAACCGCTCTCGGACTTCCAGGGTATGCTGTTGGTAGGGCTGGCAGCCACACTGTGGGGCAGCATTGGCTTTGTGGTGGCGTTATTGAGTGGTGGAGTCCTGGCGATCGATCCGTTGCTGATTGCCTGCGGGCGGGTTGCCTTGGCGGCGCCGGTGCTTTGGGTATGGCACCGTGCACGGAGCGGGCGTTGGGGAATCACGCTGTCCAAAGCGCATGTGCTGGTGCTCGTTGCTGCAGGTGTGGTGTTTGCGCTCTACCATGTGACCTATTTTGCCGCTATCCCGCGCGTTGGATTGACCTATGCGGTGTTGCTGAATATCTGTACGGCTCCGCTGTTTGCAATGATTATCGCGCGGGTTGCATTGGCTGAACGCATCCAGCGTGCGCAGATATTGGCTGTCGCACTGGCGGTATTGGGCTGTGTCGTGTTGGTTGGTGGCGTGCACACCTCAGTCAAGATCGACCTGGTGGGTGTTGTGCTTGCCGTTGCTGCTGGGCTTTGCTATGCCTCATTAACGGTGTTGACACGGCGTATCGCGCCGGAATGTGATGCGGTGACCATCCAAGCGGTCATCATGACCGTGGCTGCGCTGGTGCTAGGAACGGTACTTGTGGGGACGCAGACCAGCGTGCACGCGGAACACATACCGTGGGCCGCGCTCGCCTATTTGGCACTGGTGCCGACCGTACTCAGTTACGTACTCTATACCCGCGGGTTGTCGGTGGTGCGGGCGACTACCGCGGCGTCATTGACACTGCTCGAGCCGTTGGTTTCGACCGTGTTGGCAGTCGGATTTTTGGCTGAGCAGCTCAGTCTCGTGTCGTGGTTGGGGGCAGTCCTGCTCGGAGCGAGTCTGGTGTGGGCGGGCCGGTTAAAAGGGTAAATTTTGCAATGGGCTGAATAGATTCTAACCAACACCATCTTCACGAATACCTGAAACCTCAAACCTCAAACCTCCGCGCGCCTCAGCGCCACCACAATGTCATTGACATTCGTGCCCGTCGGACCGGGCAACAGCAAATCGCCGAGCGTCGCAAACAGCGGATAGGCGTTGTGCTGCCTCAAGTGTGTGGCAGGATCGAGGCCGTGCTGTTGTGCACGGAGCCAGGTGGATGCATCGACGACTGCACCAGCCGCGTCGGTGGGCCCATCGCCGCCGTCGGTGGCATAGGCAGCCACCAGCCAATCATTCGCCGCGGCGATTCCTTGGGCGATAGCCAACGCGACGGTCTGATTCCGACCACCAAGGCCATGGGTTGGCGCGAGCGTCACCGTCGTTTCGCCACCCCAGAGCAGACAACGGGGCTGTGTTGATCCTGGCACTGCGAGCAACTGCTGTGCAATCGACGTACCCGCCAGTACCGCCTCGCCGCTGAGGGACCCGGTTACCAGCGTCGGTGTAAACCCCGCTGCCTGCGCGGCAGTCGCAGCGGCTGCCAGCGATTGGCTGATGTCAGCGATGATGGTGGGCGTGTGCGCAACCGGTTGCATGTTGATGGGGGTGCGGCACGCACGGACAATCGCAGGGTCGACCCGTGCGGAGATACCCGCGCTGTCCAACACCTGTATGGCAGCGTCTGCGGCATCGGGATTGGCGACGGTCGGCCCCGAGGCGATGGCCATCAGGCTATTGCCGATGACATCCGACAAAATCAACGTGCGCAAGTGCGAGTGTGCAGCAGCGCGGGCCAACCCACCGCCTTTGACGCGGTCGATGCGGCGCCGCACCGTGTTGATTGCATTGATGTCGGCGCCACTGGCCAATAATTGCTTGGTTAACTCCTGGAGCATAGGCAGGCTGATGCCGTCGGCCAAATCGACCAAGAGCGCTGACCCACCACCCGACAGCAACACCAATACCAAATCGTCGGGATGTGCTGCGGCAACGAGTGCCAACGCGGCGGCACCGGCAGCGCAACTGCGTGCATCGGGGATGGGATGACCCGCGGGATGGTAGGTGAGTCGTGGATCGCGTGGGGTGTGTAGATCAATATCTTTGTAGACGACCAAGCCATGACTCAACTGCGCTCCGAGGACCTCCGCTGCAGCCGCTGCCATAGCGGGGGCTGCTTTACCGACGGCTAGGAGCAGTACCTTGCGCGGCATCAAGACTTCTTCGGCGACGACCACCTGCCTGCCGTCTGCCTGCAGGGTCCGGCGAATCTGGACGCCTGGGTCCGCCGCACGCGTCGCCGCT
This sequence comes from Roseiflexaceae bacterium, assembly GCA_947474225.1. Taxonomy (GTDB): domain Bacteria; phylum Chloroflexota; class Chloroflexia; order Chloroflexales; family Roseiflexaceae; genus UBA965. The sequence goes on along the minus strand of CANJHS010000006.1, from coordinate 65,046 downwards.
GCCAATATCTGGGCCAGTATCGCGCCGGCGGGATGGCGATTGCCGGAAGAGGTAGAAAAAGACGAATGGTTCATGACATGCGCCGGCGTGGCCACCAGCTGAGACAGGCAACGAGCAACACGACGCCCCAGATGAGTGCATACACGGGCCAGATGGGTGCAGACGCCGGCACCGCGAGATACGACCACCAGCGGTCATAAAAGCCCGTCCGTGAATCACTGGCCCAAATCCGCATTGCATTGGCGCCGGCGGGCATGCGCGATGGTGGCGTTAGTTTGGCCAACACAGGCAGTGTGCCGCCGCTATCGCTCACGGTCAGACGTTGCATCACCACCCCGAGCAACGGATACCATTGGTGTTGCGGCAGGTCTGCGACCTGTACGCCGCTGGTCTGCAGGGTGACGGTGTGTCGCCCAGCCGGGATGAGTAGCTCGAGGTGTCGGGGTGGACAACTCGCCACTGCGGCAAGCGCTCTATCGTCGATGAGAATCTGTACCGGTGTGGCCTGCTCGGGTGCAACGCAGGTGTGGATGGTCATCCGTACGATGGTAGGGTTTGAGCGTGCAGGACGGATGAATATCTGTGCGGTCGGCGCGGTAAAGCGCGGGAACTGCTCGTTTAGACTGCGATCTCCTTCGCTGTAAGCGAATCCTTCGAGGGTCACTCCCGGTGCTGTCGCGATCTCCCAATCACGGTTGACTTGGGTCAACAGCATACGCCAATGGCCGAGGATGGGTGACGCCAATGGGGTATAAAACCGCGTCTGTTCATCGCGACTGTCAATGATATAGGCATTCAGATTGATAGCCAAAGCAGCAATCTGTACCAGTACGGTAACGACGATGAGCGGACTGCATAGCGCCCAGCGCACAGCCTGCGTTTGATGTGACAGCCACGCATAGACCGCCCCCAGCGGGAGCACCATGAATGGGAGGCAGAGCAGTAAGTACCGTGGACCCCAGGCTCCATCGCCATGCCAAAACACGACGTTGGTATGGATGAAAATAACCGCGCCACTGATGGCCACGGGTGCAAGACTCCAGCGTAGGTCACGGCGGAGCATCCAGACGCCCACCGGCCACAGCACCAGCAGCGGCGCATAGAGGAAGATACTTTTGCCGCTACTGAAAAACTGCCCCAACAATCCTGTCCAGATATAGGCCCACTTGATGGCATAGCCGCTTTGATTCGCGCTGTATCCAGAGCTCATTAACCCACCACGAGCCAGCAGATTGTAGGTAAGGAAAACCACCAGCGCCAGTGTCGCACCAGCAGCCCAACGCACCAATGTCTGCCAGTCACGGCGCTCGAGACAGCTCAATCCCACACACAACGCGATGACGGCCAATGCAGGCGCAACTGCGATTTTGGAGAGAATCGCCGGCAAGCAGGCAAATCCACTCAGTACGATGCGCCGGCCTGATAGTTTGGTGTCGGTCGCTGCCAACAATACCGGCAATGCAGCGCAGAGCAACCAGAGCGAGGCATCGGGCTCGGAATAAAAGCTCCCCGCGTATTTCAATGCGGGTGTCGCATATATATAGGTAAGTGCCACTGCCACGCCAATCAACGGGCGGCGGCTGTGTTGGCTGACAAGCCAGCCTACCAGGGTCCCCACCGCGGCGACGATCAGGGCGTTCCCCCACGTTGCAGGTATGCGCACGAGCCATGCATGCATTTCGGCTGGGCCGACCGCGCTCAACAGGGTACCCATGGGCAAGGTAAGCAGGGCGATGAGGGATTGCATGGGACCATAGACGCTCAGAATCGGCCGATCGACGACGATGCTGGGTTCAAAAAGGGCGTGGATTGCTTGCCACAGACGGAGTGTCGTGGCAAACATTTTTTCTTCGTCGCTGGCATAAAAGTGGCCACTGCCAGTTGCGATGAGGAGCGCAGTAGAAAGCCAAAATAAACTGCGAGCGGGATATGTCGAAAGCAATCGAAAGCGATACACACGCTGCCCCTTGTCTGTGGTGTAGCACCATTATACAATCCGACTCACCCAAGCATCACAGGTATAATGACGCCACTGTATTGCCGAAAGGAACACCCCAATGCCGAGCAAACTGCGTGATCGCTTCTTGCGCTATGTCAAAATCTACACCACCAGTGACCCCTCATCCAAGACCTACCCATCGACCGTGCGGCAGTGGGATTTGTTGCGCCTCCTCAAGACCGAATTGACCGAACTCGGTGCACACGACGTCGTGATAACCGACCATGGCTATGTAATGGCAACCATACCGGCCACACCAGGGTTCGAGCAAAAGCCTGTTGTCGCATTCCTCGCCCACGTCGACACTGCACCGGACTATAGCGGCGAAAACGTCAAGCCCATCGTGCATGCCAACTATGACGGACGAACCATTGTGCTGCCGGACGATCCACGACAGGTCATCGATCCCAAAAATCCTATGTACGCCGACATTTTGACGGCGGTGGGCAAGGATCTGATTACTGCCTCTGGCTTGACCCTGCTCGGCGCCGACGACAAAGCCGGTATCGCGATTATCATGACCGCTGCTGCACGATTGCTCGCTGACAAGAGCATTGCACACGGCCCGATTCGGATTTGCTTCAATCCCGACGAAGAAATCGGCCATGGCGTCGACCATCTGGATATCGCCCAATTGGGGGCAGTGGCTGCCTATACCTTCGACGGTGGTGCGGTCGGTGAAGTCAGCTGGGAGACGTTCTCGGCAGATGGCGCAGTCGTCGAAATAACCGGCGTGTCGACCCACCCTGGTACCGCTCATGGCTATGGCATGGTCAATGCCGTCCATCTTGCCGGTAAGTTGCTGAGCATGCTGCCACGTGAATTCTCGGCCCCCGAGAGCACGACGGGCAGGGTCGGATTTATCCATCCCACCGGCATTGAGGGCTCGACCGCGAGTGCCACGGTGCGCTTTATCATTCGCGATCACGATAACGAAAAACTCGCAGCCAAAGGTGAAATGCTACGCCTCATTTGTGCCGCCCTACAAGCCGGCTACCCTACGGCCGAGGTGCATTGTACGATAAGCTCCTCGTACCGCAACATGGGCTACTGGTTGCGCGACCGTCCCGAAATTATGGAGAAACTCCGTGCGGCCTGCGCCGACGTGGGCGTGCAGTCATATGACGAACCGGTACGGGGTGGGACAGATGGCTCGCGCCTGACCGAACGCGGCTTACTTACACCCAATGTCTTTACCGGTGGGCACAACGCCCACGGACCGCTGGAATGGGTCACCGTCCAAGACATGGAACGCGGCAGCGACGTGATGATTGCCCTTGCCAAACGATGGGCGGAATAGGAGTAATTCTCATGGCGGGGCTTTTGCACAAAGCCCCGCCAACAATTCACCCACCACGCCCCGCAAAGTGTATGAAATTGATTCGACGGGCGACGTATACGTCGCACATGGCCGACTCCTGTCCTGCAAAGACCCCTGGGGGCGAGGTACCCCGCTTCGCGGGGCATGACGGCCTCGCCCGCAAATCAAAGACCGCCGCGCCCGCACATCCAACTGGGTGGAAATGTTCAAAAATCACATACCTGATACATTGATGCAACTAAATCCGTTTTAACTGCGTTTAATAAAAATACTCGGAATACGAGAAATAAAAAGCGGAGGGTGGGATGGATACGACGTGGATATGGGTTGCCTTCAATGTCTTTGTCTTGGGTATGTTAGCCTTGGACTTGGGGGTATTCCACCGGCACGCCCACGCCGTGAGTGTGAAAGAAGCGACGTGGTGGAGCGTCGCCTGGATTGGGTTGGCGTTGGTGTTTAATGCCGGCATCTATCTGTATTGGGAGCAGCTCTGGCCGGCGAGTACCTATACCAACAGCGAAGCCGCGTTGGCGTTTTTGACCGGCTATCTGATAGAAAAATCGCTGAGTATTGACAATGTCTTTGTGTTTGTGCTGATATTCGGTTCATTTGCAGTACCGGCAGCGTACCAGCATCGCGTGCTCTTTTGGGGGGTGTTGGGGGCATTGGTCCTGCGTGGCGTGATGATTGCCGCAGGTGCGGCGTTGTTGGCGCAGTTCCACTGGATTATCTGGATCTTTGGTGGATTCCTTATTTACACGGGCATCCGGATGGTGACCGCTGGCGTACACGAAGCAGACCCGACGCAGCATAGCGTGGTGAAGCTGTTGCGGCGCATCTTCCCGGTGACTGAAGGGTATGAGGGGCAGAAGTTTTTTGTGACGCAGCGTGGAGTCCTCATGGCGACACCGTTGTTGGCGGTATTGTTGGTCGTCGAAGTGAGTGATGTAATCTTTGCGGTAGATTCGATCCCGGCTATTTTTGCGGTGACAAAAGACCCGTTCATCGTCTACACATCGAATGTCTTTGCCATACTGGGGTTGCGTTCGTTGTACTTTGTCATGGCAGGTGCGATGGGGTCGGTGCGCTATCTCAAGCCGGCGTTGGCGTTCATTCTGACGTTTGTGGGCATCAAAATGTTGTTCCCCGATGCAACCTATTATCTTTTGGGTGACAAACTGCACATCCCCGTGGAGTGGTCGTTGGGGGTGATTGTGCTGACGTTGGTCGTTGCTGTGCTGGCGTCGTGGTTGGTCAATCGGCGTGATGCAGCCCGGAGCGCCCAGGCCTAAATATGCAACGGGTATGAGAGCGAGTCCCGCACGGTACTCCGTGCGGGACTCGCTAAGCAGAGGGGGCGCAGAGGGGGGAGTTGGGGCATATGCGGTAGGTGGCATGCGCCGGCGTGCTCGTGGCTTCCTGACGACGCGTGGTCACTGCAGCTGTTGCGTATGCGTGCAGGAGGTGTCGGATCGGTCCGGGCCTGGAGGGGCCGGCTTTCTCAAGATGTGACAACAATTGAAAATCACTGTGGAATATTGCACTATTGCACACTTGCGTGAAATCCTCCATTCCCATGCACCTCGGTCCATGGGCTATGATCTGGTGCGGCTCAGCAGCGGTGCGAGCATCATGCAATACAAAGCGTTGCCGTTGAAGAGTGGTGTCATTTAAAAGAAACAGAAACGTGTTTTTTCAACGTCTTACTAAAAATATCCCGAACAACGTCTTGGATTTGGCTTCCCTACGAGAGTGATATCGCATATCAGTGCGTGTTCCACGGTTTGTCATTGACTTGTGCACAAGTTCCGACGCGGCCAGACAAATACGTGTATTGACACAAACACGTAATAGTGGTATGAATACACCATCAGAGGAAAAGAGGAACACGATGCGAGAACTCGAACATGCCCGGATGGAAGTGAAGAACGGTGCGTTGGTAGTGTTGCAGTCCGTTGCCGTAACCGTTGATGTTGTGGGAATGTATGTCTCGATGGAGACGACGCAGACGTATCAGAATCCAACGGATGATGTGTTGGAGGTACGTTATACGTTCCCCATGCCGGCAGCGTCGACATTGTTGGGGATATCGTTTGTAGTTCGTGGGAAGCGGTTCGCAGGGCAGGTACACCCATTGCCTGATGCCCGTGCCAAGAAGCAAAAGGCTGTCGAGGACGGTGACACGGCACTGTTGGTGACCCACAGCGGTGGGATGTACACCGCAAACATCGGTAATCTCGGTGGCGGCGAATCCGTCGTGGTGACGGTCCAGAGCAGTGAATTGTTGGTGCCGAATGATGGCACATTGCGGATTGCAGTTCCGACGACGATTGCGCCACGATATGGCAATGCTGCTGCATCGGGATTGAGCCGTGAAGATGCGCCCGAGACGGGCTTGGCTGCGGTCTATCCGTTCAGCTACAGTGCCCAGCTCCATGGGGTGGCTGTAGGACACGTGTCGGTGCCGAGCCATATCGCACAGCTAGAAGAGCGCGAGGGGAGTACCTTCGTGCGCATCGAAGGTGCGACGATGGACCGTGACGTGGTCATGTTGGTGAACGGATATACAGACTATCGTGCCAGTGTGCAGGGATTGCATGCGGGACAGCAGTGGTATGCAAGCTTTGTGCAGATCCCCGCGTTGACGGGCAACGTCGATGAGCCAATGCATGTCAAATTGCTCGTCGATTGCTCGGGTTCGATGGGTGGTACCTCGATCGTGCAAGCCCGCAGTGCAGTGACGCGGTTGCTGTCACTGTTGCGTGATGGCGACTCGATCGCCGTGACCCGCTTTGGATCAGAGGTGGTCGATGTAACACCCGGATTGATGACGGTGGGACCGACAGTGCGCCGGCAGATGCACGACTGGGTCAAGAGCATCGATGCAGATTTGGGCGGGACCGAGACGGTATCAGCCCTGACATATGTCCTCGAGATGCCGACGAATGACAAACCATGTGTGGTTATTTTGTTGACCGACGGAGAGGCCTATGGCATTGCAGCGGTTGCGACCAAACTGAGTAAGCTCGGCCACGCGGTCTATCCGCTGGTCATTGGGCATACGCCGGCAGACAGTGACTTACGCAAACTGGCAACCGCGACGGGTGGTTTCTGCGAGTCAGTTACTCCCAATGAGCAAATTGATGCGGCCATAATGCGCGTGGCACTGCGTATTCGTGCAATTCCGGTCGCACAGTCCGAATTGCACTGCGGCGGAGCAGTCCGTGCATGGCAGAGTGGGACCGTGCCGCAATATCGTGGCATGCATCAGCTGTTGACTGGCGCGATGGACAGAGCGACCGAGCAGACGTTGGTGGTAGATGGCGCCCCCTATCCATTGGCGACGGTAGTGGTGCCTGAATCACTAATTGCCGACTTCAGCCGGACGGTGGCAGCGACGCATCTCACCAATTTGGCGGGTCAGTTTCGTATCGACTGGGCGGTGACGCATCAATTGGTGACCGAAGAGACCGCACTGGTGGCAATTGCAGTGCACGAAGCAGATGCAAAAGTCATTGGCAATCCAATCACAGTCAAAGTCCAGCAGCAGATGGCCGAGGACTGGCATGGCGGCAGAGAAGAGTACATCCTGTACGCGTCGATGCCGCAGTCCATGCCACGGGCAATGCCGCGCAACGCACGGCAGCGGGTGTATTCTCGTGCAGCAGAGATGGAAGTAGAGGATCTATCGATGATCATGTCGTCTCCAGACTATGCGCCCATGTTGGAATCCACGGGTGCAGCGGCGTCGCGTCGCTCAGCACCGTCGCAGGTACCTCCGCATCGATTGGCTGCCCAGCTCCAAGAGCTCCTGAAGCAGCACCCTGACGTGGCATTGTGGTCGTTTGCGCAGTTGCATGCAGTGGGCTTGGAGGTTGACATCATCGACGCGTGTCGGGCAATCACCGGCTATCCTGAGCAGCAGATTGTGCTGGCATTGGTCATCTGCGTCCTCGGTGCCAAGTGGCCCGGATTACCAGGCAACGCGGTAGCTGCGATTCCCGCTGCATTACTCGGCGGAATGAAGATAATGAGTAGGTAGGTATTAGTGATCAGTTATTAGTTATTAGTTATCGGAGGCGAGAGGAAATGTCGTCCGCCTTCTGAACATCAAAGACCTAATAGAGCGGGGCGTAGCCCCGCTTGCTTTTTTTGGTGAGTGGTTTGTAACTTCTGAAAGATCTTTAGAGTGCTATCAGTGCGGTTGCAATGAGGGTAGTCACGAGGCCGACACGTTGCAGGGTATTAATCGGTTCGCGGTTGACGAAAAACGCCAACAATACCGTTACCGCTGGATAGAGCGACGCAAGCACACTAGCGATATCGAGCCGACCCAGTTGGGTAGAAATCATATATGCCGCATTCGCACTCAAATCAAATGCACCTGCGGCCATCGCGAGACCGACACCTGCCGCACTGGGAATGCCACCGCGCCGTATCAGCAACCATGGAATGGTGACCACCAGCGCACCTGCGCGCATCACCGCCAAGGGTGCAAACACGCCGTTGCCGCCCAGGAACTTCAGCAGAATCAAAAATATCCCGAAGGTCACACCTGCTGCCAACCCTTGCCAGAGCCCTTGATAGCCGGTTGTTTTGCCAGACAGTGAGTTGAGCACAATGGCAACAATGCCAACCGTCATGCCGATGATTGCCATCGTGGATGGGAACCCGGTGGTGGTAATGCCGTAACAGACCGGAATGATGGCAGACAATGCAGCAGCAACGGGTGCAGTCACTGCAGTATGGCCGCGGGCGATGCCGTTGTAGAGTGCTGCCAGTCCGACGGCACCAGTGACACCGGTAAGCACCGCCAATCCTACCAAATTGGTTGGTAAATCTGCTTCTTGTGTGTACTGTGCGAGTAACCAAAACATCAGCGCGCCGAAGAGTTCGCTGATGACGAGGACGTGGACAACGGGAATTTTGGAACTGGCCCGCCCACCAAAGAAATCACCGACGCCAAAGCCGAATGATGCACCGATTGCACACACAAAAAACCATGCGTTCATGTGACTCCTCTGTCATGGCATACGTTGTGTGCGTACCCGTTTTGGTCGATTGGATATCCATTGTACAAAGAATCGTGGAATCACGAACAAAAAACGAACCAGGCGCATCACGTTGTGCCTGGGTCGTTCTACATGGAGTGGTGGTAGGAATCAAAATGCCTACTTGAGTGTAGGAATCATATTTCCATGGGCTGCGAGCAGGTCATCACACAGATTCCAGATCTGGTCGAGTGACGATTCAACAGCGGTGTGGGGGTCGAATGCGGCAGCCTGGTAGACGTGTTCGCGTTTGCCGGTCAGGGCTGCTTCGACGTTCATCGATTTGACGGTGATGGTGGTCCGCATTACAGCGGCCAGGTGTGGGGGCAGATGAAGGATGCAGTATAGTAGGCAATAATTGCATGTTGGACACTGCTGATTGATTCTTCGTGTTGTCGAGCGTATACCATTCATAATTTCTCCTGGTATAATTGTGAATATTGCAAACGGAATGTAAATAATAATCGCTTTGGCATGAGGTAACGGAGAAATCATCAAGCATACACTGACACACGCTCGTTTGATCGGGCAGTATTGGATGATGCATGTTCTTTCCAACAACCACAGGAGTCTTGCGAAGGGATACGTTCGTACTGCGTGCCAACGTGCAATCAACAGTTCTTTAGTTCACTACGAAAGAGTGTGTCACATGCGTCGAGTCATGACGAATATCGTCGGGGTATTGTTCGCCGTTTTTTTTGTTGTTGCGTGTAGCGAGTGTGAGCACGGTGTCTGAACCTGCGGTACCTCCACAAGAGCCTGTGGCGACCGACGTTGCCGAGAATGCTCCTCAGACTGCCGCTGCAGTGCTTGAAGTCCCTGTACAGACGCCGTTTACCTGTCCGGATGAATCTGCAGTGGATGCAAGCGGGACTCCGTTGATCCGTGGATGCGAAAGCATTACTGATATTCAGTCCAAATACCCTGGCATGGACGTGCTACCAAATACGGTCATGATGGAGTACTCCGCCGAAGCAACGCGTGAAGGCTATTATGATTCCACCATTACCAGTGGGCTGAGTGATTTGCCGACAATGTGTAAATTTTTGCAGTTTCATGGTGATCTCTACAACGGCGATCAAGCAAGTCTAGCCGCAGTCGGCACGGGTGTTGATGTTTTGGGCCCCATCTGTGCTGCTGATAACGTGTATTCGCAGATTAGTGTATACACTGGCACGGTCAGCGATAGCCTCAGAACTATTGGGACGAAATCGTTGGGGCTGGCTATAGATGATCCCATCTTTGCCTATGAAACCAGCACTGGCCTTGGGTATTATGTTTTTTGGAAGCTCGACCCGGCTGATGGTAGCCGTGTGATTGTGTCGATTATTTCGGGTGGATTGGGGACGCGATAGCGTTTTTGTCAGACATTGGTCAATTGCGGTGTCGTTGTGGACGAGACAAATCATACGATCTACATACGAAAACGGGAGGGCGTATTCGATACGTCCCTCCCGTTTTGCTCTGATTGCCTACTTGAGTGTAGGAATCATAGTGCCGTGGGCTGCGAGCAGGTCATCGCACAGATTCCAGATCTGGTCGAGTGACAATTCAGCAGCGGTGTGTGGGTCGAAGGCGGCTGCGTGGTAGACGTGTTCACGTTTGCCGGTGAGGGCAGCCTCGACGGTCATTGCCTGCACGTTGATGTTGGTCTGCATCATGGCAGCCAGGTGTGGTGGTAAGTTGCCGATTTTGGTAGGCTGCAATCCGCTTTTGTCGACCAAAACAGGTACTTCGACGCAGCATCCTTCGGGCAGGTTATTGATCAAACCTCGGTTGGGAACATTGCCATAGACAACCCGTGGCTGGCCTGTTTCCATGCTATGGATGATGAGTGAACCGTATTCGTGACTGCGGTTGACTTCGAGGGGCAGGTCATTGGTGATGAGGTCTTCACGGAGCTGATGCCAGCCGGCGATTTGGTTTTCGCAGCGGCGAATGTACTCGTCGATGGGAATGTTGAACTCCTCGATGAGTTCTGGTCGGTCGCGTTTGATGAACCACGGTGTGTATTCCGCGAAGTGTTCGGACGATTCGGTGACAAAGAAGCCAAAGCGCTTGAAAATTTCGTAGCGTACGAGATTCCAATCGGGGGCACGCTTCTCGTTGAGGACCTTCTGGATGGCGGGGTAGAGGTCTTTGCCGTCTTTTTCGAACTTGAGGTAAAAGGCCATGTGGTTGATGCCGGCTGCGATGTAATTGATGTCGTTGATGTTGACACCGATGTCATCGGCGAGTTGTTCTGCGGTGCCTTGGACGGAGTGACACAGGCCGACGGTTTTGATGGTGGTGGCACGGGACATGGCCCAGCAGTTCATTGCCATCGGATTGACGTAATTGAGGAAGGTGATGTCGCCGGCGACTTCTTCCATATCACGGCACATGTCGAGCATGACCGGGATGGTGCGCAGGCCGCGCATAATGCCGCCAATGCCGAGGGTGTCGGCGATGGTCTGGCGCAAACCGTACTTCTTTGGTATGTCGAAGTCGATGAGGGTCGATGGTTTGTAGCCACCCACTTGGAACATGGCGATAGAGTAATCGGCGTTTTCCAAGGCTTTTTTGCGGTCTGTGGTGGTGACGATTTTGGGCTTGGCACCAAGGGCTTGGGCGACCTTGTTTGCCACGACTTCGGAGGTCTTGAGGCGTTCGGGATCAATGTCGAAGAGGCGAATCTCGCTGTTGGCGAGTTCGGGGAACGAGAGGATGTCTCCCAGCAAGTTTTTTGCGAAGACAGTGCTGCCTGCACCGAGAAGTGTGATGATTGCCATGGGGCGGTGTTCCTTTCTGTGAGAACGTGACCTCAGCGCGCGGTGCGCTGCGGGGAGCGATGTATGTGTGTGTATGCGGCGATCATCAGGAGGATGGTCTCGCCGACATTCCACCAAAAGTGGACATCAAGACGGGTTGCCGTGGTCAACCCGGGGAAGGTGCAGACCCACGTACCTGCGGTCGCAGGACTGCGGGCCAGCCAGCCGTCGTTCCCAAAGATACCTGGCAAGCCTTGGGCGGTGATGGTTGGTTCGCCGTATGCACGCAGCATTTGCAGGACTTCGAGATGACGGACAAACAGGTAGGTGTGCTCACTGGTGTGTGCGATGGTCCAAAACAGCATCAGATAGGCCCACGGATTGCGTAGACCTAACCAGTAGATGCGCAGCATAACCAAGAGCACGCCCCAGTTCCAGAGAAAATGTACCCACTCGGAATTCGCTGCCGAAATCAGTCCGCTCGATGCACGTGCCGTATATCCCAACAGATGATATTGTACCCACTGCGTCAGATGTTCGACTCCGTGCCCACCCTGGAAGGTCAACAATGCGACCATTAGGGCGATGAGTTGGCCATATTGACTGCGGTCGTAGTACCAACGGATGATGACCGCACCGCTGAACAAAAATGTCCCCGGGAGGGCCGCCCGCCACATCGGTTGACCAATAGAAAGCCCCAGAATTCCCATCGCAAGGGCCACTCCGCCAATGGCGATTGCTACGCGTCGTTGCAGTGGAATCATATATCCAAGCACCGATGCTGGCTGAGGAGATGCGCTCAGAGGCATGCTGTGCGTTGTCATGGTGCACCTCGTTCGATGAGTAGATGTCCGGATGTCGGTGGGGTTACTAGGTGAGAAAGCGTACCATCGGGCCAGCGGATGTCGAGTGCAGAGGGAATCCCTGCACCCAAACCGAAGTGTACTGCTGCGACATCCCCCGAGAGATAGCCGCGGGTAGTGGTGATTGCTCCCCAGCGTGTCGCTGTGCTGGTCACCAAGCGGAGCTGTGCGCCGATGGCTTCGGGATTCGGCCCCAACTGATGCAGTGTCACCGTTAACGAATTACCGGCGCACAATTCATTTTCATACAGCATACTCGGCGCCTGCAGATTATTGACGACAATATCGAGTTTGCCATCGCCATTGAGGTCGGTCATTACCATCCCCCGGCCCGATTCAGTGGCATCGAGGTGCCATTGTGGTGCGGGCTGGTAGCGCGTCCCATCGAAGCGCAATGCTTGATTATGCTCGACGAGGGCAGCATCGGGGAGGAATGGAAAGAGCTCAGTTGCAATCATGCCGTTGACCGCATAAATGTCGAGGAAGCCATCATTATCGAGATCACCGAAGCGGGTCGACCAACTCCAACCGGTTGATGTAGCTGCAACCGTACGACTGATGTTGTACCAGCGGTTGTCTGTGCCCCGTTGGAGAATTGCATTCTCCATTAATTGCGGGTCATCGGCGGGGTGGTACTGCGTCATGCGACTGGTAACGGGGAGCCATTTGGCGAGCGTTTCGACACCCGTATCGTATGGATTCATGTCGGCAGCGAGCACGTCGGGTGCACCGTCGCGATTCATATCGGCCACATCATAGCTCATGGTGCTGTGGGGGGTTGATTCGAACGGCTGCGTCTCGACCCAGTCCTTGCCGTGTTTGAGCCAGACCATGTCGTGCGTATCAAAGTCATTGCCCACGACAATGTCGTCGCTGCCATCCCCGTCGATGTCGATTGCAGTAATCGACAATGCATTGGCGTGATCTGACAGGCGTGTGGGGGTGAATTTGCCGTCGGCGTTTTGGGTAAAGAGAAAGACGCCATTTGCTTGTCCATCAAAAAGCGATTGGCTGCCGCCGCGCGGTGCTTCTGCGTCGTACGAGCCGGTGACCACATCGAGGCGCTGGTCGCCATTGAAATCATGCCAGAGCATACTGTAGGCGCGTACATTCCCAAAGGTGACTTGGGCGCGGCTGAATGATGGTTGCTCGGGCGTATTGTTGTTGAGGAGGAGGCTGATTCCTGCACCCTGGTGTGTCGCACTGATGTCGGGATGACCGTCGCCATCGACATCGACAATTTGGACAGCCCGGGTATTGGGCAGGTCAAGCGGTAATTCTTTGAAGGTAAAAGCACCAGTGTTGATTGCCAGGGTTGTCTCACCGGCGATATTGGCCAATACCAGGTCCGGTAGACCATCGGCATTGACATCACCAGCAGCAACACCTGATCCATTACTGGCAAAGAGGTGTACAGGCACGGGAACGCGAGTGGTGTGTGTGAGGGGATGTGGAGAGAAGGTATCGCTGCACGGTATTGATTGTGCATACGGGGTGACGTGGCTCGTTATGGGAATGGTATTGCCCGACCAAACGATCGCCGGTGTAGCGGCGCTGCAAGCGCTGGTGAAGAGGGCAATCAGTGGGATGTAGAGCTGCGTACGATTCATGGTTGTGGTCTTTTGTGGTGTGGGTATAGAACAGGCGGTCGGGGATTTCCCCCGACCGCCTGTGAAGAGAACGCTTACTGGAACAGTGCGTTGACTTCGTCGTTGGCTGCCTTGAGGGCATCGGCTGCTGGCTTTTCGCCGAGCATGATGCTGTCCATGGTGGCGTCCATGATCGGTCCAATTTCCGACGCGTGGTCGGTTACTGGGAACAAGAACGTACCATTGGCCTCGGTTGCCTGAGCCGTGAAGGCGGAAACGTCGACCTTACGATCGCCGTATGCCTTGAGGGCTGCATCGACGCCGCTCTGGATGGCCGGGAAGACCACGCCGTAGCTGCCGACGATGTTTGCACAGGCTGGGGATGCAGCGAACTTCATCCACTGCCAGGATTCTTCCTGGTGCTTGGAACCAACCCAGATGGAGTCAGCAAGACCATTGAACATGGACTTGCGGCCTTCTGGGCCCTTTGGCAAACGTGCAAAGCCGGTGACGAACTTGGCGTCCTTCACATATGAACCAATCATCCATGAACCGTCGGTGGTCAATGCTGCCTTACCTGCGGTGAAGAGAGCAGTTGCGCCGAGGCTCTTGACGTCGGCCAAGGTTGGGGCTACGCCTTCGACAAGATTCAAATCGGCATACCACTGCATGGTTTCGGCCAACTTTGGATCGTCGTAGAAGTACTTGGTTGCATACAAACCGTCGTTGAACTTGAAGCCGTTCGAAACGGCCCAATGGCTCCACTGGGTTTGACCGTATGCGCCGCCGCTACCGCCGCCAACGAAGCCGTACTGGACGACTTTGCTCTTGTCGAAGCCTGCGTCGAGGGCATTCTTGCCGGCTGAGTCGATCGTCAACTTCTTGATGATCTGGCCGAACGAACCGCCGTCTTTGGCATTCCAGTCAGCGTTGTTGAGTTCTTCAACGGTCACGCCGGCTTTGTCCATCATGTCTTTGTTGTAGACAACCGAGACGGTGTCCCAGTCTTTTGGCAGACCATACCGCTTGCCGTCACGACCCCAAAGGTCGGCCAGGCCTGGCAGGTACTGCTTCATGTCAACGCCATCACGCTCGACGAACGGCTGGATGTCGACAAGCTGTTCCTTGGCTGCGAATTCTGGGTACTTGGCCAAGTGGTTGGTGAAGACGTCAGGAGCCGTGCCGCCGACCATACCGGTCTGAACGGAGGTCCAGTAGTCGCCCCAACCTGCCTGCTCAACCTTCACAGTGATGTTTGGGTTGGTCTTGGTGAAGGCAGCTGCACAGGCTTCGTATGCTGGCTGCTGGTTGCCGTCCCACAATCCGTAGCGGATGGTGACTGCGTCAGCGGATGCTGCGACTGCTGCGGTTGGCTCTTCGGCTGGTGCTGCGGTTGCTTCGGCGGCAACGTCTGCTGCTGCCGTTGGCTCTGCTGCTGGTGCTTTGGCGCCACATGCTGCAATGAGCATACTGCTGACCATCACCAGAGCGATTGCCAGTGCGTTGAAACGTAAACGCATTGAACTCTCCTCTTCAAAAAATGGAAATCTATGCATCCCGATGCTTGTGCATCGTTGGTGCCAATACTTAGCGGAACCCAGTGAACTGGATTGCGTTGACGGCCCGTCTCCCAAAAAACAAGAAGATGAGAATCGTCGGGATGAGACTCAAGGTCGTCCCCGCCATCAACCCACCCCAGTCAGGTGCCCCTTGAGGGGTCTGTGATTGAAAGACTGCCAACCCCACCGTCAGCGTCCGCATGTCTGCGCCTTTGCCAATCAAGAACGGCCACAAGTAGTCGTTCCAATTGCCCAAGAACTGCAAAATTGCCAACGTACTCAAAGCCGGCACACTCATCGGCAGAATTACCCGCACAAAGATGAGCGGTATACTCGCACCGTCTAATTTGGCGGCCTCTTCGAGCTCATGATTGATGCTCAAAAAGAACTGCCGCAAGAAGAATACGGCGAATGGGGTCATCAGGAATGAGGGCGCAATAATCCCGCGGTAGGTATTCATCCACTGTAATTCTCGCGCCATCAAGATGTAGTTGGGGACCAATGTCACCACACCAGGAATCATCATGGCCGTCAGGTAGAGAAAAAATACTTGGTCGCGAAAGCGAAATTTGAGCCGGGCAAACGCATATGCTGCCATCGCGCTAAAGAACGTTTGGCCCAAAATCGTCGTCGTCGATACCACCAACGAATTTTTGAGGTCCATCCAGAAGTTCATCGCACCTGCGGTGCCACCCTGTGCCACAGCCTCTTCGGAGCTGAACATCCCCAAGACGCGCTTGAAGTTGTTCAGTGTTGGGCCGACTGGCAGCAGGTTGAAGGTATCGACGTATATTTCTTGTTTGCTCGAAAATCCTGTCCGCACCACCCACCATACGGGGAACAGTGTGACCAAGACAATCATTCCCAATACAATCCAGGCAAATATCTGACGGGTTGAAATTCCCGCTTTGGTCTTTTTGAGTGTCGTCATTGTGCTCCTCCTCCGTCGTTGATTAATCAAGGTCTGATGAGTCAGCGTTGAAATAGCGCATCTGGATGATGGTTATCGTAATCAAAATTAAGAACAACGCTACCGAAATCGTCGCAGCATAGCCCATCTTGAAGCGCACAAACGCATATTCGTAGATGTACCAATAGACAACGCGGGTCGCATCTACTGGGCCACCCTTGGTAGTAATCACGATAGTGTCGAAAATCTGGAATGACCCAATCAGTGATGTCACCAGGACAAAGATCAGCACTGGGCGTAACAACGGCAACGTAATCCCCATGAACATCTGACGTTCGTCTGCGCCGTCAATGGCAGCAGCCTCGTAGACGTCCTTGGGGATGTTTTGCAGACCAGCAAATAAGAGAATCGCCGTGTAGCCGGCATGGCGCCAGATATTGATTGCGGCGATTGTTGGCATTGCTTGTGTGACCGAGCCGAGGAATGGTTGTCGCTCAAATCCCAATGACATAATCACTTGGTTGATAAATCCGAGCGTCGGGTCGAGCATCCACAGCCATAGTAACGCCACAATGATATTGGGTAAAAGCCACGGCAGAATGAGAATCCCGCGGATTGCCGTTGATTTGGTAAAGCGATCGAGCATGACTGCCATGCCGAGGGCGATAACGGTTTGGAGCGGGATATTCAGGACCACATAGTACGCAGTGACGCGCAATGCATGCAAGAATTCTTTGTCGCTGAGCAGCTTGATGTAATTTGCTATGCCAGTGAATTTTGCTGGCCGGAGCAAATCCCAATTGGTGAAGCTCATCAAGAGACCGCGCACCGAAGGTATGGCAAAAAACGCCAAAAACCCAATGATGCTCGGTAAGATGAACAACAATGCCCAGGTTATTTCGTTTCGTCGTGCGGTTTGCGCCCCGGTTCGGATAGTCATTTGACGCTCCCTTGCTGTCAATGAAAGTCGTGCGGACCGTCTATTGCGTGAATTCCTAAATAATTCGTTGCATCTCGGCACGGAGTCGCTCGGGGGCGACGGGTTTGACGAGATGTTTGTACAAACCATTGTGTTGCGGATCGAGGCTCGCGTCAAGCACACTGCAAACAATAATTGGAATGTTGCTGGGCGTGCAGTGTGTACGGACGAGTTGCATCAATGCATCGCCGAATCCATCTGGTCGATGCGGTTCGATAATGACCGTACCAATGTCGTGGTTTGCAAATGCGTGTACGCATTCCGCCGCATTTTGTGCCTCGATGAGTATGTATGGCTCGCGGAGTGTGCGGCTGTAGAGTTGCCGAACACTGAGATCGTGCTCGATTATCAACAAAACGCTGCTTCGCGGTGACATGTGCACACCTTTATCATCATTCTTTGATATGCTAAGCGATAGCTGCTCGTTCGACTTGGAAGATTCGATACAAAACTAGGAATAACCAACAAAATTCGGTATTTATATTTGCATTTGTTCGCAGAATGAAGATTGCAATAGAGCACCCATCTGCACCAGAGGGACGGATTGTTTGACGAGCGAACTACGATATCGCATAGCACTTCAGATTGGCGTACCTGACCCGTATTGGGTACAAGTACGCGAGGCACTGTTGCGCCAAGCACAATCGATGCATTGTGAAATTTTGACCCTTACCACTGCATCCGAAGGATTGCGGGAGGTCAGTAATGTCGCCCAAATCTACGAAGAGCTTCGTGTGCAACAGGTCCATGCACTTATCTGCAATTCTATTGATGCGTCGTTGCTGTCGTTACTACGTTCGAGCGCCATTCCTGTCATTGATGCCTCCGAAAGTGCGGTAAAGAGTTCGCTGTATACCTCGCGCCGTGGCCTCTATGATGCTGCCTACGATATTGGCATCTGGCTACATGGCAAATTGCCTGACGCAGCTACCGTGCTGGTAGTCGGTGGATTTGACGAGATGGGGTTGTCTCGGCTCGCTGGGATTAGCGCTGCCTTTGCCGGCATGCCGCAGGTTAACGTCATCCATATCTCGTGTGAATGGCAGTATGAAGATGGATATCAGGCGGTAGCCGAGTGGTTGACGAAACATTCCGATGACCACGTCGATGCGGTGGTCGGGTTGTCAGATTCGTTGGCACTCGGTGGCCGTGATTCCCTCAGCCACGCGTTCCCAGATCGCACGCGTCCACTCGTTTGTGGAATCAACGGTGATCCGCTCGCATTGGCAGATATTAGTCGTGGACGGATGGATGTTACGATCGAGACGATGCTCGATTCCTTCGCAGACGACATGCTCCGACTCGCCCTGCAGGGTATTAAAACGCGAATGTTGCCAGACAGTTATGATCCGCAGCGGCGCCTCATCGATGCACGTAATGTCGGTGAAGTTGCCCTAGAAAAGCTCATTTCGCTCGCAGAATTGCCAACACGCCTGATGGGTGTCAATCGTCAACGAGAGTACGAGCGCGTTCGTCAGCTCGAGACGAGCTTGGCCATTACCCAGCAGGTTGGTTCTATCTTCGAACACGACGCTCTGATCACCGCTGTCTCCGCTCTCGTGCGTGAGTACTATGGATATGATTCGGTTACCATCTGGCGCTTTGATGGCGATGGGAATTTGATGAGCAATACTACATCAAACGTCCAACTGCGCGGGACACCGCTGGCCGCTGCGTTGGCCGAAGAGCGAGCGATTTATATTCCTGATACGCACAGCAGCATGCGCTTCGCACAGAGTGCCCATAATCCCAATACACGCACACGGATCGTTCTGCCAGTGCGCTTCAATGACACCGTTACTGGGCTGCTGGATTTGCAGAACACAACCTTACTCGCACACGTTCGTGGCGAAATTGATGGGTTACAGCTGGTTGCCAACCAAATCGGTATCGCACTCCAAAACATCGATTTGTTCCAGGCAGCACGCCATGCACAATACGTCGCCGAGCAAGCGGATAGTCTCAAAACGCGTCTACTAGCGAATGTCAGTCATGAATTACGCACACCGCTGCACATCATCCTGGGGTATAGCCAACTCTTGATTACCGACCCGCAACCACATGGTATCGCCATCGGTGACGAGGTCCGTGGCGACATCATCACCATTCAGAGGAGTGCGGAGCACCTCGTGCTACTCATCAATGATTTACTCGACTTATCCCGTGCCGAGATTGATGAACTCGTGTTGTTCCCAGAGCAGACCGACCTTGAGACGATTCTTGAGTCTTCGTTCACCGAGCTGATGAACACCTTGGACAAACCCGGTGTATCCTGGCAGTCAGTCATCCCTGAACCGTTGCCGTTAGTCCACGTAGACCCCACGCGTATGCGTCAAATTCTGTTTAATCTGTTGGGGAATGCCGCCAAATTTACCGCACGTGGCTCTATTACACTCGGCGCTCTGCCTGAACCACCCTATGTGCATATCTGGGTCAAAGATACTGGCGTCGGCATCGCGCCTGCCCAGCAAGAAACAATCTTTGAGCCGTTTGTCACCATCGAAGGCATCGATACACCGCACTCCGGGGTTGGATTGGGTTTGGCGATTGCGCGCCGTTTGGTTGCATTGCATCGCGGTATCTTGACGGTCGAAAGTGCAATTGAAAAAGGCAGTACCTTTCATCTCTATTTGCCCGTACGCAGCCTAGAAGGGGATATTGCTCCGCCACACAACCCCAATCTCCGACCGGCCATTGCCATACTCGGGGACGAAGGAGTGATTCCTCCTGCTGTCCAATGCATGGCGCAGCGGACCGCAGCAACGGTAGCGCATATTCCCAGCGTTGCTGCTGCTGCAGATATGGTCGATAGTTTTTCTCCGATCGCTGTGGTATGGGATACGAGCACACCATTTCGCGAAGAAGAGGTTGTACTTCGTCACATACATAGTGATCCTGTACTGTCTCGGGTGTCGTTTTTTGTTTATGACAAAGCCCACCGGCGTGACACACTGTCGATTGTGCAAAAACCGTTCCGTACGGCTCAATTCACTGACGCATTGGCGATTGTTGCAACGCAGCCACCTGGAACGCGACCGCACATTGTGATCATCGATGACGACAAGCGATTACACGACTTGTACCGCGAAATTATCGTGCGTGCGTTACCCAATGCACTGCTGACCTCATGTCTCGATGGCAGTCAGCTGGGTGATACGCTCAACGGCGTACCTGCACCGACCATGTTCATCCTCGATTTGGTGATGCCCATCCAAGATGGCTTTATGACGTTGGATTGGATTCGCAGTCAACCAGACTACGAGCGTGTGCCCGTCGTGGTGTTGAGCGGGAAGGTGTTGACACGGGCTGAAGTGCAAAAACTCCAATACCCGCAAACCGTGCTACGACCCAAAGTGGGCAACACATCCCAAGGGATGACAGAACTGCTCCGACAAATAATCGGCAGTGGGCTTGCCAATACGCCCCATTTGAGCACTGCTGCACGTCACGCACTCGCATATATGCAAAAAAAATACGCCGAACGGCTCAGCCGTGAGCGGATTGCAGCTGAAGCCGGCGTCAGCGAAAGTTATTTGACGCAAGTATTCCAAAACGAACTCGGGGTAACGCCGTGGACGTATTTGGCACGGTATCGTGTTGCTAAAGCCTGTCATGCCTTGTTGGCGAGTGACGATAGTATTACGGACATTGCTATCTCGGTTGGATTTGATGACCCTGGGTACTTCAGTAAAGTCTTCCGCAGCGAGATGGGGATGACACCCCGTGAGTATCGAAGTCGTACGAATTCTGCTGATGAAAGCGACCAGTTCCTCATTCCAGCCTAGAGTGATAGCGTGTAATACAGGTATATAATAGGTATCCACTGGATTTGTTCCGTCATCGTTTTTTATGAAGGTAGAAACCTCCAATACCAAGCCCCGTGTCACAATCGATGACGTTGCCTGTTCGCTTGTCTCTGGTGCGATGGTGTCGATGGTGTTGAGCGGTAAGCCTGGTATCAATGTGATGGTCAATCGCCTCAGAGTACCGGCTATGATGCCTATCACCGCAGTTATTCATGCCCCGCTTTGTATCCGCGCTACGAGTGGTGAACCGCCACACAGCGTTGTGTAGCGATTCGTTTTGCAGGTAGAACGGAGAATCACAGTGAGTAACCTGAAACGATTCCGAGCCCTCGAAGAACGCGACATCAACCGCGAAACATTTGTCGAATCATGGCCCGAAGCCGGTCTGATGGTGGCTGATAGCCCATACGATCCACACCCATCCCTGCGTATCGAAAACGGTCGCGTTGTCGAACTCGATGGCCGAGCAGAAGCCGACTTTGATACCCTTGATTGCTACATCGCGCGACATGGCATCGACCTTCTCGTCGCGCCCGAAGTGATGGCGCTGGATTCGTTGACCATTGCGCACATGTTGGCCGACATCAACATCCCGCGTGCTGTGCTGTTACGCCTGGCTGCTGGGTGTACCCCAGCCAAACTCGTCGACATCATGCGCCACATGAATGTCCTCGAGATGATGAATGGGCTTGCCAAAATGCGGGTGCGCCGCATCCCAGCAAATCAGGCCCACGTCACGAATCGCCGCGAAAATCCGGCGCTATTAGCAGCAGATGCAGCCGAAGCAGCCCTGCGCGGCTTCGCCGAGCTCGAGACAACCGTCGGCGTGGCCCGGTCTGCCCCGTTTAACGCACTGGCGATTCTGGTCGGGGCGCAAACTGGCCGCGGCGGGGTTATGACGCAATGCGCCGTCGAAGAATCGCTCGGTTTGCGGATCGCCATGAAGGGGTTGACTACCTACGCCGAGACACTTTCGGTGTACGGGACCGAGCAAGCCTTCGTCGATGGAGATGACTCGCCGTGGTCCAAAGCGTTTTTGGCATCGGCCTATGCATCGCGCGGGGTCAAGGTCCGCTTCACCTCGGGGACGGGTTCTGAGGCATTAATGGGTAGTGCCGAACAACGATCGATGCTCTATCTCGAAGCGCGCTGTTTGTGTGTTACCCGTGGAGCGGGCAGTCAAGGGGTCCAAAACGGCTCTATTTCGTGCATCGCGTTGCCCGAATCATTGCCGGGTGGGGTGCGGGCTGTGCTCGCCGAAAATCTGATGGCATCGATGCTGGGACTCGAAGTGGCATCTGGGAATGACGCCCTTGCATCGCATTCGGCGATCCGCAAGTCAGCCAAATTGATGTTGCAATTTATCCCTGGTACGGACTTTATCTTCTCGGGGTATAGCGCCGTACCGCGCAAAGACAACATGTTTGGTGGCGGCAACTTCGATGCCGATGACCTCGATGACTATGCCGTTTTGCAGCGCGACATGCAAATTGACGGCGGTACGCGATCGATAACCGAAGCCGAAGCGGAAGCAATTCGTCGGCGCGGTGCCCAAGCCATACAGGCAGTCTACGCCGAACTTGGCTTCCCCGATATTGGCGATCACGAGGTCGAAGCCGCAGTCCAAGCATATTCGAGCGACGACATGCCTACGCGCGATATTGTCCCCGATCTCGTCGCCGCAGATGCGTTTTTGGCAGGCGATCGTAGCATGGTCGACGTGGTAGCAGCTCTGGCGCGGCGCGGATTTACTGACGTGGCAGAGCATCTGCTTACCATGGGTCGTCAACGCATTGCTGGCGATTATCTGCAGCCGGCGGCGATATTCGGCCGCGATTTTGTGGTCCAGAGTGCCATCAATCAGCCCAATGATTACACCGGTCCCGGCACCGGATATCGCGTCGAAGGTGCCCGGTGGCACGAAATATCCCACATCCATCAAGCCAAATCCCCGCGTGATTTCATCGCGGACAGACTTGGTTCACCACTCGAAAGTCTGGCCGGGTACGGCAATGCCAAGCGCGGTGGGAGCACCGAGGTGGTGGTTGCCATCGGTCCTGCCTTTGGGCGCATTATGACCAAAACAATCGGTGGACTCAATCATGAGGAAGTCCTCAAAGCGGTACTGACCGGAATTGCCGAAGAAGGTCTCATCGGCCGCATCGTCCGGATCTGGCGCTCATCGGACTGCGCCGAGATTGGCCACGTGGGAGCAAAATTGAGTGGTTCGGGTGTCTCTATCGGCATCCAATCACGTGGTACGTCGATTATTCACCGAGTCGATTTGGCGCGACTCAATAATCTCGAGCTCTTTTCGCAATCACCCAGCATGACACTCGACACCTATCGTGCCATGGGTCGCAATGCGGCGCGCTATGCAGCCGGCAAAATGACCACGCCGGTGCCGGTAACGGTCGATAACTGGGCTCGGCTGCGCTTGATTGTCAAAACTGCCTTGTTGCACCGTCGTGAGAGTGAAGAAATCCGCGATTTGCCTCCCGAAGCGTTGCGCTTCGATTGGGAACCAGAGGTGTAGACATGCCAACATATCCTTTATATGACAACGAAGCAGATTCTCTCCAGGCTGCGAGCGGGCGTGCGTTGCGCGATGTCACCCTCGACGCTGCGCTGGATGGATCACTGACAATCGACGATCTGCAAGTCCACCGCAGTGCATTGCTTGCCCAAGCCGATATCGCCAAAGCTGCGGGGTATGCGCAGTTGGCGCAAAACTTTGCGCGCGCTGCGGAGTTAACCGTCGTGCCCCGGACCGAAATTATTGAGATGTACAACATCCTCCGACCCGGTCGTGCGAGCCGCGAAGAACTCGATGCGCTGTCTCGTCGGCTCGAACAGCACTTCCAAGCGCCAATCTGTGCGGCGATGGTGCGTGAAGCGGCTGAAGTCTATGCAGCACGCGGTCTTTTACGCCATCATGATGCGCTCTAATAGGATGATTGGTGAGGCGCTGCAACTCATTAGATGAGTTGCAGCATTTGTGCTTTGTGGTTTATGAAATTGATGAACGCTGATGCGTATGAACGCAACAAACTCACAATTGACAACAGATATGATGACGGGTAGAATAAAAAAGTCAAATCATCCTTCTGTCAATGCGCTATCAGGTCCACCGCGAGGTGAAACCGGGTGTGCAGTGAACGGGGGGAGAGCGACGTAGATGATTGTCGAAGGAGACAGAAAATGAAGTTCCGCTTCAAAGCCCTGGCTTCACTGCTCGTAATGGCCTTCTTGGTCGTTGCATGTGGTGGCGCCGCAGCCCCAGCAGCAGAGCCAACCGCAGCACCAGCTGAAGAAGCTCCTGCAGAGGCCACCGCAGCACCAGCTGAGCCAACTGCAGAGCCAGCCGCTCCTGCAAATGGTTTGGCCGAAGTTGCTCGCGAAGACACCCTGAACTTGGCATGGTCGATTGCCAACCCAGGCGTGACGAATCCATGGGCATCCGTAGGCTACACCCACCAGAACGGTAACGCTCTGATGTGGGAACCATTGTCCTACTATGCCATCTTTGCTGACAAGGAAGTTCCTTGGTTGGCAGACAGCATGGAGTACACCAAGCCAGACTTCACCGAGTTGACCATCAAGATGAACAAGGATGCCAAGTGGAGCGACGGCGTAGCTGTTACTTCCAAGGACGTTGTGTTCACCTTCGAAGGCCAGATGAAGAACGAAAAGCTTGCATACCATGCACAGTTCGACCAGTACGTCAAAGAAGTCAAGGCAGTGGACGATCTGACGGCCGTAGTGACCTTCAAGATCCCAGCCCCTCGCTTCGCCTTCGAAGTACTGATGTTGAAGTTCGACACCGGTATTCCGATTGTGCCTGAGCACGTGTTGGCTGGCCAGAAGGACGTCAACGAATTCGCTGGCGGCCTCGACATGCCACACTCCGGCGGGTACAGCGTCGTTCTCTGGGACGAAAACCAGAAGATCATGGACCTGCGCTCCGACTGGTGGGCTGTTGCGGCTGGCCGCATCGGCGCTCCAGAAGTCAAGCGTGTTGTTATCACCAACATCGGTGGTACGGTCGGTCAGAACATGGACGTGGTCGCTCAGAAAGTTGTTAACAACGAGTACGACGCAACCCTGGACATGCGCTCATCGGTCATCGGCAACATCTTGAAGCAGAACGACAAGGTAACCACCCACACCGGCAACAAGCCACCATACGGATACCTCGACTGGTGGCCAAACAGCTTGTGGATGAACACCCAAATCGCACCGTACAGCGACGTTCGCGTTCGCCGTGCAATGAGCCTTGCAGTTGACCGCGACAAGATCGATGAGATCATCTACGAAGGCGCCAAAGTCACCACCATCTACCCATTCCCACTGTACCCAGGCTTGCAGAAGTTCGTTGACACCGCAGGTGTCAAGGCTCTGGTTGAGAAGTATCAGCCACGCAAGTTCGACCTCGCCGAGTCCGAGAAGTTGATGACCGAAGCCGGCTTCGCCAAGAACGCCGACATGCTCTGGGAAAAAGACGGCAAGACCGTCAATGCAGTCATCAACGGCTTCGAAGGCATTCACAGCGACATCGTTCCGGTGTTGGTTGAAATGCTCAAGACTGCTGGTTTTGATGCTGACGTCAACTTCGGTGCAGACGCATATCAGAACATGGCAGACGGCAAAGAAGGCTTGTACATGTTCGGACACGGCGCTTCCTTGGGTGACCCAGAAGCCGCTTTGCAGCTGTTCCACAGCCGCTACAGCGCAGCTATCGGTACCACCTCGGGCGGCAACCGCTTCTCCCGCTACATCAATGCTGACTACGACAAGATTTTGGACGAGATGGCACCTTTGGGTTCCGCAGATCCTAAGTTCACCGAGTTGGCAACGCAAGCAATGGAAATCTACTGGAAGGACCAGATCGACATCCCAGTCATCCAGTGGCTCCACCGCATTCCGTACAACCAGACGTACTGGGTCAACTGGCCAACAGCTGACAACGTCGCTGGTGGTGTGAACGGTGCCTTCTGGGCACAGACGTCACCACTGGTCGTTGCCAACCTGAAAAAGGCCGGCAAGTAATCAGTCCCGTCGTCCGTCCGGCATCGAAAGATGCCGGACGGTTTCCATCCCCCTCCTTTCAAACACCTTCCCTCGAAAACGCAAACGGAGAGTACTCGCCACAACGAGGGCGTTGTCTATCCACTGGCTATAGCCAAGGAGAGTACTGTGAGAATTCGTCTAATCCTGCGGCGTTTAAGCTTCTTGATTATGGTCATTTGGGCTGCGTCTACGATCACGTTCTTCATCCCACGTATGTCAGACCGCAATCCAATCCGCGAGCGCTTCGCCGAATTGGCCCGCACTGGTGGGTTCTCGGCTGGCGATCTCGAGAAAGTCGTTGCGTCGTACAATAAGAAGTTCGGCCTCGACAAACCATTGCTCGAACAATACACCGACTACATCGGCAGTGTAGCTACCCTCGATTTGGGCGTTTCGCTCAATCGCTTCCCCAAAACTGTGATGGAAATCATCACTGATTCGCTCCCCTGGACCATCGCGTTGTTGTTTGTGTCGTCCATTTTGTCATTCATCCTCGGGAATCTCCTCGGAGCAGTTGCAGCATGGCCCAAGTCCCCGAGTTGGTTGCGCTCGATTGCGACACCGTTTGTCCTCTTTATGGGCATTCCACCGGTGTTGTTGGCAATCTTCTTGCTCTTCCTCTTGGCATTTAAGTTGAAATTATTCCCTCTCGGGCAAGCATATTCCACCGGTATCGCTCCAGACTGGTCATTCAGCTTCTTCCTTGACGTATGCTGGCACCAAATTCTGCCGGCGGTGTCGCTGATTCTCGGTTCGGTCGGTGGCTGGGTGTTATCTATGCGTGGCATGGGCGTCACCATTCAAGGCGAAGACTACGTCAACTTTGCAGAACACAAAGGTTTGCAGGGCGGTACAATCTTCCGCGATTACTACCTACGCAATGCGCTGTTGCCACAGGTGACTGGGTTTGCGTTGGCACTGGGTAGCATCATTACCTCCGGTGCCGTCGTAGAAGGCTTGTATGCATTGCCTGGACTCGGGAGCAAGCTGAGTCAAGCAATTCAGTCCAATGACTTTTTGGTGATTTATGGCATTGTGTTGTTCATTACCATGTCAGTGGCTACCTTGATGGTGCTCGTCGAGTTCTTGTACCCACTGCTTGATCCACGCATTAAGCAAGATTAGGAGCACAGATGACAACGTTGACTTCGCCCTATGCTCCACCCATCCAACCCAGTCGTTGGAAGCTCATACGCGGCTATTTGCGCCGCAACAAGAGCTTGTTGGTCGGGCTTTTGATTCTCTTGTTTTTGATTTTGTTCACGTTGACCGGGTTGTATATCGTTGATCCCAAGCATGCCTTCCCATTGTCCGTGCGTTCCAAACAGCCACCAGGAATCTTGGATTTTGGGATGGAAAACTGGCCGGGCAAGTTGCCGCTCGGCAGCGACTTCTTTGGTCGTGATATGTACGCTGCAATGGTCCGTGGACTGTGGCAGACCGCGCTCATCGGCGTTTTGGCTGGTGCCGCTGGTACCCTCATCGGCGTCATCTTGGGCTTCACGTCAGCCTATTTCGGCGGGTTATTCGACACCATCGTCAAAGGTATCTGTCAGATTTTGACTCCAATTCCTGTCTTCATGATTCAAATCATCATCGCGTCGTCTCTCGATAAGCGCGATGTGACCATTTATACGATGGCAGGCATCGTCGTCATGTTGGCATGGATGGGACCGACGTTGGTCATCCGCTCGCAAGTCCTCTCGATGAAGGAACGTCAGTTCGTATCGGTAGCAAAATTGTCGGGTGTTGGGAATGCCGGAATTATCTTCGGCGAAATCATGCCTAATCTGTTGCCTTTCATCGCGGCAGCATTTGTTAGTCAAGTTTTTAACGGCGTCTTCTCGTCGTTCTACTTGGCAATCGTAGGTCTTGGACCATTGCGTGAGCCGCTCTTGGGCAACCTCATTTGGGGTGCGCAATCACAAGGTGCATTCTTTAACGGTTGGTGGTGGTGGCCGATCTGGCCAGCATTGGCAATGGTGTTGATCCTCAGCTCGCTGGCGCTTATAAACATGGGTATGGACGAGTTGGCCAATCCACGTATTCGGAAAACGGAGTAAGCAATGTCAGCAATTTTGCAGGTACGCGACCTCCAGGTTTCGTATTACACCGATCTCGGTCGCGCGACCGCGTTGAATCGAGTCAATCTCGACCTACAGGCCGGCGAAAAGCTGGGCTTGGTCGGTGAATCTGGCTCAGGCAAGAGCACCATGGCACTGGCCATGATGCGCATGATCAAGGCTCCGGGTCGGATCGAAAGCGGAAGCGTCGACATCGATGGTGTCGATTTGATGAAGCTCACCGACGAAGAGATGCGCTTGGCGCGCCTCAGTCGTATCGCCTACATCCCACAAGGTGCCATGAACTCGCTCAATCCCGTCTTGCGTATCGGCGCACAGATGATGGATGCAATCCATGCACACGTTCCCGACATGCCGAAGGAGGCAATGATTCAGCGCGCCAAAGACTCGCTCGAATCCGTTGACCTCAAACGCAATGTTTTTGACATGTACCCTCATGAGCTTTCGGGCGGGATGAAGCAACGTGTCTGTATCGCAATCGGCATCCTCCTCAAGCCCAAAGTCATCATCGCCGACGAGCCGACCAGCGCACTCGACGTGGTGACACAGCGCCAAGTCATGGAGACCATTGATCGCGTCCAAAAGGAAATCGGCACTGCCGTCATCCTTATCGGGCACGACATGGGTTTGATGGCTCAGTTTGTGGACAAAGTCGCCGTTATGTATGCCGGTCGTTTGACCGAAGTCAGCGCGGTACGTGATATGTTTACGTCACCCATGCACCCGTATGCCCAGGCACTCATCAAGAGTCTGCCAAATCTCAAGAATAAAGGCGTCTTCTCGGGCATCCCTGGTTTGGCACCGTCGCTGTTGCGCATCCCGTCGGGGTGTGCATTCCATCCACGCTGCACGCAGGCGATGGAGAGCTGCAAAACCATTGTTCCTGAGGTGAAAGATCACAGCGGGCGTTTGGTTGCCTGCCATCTCTATACGGAAGGGGCATAAACGTGGCGCATTTGCTCGAGTTTCGTAACGTCACCAAAACCTACACACGCGGCTACTTCGCTGAAGCAGGGACGACTGCGTTGCAGGATTTTTCGATGGTGCTCGACGAAGATTCGCCGACCATCATGACCGTTGCCGGCGAGTCCGGGAGTGGCAAAACCACCCTGGCAATGTTGTTGCTTGGCTTTATCGAACCCTCCAAGGGCCAAATTTTGTACCGCGGTACCAACATCAAAAACCTGCGCGGTGAAGAACGCATGACCTTCCGTCGTGAAGTGCAGGCAGTGTTCCAAGATCCGTTTGCGGTGTTTAATCCGTTTTATACCGTTGACCATTTGTTGACCGTGCCGATTGAACGCTTCAAATTGGCCAAATCAAAGGCCGATGCACGCAACAAGATGGAAGAAGCCTTGTCCTCGGTCGGGCTCCGCCCCGAAGACATCCTCGGCCGATTCCCCCATCAGCTGTCTGGTGGTCAACGCCAACGTATCAACGTTGCCCGTGCCTTGTTGCTCAAACCAAAGGTGCTCGTCGCCGACGAACCGGTATCGATGGTGGACGCTTCGTTGCGCGCCAACATCCTCGAGTCGTTGCGTGGATTGCACCGCGATCACGGTGTGTCGATTGTCTACATCACCCATGACTTGACCACGGCCTACCACGTCGCAAACTCGATTGTGGTGCTCTACAAGGGTGGCGTGATGGAAGCCGGCGATGTCGAGACCGTCATCCAGAAGCCTGAACATCCATATACCAAACTCCTCATCGATTCGATTCCGTGGCCAGACCTGGATCGACGCTGGGGGAGCGATGGCATGATGGTCAAAGAAGCCGATGGCAGTGACAAAGGCGCCAAGGGTTGTCGCTTCATGGGTCGTTGCCCGCATGCTATTGACGCGTGTGCAGTTGGCGTCCCGCCGCTGTATCGTGTTGGTCCGACTCAAGTGGCGTCGTGTGTACTCCATTCGACAAAACCGGTTCTGCCGGCAGTCCAATTGACCGACGTTTTGCCGGTCTAATACGGTACTCGCTCAGGGCGCACCCATGCAGTGGTAAATTTGTACCGCTGGAGTGCGCCCTGATGTAATGAACGGACATTGACATGGTCGTCAGTGAGTGGTCGCCGAGTGATCAGTTGTCGTACCGCTGTCGCCGTACTTCGCGCAAACCTGCGTTGAATGGCACGCTGGCGTGCCCCGTTTGGGAGCGCGCCGAACAGTCCCCACGTTTTGTCGACATGATTAGTGGTGCCCCCGGTATCTACGATACACGGTCCGCTGCGGTCTGGGATGATGAGGCATTGTATGTCGGATTTTGGGTGGAAGAGCCACAAGTGGCTGCCACACAAGCGACACGCGATGGCCTCGTTTTTTTGGAGAACGACGTCGAAGTCTTTATCGACGGCGGGGATGCGTACTATGAGTTCGAAATAAACGCGCTCGGTACCATCTATGAAGTCTTTTTTGTGTGGCAAGACGCGTGGAAGAAGGGCGGCGTCTGGGATACCCCAGAATTCGACGTCCACGACCACAGTGCCATCCTGTTTGGTGGTAATCACGATCGCACCGCCCAGCATTTTTGGAAGGGGACTCATCCCCGTGGATTACGCTGGGCCTACCGGCATTACGATTTGCCCGGTCTCCAAACTGCGGTCTACGTCGATGGCGAAATCAATAACCCCGCAGTTATCGACCGCGGTTGGCGCGTCGAACTTGCGTTCCCCTGGGCGGGGATGAAGCATCTCGCCAACGGCCGCTCCCTGCCCCCAAAGGCAGGCGACGAGTGGCGGATTTTCTTTGGTCGCTTCCAAAAACTCGAACTCTCGGGTCAGGTGGTATCACAACCGGCAGCTTGGAGTTGGGGCAAAGTAGGCTCAAACGACAATCATATCCCCGAACGCTTCACCAAGATTATCTTTGACGACATCGATGTTATGGGGACATCATGAACCCTACCGCTCTGAAAACAGTCGGCACAGATGGCTTTGAACGAATCAGCATCCAAAATAGTTTTCTGCGCTGTGAATACATGCCTGGTTTGGGCGGCAAAATATCGAGTATTTCTGATGTCCGTACCAAGCGAGAATGGCTGTGGCGACACCCGCGCATGGCGTATGCCGTTGTGCCTTCGACCGCCAACTATGTTTCGACCGCAGATACCGGTGGCTGGGACGAATGCTTCCCCACGGTGGGCGCATGTCAATATCCCGCAGACCCTTGGCTGGGCGCATTTTTGGCAGACCATGGTGAGCTGTGGTGCCAGACACCGCAGACCCAACTCATACAAGAAGGTACGGCGATTGTCATTGCGACGTCCTGGCAAGGTATCAACCTGCCATACACCTTTGAACGTCGATTACGGATCGACGATAGCGCACAGCTGACGCTCGATTACTGTGTCACCAACCGCGGGAATGCCCCGTTGCATTGGATTTGGTGTGCGCATCCGTTGATGGCAATTGAACCTGGTATGGCGGTCAATACGCCAGAAGGAACGGTGTTCTTTCGTCAGGATGCGAGCGGTACCCTCATGAGTGAACCTGCAGACGCGATTCACCCTACCAGCGATATAACACTCGATTTACGGGTTTTGCCAGAACGCACAAGCGGTTACGGTGTAAAACTGTATAGCGACGTACTGCCGCGTGGATGGGTTGAATTGCGTGCACATGATGGCGCCATGGCAATGGAATGGAATGTCCGCGAGATCCCGCAGTTGGCCATCTGGTTCAACGCGGGGGCCTGGTCGGCAGACGGCGGGACGCCGTATTACAACATGGGGATCGAGCCGGCAATAGGGGTCTATGACCCGTTGTCGGATGCATATACAAAAACAGACACATATGCCACACTTGCCCCGGGTCAGCAACGGCGCTGGCAGGTTCGGGTGCGTATCGATGCACAGACAAAAGGAGCCTAACGTGATCAAGATTGCGGAGTTTTTGCCGCCCACACCGTCGATGTTGTGGACTCTCTCGAAGCAGTGTGGTGTCGATTTTGCAGTAGGTGGGTTGCCGTATGGCGATCCGATGAATGGTACCGACAACGCATGTGACTATCTGCCATTGCTCCGCATGAAGCAGAAATACGAAGACGGCGGATTCAAGCTCGAAGTCATCGAAGCACGCCCACCGCTCAACCTCGCGAAGCGTGGCTTGCCCGGTCGTGATGCCGAAATTGACGTTGCCTGTGCGCTCATCGAAAACATGGGCCGTCTTAAGATTCCCGTCTGGTGCTACGAATGGATGACCGACTTTAACTGGATGCGTACCGCTACCACCACGCCTTCACGCGGTGGCAGCGTGGTGACCAGCTACGATCATAGCCTGATGGCCGATGCCCCCAACACCGAATTGGGACCAATCAGCGAAGAAGAGCTCTGGACAAACCTTGAGTACTTCATGAAGCGGATTGTCCCTGTCGCCGAAAAAGCCGGTGTCAAATTGGCCATGCATCCCGATGATCCACCCCGTTCACCCATCCGCGGCGTGGGACGTATCATGCGCACCGTCGATAACTACCAGCGCCTCATCGACATGATTCCGAGCCCCGTCAACGGCATCACCATGTGCCAAGGCAACTTCACGTTGATGACGGACGATTTGCCTGCGGCGATTCGGAAGTTCGGCAAGCAGAACAAGATTTTCTTTGTCCACTTCCGTGATGTCATCGGCAACAAAGACAAGTTCGAAGAATCGTGGCACGACGCCGGCAAAACAGACATGGCTGCATGCATGCAGGCATACAAAGAAATCAATTTCAATGGAGTTTTGCGGCCGGACCACGTACCAACGGTTGCAGGTGACAGCAACGAAAACGCCGGCTATTCCGCATTCGGCCGTTTGTACGCCATCGGCTACATTCGTGGTCTGCGTGAAGTCGTCTGGGGTCAAAAAGGCAACTAACCAATCGCTTCGGTACGCGCATGCATCTCGGTAGAATGTAGGCTCATCGCTGGAGCACAGACGGAGCAGACATGCGTATCGCAGTCACTGGTGGGAGTGGGAGTGTAGGGAAGCACGTGATTGCAAAGGCTATCGCCATGGGGCACAGCGTACGCAATATCGACCGTGTACAAGCTCCAGAAGGGTCAATCCCGGCAGGGGTAGAGTATGTCAACGCAGAGTTGTCGGACTATCAGTCCTTCCACGATGCAATCGACGGTTTCGATGTCTTGATTCACTTGGCGGCTATCCCAGCCCCCGGTGGGTACCCCGAGCATGTGGTGCACAACAACAATGTCACCAGCAGTTACAACGCATTGTTGGCTGCTGCCAAAGTGGGCATCAAGCGGGTTGTGCAAGCCTCGAGTATCAATGCAATCGGCGCGGTATATAGTCGTTGGCCGACGTATGAGTTTTTGCCGTTGACGGAATTACATCCGACATACAGCGAAGACCCATATAGCTTGTCGAAGTGGATCTGCGAAATCCAAGGGGATGCGCTGGCGCGTCGTTATGAAGACATGACGATAGCTTCTTTGCGATTCCACTGGGTCGTTGCCAATCTCGAAATGGCGCAGACCCATGCCAACAAAAATTCTGATTCAAATGCCAAACAGCTCTGGGCATATACGCTGGCAGAATCTGCTGCCCGCGCGTGCTTGGCGATTTTGGATGCACCATATGTCGGTCACGAAGCGTTTTATATCGTGTCGCCGACGACGGTGATGGCCGAATCCACGCCCGATTTGATAGCGCAATGGTGGCCCAAGGTCCCCGTGACGCAACCAATCAGCGGGCAGCAAGGTGTGTATGACTGCAGCAAGGCGTTTCGGCTTTTGGGCTGGACGCATTGATTTCTGCGTGTTTTTTTATTGAAAGGGTACCCCCAATGACGTGGCATGTACAACCGACCCGCGAAGCGATGATCGCCCTGACCGCAGACAACCCATTCGAGCGTTTTGCCGATGGCCGTCCCAAAGTGCCGGACGATTTGATCGAGCGCATGAAGCTGGTCACCACCGAAGAAGCCTGGGGCACCCTGCGCCGCCATGGCTTCAACTTGCAGTTTGCTGGCAATTGGAAAGAGACGCACCCCGGCAAAGTGACCGTCGGTCGCGCCGTCACTGCAGCCTTTGTGCCACACCGCCCAGACTTCCACAAAGCCATCCAGGACTCCGGTATCGCCGCAGGCCGTGGCAAAATCGGTGGCCAGAACTCGTGGATTATCGAACAACTCGAGCGCAACGACGTGATGGTCTGTGACCTCTTTGGTAAAGTCAAAGACGGCACTCTGGTCGGCGACAATCTGGGCACCGCCGTAGCCAAGCGTACCCATGCCGGCGCCGTCATCGACGGTGGCGTCCGTGACCTGGCAGGTTTGGTCGAGTTGAACGATGTCAACTTCTATGTGCGTGGTTTTGATCCGACGGCCATCGCCGATGTGACCCTCTCGGGCATCAACATCCCGGTCCGTATCGACGGCATGACCGTGTTGCCAGGCGATGTCATTTTGGGCACCGCAACCGGTATCATCGTCATCCCACCACACCTGGTCAAAGAAGTGGTCGAAGAGTCCGAAAATACCCGCGTGCGTGACGAATTCGGCAAAATGCGCATCGGCGAAGGCAAATACACCAGCGGTGAAATCGACGTGCAAACCTGGCGCGAAGACATCGAAGCTGACTACACTGCATGGAAGAAAGCCAACAAAAAATGAGCAATCGTCCCGAAGATAACATCCGGCGCTCATCGAACCCGAGCGACCTCAAAATCACCGACATGCGCATTGCCACCGTCGGCTGGGAC
Organism: Roseiflexaceae bacterium; assembly: GCA_947474225.1. Taxonomy (GTDB): domain Bacteria; phylum Chloroflexota; class Chloroflexia; order Chloroflexales; family Roseiflexaceae; genus UBA965. Next base: position 30,371 of record CANJHS010000006.1, on the reverse strand, counting down.
CACTGGACATTCAGCATCATCCGCATCGATACCAATCAGGGTATCAGTGGCTGGGGCGAAGTCCGTGACTTGGCTTCTGCCAAATATGCGCTGATGCTCAAGAGTCGCTTATTGGGTGAAAATCCCTGCAATGTCGACCGCTTGTTCCGCAAAATCAAGCAATTCGGGCATCACGGTCGCCAAGGCGGCGGAGTATCAGGCGTCGAAATGGCCTTGATGGACCTCGCTGGCAAAGCCTATGGCGTACCTGCGTACGCCTTGGCCGGTGGCCAGTACCGCGATCGCGTGCGGATGTACTGCGACACCCCCAACGAACCCGATGGTGTATCGATGGGCAAGCAGCTCCAGGAACGCATCTCGTGGGGCTACACGATGCTCAAAATGGACGTCGGCATCCAACCGTTGATCGGCGTCCCCGGTGCACTGACCTACCCGGCTGGGATGTTGCCAACTGGTGATCAGACCCACTTCGACAAAATGCTCAATCTGCATACGTTGCAGCATCCGTTCACGCATGTGCGCATCACGCCCAAGGGCCTCGACATGATTGTCGAATACGTTGCCCAGGTGCGCGCCACGGTCGGCTACGAAGTCCCCATCGCCGCTGACCACTTCGGACACATCGGCGTGGATGACTGCATTCGCCTCGGCAAAGCCCTCGAGCCATACAATTTGGCATGGCTGGAGGATTTGGTGCCCTGGCAGTTCACCGACCAGTGGGTCCAACTCGAACGCGAATTACACACTCCCGTCTGCACCGGCGAAGACATCTACGCATTGGATGGATTCAAACCGCTCATCGATGCCCGTGGTGTCAACATCATCCACCCTGACATGGCTACCAGCGGCGGCATCATGGAGACCAAGCGCATCGGCGATTATGCGGCCGAACGTGGCATCTCGATGGCAATGCACATGGCAGGCACCCCCATCAGCACGATGGCCAGTGTGCATTGCGCAGCAGCCACCGAAAACTTCATCGCCCTCGAGCATCACTTCTCCGAAGAGCCATTCTGGAGCGACTTCATTACCATCCCCGGGCGACCCGGGCCGGTCATCCAAAACGGCTACATCGATGTCCCCAAGACCCCGGGGTTGGGCTTTGAGGTCAACCTCGATGTCGTCAAAGAGCACATGGTCAAGGGCAGCGGCTTCTTTGATCCAACCCCCGAATGGGACAGTGCAGGCAGCTGGGATCGACTCTGGAGTTAATTTGTGAGGAGGATTCCTCACACAACAGGAACATGTACAGATGAAAATCACACGCGTGAAAGCATTTTTGACGGCACCCGATGGCATCGGAATCGTCGTCGTCAAGGTCGAAACAGACCAGGATGGATTGGTCGGCTACGGCTGTGCCACCTTCACCCAACGGGCCACCTTGGTGGTCAAGGCAGTCGAGGATTACCTCGAGCCATTACTCATCGGCCGTGATCCCCGCAACAGCGAAGACATGTGGCAGATGATGATGGTCAATTCCTACTGGCGCAACGGCCCCGTGCTGAACAACGCCGTCAGCGGCGTCGATATGGCATTGTGGGACATCAAGGGCAAAATCGCCAACATGCCAGTCTATCAACTCTGGGGTGGTAAGTGCCGCGAAGGCGCAATGGTCTATCGGCATGCCGACGGCCGTGACCCCCAAGAAGTGCTCGACAACGTCCTCAAGTACAAAGAAGGCGGCGCGTTGGCAGTGCGCTGTCAGATGGGCGGCTACGGCGGCCGCGTCCAAGATATCAACAACGGCAACGCGGTCCCATCCAAGGATGCACCACAAGCAACCCATCGGATGCGCAGCATGGACAACCTGGACAAAACCTTCCCAGGCGCGTATTACCAGCCCGATGTCTATGCCCGTTCGATTCCGGGCATGTTCGACTATATCCGCTCAAAAATTGGCTTTGATTTGTTCCTGCTCCATGACATCCACGAGCGTATTGCACCAATTGATGCTGTGCGTATGGCCAAAGCCGTCGAGCCGTATCGCTTGTTCTTCTTGGAAGACCCACTGGCACCGGACCAACTCGAGTGGTTCCGTCGCATCCGTGAGCAGTGTGCAACCCCCATCGCCATGGGCGAATTGCACGTGAACGCGGCCGAGTGGAAGACGTTGATTAGCGAACAGCTCATCGACTACATCCGCTCGCATGTATCGGCCATCGGTGGCGTGACCCCAGCCCGCAAGCTGGCTGCCTTCGCCGAGGCCTTCGGCGTGCGTACTGCGTGGCATGGTCCTGGCGACGTCTCGCCAATCGGCCATGCAGCCAATGTGCATCTCGATTTGTCGAGCCGCAACTTCGGTATCCAAGAAGTCATCCACTTCGGACCGAACTTGTACGAAGTCTTCCCTGGCTGCCCAGAAGTCCATGGCGGCTATGTGTATGTCAACGACAAGCCAGGTTGGGGTGTCGACTTTGACGAAGTCAAAGCAGCCAAGTACCCCGCCGAAAACAAAGTCGTCGAATGGACCCAGTCACGCTGGCCAGACGGCACCATCTGGACCCCGTAAGAGGTTACAGGTTACAGGTTACAGGTTACAGGTTACAGGTAGGTTTCGGTGTCAAGATCGAGTGGGGCTTTTTGCAAAAAGCCCCACTCGATACATGAGCAAGTCACTCGAAAAGAATCCCTGCAGAAGCAACGCTTCTGCAGGGATGTATCGTTGTGATATCAGTTTTCTGACTTCTGACTTCTGATTTCTGACTTCTGATTTCTTCCTTAGTGTTCCTGGTTGGCAGCTTGAATCAATGCGCGCATGTAGGCGATTGAGTAGGCGGTACCGACCTTGGGGCCACCGACGAAGGCAGGGATGTGATCTGGGATGATACACCCGTCGAAGTTCACGTCACGCAGTGTTTTCATCACGTCGTACATGTTTTGGTAGCCGTTGTCGATGAGGGTCTCGACCCATGGCTCAGGCATGGCATTGGTGACATTGCGGAAGTGGACTTTGAAGAGTTGGTTTTTGCCGGCAAAATGGCGAATCGCATCCGTGACGGTATTCCCCATCCCGATTTCGCCGCCCTCCAACCAACAGCCGATACACAAACAGACGCCGATGTTGGGGCTGTTGGCGATTTCCATGGCTTTTTTGTAGCCTTCGAAGTTGCCGAACATACAGCGTGGGATGCCACCGAGTGCATAGACTGGTGGGTCATCGGGATGAATACCGATGTAGACGCCGGCGTCCTCGGCCACCGGAGAGATTTTGCGAATCATGTAGGAGTAGTTTTCCCACAATTCGTCTTCGCTATAGAGCCGGCCATGGGTGAGGTCGCCTTCGTATACCTTGCCATCCCAATAGCCCTTGGCATTGGTGATGTCGAGCATACGCGAGCTCATGCCGCCACGTCCGGGCACATGGCCTGTGGTCCAAATACCATTGCCCATGTGGGCGTAGGTGTTGTATTTGATGCCGGCGGCACCGAGGTTGCTGATGAAGCGCTTGAATTCTTCGATTTTGGCGTCACGGCCAGGGAGGTTGAGCGTCATTTCGGGCGAATTGTGCACACCCAAGTTGGTGATGCGGTAGATCTTCATCCCGAATGTCGCAAAGCGGGCGACGAGCTCTTTGTAGAAGGTGAGGGTGTGCTTCTCGGGCTGATTAATCTGCACCATCGCCCATTCGACACCGAGCTGCTGGAAGAACTGCAGATCTTCGTCGCTCGCATCTGCACCGGTCTGAATGGCAATTTGAATGCCCGAGGTGCTCGAATAATAGCCGGGCACGACACGCATGGGAATCTTACTCACACTCATGTGTCACCTCCACTGTGAGGATCCTGCGTCACCACTGACGCCGGGCGTCGAACGCATCGACCATACAGAATCTTACCATGCGCAAAGTCGACCCGGAATGCCCATGGACCTGCGTCCATGGGCATTATCGTTGTTCGAGAAGGGTTACGGTACGCTCGAGTTCTTCGACCAGCTCCGCTGCGCCACCCTGGGGTTGTGCCTGTTTGAAGGCATTGGTCAATGACCGGTAATACCACATGGTGTCGTGTTTTGGAGCAGAAAATCGCAGAAAAACGGCATCGCCAATTCGGTAGTGATCACGCAGAATTGCACGTGCATTGTGGAGTTTGTCTGCAGACGACACGAAGCGAATCGACGGTGTGGTATGGCTCAGATGTGCGATGTAGGCTTCTTTGCGGGTGCGCCAATCGGGTTTGTGTTCTGCGAGCGTGTCGCTACAGCCAGCGACGATGTCTGCCACCGCAGGACCGAAGCGCAAACGGATATCGGCGATGCGACCTTCGCCACCTGCGTCTTCGCCTGCGTCATGGAGGAGCGCACCGATGGCTTCCTCTTCGGTCGCACCGTACTCGAGCGCAATGCTCAGCACCCCGAGCAAATGTGTGATGTACGGGATTTCGGTCGATTTGCGCTGTTGATGGGCATGGATGTGGGTCGCATAGGTGAGCGCAGTATCGAACAGTGGTGACAAGTACATGGAACATCCTTTCGTCGTATACACCGAGTGTAGTCCACTGTGGTGTGTGACGCAATACGATCTGCGGAACTCAGCGGAGCAGTGCTTTGGCGGCTGCTTTGCCGCTGTTGTAAGCGCCGTGCACGGTTGAAGCATCGCGCTCGGTGTATGCTTCACCCGCAAAAACCAAGCGCGCGTTGACGGGAGTCCCCAACGTACGGCGTGCCTGGATCGAACCGCCGACAGGGATGTACGAGTACGCCCCGAGGCTGTGGGGGTCGAGTCCCCAGCGCGTCGCGATGATAGCGCTCGGCGTTTTGGTGACACCGAATGCCTTATTGACCAGTGCTGCCATCTGGGCTGGAGCTGCGCATCGCTTTTGGTCTCGAGGGCCCGGGCACGACTCCCAGCGTTGAACGCTACGAGTGCAGGGATGCCGACGGGTTTGTTGAGGGGGATGAATTGATAAAACTCGTGCGGGTCACTACCCGCGATGGTGAATGTATCGGTCGCAGTGCCCCAAAACGCCGTGTCGTAGCGCAGCACGCACTTGTTGAGCACGCCCATCGCGAGCTGTTTGATAGCGTTGGTGTAGGCAGCGGGCAACGCAGGGCTAAAGGTGATGCGGTTGGCTTTGAGGATGCCGAGGGGGACCGTCACGACGACTGCACCTGCACGCCATGTTTTGGTGCCAGCAGTAACCGTCACGCCAGTGCTGTCGGTGGCGATCCGCGTGACATTGATGTTGTACTCAATGGTCAGCGTTTTCGCCAAAAACTGCGGAATACCTACATAGCCATTATTGACAAACAGGTTACCGCCGCGGTAGGCATCGATACCCTCGTCGTAGTTGTTGAGCGACAGGAGCTCTGCTTCGACGGCATCGTCGTCGTCGATAAGTTGGGCCAGCATACTTTCGACACGCCGCTTTTGGCTGCATTATAGGAGGCACCGCCGAGACTACTCGGGCGTGGTACCGATGTCGAGCCAATCGCAATGATCACGCCTTTGGCGGTGCGCAAGAGCGGGATGGCTTGGCTAATCAGATAGAATGCCCCGGTCATGTTGATATCAATCATCATCTGCCACGATGCCGGCGTAAGTTGTGACACGGCACGATCGGGCAGATTGGTACCGGCCGCACTGACCAGTACATCGATGTGGCGGAATGGGCCTGTACCTGGGCAACTGCCCGGGCGACATCCTCGGTGTTGCTGACATCGCACGGGATAGTTACGGCTTGCCCGTCACACTGCTGTGTCACGTCGTTGAGTGCATCTGGGCGCCGCCCCAGCAAGATGACGGTATCGCCTTGGGCGGCAAAGCGCACTGCGGTCGCTGCGCCAATCCCACTGCCAGCTCCGCTAATCACCACAATTCGTTGCATGATAGATCCCTTTTGTTGTTTGTTTTTGTATTGAAAGAGATGACGCGGCGAGATTTTCTGCCGCTCCCCGACCACATCCTACGTCGCCGGTGACTGTCGCGCATAAACTGACACATGCGCCGTGCTCTGGGCATCGAACGGCGTGCGTTGCCAATTGGCAAAACGCTGCACTAATTGCAGTCCAGCGATGCGCGCCATAAGGTCCATTTCGCCGGGCGTAATCAATCGGCTCACAATGGGTGTCATGCTGATGCCCGTCGCGGCGATGCGCACGTGATTTTCGGCCAGGAGCTGCGTCACAGGGTCATACTTGGCCACATCGAACATCACTGAATCAAGATTGACCTGCTCGGCGTGCACATAATCGGATGTGCCGCTGGGCATCCATGTGTGCGGCAAGGCGGTCTCAACGACAAATACGCCGTCGTCGTCGAGATGCCGCGCAGCATTGACAAAGCAGTTGATTTGATCATCAACTGTGAGCAAATTAAAGATGGTGTTGTAGACGAGGTAGACCAGCCCGTACTGTCGCCCAGTGTTGACGGTGTTCATGTCGCCACACACGACGTGCAGGTGCGCATCGCCCTCTTTGGCGCGCAAGCGCTCAATCATCTGTGGTGACAGCTCGATGCCATCGACCTGCATACCACGCGCGGCCAGCGGCAAAGCGATGCGCCCAGTGCCAATGGCGAACTCGAGGGCGGTTTTGGTCGAGGCAATGTCATACAAAAACTGCACGGCGGCGGCTTCGTCACCGCGCGGGTGATCGTCATATTGTGCCGCCACCGTGGCCCCAAAACTCGTTGCTGGATCAAATCCCTGCATGGGTTCGCCTCTCTGTTGACAGTGCGCTGCGTGGTGGCCTACCAGTGCATGGTGACAGCCAAGAACTCATCGCGTTTGATACGCAAGCCCTCGTACATCTCGGGAGCATTCTCGGCGTGTACATGGTGGGAATGGTGGGCGATAGTGGGCTCGAACCACCGACCTCATCCGTGTGAAGGATGCGCTCTAACCAACTGAGCTAAACGCCCTAACACGTAGATAGTAGCATTGCGCTTGGTGAATTACAAACCATTTGACGGGTGGGGATTTTCGTCGTACACTTCACGCATCAGTGGACGAGGGGCGTTTGATGCACCATATGCAGACGACAACCTATTATGGCTATTACTTTACCGGCTCACAATTGAGTCCGGCTGTTTCGCCATGAACTGACACGAACGAACGTGTATCTGACCGGCGAGAGGCACAACCTCCCGCCGGTTTTGTTGTACAGAGGAGCAATCAATGACGATAGCCTGTCGCGGAGTCCGTGGTGCAATTACCTGTACGAGCAACACCCGTGAAGCCATCATCGAGGCGACCACAACGTTGCTCCAGGCGGTTATCACTGCCAACGGGATTGTCCCTGCGGACGTAGCCAGCATTTGGTTTACGACGACGACCGACCTGTATGCCGAGTTTCCGGCAGTGGCAGCGCGCAAAATCGGTTTTACCGACACCGCGTTGATGAACGCCCACGAGATGACCGTTCCTGGTGCGTTGTTGATGGGCATGGATATGCGTGGCGTAGGTGAGCGCAGCATCAAATTTTGGGGATAAATACATAGTTCAACCTTTCGCCTAGAGCACGAGAGTAGTCCACCCTGGGGTTCGACGCAATACCGTGACACGCATTACCGTAACAGTGCTTTGGCTGCGGCTTTGCCACTGTTATAGGCACCGTGGACGGTCGATGCGTCGGATTCCGTGTAGGCTTCTCCGGCAAAGACCAGGCGAGTATTGACCGGTGTTGCCAGCGTGCGGCGGGCTTGGATTGATCCGCCGACGGGGATGTACGAATACGAACCGAGGGCGTAGGGATCACGTCCCCAGCGTGTCGCAATAATCCCTGTCGGGGTTTTGTTGACGCCAAAGGCTTTGTTTATAATGGTGGCCATCTGCGTCTGGAGTTGTGCGTCCGATTTAGCCTCGAGTGCGCGGGCTCGGCTGCCTGCATTGAAGGCGACCAGTGCGGGTAGTCCTACCGCTTTGTTGAGCGGGATAAATTGATAAAACTCGTGCGGGTCTGTGCCCACGATAGTGAAGGTGTCGGCACTCGTCCCCCAGAATGCCGTGTCGTATTTGAGGATACATTTGTCGAGCACCCCCATCGCAAGTTTGCCGATGGCTGCCGTGTACGCTGCAGGCAACGCAGGACTGAAGGTGATGGTGTTTGCTTTGAGGATGCCTAATGGTACGGTTACGACGACTGCACCGGCACGCCATGTTTTCGATCCGGCGCTGACCGTCACCCCGGTTGCGTCGGTGGCGATACGATTTACGCTGATGTTGTATTCAATGGTCAGATTTTTCGCCATATATTGCGGGATACCCTCGTAGCCGTTATTGACAAAGAGATTGCCGCCCCGGTAGGCGTCGATACCTTCGTCATAGTTGTTCAGCGAGAGGAGCTCTGCTTCGACGGCGTCGTCGTCGTCAATCACCTGCGCAAACATACTTTCGATACGACGTTTCTGTGCTGCATTGAGGCTTTTGTATGCAGGGACCTGATTGATTGCGGCGCGGAGGGATTTGTCGGTGCCGCCGGCACTATCGATGGCCGCGCTGATGATATCATCGGCGAGCGTGTAGAGGTCATCAATCGCGGTCCCACTGAGTTGCTCGGGGGTTTGAGTGTCGATGTAGCGTTCGTTGCCGTTTTCGGGATCAGCAGTCGTTGTCACGCCGGCGCTTTTGGCGAGGGAGACAAGCGGATTGCCGGTGGCTGTTTCGATCCATTGTGCACCGAGCTCAACGGGCTTGCCCCAGCTTCGATTGGTGCGAATCCTGCCACCGACCGTGTCACGTGCTTCGAGGATGCGTACCGATTTGCCGCCTGCCACAAGGTCGCGGGCTGCTGCTAATCCAGCTATCCCCGCGCCAATGACGATGACATCCACGCTTGCGGCTGCACCTTTGAGATGCACCTGTGGTGCGCTGGTTGCTGCTGCTGCGCAACTTGCAAGGACGATGCTCATGGTGCTGAGCTGCAAAAAAGAACGGCGGGTCACGTGTTTATTGCGCATCTGGTACTTCTTTTGTGATTTGCATGTGCGACGCTGCCGGGTGGGTAGGTACGTTGACTGCATGCAAGAAAATGATCCTGAGCTCATCGAAGGAATCATTGAGGGGAATGGGTCCGCACGCATGGCGTGGTATTCGTTTCCATGAACAGTAGCCGTTCCGCCTGTGCGTGGTGAATCTTGTGAGACATACACGTAAGGAAAAGCTGGTACGAACGTCTAAGAGACGAATCTCGGCCCATGGGAGTTCCCGCTCTCGCGTCTGTGCAATCATTGAAACATGCAGTTGTGCATATGCCCGAATAAGGCAGTGCATGAATTGTAGCGCAGTTGACACAAAAACACCCTGACTGTCACTGACAGCCAGGGGGAAATGGTGGGCGATAGTGGGCTCGAACCACCGACCTCATCCGTGTGAAGGATGCGCTCTAACCAACTGAGCTAAACGCCCGAACGACTTTATCGTAGCATAGCGGGTAGTGAATTGCAAACCATTTGACGGGTGCCTGATTTCGTCGTATCATGCACGCATCAGTAATCGAGGCAGTTGATGCACCCAATGCAGACGACAACCTATTATGGCTATTATTTTACCGGCTCACAACTGAGTCCGGCTGTTTCGCCATGAACTGACACGAACAAACGTGTATATGACCGGCGAGAGGCACAACCTCCCGCCGGTTTTGTTGTATAGAGGAGCAATCAATGACGATAGCCTGTCGCGGAGTCCGTGGTGCAATTACTTGTGCGAGCAATACCCGTGAAGCCATCATCGAGGCGACCACAACGCTGCTCCAGGCGGTTATCACTGCCAACGGGATTGTCCCTGCGGACGTCGCCAGCATCTGGTTTACGACGACGACCGACCTGTATGCCGAGTTCCCGGCAGTGGCAGCGCGCAAAATCGGCTTCACCGATACCGCGTTGATGAACGCGCACGAGATGACCGTTCCTGGTGCGTTGCCGATGTGCATCCGCTTGATTCTGCATTGGAATACGAGCAAAGCACAGGCGGACGTCAAGCATATCTACCTCGGCGGCGCAACGGTGTTGCGTCCTGACCTCGCCAAATAATCTGTTAATTCGGTCCGCAGGGACGGACCGGTAAAGGAGCTTTTTATGGTCGTCATTATGCAAAACGGTGCTACCAAAGCTGATCTCGACGCCGTGTTGGCGCGTGTCGAAGGATTCAAGCTACGCGGCAGTGTCACCGTCGGTGAATCGCAAAACATCATCGGCATCGTCGGTACCCCCATTCCACCGCAACTGCAAGAGATGCTCGAGAGTATGTCGGGCGTGCGCGAAGTGGTGCGTATCTCGCGCCCGTACAAACTGGCCACCCGTGAATTCCACCCACGCGACACGATTGTCGACGTCGGTGGTGTCATGGTGGGCGGTGGCTCTGCGGTCGTCATGGCCGGTCCCTGTGCCGTCGAATCCGAGACACAGATTATGACGGTGGCCCATGCCATCAAAAAAGCCGGTGCACATATGTTGCGCGGTGGGGCGTTCAAACCCCGATCGTCGCCCTATAGCTTCCGCGGTATGGGCGAAGAAGCCCTCAAACTGATGGCCAAAGCCCGCGCCGAGACCGGCTTGCCCATCGTCACCGAGGTGATGACCCCGACCGATGTGGCCCTGGTCGGCGAATACGCCGACCTCCTGCAAATCGGTGCGCGCAACATGCAAAACTATCAATTGCTGGAGGAAGTGGGTCGTTCGCATCGACCGGTTTTGCTCAAGCGCGGTCTGTCTGCCACCTTCGAAGAATGGATGTTGTCGGCTGAGTACATCATGAACCAGGGCAATCACAACGTGATTTTGTGCGAGCGCGGCATTCGTACGTTTGAGACGGCTACCCGCAACACGATGGACCTCAATGCCGTTGCACTGGGCAAAAAGCGCACCCATCTGCCCATCATCGTCGACCCATCGCACGGCACCGGCAAATGGTACTTGGTCGCACCGTTGGCGCTGGCTGGCCTCGCCGCTGGTGCCGATGGTCTGATGATCGAAGTTCACCCCGATCCTGATAAAGCCACCTCGGATGGACCACAATCACTGACCCTCGAAAACTTCGCATCCCTGATGCCCCGCATCAATGCCCTGGCTGGGGTATTGCACTCGGTCTAAGGTCGAACCATAGCCCCACGGCATGCCCATAGCCCCACGGCCTGCCCCCCGTACCGGGGGCATACCCATAGCCCCACGGCATGCCCCCCGTTCCGGGGGCAGGCTGGGGCTATGGGGCGGGGCTTATTGCAATAAGCCCCGCTCAATTTCTCTATAATGAACACGATATCGAAAGGAACAGCTCATGGCTATTACCCTCGCAGAAGTGGAGACCCTACGGCAACGCTTTGACGGCGTCCGTGGGCGGCTTTGACCTCGCAACAAAACAAATTCAGCTCGACGCCCTCGAACAGCAGGCTGCCGATCCCGACATTTGGAACAACCCCACCAACGCCCAACAGGTGATGCAGCGCATGACGCGCATCAAAAACGAATTGAATCGCTGGTCGTCTGTCGATGCACGACTGCAATCCACCGCAGAATTCGCCGAACTGGGCGACGATTCGCTCGCTGCAGAAGTCGACAGCGAATACGCCGCATTGCTCTCCCTCATCGACGCACTCGAAATCGAAGTCTTGCTCAGCGGGCCCTACGACGACCGCGACGCATTCCTATCCATCAAAGCCGGCATGGGCGGTACCGACGCCGCCGACTGGGCCGAGATGCTGTTGCGCACCTACACCCGCTGGGCCGAAAAAAGGAACTTCACCTGCCACCTCGTCGATCAGACCATGGGCGAAGAAGCCGGTATCAAAAGCGCCACCCTCGAAATCCGCGGTGACTACGCCTATGGCCTCTGCAAAGCCGAAGCCGGCGTCCATCGGCTGATCCGTCTCTCACCCTTCAACTCGGCCAATACGCGCCAGACGTCGTTTGCGCTGATCGAAGTGCTGCCCGAAGTCGACGATGCGCCGGAGGTCAGCCTCAAGCCCGAAGACATCCGCGTCGACGTCTATCGCGCCGGTGGCCATGGCGGCCAAGGCGTCAACACAACCGACTCGGCGGTGCGCCTGACCTACAAACCGGGCACGCCCGAGCAGATCGTTGTCACCTGCCAGAACGAACGCTCGCAGATCCAAAACAAAGAAACCGCCATGAAGGTGCTGCGTGGGCGCTTGCTCGAGCGCGAACTGGTGCGCCAGCGCGAAGAGCGTGATCGCCTGAAGGGCGCTTTCCAGAAGGCCGATTTCGGCAGCCAAATGCGCAGCTTCTACCTGCACCCGTACACCCTGGTCAAAGACCACCGTACTGATCACGAGACCTCGAATGTCCAAGGCGTGCTGGACGGCGATCTCGATCCGTTCATCGATGCGTATTTGCGCTGGAATGTGGGACGGGATAATGAGTAATGAGTAGTTAGTAGCTAGTAGATAGTAGCGAGTAGTGAACAGCGAGTAGATAGTAAATGTATTTTGTGCGCACCCCACGCTGGAGAGCTCTGCTCCCATCGTGGGGTATTTGTTCCTCAAGCAGTGTACTTTGCTGGCAAAGATTGTTTCTTTAAGAGAGAATCCAGTTCGCAAAATGTAAAAATGTGATATATTTTGTATATTACTCAAATCACTTTGATGAAAATTTTGCAAGTAGGGCGTAATGAGATTGCGTGATGATCGTTGCAAGCTATTTGAGGTTCGTATGCGAACGAGATTTCTGCTCCTTCTATGGATAACTATGCTGTTCATCTCGTGTTCATTCAATGGTACAAGCGATACCCCGCTAATAGGAAAGGACGGCGAACTGAAATGCGCAGGATTTACAAACGTGTATCTTATGGATGGAAAATGTATCGTTAAAACTGAATATGATTATTATTTGACTGTAACGCAAGCTGCAGAATTTGCAACATCAGCAGCCCTTACAGAAACGGCAAATCCAAGCACAGCAACCCCGACAAAGACGAATATTCCGACACGTGCCTCGACGAACACCATCCCTGCCACGCTCACCACCGCACCAATAATTACTCCCGTGCCATCTATGACTCTCGTGCTAACCAAAATCCCACCGACACGCACAAATCCACCGTCCGAAAGTGCCGTGGCAGTTCCTGCCGATTCCGCCACTGCGCTGCCGACCGATACCAGCACGGTTCTCCCAGCAGACACGTTGGTTCCAACAGACGTACCGACCGCAACCGAAGAACCGAATGCCACCAGCAAACCGTATAACAAGCCAGTAGATCCGCCAACATCGACGGTAGTTCCTTCTACTGCCACCGAAGTGCCAAACACGCCTCGACCAACAGTAGCCACGAATACGCCTCGACCAACCGAGAGTGGATTCGTCACTCCTACACGCTGAAGCGGTATCAGGTATCAGTTTCTTTGGTTGAGTACTCAGATATTTCAGAGCACGGGATGCGCGAGAGAAAAAGAAAGCACACGCCGGTGAGCGATGCTCCCGGCGCGTGCTGGTGTATGCCTCAATTCATCATTCCGCATGCACATAATCTGGGTTCATCCAGAACGGTTCCCAGTGGTGGCCGTCGATATCGACGAACGCTCGCTGGTACATAAAGCCCATATCACGCGCTTCGGCATATTCGCTACCGCCATTGGCCAACACCTGGGTCATCATGGTGTCGACAGCCTCGCGGGATTCGAGTGCCAGTGCGACGATTGCCTCGATGCTGGTCTTGGGATCAGCAATCGCACGGTCGGTGAAACCGCGAAAGTCCGCGTCTTCGAGCAACATGACATAATTGTCTTCGCTGACAATCATGCAGGTCGTCGTCTCGCTGGTGAACTGCGGATTGAACGCGAACCCCAATGCACCCCAAAAGCGTACCGACTCAGATAGCGTGCGGATCGGCACATTCACAAACATTTTGATGGCCATTTGCATCTCCAAATGATATATTGCGAGGTAAATAGTAGCATACCTACCGACACGGCGATTGACGCTCCATCACTTGTAGCGTTAAAATGGCACGAAATTTGTACGCAAGAGGAGTCAAAATGTTCGATTTTACTGCCATTCCCTGGTTGGGCGTCCTCATCTGTATGGTCGCTGCAATCGTCAGCGGGTCACTCTGGTTCGGCCCCAAAACCTTCTTCCCCATCTGGTGGACCGGCATCGGCAAAACCGGTGCGCAAGTCCCCGGCGGCGGACAAAACATGGGTATGGTCTTTGGGCTGACCTTTGTCGGCTGCTTTGTGCAGGCGCTGATGATGTCGGTGGTGCTGCATGCCTTGCATCCAGAGGGGTACACCTGGGCCATCGGCGCGCAAGCTGGGATTGTCTTTTGGCTCGCCTTTGTGATGCCGACATACCTGGTCAATAAGCTGTTTGCTGGGCACCCGTTGTATGTCTGGGGCATCGAGATCGGCAATCACCTGCTCAACTTCATCTTGTTCGGAGTCATTCTGTCGTTTTTTGCATAGAAAACCCCAACAGTCTGCTGCGGGGCGACACTGTCGCCCCGCGGTTTTTTTGTTCCTCGCGCACAGCTCTGCGGTGCCACTGGATTGCCGGTGGGTGACGGAAAATTGAGGGGCAAAAGAGGATTATCAGCTGTTGACGGGAGATGTTGGAGCACTCGGTTGCAAAAATGAAATCAAACTGTGACTTTTCATTATTAACGTAATGCGTATTTATGTTTTAATAGAGGTACCATGAAAGGGGACAAAATGAAGAAATTTCTCGCAATTTTGCTCGTGGCATTGTTGTTGACCGGCATTGCTCCGAGTCGGCACGCACATGCGGCTAATGGGGAGCGCTGTTTTGGCGAAACAGGATTCTGTATCAGTGGACGTATTCGTCAGTATTGGGAAAACAATGGTGGTCTTCCAGTCTTTGGCTTCCCCAAGTCAGCCCAAGGTCCAATGGTCATCGAAGGTAAAACATTCCAAGCACAGAATTTCGAACGGAATCGCCTCGAACTGCATCCAGAGAATGCCGCACCGTACGATGTATTGTTGGGTCGGCTTGGTGCACTCAATATGATGTCGGTTTTCAATGCAGAGACTTCTGATGTTATTGGGAAGATTGATTTCAACACTGAGTCATTCAGCGAGGGTGGGTTATTAAAGGATTCAAGTAGTTGTAAATGGTTCGAACAGACACAACAATTTGTCTGCAATGAATTTCTTACATACTGGAAGTCGCATGGCTTACAGCTTGATGGCAAGCCGGGCTTCGCCGAGGCTGAGAGTCTTGCGTTATTTGGATTGCCATTGTCGTATCGATTCACCACGACGCTGGAAGGCACACCACGCATCGTGCAAATTTTCGAACGAGCTCGGTTTGAGTTGCACGAAGACAAACCCGAGCCATATCGCGTGTTGCTCGGTTTGTTGGGGAATCAGTACCTCGGCGGCAATGCTCCAGCTGCTGCAGGTGCACCAGTGACAAATGATCCTGTGCAAACTGGCGAAATGCATAACTTCATACGATTCGATCTCGGGACTAACATTACTAGCATCGAAATAGCTTCGGCAGGATCGGAACGTTGGTTGAGCTTTGTTGATACCAAAACAAACAACTCTGTTCAGGCGAATAGTGGGTCTGTGTGGGCCTTTACGATTCCTATATTTGATAACAAAAAAATAGTCGATATTCGTCTTAACAACGCGGTGGTATGGCGCAATGTCGAGGTGCGTGAGAACAGTCTTGTTGTATTGGGCTACAAAAATACACCTGACTTCGTAGGACCATACATAGTTTCAATCCAGGATAATTATCGTTAGTGTCGTTCTCACCCCCGACTGTATTGCAGTCGGGGGTTTTCTTGTGAATTGCTTTGACTCGAGAAAACCCTCTCTTTGAGATGATATTCCGTTTCCCGGTGAATTATTCCAATCCTATGCGCGGTTTTTTTGTGTCTCGCGCACAGCTCTGCGGTGCCACTGGATTGCCGGTGGGTGACGGAAAATCTCGCCGCTACATTGTATGGCACTACCCCGATACATCACCATGCAAAAAAGCCCTGCTCAAACGATGAGCAGGGCTTTCAGCGGTGTCCTTAGACCACAAACCGCCCCGGATTCAACCGTCCCTGCGGGTCAAACTCCGCCTTGATGCGCTGCATCACATCAGCCCCGCCCGCCGGCGCATGCCAATAGCGTGCCAGGGTGTTGTCTGTGGTGGCAACGGCAATCACTTCGGGCAAGGCATCAATCCATGCATCTTTTTCTGCAGTATCAAGCCCCTTCAGGCACACATAGCCGCAGCCTGTGCTTGCCCGCACGTGGATGACTGGTGCGCCGCCGATACGCGTGCCCGCAGCTGCAATCCGCGCGAGGACGTCGCCAACCAACGCCGGTATGGTCGCCCAGCGCAACAGCACATCACCATCGGCCATGGGGCTCGCCGCACTCGCGTCTGCAATTGTGCGCCACAGCTGATCGTGTACTGTCATCCGGCGCACATCGACGGTCGCAGCGATCGTGCTGGCGAGGGCCGTCGCATCGCGGATGTGGCGTTCGACGGATGGTTCTGGTCCTTCACTGCCCACTGCCACGGTCCATGCAGCGTCGATACCCACCTGGCGACCGATGGTCGCGTCGAGCAATTCACAGGCAACCGGGGTCAACTGTGACTGCATCAGCGTGTCAACAATCGTCAATGCGTCGGTGAGGTTTGGACAACCGATGAGCACGCTGCCACGCGCCGGAGGAATAGGGATGAGTTTGAAGTTCGCTGCGGTGATGAGCGCCAACGTGCCGTAGCTGCCGTGATAGAGCTTCATCATGTCGAAGCCGCTGACGTTTTTGACGACCATACCACCCGCCCGCGATGGCTGACCATTGACCTCGACCACATGGATGCCGATGATCATGTCGCGTAGCAACCCGTACTGCGCCCGCCGCGGACCATCAGCGGCAGTTGCAATCATGCCACCAATGGTGGTCTGATCGGGCAATGCAGGATCGATGGGGATCATCTGGCCGTGCGTCGCCAGATATGCACGGAGCGCGCCGGCGGTCATCCCCGCTTCGACCGATATGGTCAAATCATTGGGTTCGTGCTGGAGCACCGTCGTCAACGCAGCGGTCGACACCACAAGATCGACCCGTGTCGGCGGTGCACCGATGAGTTGGTGGGTCCCGCCACCCCACGGCACCACCGTCCAGCCCTGCTGGGCTGCGTGGTGCATCACCGTTGCTACAGCGGCCTGGCTGGTGGGAATTGCGACTCGTTCCGGCACCACCCCATGGATGGTGTGGGACGTACGGCTGGCAGTATCGGTGAAGAAGGACGGTGTTGCATCAGACATCGCACGCCTCCTAGATCCATGTGCCGCTGGGCAGGGCTGTTATCTCGTTGGCAGCTATGGCGTTCTGGCGTAATTCGGCGAGCTCGCCGCAGCCGGTGCGCGCCGGGAAGACTTTGCCGGGGTTGAACAAATCCAACGGATCGAACGACTTGCGCAACCCCGCCATCGCAGCGAGGTCTGCCGTGGTGAACAAGATGTCCATATAGTCGCGTTTTTCGACGCCAATCCCGTGCTCGCCACTGACCACGCCACCGAGACGGACCGATTCCTTCAGGATTTCGGTGGCGGCGCCCAAGGCGCGCTCGAGTTGCTGTTTGTCGCGCCGGTCAAACAAAATCAACGGGTGCAGATTGCCGTCACCGGCGTGGAAGACGTTGGCGATAGGCAGCGTGAAATCCTTGGCGACATCACCCACGTGCGCCAGAATCGCCGGCAGTTTGGTCCGTGGCACCACCGTGTCAACCAAGTAATAACTCGGTGACAAGCGGCCCATTGCGCCAAAGGCGTTTTTGCGAGCGGCCCAGACCTGCGCCTGCTCGGCAGCCGTTGTAGCGGGGCGAACCTCAATTGCGCCGTGTTCACGGCAGATACTGACTACTTGTGCCAGCAGTTCGTCGAGGCCATCGTTGACACCGTCCACTTCGATGAGTAGGGCCGAGCCGGCACTGTCGGGCAGTCCCAGTTTGTACATGCCGTTGACGGCTTTGATGGCCAGCTTGTCCATCATCTCGAGGGCAGCCGGCAAAATCCCGCGGGCAATGATGGTCGAGACCGTTTGTGATGCAGAGGGGATGTCGGGGAACAAGGCCAGCACGACGCGCAACGCCTCGGGCAGACGGGTCATGCGCACCCAGGCCTCGGTGACGATTCCGAACATCCCCTCCGAGCCCGTCATCACCCCGGCCAAGTCATACCCGACCGTGTCGATGCGACCATTGCCGGTCCAGATGAGGTCGCCGTTGGGCAGTACGGTGCGGAGCGCCAAGATGTGGTTGGTGGTCATGCCGTATTTGAGGCAGTGTGGTCCACCGCTGTTGTTGGCGATGTTGCCGCCCAGAGTGCAGGCTTTTTGCGACGACGGGTCTGGCATAAAGGCATAGCCGTGCGGTGCCAGTTGTTGCGACAACTCCCAGTTGATGACCCCGGGCTGCACGCGTACGCGCCGGTTGAGGGCGTCGACCTCGAGTACCTGATCCATGCGCGTCATGGCGATGACGATGCCGCCGTGGATGGGGGTCGCGCCGCCGGACAAGCCCGTACCGGCGCCGCGGGCGACGACCGGTATGCGTGCGTGGTGGGCGATTTTGACGACGGCAGCAGTCTGTTCACTCGTTTGGGGTAAAACGACGATATTTGGAGCGTGCAGGTCCATCACACAGCCATCGGCTTCGTAGGTCAGCAAGGCTGCTTCGCCCATGACGACGCCACGTTCCCCGACGACGTTCTGGAGGGCACGGATGAGTTCACCAGAATATTGCATCAGGATGTTCTTTCGCTCTATTGATTGCTGCATTATACCCTCTGCTGGTATGTTCACTTCGTGCTTCTGACTCCGTTTGATTCGTACAACGCACGCAACAGATTTGAGGCGTCATCCTCCTATCAGTGCTTCGTGCCAAAAGCATTGTGTAATCACATACTGTCTGGCACATTCATCAGATGCGAGGATTCACTGTAGTACTCGATTGCTAAGGAATGACAGTAACATGCGGCGTTTGATATCTTCACTTAAATTAATATATAATATGTCATTGACTAGGTGTAATGAATTGTTTCCACTCATATCTGTTTTTTGCGTGCCAACGCAAGGTAGTGTTGAGATTGAGTAGGTAGTGCGTTCGCTTTGTAACATGTACTGGTCATAAAATGATTGAGCATGAGCGTGAAAAATCAGTAGTTCAGCGAATGATCGTATTTGCTACAACCCAGCGTCAAAATATCGCTTTTGTCTTCGGTATGTTTGTGATTATCGTTGTGGCATGGCAATTATTCCATACACACTACCCGGAATATGATTTTACCGATGAGTATGCATTTGTGGGATTTTGGCGACCAGAGCAACGCACAACCCCCAATAGCACCGCTGACGTCCAATATCTTTGGAGTTCCAAAAACAGCCATATTCGATTCCAGACACAGTGGAGCGATCTGATCCCTGGGAATTGTCGCAATCATCAAATTACGACATTGCTGGTGTTTGCCCCTGCAAACAGTCTGGCTACGATGTCAATTAATGGTGTGCATGTTACTTTTGATGATCGACCACACCGCATCAAATGGGTGCAATGCCAACAAACGTCCCTAGACATCAGTAGTACGACGAATTTTGTAGCGACAACCGACGAATCCCGCCCAATTACCTTTGCGCTCTCTAAAGCATCGCGAGAACTACGCAGTAGCGTGGGGTTCTGGGATGCATCGATTCTCGTTATCCTGTGTGCAATTGGATTGGTTGGTGGGTTGATAATGGCAAATCTTGCACTGATACACCAACCCCAAAAACTCCAATGGACGTTGGTACTCACACTGATTACTATCGGGATCTGGACGCAATTTCGCGTTGTGAGTGGCGAAATGATCTATATATTGGGTGGAATCGTATTCACCGTGTATCTGCTCCGCCCACATATTGCGCCACGGTTTTGGCGGTTGGTATTCCTTGGATTGCTCATTGGTATTCCTCTTGTACGGATTGCCATCATGCAATGGCAGAATGGTTATGACTGGGATATAGCGATTCCACCATACTACATACAAGAGATGCCACATGTGTATCAACCATATCTATGGTGGTTTTGTCTTGTGGTGACCGCTCAACTCTTGATATGGCTCGAGTCATCACCGGTCATCCGCGACGGGCTTTGGTGGGGCATGGTTTTGTTCATCGTAACAGGACTACAAAGCATTTCTGGATTTTGGAATGCTACAGGGTGGTCTAACACCCTCAATATTGCTGCCATCCATCAATGGTCAGAGGTTTGGGCAATCTTGACACATATGCGGATTGCAATACCGCCTATTTTGTTCATTACTGAATATGCGATTTATCACTCACCCGTATTAAAAATGCTTTACGAATTATGTTTGCCACGTATCGCAATTGGTGTATGTCTGATGCTCGCGGTGCGGTCAAGTGTGGCTATGCCACACCAACGCACTATCCGAATTATCAGCAGCATATGTTTGTGTATTATGGTGATACTTATTAAAGGCCGCCTCAATTTTTTCATGTACGACGTTTTAACTAGTTTCTTTTTTGTGATGTTTTTTCAGTTGTTGGTACGTCTACAATTCACTCCCATACGGGCATTTATGCTTGGGGTGGTATTGATGTGTTTCGATATGATGCGACCATTTACGATGCTATTTGTACCGTTATTTGCAGTACTTGGTGCGTACCACATCTACAAAAACCACGGCTGGCAACGGGTGTTGTATTTTTTTGCACCATTGACCGTGTTAGTTATTTGGCATGCGAATCATATATTCGTATTAGGGCAATTAAATTGGACAAATCATGCAGGATTTAATATTTGTCATGCATGGCCCTGTCCCGATGTCCCGTTATTACCTGAAGCCCCCCCACTCAGTCACGGGTTATGGCCCAATATCAACACGGCAATACATCAAATCAATAGTCAACGATTACTCAATGCATTTTTTGTACAACTGCAAACAAATCCTGAACTAATTGCACCGACGATGGGGAGATTAATCCAAAATAACCTATTTATTACACGTACCGCAGAAGACCCGATTCACCCAATCATCTCGGGGATTTTTACGAGTATCTACTTTAGCGGTATGGTGCTCCAACTCTCTATCGTGGTAAGCAGTTTGCGCAAAATTCGTCTGCACTCTTGGACACAATGGTTTCGTCAGCCAAAGTATGTTTCTTTTTGGTACGCAGTGTCTATTTTGGGGATGATTTTGATTACGACATTTACCGAAACCGGTGAAAATTACCGCTGGATTATTGGATTTACATTGATTCTATGGTATCTCCCAGATGATATTTTTGTGATGCATCAAGACCCACTGACCAACCCTCAACAGGCGTGAGCACCAGTTTTGCGGGTAAATTTATTGCACTATAGCGTAATGTGTACGCCAAAAAGTTAAATTAATCTGTGATGATGTGAGATGAATTTGTTGCTCTGATTGCAAGGATAGCGGTACTTGACGGACTCAACGCATCGCGTGGTGCGGCAGTCTTGACCGAGATGTCGGCAACGATTCGTGCATGGATCCGGACAATCGCTATCTTGCAAAATGTTCGGGGGAGTGACTACATCAAGAGAGTCCCGTTTCGTAGGTTCAGCTCAACAAGAGACACGTTCGTCGTTTTCCAGCACACGATAGCGTAGAAGGTTTTTTGATTTTCGGTGGGCAGATTTTTGCGTTACAGCATGGTTCTGGCGAATCGAGAATAGTTGCACGCGTTACAACCACTACCAATACGTACGCCAAAAAAGCATTCTGACGATACGCACGACGTGCTCAAGTACATTGATGTGCACGGAGCCGCGAAACTCAACCGCTCCTTTGACGTTGACGGGTGCGGAGTTATCGTTCGCATACAACACTGACCATCGCGCCAACAATCGCCTTTTTTGGATGCACCATACCACCTGGGAACGGCGGCTTCGTAGAATTCGATACTGAGGAAGCCACGTTGTTGTACGTAGGTGCAGTCTGGATTGGCAGTGCGAAAGAAATGAGTGTAGTCTGGGGATAGTCCATTGGCGCTGAAGTACGAACGATGTACGAAGAAGTTTCGAGAGGTGTAACAGCACGGTCAGAGTCATTGTGACGTTCGATATGTCAGGAGAAGCGGGAATCTCACAAACTATCGTATTTCAGGCTTGCAAGTTCAAAGGCGGAACAATTTATCTCGATGATAATCGGGTTTGTGAGCGCGCAGACACGAATAGTGGATTATTACTCGCAGGTGCGTTGTTGCGGGAGGAGTCACTGAGTGACTTCTCCCGTCTGTTTTGGCATGTCAATTGATTTCTCTCTGCAGCGGAAAATCTCATTCTCTGTCAGGAAAATGCATGCCATGCGACGAACGGAGAGGTAATAGTGAATTGTCATAATACAATTAACACGAGTTATATGAGTTTCTTTGTTGACTATTAAAGTGTCATTCGCACTGCAGATGATAGAAAATGTTGAGATTTGTGCATTACGATACGAAAACAGCAGAATATACGATTGACGAACCTTGATAAATCCACTAGAATCATTTCATGCAATCTTCATACACAGGTGGAAGCCTGTCTGTAGGAGGGTTGTGAAGATTTTCCGTTCTCTTCGAAAGGATCAGAACACATGCGAACGATTTCGTCATGGAAGCGCGCAGCTGCCTTGTTGGCAGCAGCATTGTTGCTTCCGTTGCTCGTGGCTTGTGGCGGCGCTGCTGCCCCAGCTGCAGAGCCAACCGCGGCCGCAGAAGCCCCAGCAGCTGAGCCAACGGCAGCTCCTGAGGCAACCGCAGTCCCAGAGCCAACTGCAGAGCCAGCTGCTCCTGCAGGCGACCCAAAGAGTCTGAAGATTCTCTACTGGCAGGCACCAACCGTGTTGAACCCACACGTGTCTTCGGGCACCAAGGACTTCGACGCAGCAACCGTCATTCTCGAGCCATTCGCTCACTACAACCAGAATGACGAATTGGTTGCATACCTGGCAGAAGAGATTCCAACGATCGAAAACGGTGGCGTCGCTAAGGACGGCACGAGCGTTACTTGGAAGCTCAAAAAGGGTGTCAAGTGGTCAGATGGTTCTGACTTCACGGCTGACGACGTCATCTTCACCTGGAAGTACGCTTCCGACCCGAAGACCGCCGCCACCACCGTGTCGAACTACAACACCATCAAAGACATCACGGCTGTTGATGCCAACACGGTTACCATTACCTGGATTACGCCAACCCCGAACCCATACGGTTCGTTCGTCGGCTTCTCGGGTATGGTTTTGCAGAAGAAGCAGTTTGAAAATTGTATCGGTGAAAAGGCTTTGACCGATGCTGCTTGTCAGGCTGCCAATTTGGCACCAATCGGCACCAACGCATACATGCTGAAGGAATTCAAGCCAGGTGACACCGTTACCTACGTGAAGAACCCAGCATACCGTGGCGCAGACAAGACCGCCTTCGACACCGTCGAAATCAAGGGTGGTGGCGATGCCACGACCGCTGGTAACGCTGTTTGTCAGACCGGCGAAGCAGACTACGCATGGAATCTTCAGGTACCGAAGGCTGCCCTCGAGCCAATTTTGGCCGGTGGTAAGTGTCAGCCAATCGCAGGTGGTTCGTTCGGCGTCGAGCGTATCGTCGTCAACTTCTCGAACCCAGATGCTGCATTGGGCAAGAAGCGTTCAGAGCCAGACCAGCCACATCCATTCTTGACCAACCCGAAGGTTCGTCAGGCAATCAACATGGCCATCGATCGTGCTGCAATTGTCGAGAACCTGTATGGTCCTACCGGCGTTGCAAACTGCAACATCTTGGTTGTTCCAGAAGCTGTCAACAGCAAGAACACCAAGTGTGACCGCGACATCGAAGGCGCCAAGAAGTTGATGGACGAAGCCGGCTTCCCAGAAAAAGACGGCGTACGCGCCGGTGCTGATGGCAAGCCATTGACTCTGTACTTCCAGACTTCAATCAACACCCTTCGCCAAGGCGAGCAGGCCATCATCAAGAGCAACCTTGCAGAGCTCGGCATTGCCGTCAGCCTGAAGGCTGTCGATGCTGGTGTGTTCTTCTCCGGTGATGTTGGTATCGACGACACCTTGAACAAGATGTATGTCGACATTCAGATGTACACCAATGGTCCAGACGGCGTCGACTCACAGGCATACCTCGAAGGTTGGACCTGTGGTAAAGTCAACTCCGCCGAGAACAAGTGGAACGGTGGCAATGACGGACGTTACTGCAACAAGGACTATGATGCTTTGTTTGCTCAGTACAAGGCCGAATTTGACACCGCAAAGCGCACGGCATTGGCAATCCAGTTGAATGACTTGCTTGTCAGCGACAATGCAGTTATTCCGTTGGTCAACCGCCGCACGCCAAACGCCATCATCAATGGTTTGACTGGCCCAACGTACAACACGTTTGACTCGGGCTTGTGGAACATCGATTCCTGGCACAAGTAAGCTCCCCCACGAATGGAGGTTGGGCTAGTCCCAACCTCCATTTCTTACACCTCCGCAATTCCCCCCTTTCCTCTTTGAACACCGTGGAGGTCACTCCATGACCCAATACATCATTCGTAAGATACTTGTTGCCTTCCCCACGCTGTTGCTTATTAGCGTGTTGATTTTTGCCGTTTTGGCATTGGCACCTGGTGACCCGTTAGCGCAATTTGCGCTGAACCCGGCAATTCCTGCATCCACGCGCAACCGGATTCGCGAGCAGTTTGGTTTGGACAAGCCTTGGTATGTCCGATATTACAAATGGGCATCATCAATGACCCAGGGTGAGTGGGGATATTCGTTTTCTTCGAAGTCACCAGTCATCAACATTGTGATGCAGCGTATTCCCCAGACACTCCAGGTAGTGGGCATTTCGTACTTGATTGCTATTTTGATTGCAATCCCGATTGGGGTAATATCGGCAGTCAAGCAGTATACGTTTTTCGACCAACTCGCGACATTTCTGTCGTTTATTGGTGGAGCATTACCGTCGTTCTTTACGGGGCTTTCGTTTATGCTGATTTTCGCGATCCATTTCAAATGGTTCCCGATTGTGTATAGTACGACGCTCGAGATAAAGGATTTTGCGACGTTTAAACATGCAATTAATCAGATGGTGCTACCGGTGTTGGTGCTGGTTGTTCAACAAACCGCATCTCTCACCCGTTTTATGCGATCATCGATGCTTGATAATTTACCCCTCGATTATGTGCGGACGGCGCGTGCCAAGGGATTGAATGACACGGCGGTGATTGTCCGTCACGTCGTTGTCAACAGCATCATCCCGGTGATTACGTTGGTTGCGTTGGGCATACCAGGAATTTTCGCCGGTGCAATTATCACCGAAAATCTGTTCCGGGTGAATGGATTGGGGCAGCTCTTGGTTACCTCGATTCAAAGCTCCGACACCCCGGTGGTGATGGCGCTGTCGTTCATCTTCTCGATCCTGGTGGTTATATTCAATGTGATTGCCGACATCATGTATGGTGTCTTTGATCCGCGCGTCAAATACAACTAAGCACTGAATACGCGGAAGGTGACTCCTATGGTAGCAAACCCTGCAGATACAGTAGCCAACGACATCGTCGAATTAGCCAACAAAAAAACGCGCACCCTCTGGGGTGATGCATGGCGCCGCTACAAACGGCATCGATTGGCCATTTTCGGGACGATTGTGATTGCATTTATTACGATAGGCGTGTTGGTCGGACCATCGCTGTGGACGTTGAACCGCGAGGAGCTCGACTTTGCGACGATTCTGAGCCCACCGATATGGGCACACCCATTTGGCACGGATGATCTCGGTCGTGACCAGTTTGCACGTGCGATCTATGGTGGCCGTATTTCGATGTCGGTCGGTTTTGCGGCGATGTTGATTGCAGTCTCGTTGGGCACGTTGATTGGCGCGGTGTCGGGCTACCTCGGTGGCTATACCGATGAAGTACTGACATTCATCACCAATTTGTTTTTGTCGTTGCCGACGTTGCCGTTGTTGTTGCTGACGGTCTACTTATTCAGAGATTCGGTGACTGCGAAGCTCGGTCTCGAGCTAGGCATCTTTGTCATCGTTGTGGTCATGGTGGGTATTCTGGCGTGGATGCAGACCGCCCGGGTGGTCCGCGCACAGTTCATCTCGCTGAAGCAAAAAGAATTTGTCGAAGCAGCAATTTGTGTCGGTGTCAAGCAATCGGGCATCATGTTCAAACACATTTTGCCGAACGCCATGAGCCCGGTCATTGTTGCCGCGACACTCGAGATCGGCAATGCCATTTTGAGTGAATCGACGCTGTCGTTCTTGGGTATTGGATTCCCACCGGACACCCCAACATGGGGACGTCTGGTCACCGACGGCAGTCAGTTTTTGCAGACTGCGTGGCACTTGTCGTTGATTCCTGCTGCGTTGATTTTCGTCACGGTGTTGAGTATCAACTTCATGGGTGACGGGTTGCGTGACGCCCTCGACCCACGTTCACGCCTCTAAGGAGAGTGATGGACGCACAACGCATCACCATGATAGCGCCCTTCGGCATTCGGCCGAAGGGTACGCTTTTAGCCCGGATGCTCCCCCTCGCCAAGGCATTGACGCGCGAGGGGCTGCGGGTGCAGATTATTGCTCCGCCTATTCACAATCCGCAGGACGCCGGTACGACCGTTGTCGTAGACGGGGTAAGCGTCACGCACACGGCGCGTGCGACACTGCCGGGCTTGGTTGGGGTCATCCAGCAGGCGTGGGTGTTGCTGCGAGCGGTGCAGGCAAGTACGCCTGAAATCGTCTACCTGTTTAAGCCAAAAGGTCATGCAGGGTTGGCAGCACAATGGTTGCAATTGCTGCAGCCACAGATCCCGCTGGTGGTCGACTGCGATGATCGTGAGGGTACCGGCGGGTGGAACGACGAATTGCCCTACCCGATGCTGGCCAAGTGGTTGTTTGCCTGGCAGGAGCGCACGTTGCCACGGGCTGCTGCAGCGGTGACGGTGGCGAGCAGGACCTTGCAGAGTTTGTGTTGGGCCGATGGGTGTCATCCCGATGCAGTCTGGTATCTGCCCAATGCGGCAGACGTGGGGAGCGCGGTAGTCGAGCCGATACCTGCCGATGGCCAGCGCATGGTGTTGTATACCCGGTTTTGGGAGTTCGACGTGGCGCAGCTGGTACCGGTGGTGGCGCGGATTTGTGCGGCGTTGCCGGCGTGTCGACTCGATGTCATCGGCACGGGTGAACACGGCGAAGAGCGTGCGTTTGCGGCGTTGCTCGCGGAAGCAGGCATCGCCGATCAGGTGACCATGCATGGCTGGTTGGAGCCGGCTGCGATAACGCCCGTGCTGGCCTCGGCCTCGGTCGCCTTGGTACCGGTCCGAGATAGTTTGATTAATCGGGCCCGGTGCTCGGCCAAATTGCTCGAATTGTTGGGGGCAGGCATTGTCGTGGTCGGGCATGACGTGGGCGAGATGCGCCAGTTTGTCCAACATGGCCAAAACGGGTTGTTGGTGGCACCAGATGATGCAGAATCCTATGCCGACGCGGTGATTGAGTTGTTGCAGGATGCGGACCGGCTCCAGTCGATGCGCCAGGCTGCCGTTGCGGGCGCCAGCCGAGAAAGCTGGGAGGCACGGGTGCCGGCCTGTCGCGCCGCTTTTGCATATGCGACCCGGCACGCGCAGGACCATAAACGCCTGTAAGCACGGGGCAATCCAGACGAACGCAACGCCACCGTCGTGCAACGCACGACGGTGGCGCTTTCTCATGCTACAGACCGATGCTCCGAAAGCCGAGTGCACCTGCGATCAGCAGGGAACTGACAAGCACCAGGATGGGAATGACGTGGGCGCGTAGATCGTCGGCAGTGAGGGAAGATTGCCGCTTGGTCTCGTAGCGGACGCCGCGCCAATAGGTGACGTTGCCGGGCCGATTGCTGGAAAAGAGGCTGCGCCACAGTTCGACGGCTTGGGCAATGGCGATGGCGACAAAGATGACGACACGAACGGACGTCGGGATGCGCAGATACGCCGCTGCAATGAGTGCAAGGGCAAACAGGATGGGGATGCGCCATTGGCGCGGTGGCAAGGTGAGGTGCATGTGATGGCCTTTGTGGTACCGCTATAATATGCATATCATCATACGAGAAAAATCATGAGTGACGCGAATTATTTGATTGCACGACCCAAACAATCGCTGCTGGTTACCATCGTCAAGGCGGTAGTGTGGCTGGTGGTGGTGGTGGGGATGTGTTTGGCAGGGTTGGTATATTTGGTGAAGGTGCAGAGTGGCGTCGACGAGACACAACCTGCGGATGCGGCGATTGTGCTGGGGGCAGCGGTGTGGGCCGGGTCGCCGTCGCCGGTGCTGACGGCGCGCTTGGCGCATGCGCTCGATCTTTTTTTGAAAAAACAGGTGAACTATATTATTGTGACCGGTGGCACCGGCACCGGCGACAATCTGTCCGAAGCAGATGCAGGCGCGCGCTTCTTGATCGAAAACGGTGTGCCAGCGGCGAATATTTTGTTGGAACGGGAAGGGCGCTCGACGCTGCAAAGCTTGCAGGGTGCGGCACAGCTGGCGGCCCCGTTGCGGCTCAAGCGTGTGCTGTTGGTGAGCGATCCGTTCCATATGTTGCGGTCGCTCAAGATGGCGCATGATTTGGGGTTTGATGCGTTTGCATCGCCGACGCAGACGTCGCCGATATCGACGCGGCCGATCGAAGAATGGGTCTACATGGTGCGCGAGGCGATTGCGTATACGTCGTACGTGTTTGGCGGGCAGTGATGCTCATTGGCGTGGGCATTGAATCCGAGCGGGTTTTATGATTCGATAAAGAAATTCGAGCGGGGCTTATTGCAATAAGCCCCGCTCGAAAAGATTTTTGCAATAAGCCCCACTCAATAATTCATCGTACTATTTCGCACGCAGCTGGCCGGCATTAACAACGTGCTTTGGTTGCCCTCCGGCGCAGACGCGGGCTATCTCGATGCCTGCATAGTGCTGCAGGCGGATCAATGATGCCTCGGAATACCAGGCGATATGGCAGGTAATGATGCAGTTGTCGACGCCGCGGAGAGGGTGCACGGCCGGCATGGGCTCGTGTTCGAGCACGTCGAGGGCGGCGCCGGCGATCCGATGTGCGGTGAGCGCATCGGCGAGGGCTTGGGCGTCGACGATGCCGCCGCGGGCGGTGTTGACCAGATAGCTGGTTGGCTTCATGAGAGCTAGTCGCTCGGCGTTGATGAAGTGTTTTGTGTCGGCGTTCAGCGGTAAATGAATGCAGACGATGTCGGATTGGCTGAGCACGTCTTGCCAGCTCCCTTGGGTGACCTGATGGTGGCCAAAGACATCTGCTGCAACGAATGGATCGTAGGCAAGCACACGCATGTTGAAAGCTTGGACGCGCTTGTTGACTTCGCGGGCGATGTTGCCGAAACCGAGCAGACCAACGGTTTTGTCGGCCAATCCCAGGATGGGGTGAAAGAGGTTGTCGTTCCAGACGCCGCTGTTGACCGACGCAACGGTCTGTGGGATTTTGC
This sequence comes from Roseiflexaceae bacterium, assembly GCA_947474225.1. Lineage (GTDB taxonomy): Bacteria > Chloroflexota > Chloroflexia > Chloroflexales > Roseiflexaceae > UBA965. Next base: position 978 of record CANJHS010000006.1, on the reverse strand, counting down.
GCACGATGCCCAACAGCATCGCCAGGGTATGATCGGCGACCTCTTGGACGCCGTAGTCGGGGACATTGACCACCATCACGCCGTGTTCTGTGGCAGCCGCGACGTCGACACTGTCGTAGCCGACGCCATAGCGCACGACCATTTTGAGATTGGGGAGCGCGGCAAAGACCTCGCGCGTCAACGGGGCATATTGGTTGAGGAGCGCCTCGGCGTCGGCGCATTGGGCGATGACGTCGGCAGCGGTTTTGCACTGGCGTACGGTGAACGTGCAGTCATAGTCTGCAAGTGCGGCGCGTTCGTGGTCGTGGTGGGCATAGGTGGCATCGGTGACGTAGACGGTGCGAATCATGTGGATGTTCTTTCTCTGGTGATGGCCTATACAGGAATGGGTTGGAGGCATTCGAGGACGGCGACGATGTGCTCAAGCCAGGCATCCCCGGCTTGATAGCGGGCGATGCGTACGAACTGGGGACCGATTTTGATGTGGCGCTCGCGGATGAAGCGGCGCGCGAGGCGCGTGCGTAGCTCGTCGTGCCCGTCGGGGAGTTTGATGATGTACTCCTGCTCGGATGCGACCACGGAGGGGACGCCTGCTTGCAGTGCCAGAGATTTGATGTGCAGCCAGGTGAGCAGGTGTTCGACCGGCTCGGGTGGTTTGCCGAAGCGGTCGCGTAACATGGCACGCAGCCCCTTGACGGCGACGATGGTCTGTGCCTCGGCTAAGTGTTGATAGGTCGACAAGCGCACCTGGTCGTCAGGTATATAATCGACGGGCAAGAAGGCGTTGAGGGGCAGGTCGACGGTGACGAGCGGGGTGACCAGCACTTTCTCGTCGACTTTGATACGTTTGTGTGGCGCGGGGGCTGCCTGGGCGTCTTCGCTGGGTTGGAGTTGGGTCGTATCGAAGCGGAACTTCATGGCGCGCACGGCTTGCTCGAGCAAGCGCGAGTAGAGGTCGAAGCCCACGGCCGAGATGTG